>NZ_JBSFHC010000004.1:0-428449 GCF_053596835.1 Streptomyces sp. NPDC001606
GCCCGTTCGGGCTCGTGGCGCCTGGCGACGTCCTCAAGACAAGCAGCCCGCACAGCCGTCCGCAATGACCCCTTTTACTAGTTGTGGCCGGATCGAGCGGAAATATCGGCTCTGTGGCGTGGGTCTCAAAGTGCAGGTCAGAAGGGGTGCCCGAAAGGATGTATCGGACATTTAGGGCTACGGCCCCGGGTCGTAGGTGACCTGCGTCATGTGGGGTGCTTCACCGTCTCGCTCACGGCCCGCACGGAACCCGTCACCCACAGGTCACCGCCCGGGACCCTCGAATGTGACTGCGGTCTCGAACGCGGCCCGCCGTGTGGCCCGGCGCAGCGCCCGCAGCACCGCCGGACCCAGAGTGAGGGTGAGCAGCACCGTGCACAGCGCCCGGCCCAGGTCCCAGCCGAGGGAGGTGGCCGTGCAGTAGGCGACGAAACGGGCCAGGTTCGCCGGGACGGAGGCGTGCGGGTCGAAGGAGATGCCCGAGGCGGCCGCACCGAGGAAGGGCCAGCCGGCCAGGTTCATCACCGTGCCGTAGGCGAAGGCGGCGAGAAAGCCATAACAGGCGAGCAGTACCGCTTCCGCCCGGCCGCGCAGCGCCACCGGGCCCGGCAGCAGACCCGCCCCCATCGTGAACCAGCCCATCGCCAGCATCTGGAACGGCAGCCACGGCCCCACCCCGCCGGTCAGCAGCGCGGACGCGAACATCGTCACCGAGCCCAGGGTGAAGCCGAACCCGGGACCGAGCACCCGGCCGCTCAGCACCATCAGGAAGAACATCGGCTCGATCCCCGCCGTACCCGCGCCGATCGGCCGCAGCGCCGCCCCCGTCGCCGCCAGCACACCCAGCATGGCCACCGCCTTCGGCCCGAGGTCCGACTCGGCGATCGTCGCCGCCACCACCGCGACCAGCAGCACCAGCAGGCCCGCGAAGAGCCAGGGCGCGTCCTGGGCGTGGGCGCTCAGCCGGGAGCCGGGCGGGGCCAGGAAGGGCCAGCCGAAGGCGACCACACCGACCGCGCTGACCAGCACCAGCGCGGCCAGGGAGCGGGGGCCGAGACGGACGGCGTGCAGCCGGGAGGCCCGGGCGGCGGTCATGACAGCGCCTGCCGGACCTCGGACACCGTCAGCCACCGCTGCGGGGCCAGGATCTTGGTCACCTGCGGGGCGAAGGAGGGGGAGGAGACGACGATCTCCGCGGTCGGACCGTCGGCGATCACCTCGCCCTCCGCCAGCAGCACCACCCGGTCGGCGATCTCCGCCGCCAGCTCCACGTCGTGCGTGGCCAGCACGATCGCATGCCCCTCGGTCGCCAGCCCGCGCAGTACGGTCACCAGCCGGGCCTTGGCCGCGTAGTCCAGGCCGCGCGTCGGCTCGTCGAGGAGCAGCAGCGGCGGGCGGGCGGCCAGGACGACGGCCAGGGCGAGCGCCAGCCGCTGGCCCTCGGAGAGGTCGCGGGGGTGGATGTCGTCCGTGATGCCCGGCAGCAGCTCGGAGACCAGGGCGCGGCAGGTGCCGGGCGGGGCACCCGCGTCCAGGTCCGCCGCCGCGCACTCGTCGGCGACCGTGTCGGCGTAGAGGAGGTCGCGGGGGTCCTGCGGGACGAGACCGACGCGGCGGACGAGGTCACGGGGCGAGGTGCGGTGGGGGGTGACTCCGCCGACCTGCACGGTCCCGGAGGTCGGTGCGAGCAGGCCGACCAGGGTGTTCAGGAGGGTGGACTTTCCGGCGCCGTTGCGGCCCATGAGGGCGAGGGTTTCGCCGGGGGTGAGGGTGAGGTTGATCTTGTTGAGGGTGAGGAGGTTGTTGTCGCGGCGGAGGGAGAGGTTGTGGATCTCGGCGAGGCTGGTGGACGGGGTTGGGCGTGGGGAGCGGCGGCGGAAGATTGCGGGGCGCGCGGTGTTTGTGCTGGCCGGGAGGGGTTTCGCCTGCGCGGCGGCACGACTGCCCGGAGCTGACGCCGACAGGCGTTCTCGCAGGTCGTCGGCTTGGCGGCGGGCGTCTCTCACGGTGAGGGGGAGGGGGGACCAGCCGGCGAGGCGGCCCAGGGCCACCACGGGTGGGAAGACGGGGGAGACGGCCATCGCCTCGGCCGGGGTGCCGATGAAGGGCGCTTCGCCGGGGCCGGGGAGCAGGACGACGCGGTCGGCGTACTGGATGACGCGTTCCAGGCGGTGTTCGGCCATCAGGACCGTCGTACCCAGGTCGTGCACCAGGCGCTGGAGCACGGCCAGCACCTCCTCCGCCGCGGCCGGATCCAGCGCCGAGGTCGGCTCGTCCAGGACCAGCACCCGGGGGTGCGGGGTGAGGACCGAGCCGATCGCGACCCGCTGCCGCTGACCGCCCGAGAGGCTTGCGAGGGGGCGGTCGCGCAGGGCGGCGAGGCCGAGCAGGTCGAGGGTCTCCTCGACGCGGCGCCGCATGACGGCCGGGGAGAGGCCCAACGACTCCATGCCGTAGGCGAGTTCGTCCTCCACGACGTCCGTCACGAAGTGCGCCGACGGGTCCTGTCCGACCGTACCGACGACATCGGCGAGTTCCCGCGGCTTGTGGGTACGGGTGTCCCGGCCGGCCACCGTGACCCGGCCGCGCAGAGTGCCGCCGGTGAAGTGCGGGACCAGCCCGCTGACCGCGCCCAGCACGGTCGACTTGCCGACCCCGGACGGCCCGACGAGCAGAACCAGTTCACCCTCCGGCACCTCGAAGTCGACGCCGTGGAGGGCGGGTTCGGTCGCGCCGTCGTAGGTCACGCCGACGTCCTCGAAGCGGATCAAGACGGCTCCTCGGGGGCCTGGGGGACGATGAAGGCGGGAAGCAGGGCGAGCAGCACGGCCGCGGCCGGCCAGAGGGGGAGGGCGGGGGCGACGAGGGGGACGACACCGGGGTGCAGGTCCTCCGGGTCGCGGGCGGCGGCGAGCGTGAGCAGCGCGGCGACGGCGGCACCCGAGCCGGAGACCAGCCAGGCGCGCAGGTCCCAGGGGTCCGGCCGGTACCGGGTGCGCAGCGAGCGGCGGCCGCCGAGCCGCAGCCCGGCGAGCGCGGCGGCGACCCCGGCCAGCAGGACCGGCAGCCCGTAGCTGCCGCCCTCCGCGGTGAGCAAGCCGTACGTCCCCGCGCAGACGCCGAGCAGGCCGCCGAGGGTGAGCGCGGTCGTCGTACGGCGGACCCGGGCCGGGACCTCGGCGGTACGGCCGTAACCGCGCGCCTCCATCGCGGCGGCCAGCGCGACGGAACGCTCCAATGCGCCCTCCAGGACCGGCAGTCCGACCTGGAGCAGTCCGCGGACGCCCCGGTCCGGGCGGCCGCGCAGCCGGCGGGCCGCGCGCAGGCGCTGTACGTCCGCGACCAGGTGCGGGGCGAAGGTGAGGGCCACGACGACGGCGACGCCGGTCTCGTACAGCGCGCCCGGCAGGGACTTGAGCAGACGGCCCGGGCTGGCGAGGGCGTTCGCGGCGCCGACGCAGATGAGGAGGGTGGCCAGTTTCAGACCGTCGTAGGCGGCGAAGAGGAGCGCTTCGGCGGTGACCTCGCCGCCCAGGCGGATGCCCTGGGCCCAGTGGGGGAGCGGCACCTCGGGGAGGGTGAGGAGGGTGTGGGTGCCAGGGATGGGCGAGCCGAGCACGGTGGCGAAGAAGAGGCGGACGAGGAGCACGGCGAGGGCGAGTTTGGCGAAGGCGGTGTAGGAGCGGGCTGTCGGGGCGGCGGTGCGGTGGGTCGCCACCACATAGGCGGAGACGGTGATGAGAAGGGCGAGGAGGAGGGGATTGGTGGTGCGGGTGGCGGCGGTCCCGAGCGATATCGCCCAGAGCCACCAGGCACCGGGATGGACGCCGGCCCCGCCCCGGCGCCGAGGGCGTGGGGCGGCGGCGTGGGGCGACACCGGGCGTGCGACGGCCGTGGCGCGGCGCGCCGACCGGTACGCGGCTGGTGTTGTGCGGCGCGGCGACTGGTGCGGGGCTGGTGTTGTGGGGCGCGGTGCCCGGGGTGCGGGCGCCGTCGCGTGGATCCGGGTCTGACGCGCCGCCGGTGCGGCGGCCTGCGGCGCCTGATCCGGGGCTGCCGTGGCGTGGCGCGGTGCCTCATGGAGCGCGGAGGTCGCCGAGGTCCCCGGGGCATGAGGCGGCGTCTCGTGCGTCACCGATGCCGCCGGGACGATGACGGCCGACGACGGCTCCTGCTCGGCCGACCCTGGTGCACGGTCAGCAGGCGACGTCCCACACCCGGTTGGCGACGGCTCCTGCTCGGCCACCCACGGTGCACGGTCGGCCGGTGACGGTTCCCGGTCAGCCGACCCCGATCCCCCGTCAGCCGGCGACAGCCCACGCCCGGCCGGCGACGGCTCCTGCTCGGCCGACCACCAGCCCCGGTCAGCCGACCCCGATCCCCCGTCAGCCGGCGACAGCCCACGCCCGGCCGGCGACGGCTCCTGCTCGGCCACCCACGGTGCACGGTTGGCCGGTGACGGTTCCCGGTCAGCCGCCTCCGATCCACCGTCAGCCGGCGACAGCCCACGCCCGGCCGGCGACGGCTCCTGCTCGGCCACCCACGGTGCACGGTCGGCCGGTGACGGTTCCCGGTCAGCCGACTCCGCCCCACTGTCGGCCGGCGACGGCTGCTGCTCGGCCGACCACCAGCCCCGGTCAGCCGACCCCGATCCCCGGCCCGCTGGCGACGATCCCTGGTCAGCCGACCCCGATCCCCGCTCGGCCGGTGACGGCTCCCGCTCAGCCGGAGGCATTTCGCCGCCGCCTCGTCTGCCAGGCCGCCGCGGCCGCCAGCAGGGCCACGGCGCCCGCGCCGATCGGCAGTCCCAGCGAAGGGCCGCCGCCCGCGGGGCTGCTCTTCGCGCCGCCGCTGCTGCGGTCCGCGGACACCGCCTCCCCGCAGCCCTTGCGCGGATACCCGTCGATCGCGCACAACAGGGCGTTGGTGTCGTACCGCAGCGGCTTGGCCACGCTCGCCAGCGCCTCCGCGGCCGAGGCGTCGCCGGACACCCGCGCGCAGGCCGTGCGGCGGGCCGGCGGCGTCTCGCCGGAGGGCGCGTCCGCCGGGGTGCCGAAGTCGAGGACCAGGGCCACCCGCTTGGTGCCCGGGCGCGCCGGTACGGCGGCGCAGACGGTGGGGAAGTCCGCCGTACCGCGTGGCCTGCTCGCGTCCGCGGAGTCCGCGCTCACCGCGAAACGGAAGCCCAGGACGGCGCCGTCGTCGGGGCGGGCGGTCGACGGGCCCTGGGTGGCGTAGGTCCAGGTGCCGCCGGTGCGTTCCCAGAAGGACCAGTAGCGGTAGCCGGTGGCCCGCGCCTCGCCCGTCGCCCCGAGCAGCAGGGCGAGCGCGGCGAGCAGCGCGGGCGCGGTACGGCGGACGACGCTCACGGCTGCCGCTTCTTCCGGCCGCTGAGCAGGAAGCCGACCCCGATGCCCGCGACGAGGCAGACGCCGACGAACCACCAGACGCCGAACGCCGAGTTGTCGTCGGACTTCTTCTTCTCCTGCTGCTCGGCGGACATGTGGGGGGCCGGGCCGAGGGTGTTGAGGGAGTGCACCAGGCTGGTGCCGCCGAAGTCGCCCGGCTGTGCGCCGACCGCGTGCGCGGCGAGGATCAGCTCGGCGTACGCGGCCGGGCCGCTCTGCGCCGCCCAGGGGGAGGCGTGCTTCTCCAGCCAGCCGTACGCCTTCTTCGCCTGCTCGACCCGGCCGTCCGCGGCGAGCGCGACGACCGCGTCCGCCGTGTTGCCGAAGTCCGGCTGGTCCGTGGCGCCGGGCAGCGTGGACATGAGGTGGCCGGTCTTGGCGAGGGCCGAGGCCAGATAGGCGCCGCCGTTGTCCGCGACCTGGGCGGGCGTGGGGTGGCCGGCCTTGGTGCAGGTGTCGTGCGCCGGGGCCTTGCCGGCCTGGGCGACGAAGCCCTTGCCGAGCGCGCCCAGCACGCCGGCCGCCGTCGCGTCGGCGTTGGCGACCAGCTTGCCCTTCTTGTCCGGCTGGAAAGCGAGGGCGCCGCCGCCGTCCTTATCGCACGGGACGGCCCAGGTGGCCAGGGCGTCGTAGGGGGACTTGCCCGAGGTGCGGACGTCCGCGGGGTCGCTGCCGCTCGCGGCCAGCGCGCCGATGACGACGGAGGTGGAGTTGGCGTCGCCGGTACCGCCCGGGTAGAGACCCCAGCTTCCGTCCTTGTTCTGCACGGACTTCAGCCAGTGCACCGCCTTCTCGACCGCGCCGCCGTGCCCGCCGACCGCCCGGAGCGCCTGTACGGCGGCGGCCGTGCTGTTGGTGTCGACGGTGACCTTGCTGTCGCAGGCCCGCGCCGGGTCGGCGCGGAAGGCGGCGAACGCACCGCTGGCGCACTGCTGTCCGGCGAGCCAGTCCACGGCCGCGGGGGCGGGCCGGTAGCCGAGGGTGCGCTGGGCGATCAGGGTGAGCGACTGGCGCCACACCCCGTCGTAGGTCGGGTCGGTGGTGCCGTACAGGCCCGAGGGGATCGCGGCTTTGGGGGAGGGAGAAGAGGCCGGGGGCCGGCCGGCTGCCGTGGCGGGTGCGGCGGCGGCCAGCACGCCTATGGCGGCCAGGGCCGCTGCGCTGCGGCGGACGTTCATGATCGGCGACTGCCTCTCCTGCGGGGAGCCGGGCAGCGCGCGGGAAGGCCCCGGGCGGCTCGGCTCCGTAGACCTCGACGGTGCCGTGCGCGGCGGGCCGCCGCGCACGTGAGCCGGTCAACGTCCCGCACGGGTGCTCCGGCTCACCACCCGGAAGAACAAGGGTGGCTGACGGTTGCGGGTCAGCGCCGGAATTGCACCGGCTTCCTCCCGTACGGGCGTGATGACGACCCAGCCACTGTACCGGCAGCTCTCCGCGCGCCGAGGGGCGGCCGTGCCCCGGACCGGGTCAGGCCGCGCGCGGCTCCCACGGTGCGCCGGACAGGGCCGGTCGCGGGTGGGAGCGGGTCAGCCGGTCGAGGGCGCGCTCGCACTCCGTGGTGTCCTCGCCCGTGACCACCCAGTGCGCGGGCCGGCCGGCGGCCTCGGCGGGCGGGGCGGGGCGGGCGAACTGGACGGCGGCGGCCCGCTGCCGGGTCGGCGACACGTCCGGGAGGCCGCCGGTGGCCAGCGTCGCCGCGGCGCCCGCGAGGTCGACCCCGGTGGCCTCCTCCACCAGCAGCGGCACCAGGTCCCCGGGCAGACAGGGGGTGACCCCGGTGACCCGCGGGCCGCGGGAGGTCAGCCGCAGGCCGACATGGGCGACGGTGTGGGCCAGCCGGAGGGCGCGGGCGGCGCGTTCGACGGTCTGGCGGAGGAACCGGTTGTGCAGCAGCGGGTCATGGGCGTGCACCGAGTGCCGCAGCGCACCCTCGGCGGGCGGGGGCGCCGGGGTCGTACGGACGAGTGCGGTGATGCGGACCTCGTCGTCGAGGACCACGGCCACGGCGGACACCAGCGGCCCTTCTGCGTCCTCCGCTTGCTCCCCGGCTGCCGGTACCACCCGGTGCCGGGCGAGCAGGGTCCGTACCGCCGAGGGATCGGCGCAGGTCGCGGCCGTCGTGTACGGCAGGCCCGGCAGCCCGAGCCAGGCGGCGATCCGCGCGGTGCTGCGGACGTACCGCCCGGACCAGGTCAGGACGCCGCCGACCCGGTGCCGGGCCGTGTACCGCAGGACCGCCTCGGCCGTCTCCGCCTCCCGGCCCGGGTCGGCGGCGACATGGCCGGCCAGGTACGGCCGCGCCCAGGCGGGCGGCGCGGGCGCGACCAGCACCACCGGGCGGCCGGCGGCGATCCGGGCCAGCGGGAACTCGCCGTACGCGGCCCGGCCGGCCCCGAGCAGAAGGACGGGCTGCGTCATCGACGCCTCACCTTCATGCAGAGAGAGGTTCACCAAACGTGTGCACGACGGCCAGGGGTAAGGCAGTCCATGGCAGTCGCGTGGAGAAGGGGGTCAGGCTTCTCGTGCGAGGCGAACAGGGCGCCCCGGATGCCGCTCCCCCATAGGCGGCACCCGGGACGGGTCTGTCGGATCTTGCTCTCTGTGCCGTGATCCTCACCCACCGCACCCCGAACTGTCAACGATTACTGCCTAATTCCGCAGGGGCTCTTGTCACATCTGGCCGGGGAACCGACGACCCGGTAACCTCGTCGGGCCAGTCACCGAGCACGACACCACGACAGGCCCAGGGGGGATTCCGGTGAGTGACGCCTATGCCGAGCTGGCCGAAGCCCTGCACCGGCTCGGCGAGTTGACCGGACGGCCGCCGGGGCGGCTGCCGGAGGTCCTCGACGTGGCCGACCTGTCCCATCGCACCGGCATTCCCGTCGCCACCGTCGTGGAACTCCTCTCCGGCGGCCGGGCACCTGAGGCGGGGCTGGCCGAGCGGGTGCGCCAGCGGCTCGACTTCATACGCGAGACCCGGCGCCGGCCGGACGGCAAGCGGTACTCACTGGACGAGCTGGCCCGGATCGCCGGGACCAGCCGGCAGTGGCTGAGCGAGTGGCGCAAGAGCGGCATGCCGAGCCTGGAGCACACCGACCGGCTGCGCCGCTTCTTCGGCCTGCCCGCCGGCTACTTCACCGCCGACGAACCCGAGGCGCTGCACGAAGCGTTGCAGCCGGTGGTGCAGAGCCTGGAGGCCGAGGCGGACCCGCTGCTGCGGCTGCGCGAGAGCGGACTGGTCCGGCTCGCCGCGCGGGCCCCGCAGATGAACGCCCGCCAGCTGGCCACCCTCGCCGACCTGGCCGAGATGATCATCTCCTCCGAGCGAGCCTCCGAACGCGCTGCCACGGGAGCGACGGCGGGAGCGGCCGCGGGAGTGACCACCGCGGGCGCGACAGTCGCGCGCGCGACCGCCCCGCGGGCGACCGCCGCGGGGGCGTCGGCCGGGCGGGCGGGGGACGCCGGGAGTGCCTGAACCGACGTTGTGGAGAACCTCTTTGGCCCGACACCTCGGCAAGCCGCCCAAGCCCGACAGGTCCCCCAAGCGTTTCCTCGACCGGCTGGTGCGCGACACCGCCCGCACCCTCACCCCGCCCACCACCGCCAAGGCGTTCCTGCACGCGCTGTGCGCCACGCTCAGCCCGCAGCTGGACCGCCCGGTCGGGCTGAAGTTCGTCTCCTTCCCGTCCGGCCTGGACGTGTCCGGGGTCACCCTCGCCACCGAGGAGCAGTACATCGTGGTGGTCGAGGACCGCGCCCCGGACCCGCACAAGTTCGTCATCGCCGGGCACGAGATCGGCCACATCCACTACGGCACCCTCGACGTCCACTACCCGGACGGGCTGCCCGCCGCCGCGCGCCGGCTGCTGTCCCGGGCCGAGGAGGACATCCCCTGGGACGAGGTCGTCGCCATGGCCACCCGGGCACCCGCGGGCCGGTCCGCCGCGGCCGAGTGGGAGGCCGAGGAGTGCGGGCTGCGGCTCGCGGCGAAGTTCTCCAAGGTCGTCGGGCCGGGCGCGGCGGCCGGCCGGCTGACCCAGGACACCCTCACCGACCGGCTGTCCTCCTCGCTCGGCAACATCGGCGGGCCGTGATGGACTGGGACATCGCCGGCACCTTCGCGGCGTACGCCGTGCCGGCCGCGCTGTTCGTCGTGGCCTTCGTGATCAAGCTGCCGCTGCTGCGCCGGGCCTGGCAGGACCCGATCCTGCGGGCCACCGCGGTGCTGCTCGGCATCGGCGCGATCGTCTTCGCCTCGCTGCCGCCCGCCAATCTGCACCGCATCAACCGGATCAGCGGCGTCCCCAACTTCGCCGGGCTGTGGGTGTACTCGCTGCTGACCGCCTACTGCGGCGCCTGCCTGTGGCTCATCATCACCTGGCGCGAACCGCCGTCCGCCGTACGGCGCCGGCGCACCCGCCTGGTCTGGATCGCGTACGGCGCCATCGTCGCCGGACTGTGGACGACGTTCCTGCTCGGCGACCACCATGTGGAGCGGCTCCGCGACCTCGACACCTACTACGCCAACACCCCGTGGATGCGCGAGTTCGGGCTGCTGTACCTCGTGGCGCACCTGGTGTCCGCGCTGGTCGCCGCGGGGATGCTGTGGGCCTGGTTCCAGGAGGTCGAGGACACCTGGCTGCGCCGGGGCGTGATATTCCTCCAGACCGCCTACGCCCTCGGGCTCATCTTCGACGCCGCCAAGCTCGCCGCGATCGGGGCCCGCTGGAGCGGCCGGGACTGGGACTGGCTGTCCACGTATGTCGCCCCGCCGTTCGCCATCGTCGAGGCGGGCCTGGTCGCGGTGGGCTTCATCGCGGGCCAGGCGGGTCCGCTGGTCGAGGAGCGACGGCGGCTGGTGTGCACGCACCGGCGCCTGAAACCGCTCTGGCAGACCATGCTGACCGTCGCGGCCCCGGCCGCCCCCGCCACCGGCCGGGTCAGCGGCGCCGCCCTCCGCCTGGAACTGCGCCGGGCCACCATCAACGACGGCCTGCTCAAGCTCGCCCCGTACCTCAGCTGCGCCCGCCGCGAGCGGGTGCGCCGGGCGGCGACGGAGGTGGGCTATCCGGTCCGCACCGCGCGGGGCATCGCCGGCGCGGTGGACGTCCTGACCGCGGTGGAGATCCTGGCCGCGCCGCACGACCTGGCCCCCGCACCGGCGCCCGACAGCCTTGCCGAAGCATCCACGGATGCCGCCGACATCCCGGACAGCGAACTGGAGTGCATCGCCCAGGCGCTGCGGCTGCACGGCCCGGCGATCGACAGGTTCCGCCGCCAGGCGGCAGCCGCCGAAGGCCTCCCCTCACCCGCGTGACCCGGCTGTCTGCTCAGCCGGCCTTCGGCGTGGGGCCGCCGAACGGGAGGTGGAGCACCCGGTGTGCCAGCAGCCACTCTCCGTCGACGCGGCGGAAGGTGTCCTCGTAGTGGCCGATCTGCACGGGCGGCCCCGCGGGGATCATCCCGCCGTGGTAGCCGTCGACGCGGTAGGTGGCGAAGTACGAGACCGCGGTGGCGGTGTCCGGGCCGGTCAGGGTGACGAGGACATTGGACATGAAACGGCGCGAGAGCCGGTCGGCGGGCCGGGAGCCGAAGTAGGCACGCAGCGCCGCCCGGCCCTCGCTGCGCCGGCCGTCCCCCGGCGCGGGCCACTCCCACACACCGTCCTCGGTGAACAGCTCGGCCACGGTGGCCGGTTCGCCGAGGTCGAGGCGGTGGACGAAGTCCAGGATGACGCGCTCGCAGGCGTGCCGGGCGAGGAGCTGCTCGATCGTGTCCATGACGGCTGTCTAGCAGCGCCGGCCCCGCGCAGGCGACCGGATTACACGGCCACGTACGACCGCGTTACACGGCCACGTACGCCACCGGCCCGCTCCCCGCGACGGGCTCCGCCCGCCCCTGCTTCACCAGCCGCCGCACATGGGCCTCGGCCTCCGACACCGCGATGTTCCGGGAGGAGTACGGGATCTCGGCCCAGGGCCGGTTCCATTCCATGCGCTCGGCCAGCTGCCAGGGCGTGAGCGGCTCGGCGAGCAGGGCGAGCAGACCGGCCAGCCGCTCCTCGTGGTGGCGCAGCAGCTCCCGTACCCGCCCGGCCGCGTCGGTGAAGGCGTGCTGGTGGGCGGGGAGCACCTCGGCGGGGGCGAGGCGGCCGACGCGCTCCAGCGAGTCGAGGTAGTCGCCGAGGGGATCGGTCACGGTCGCGTCGTCGGGATCCTCGTACAGGCCGATGTGCGGGCTGATCCCCGGAAGCACATGGTCACCGCTGAACAGCCGCCCGGACCCGGCCAGTCCTGCCGGGTGCTCCTCCTCCAGGTGCAGACACACATGGCCGGGGGTGTGCCCCGGGGTCCAGATCGCGCGCAGCCGACGGCCGGGCAGATCGAGCAGCTCGCCGGGGACGATCTCCCGGTCCGGCAGGGCGGGGGCGAGACCGGGCAGCGCGCCCCGACGCGGCCTGCGCAGCGGAGCCACATGCTCCGCGGGCGCCCCGGCGGCGGTCAGCTTGGCGGCCATGTACGCGAACCAGCGCTCGGGCCGGGTCTCCCGCGTCCGCCGCACGATCGCCGCGTCCGCCGCGTGCAGCGCCAGCCACGCACCGGAGACCTCGCGCACCCGCGCCGACAGCCCGTGGTGGTCCGGGTGATGATGCGTGATGACGACCCCGTACACCTCCCGCACCGACGTACCACAGCCCTCCAGCCCCGCCGTAAGCGCGTCCCAGGACCCGGGATCGTCCCACCCGGTGTCGACCAGCACCGGCCCCCGGTCGGTGTCCACCACATACACCAGCGTGTACCCAAGCGGATTGTCCGGAATAGGCACCCGAACCGACCACACACCCCCGCCGTGCCCGAACACCTTCCCCATCAGGGTCCCTCCGCCCGCCCACCCCACGGCCATTCCCCACTATAACTAGAACGGGTTTCAGTGGATGCTCAACTCGACTGATCCGATGCGGCGTTGAGCTGACCTGTGCTGACATCTCCACTGTCCGCCGCCGCTTGCCGACGTCGGCCACCGCCGGACGGCCCAGAAACGGCCCAGCCCTCAGGGCGGAGCCCTTGGCGCCGTGACTGCCAGACGACACCTGCGCCGGCGCTTGGAAGATGCGGGCACATGGTGGCATGGCGGTCAGCTAATACGCCGCTGGCACCGTGCCGGGCTGCTCGGTGCCGAACCTCACAGCTCCTGAAGGGGGCTGCGGGTTTGGCGGCTACATCCTGGGTCCGGGCGACTTGCTGGTCTACTGATCACTGGTCCCGTTGCCGAGCCGGCAGGGAATAGCCCACGGAACTGACCAGTGCGAGTGTCGTGGGCTACTGTCGTCATCGGCCAGCGCCGGCTGGTCCCCACGGATCAGTTTTGGTTGGCAGAGGATGCCCTTGCTGCAGTCGGCTAACGAGTTGGTGCGTGATAGCGGGTGAAGCGTGTTCGCCCTACTCACGGCCGTTTTTCAGGTCATGACTGTGCGGTCGGAGACGAGGCCGGCGATGGCTCGGTAGGTTTCGGGCAGGCGATCGCGGCGATGGGTCCAACGCATGAGTTGTTTCCAGCGTTTGTGGTCGGCGAGGGCGTGCTCGACGGTGATTCGGTCGGATGAGTGCCCGTGACGGTCACGTTCCCACTGCTCGACTCTCCCGGGCAGTGCTCCGGGTCGTGGCTTCCTGGGTGGTGTGATGGCCTGGTCGGGATGATCACGTCTCAGGCCGAGGTAGCCGTCGTCCAGGAGCACTTCCACGTCGGGGAAGTGCTGGAAGCAGTCGGCGATGCCTTCGCTGCGGGCGGCCGTGGCGTCATGCATGCGGCCAGGTCGCAGGGTATCGGTCCATAACGTGCGGCCACGCCAGTCGGCGATGACGGTGGCTTTCATGGTGTTCTGTTTCTTCTTGCCGGAGACGAACGCGCGCCGTCCGCCGCGGCCGGCGAGGGGCCGGCGGACCTGGATCTCGGTGGCGTCGAGGCGGAGCTCGATGCCCTCGGCCTGGGCGTAGGCGAACACGTCCGCCAACGTCCGCAACCGCAGGTCAGGACGGTGAGGGACCGCGCATCCCCGCTCGGCCAGGAGCGTGCGTATTTCTTGGACTGACCTGGTGATGGTGGAGCGGTCGACGCCGAACAGCAGCCCGAGGACGGAGTGTGGGAGGTCGTGCCGCAGGTGGATGAGTGTGGCCACGAGCCGGTCGACGAAGACGAGCTGGTGGCGGGCGCCGGCACCCGCGGCCCGCTTTCTCGCCCCGCCTCGTGCTTCATGACGGCGGCCTTCGACGGCGGCCTGCCATGGATGGGCCAACTCCTGGGCCAGGCAGCTCAGATGACGCCGGGAGATCCCTGTGAACAGCTGATGCGACAGGACCGCCCGATTGACCATGATCGTCACAGACGGATCATGCCATCCACCAGCACGGACGCTTCACCCGCTATCACGCACCAACTCGTAAATCTCAGCCAACTACAGCGAGCCACCGCCGCAGGCATGTCGATAGACACAAAAATATCAGCCCGAGAGGTACTCCATTACTGCGGCAGTGGCTATGTTCATCATCCGCCGTGAACGCACCGCTCCGACATATTTCGCCTGCTGGAAATCTGTCTCGGAAGCGGCCAGGATCTTCCCTACAGTATCGAAGCCGAGCTCCTTGAGTTTCTTTCGGGCGAACGCCGTCATGTCTAGTTGATCAACGCTGCGATCAAGCTGCGACTTGATGAACTCTTGCCGGACTTCATCCATCTTCTCCACATCGAGCTTCGCAATGGACCCATAGAGCTCGTGGTTGGCGCCGAATTCGACCATGCGCTTAATTGAGATTGCGCCGCGGAGCCAATTTGTTTCCGCTACAGGATCGGAATCGGGGCCTGTCCTTGTGCCAATGTTGAGCATGTATCGGGTGCCCGTTAGGCCGCGAGTCGCAACGAGTCCGCTTCCCGCCTCGTGTAGGATTCCGCTATAGCAGAGGAGGCGTAGAGCCTCCTTCACAGCAGCCGGTGCATCTCTGTGAATCCACAAGAATACACGCTTGTCAGGTTCATCCGATCGGCGCTGATTCCTACGCAACATCGGAATCACTTCTTGTTGAAGGAAGTCGCGCCCCCAGTCGATCACCGCCCGGTGTCCGATATAACGATCTCCAAGCGCCGAATGCTCAGACCAAATCGTGTCCCGATAGTATTCCCTCATTACTCGCTGCGCATTGTTGGTGTTAAGAGGGGACGCAGCCGATACGGTCTTGAGTAGTGTTCGTGGATTACCGCTCGCGGCAAACGCAAGAGCGTCAAATACTGCACCGTTGCGGTTTACGACGACTTCCAGAGAAGGATCCTGTCGAATCACTATTTGCCTCATGGAACCCAAGTATTCGGGGTCCAAGATATTCCGGTTGACGTTGATTAGTTCAGCGTCGTGACTCATTTGGAAAGAGTCGCCGAAATAGGTAACACCAGGGTAGACTGCTGCCTTCACCGAAAGATAGGGACTCCTCAGATCCCTCATCACCGTAAAGAACTGCCGTTGCTGCTCCGGTATGAAGACGTGTGCTGCCTCGTCAACGAGCAGAACGATCCTGCGTACGCCACTCTGCTCACACAGATCTTCGGCAGCATCCTTGATGACCTCTGGGTCAATCTCAGAATCGACTCGGACTGGGTCAGACTCGTTTTTCCACGCATCTTCCAAGCTTCGCCAGAGTGTTTCTAGTCGAGAGGCAGTTACTTCGTCATCCCCGCCACTGGAGAGCGTCGCAAAGACGCTGCTGTGGTTCGGTAGTGCTCCTCTTTTTCGCGCCTCTCGGATGATTCTGTTGCAGATCTTTGCCAGCATCCAGTGCTTGAATCGGCCAGGTTCGGATGTCTGGAGTAGGCCGGCCTTGTTGAAGGTGACATATACTGCAAGAGTCTTCGAATTAGCGAAATCTTCGTCCATCTCCTTCTGAGCCACCTTCAGGAGAAATGACTTGCCAACCCCGCGGGCCCCTTGAAGGACAACTGTCTTCTTGCTTTTCAGTACGTCGATTGTCTGGCGATCGAAGTCAGTTTCAACGAAGTACTTCCCGACATCCTCCAGGGTCAGATCTTCCGTACGGAAATGCAGCTCGTTCGCGCTCACTGTTACCTAGCCTCCATTGGAAGGTCGAGTAGCGTTCTGACGGAAATCAGGTGGGAATAGTGATCTTCGAGCGACCCCTCAATTATGGTTTTTTGTTTCGGGGACATGTCCTTGTAATAGCGGACCATGAGGCAGTGCATTACCGCCAATAGGCCCGACGAGGCCACGGCTAGCCACTCTTTTACAATATCTTCTCGGTAAACAATTTCCGTAGGTAGCATACGGGATGTTGAGACGTTGCCGTGAATGTATTCGGAGCATCGCCGGTACGTCAACTTTAGGCTGTCAAGCATCTGCTCCTTGTCACCCATCGCCTCTGGGCAAAACTCCTTCAGGAATGAGGTTGAATATAGTCCATCATCAGGTGATGTGATCGACTTCCAGCTAATGTCAATTGCTCCACTAACCCATTGTCGGCGCTTAAACTCATGCGAGCTTAGAAACGTCGCTCCAGCGGTCACTTCAATGAACGACCTTAGACTCGAAAAAGCCTGTCGGTAGAGGCCGCTCAGCGCGGCGTAGAATGCCAATCCGAGGTCCCGATGTGCTGACTGGAATTGTTGGGCCTCGGGCTTATCGTTCAGGGTTTCGAGCCATATTGCGAGATCGGCTTCCAAGTGCAAAACTTGATTTATCTTAGATTGGCTCGACCTCGTCGCAAGCTCAATATGGTCCCTGCATGAGTTGTGTAGTTTGAGCATCATTTTTTCAACACTCGAAGTACTTTCGGCACCAGGCTGCGACATGCATCACAATGTAGCACTGCGGTTACTAGCTGTCCCCGGCTTTGGTTGTGCCGTCTCCCTCGGCACTCGGCGATTAAAGGCCGGCGGAGCGGCTTTGGGCTGAGCCGCTTTGCCGCGAGTGATCAGGGCCCCGTAAGCTTCCGGCGCGTCGGGCAGGTAGTGGACCCGGCCGTGAAGCACGACGCTGGGGTCATGATCATCGAGGCTCGCGCCAAAGTGGCTGTCTAAAACCGTGGAGCCGGCCACCCCGGCCGGATGGCCGGGCCGCGCACGGTGAGTGGAGCGAGTCGCCTCGACTCCGGGGAGAGCATCAAGGCCCTCAGCACCTACCTCAGCCACGCCGACGCCCGCTTCACGCTCCGCGCCTACACCCACCCCATGCCGAGCAGCGAGACGCCTACGTGGAAGGCCGTCGACGAGATGTACCGCACGGGCTCACGAGGCCCCGACGGCCCCCTGACGGCCCACGCCATCCGCACTCGCCCCTGATCTCCGGGAAACCCCTGGTCAAAGGCATTCTCGTCCTCTCCGTGGACTACTGCAACTAGAACTGATATCAGTTCTGAAACAGCGTCAGAAACCTGCGGTGCGGCGGGAGGCAGTCGGTATGGCCGAGCTCGTGGAACACGGACAGCTGTTCATCGGCGGGGAGTTGACCGATCCCCTGGGGGAGGACGTCATCGAGGTGATCTCGCCGCACACCGAGGAGGTCATCGGTCGTGTCCCGCACGCCTCCCGGGCCGATGTCGACCGGGCCGTGGCGGTCGCGCGCCGGGCCTTCGATACCGGCCCATGGCCGCGCGCCGGCCTGGAGGAGCGGATCGAGGTCGTCAGCCGTATCAAGGACGGCATCGCCGCCCGGCACGAGGAGATCGCCCGGGTGATCTCCGCCGAGAACGGCTCCCCGTACTCCTGGAGCGTCCTCGCCCAGGCGCTCGGCGCGATGATGGTGTGGGACGCGGCGATCGGGGTCGCGCGCGCGTACCCGTACGAGGAGCGGCGCGCCGGGGTCCTCGGCCCGATCCTGGTCCGGCGCGAACCGGTCGGCGTGGTCGCCGCGGTCGTCCCCTGGAACGTGCCGCAGTTCGTCGCCGCCGCCAAGCTCGCGCCCGCGCTGCTGGCCGGCTGTACGGCCGTACTGAAGCCGTCCCCGGAGTCCCCGCTGGACGCGTATCTGCTGGCGGAGATCGCCCGGGACGCCGGTCTCCCCGAAGGCGTCCTCTCCGTCCTGCCCGCCGACCGCGAGGTCAGCGAGTACCTGGTCGGTCACCCCGGCGTCGACAAGGTCTCCTTCACCGGCTCGGTCCCGGCCGGCCGGCGCGTGATGGAGGGCGCCGCCCGCAACCTCACCCGGGTCACCCTGGAGCTGGGCGGCAAGTCGGCGGCGATCGTGCTCCCGGACGCCGACCTGGAGACGGCCGTGTCCGGCATCGTCCCGGCGGCCTGGATGAACAACGGCCAGGCCTGCGTGGCGCAGACCCGGATCCTGGTCCCGCGCGCCCGCTACGCCGAGTTCGCCGACGCCTTCGCCCAGGCCGCGAGCGCGCTCCGGGTCGGCGACCCGCTCGACCCGGCCACCCAGGTCGGCCCGCTGGTCGCCCGGCGCCAGCGGCAGCGGAGCCTCGACTACATCCGCATCGGCCAGGAGGAGGGCGCCAAGATCCTCACCGGCGGTGGCCGCCCGGCGGGCCTGGAGAAGGGCTGGTACGTCGAGCCGACCCTCTTCGGCGACGTCGACAACGCCATGCGGATCGCCCGCGAGGAGATCTTCGGCCCGGTGATCTGCCTGCTGCCGTACGGCGACGAGACCGAGGCCGTACGGATCGCCAACGACTCCGAGTACGGCCTGTCCGGCAGCGTCTGGACCGCGGACGTCGAGCGTGGCATCGAGGTGGCGCGGCAGGTCCGCACCGGCACCTACTCCGTCAACACCTTCAGCCTGGACATGCTCGGCCCGTTCGGCGGCTACAAGAACTCCGGTCTCGGGCGGGAGTTCGGGCCCGAGGGCTACGGCGCCTACCTCGAGCACAAGATGATCCACCTCCCGGCGGGGGCCTGACGATGGGCGACCGCTGGCACATCGAGGTCGACCGGTCGGTGTGCATCGGCTCCGCCCAGTGCCTGCACCACGCCCCCGACGCCTTCCGTCTCGACTCCGCCCGCCAGTCCCATCCGGTGGCCCCGGACGCCGACGCGAGCGAACCGGTCCTGGCGGCGGCCGAGCAGTGCCCGGTGGAGGCCATCCTGATCACCCTGCTGGGCAGCGGGGAAGCGGTCTTCCCGCCCGAGGAGTAGCCCCGGTGCCATCGAGCCCCCGAGGGGAAATAGTCCTAATTAGGGGGTTACATCCGACGGAGTCGGGATTATCCTGAAAGCAGCCTACGAGGCGAGTGAGGGAGCCCGACCGAGGTAGCCGACTCAGGCGAGACGCACACGCATCCGCCCGGGCCGACAGCGACGGTAGGGCTGAGAGGCCGGAGGGCAGCAGTCGGGCCCGACGGCGACCCCCATCACCTGATCCGGACCATGCCGGCGAAGGGAACCCGTCTCGTAGGTCTTTCTGTGCCCGGGATCAGTCCGACGTCAGGTCGATCAGCCGGCACACCGTTTCGATGTCTATCTTCACCTGGGCGATCGACGCGCGCCCGGAGAGCCAGGTGATCAGGGCCGAGTGCCAGGTGTGCTCGATGACGCGGACGGCGGAGAGCTGCTCCGGGGTGGGGTGGTCGAGCCCCATCGCGTCGAGGATGATCGCCGTCGTCTGCCGGGAGACCTGGTCCACCTCGGGCGACACACTGCGGTCGGCGAAGGTCAGGGCGCGGACCATCGCGTCGGCCAGCTGTGGCTCGCGCTGGAGGGCGCGGAAGGCGCGCATCAGGGTCTCCGCGACCCGCTCGGCGGCGGTGGCGCCGGCCGGGGGCTTCTTGCGCAGGGTGCCGTGCATGCGCTCCAGCTGGTCCTGCATGGTGGCGACCAGCAGATGCACCTTGGACGGGAAGTAGCGGTAGAGGGTGCCGAGGGCCACCTGCGAGGACTCGGCGACCTCGCGCATCTGGACGGCGTCGAAGCCGCCCCGGCTGGCCAGCTGGGCGCTCGCGTGCAGGATCCTGCGGCGGCGGGCTTCCTGCCGCTCGGTCAGGGCCGGCGCCGCCGGCCGCGTGGTACTGGCTTCCGCAGGCATGGGTCCCGTTCCGTGACAGTCGGTGAGGAGCATCTACAGGGCTCGTGATCACCCTGTACGACAGGGCGGCGCGCCGTGGCGCGAATCACCTGATCCACTGGTCACAGCGCCCCTACCTGCCGGTAGATTCAGAGCCTCCTGAACGATCAAGTCTGTAACTTGTTCTAGATTAGCGTCCCGTCGTAGTCTCGCGGGACAGTGCAGGCAGAAGGGGGCACGGAGTGACCGCTGAGGCCCGGACGGCAGGCGCCGAAGAAGGCCCTGCTGCCGACGGCGGGCGACCGCTCGACATCGCGCTCCTCACCTATAAAGGGAACCCGTTCTGCGGCGGCCAAGGGGTGTACGTACGTCACCTCTCGCGGGAGCTGGCCCGGCTCGGGCACCGGGTCGAGGTCATCGGATCGCAGCCGTACCCCGTTCTCGACGAGGGGTACCCCGGCCTCACCCTCACCGAGCTGCCGAGCCTCGACCTCTACCGCCAGCCCGACCCCTTCCGCACCCCCGGCCGGGGCGAGTACCGGGACTGGATCGACGCCCTCGAAGTGGCGACGATGTGGACCGGCGGCTTTCCCGAGCCGCTGACCTTCTCCCTGCGGGCCCGCCGCCATCTGCGCGCCCGGCGCGGCGAGTTCGACGTCGTCCACGACAACCAGACCCTCGGCTACGGCCTCCTCGGTGACATCGGCGCCCCGCTGGTCACCACCATCCACCACCCCATCACCGTCGACCGGCAGCTCGAACTGGACGCGGCCGACAGCCGGCAGCGCCGCTACGCGGTGCGCCGCTGGTACGCCTTCACCCGGATGCAGAAGCGCGTCGCCCGCCGGCTGCCCTCGGTGCTCACCGTCTCCGGCACCTCGAAGCAGGAGATCGTGGGCCACCTCGGCGTCCGCGACGACCGGCTGCACGTCGTCCACATCGGCGCCGACACCGATCTGTTCGCGCCGGATCCGTCCGTGGCCGAGGTGCCGGGCCGGATCGTCACCACCTCCAGCGCGGACGTGCCCCTCAAGGGCCTGGTGTTCCTGGTGGAGGCGCTGGCCAAGGTGCGCACCGAGCACCCGGCCGCCCATCTCGTCGTCGTCGGCAAGCGGCCCACCAAGGGGCCGGTCGCGGCGGCCATCGAGCGGTACGGCCTCGACGGCGCCGTCGACTTCGTCAAGGGCATCTCCGACGCCGAACTGGTCGACCTGATCCGCTCGGCCGAGATCGCCTGTGTGCCCTCGCTGTACGAGGGGTTCTCGCTGCCCGCCGCCGAGGCCATGGCCACCGGCACCCCGCTGCTCGCCACCACCGGCGGCGCGATCCCCGAGGTCGCCGGCCGCGACGGCGAGACCTGTCTGGCCGTACCGCCCGGGGACGCGGGAGCGCTGGCCGCCGGGCTCGGCCGGCTGCTCGGGGACCCGGAGCTGCGGGCCCGGCTCGGCGCGGCGGGCCGGGACCGGGTGCTGCGGCACTTCACCTGGGCGCGCGCCGCGGAGGGCACCGTCGCCCACTACCGCGAGGCCATCGCCCGCTCCGCGGGCAGCCCCCGCACCCCGGGCCCCGGCCGCGAAGCGGCCCAGACCCCCGGCCGCTTCGCGGACCCGGTAACCGTTGCAGGCGTCTCCTCCGAAAGCAGGGCCACGTGCTGACCGTCGACTTCTCCCGGTTCCCGCTCGCCCCGGGCGACCGAGTCCTGGACCTCGGCTGCGGGGCCGGCCGGCACGCCTTCGAGTGCTACCGGCGCGGCGCCCAGGTGGTGGCCCTCGACCAGAACGCCGAGGAGATCCGCGAGGTCGCCAAGTGGTTCGCGGCGATGAAGGAGGCCGGGGAGGCGCCGGCCGGGGCCACCGCCACCGCGATGGAGGGCGACGCCCTCGCCCTGCCCTTCCCGGACGAGTCCTTCGACGTCGTCATCATCTCCGAGGTGATGGAACACATCCCCGACGACAAGGGCGTCCTCGCGGAGATGGTCCGGGTCCTCCGGCCGGGCGGCCGCATCGCGATCACCGTGCCGCGCTACGGCCCCGAGAAGGTCTGCTGGGCGCTGTCCGACGCCTACCACGAGGTCGAGGGCGGCCACATCCGCATCTACAAGGCGGACGAGCTGCTCGCCAAGGTCCGCGAGGCGGGCCTGAAGCCGTACGGCACCCACCACGCGCACGCCCTGCACTCGCCGTACTGGTGGCTGAAGTGCGCCTTCGGCGTCGACAACGACAAGGCGCTGCCGGTGAAGGCGTACCACAAGCTGCTGGTCTGGGACATCATGAAGAAGCCGCTCGCCACCCGGGTCGCCGAGCAGGCGCTCAACCCGCTGATCGGCAAGAGCTTCGTCGTCTACGCGACCAAGCCGCACCTGCCCCGGCTCTCCGACGAGGCGGCCGCCCGGTGACCACTCCCCGGACAGAACACCTCGTCCTGCCCGGGGTCCTCACCGCCGAGCAGGCCGCCGCGACCGTGCGCGGCATCCTCGCGGTGCAGCGGGAGGACGGCGCGATCCCCTGGTTCCGCGGCCACCACCTCGACCCGTGGGACCACACCGAGGCCGCCATGGCCCTGGACGCGGCCGGCGAGCACGACGCCGCCGAGCGGGCCTACCTCTGGCTGGCCCGGCACCAGAACGAGGACGGCTCCTGGTACGCGGCCTACGCCGACGGCGCCCACGACGACGTCACCGACCGCGCCCGCGAGTCGAACTTCGTCGCCTACATAGCCGTAGGCGTCTGGCACCACTACCTCTCCACCGGCGACGACACGTTCCTGGACCGCATGTGGCCCTGTGTCTACGCGGCCGTGGAGTGGGTGCTGCGGCTCCAGCAGCCCGGCGGGCAGATCGGCTGGCGCCGCGACGACGACGGTACGGCGGCCACGGACGCCCTGCTGACCGGCAGTTCCTCCATCCATCACGCGTTGCGCTGCGCGCTGGCCATCGCCGAGCAGCGCGAGGAGCCGCAGCCGGACTGGGAGCTGGCGGCCGGGGCGCTGCGGCACGCCATCCGCCGCCACCCGGAGCGGTTCCTCGACAAGGGCCGCTACTCGATGGACTGGTACTACCCGGTCCTCGGCGGCGCCCTCACCGGAGCCGAGGCCAAGGCCCGCATCGAGGAGTCCTGGGACCGCTTCGTCGTCCCCGGTCTCGGGGTGCGCTGTGTGGTCCCCAACCCCTGGGTGACCGGCGGCGAGTCCAGCGAACTCGCCCTGGCCCTGTGGGCGATGGGCGAGTCGGACCGCGCGCTGGAGATCCTCCAGTCCATCCAGCATCTGCGCGACCCGGAGACCGGCCTGTACTGGACGGGCTACGTCTTCGAGGACGACGCGATCTGGCCGCGCGAACTCACCTCGTGGACGGCGGGCTCGCTGCTGCTCGCGGTGGCGGCGCTGGGCGGGCACGAGGCGACGTGCGCGGTCTTCGGCGCCGAACACCTCCCGGCAGGCCTGGACCCCGACTGCTGCGGCTAGGGCCTTTCCAGCCGGGGCCCGGGGTCAGTGCCGGTGCAGGCGGTGGGCGATGGCGTGGCCGACGAACAGGTAGACCACGGCGGCCAGGCCATAGCCTGCGACGACCCGGGCCCACGCCTCGTTGAACGTGAAGAGGTCGTGGGACCAGCCCGCCAGCCACCTGGCTGTGTCATGGACGAACTGGACCAGGCTGTTGGCCCGGTTCGCCTCCAGCAGATACATCAGGATCCACAGGCCGAGGATCACGGCCATGACGTCGGCGACGATCGCGACGACCGTCCCGGCCTGATTCGCAGGGTTGCGATATCGAGGGGACATACCTTCCGGATTGCCGGGCGACGGGCGGTGAAACCCGGACGGCGGACGCCAAGTGGCGCGTGCGGCCGCCCCGGGGGAGGCTGCCCGAGGAAGCAGACCACTCGGGGAGGACGTGTCCGGAGGACCCCGTGCCCGTACCGATGTCCGTGCCGATGCGGCGCCTTGTCGTGGCGCTCACCCTGTGCTGTGCCATGCTGGCCGGTGCCACCGCCTGCGGAACCGGCCAGACCCGTACGAAGGACAGCGTGGCGGTGCAGGCCGTGCCCGCCGCCGACAGCCCGAGCCCCAGCACCTCCGCCGAACGGCAGAAGTTCGCCAAGACCCGCTTCGTGGCGAACGCCGGCCTCGCCGCCGGCGCCACCTACCAGTGGATCGTGAAGCCCTGGAAGGCCGGCAAGTTCAAGAAGGGCGCCCACGGCCGCAAGCTGGCCCTGGTGAAGGCCGGGCTGGCGGGCGCGTTCACCTACAACCGGCTCAAGGCGGCCGTCCGCAACGCCCAGGGCGATCCGGCGCTGTCCAAGGCGCTCGCCCCGCTCAGCGCGAGCATCGCGGCCCTGAAGAGCCTGCCGGCCAAGCTGCGCAGCGGTGACGCGAACGCGGCCAACTCCTTCAATGACGTCATCGCCAAGGTGAAGGAGGCGGGCGCCAGCGCCGGCGCCACCGTCAAGGACCAGGTCCCCTCGGCCTCCCAGCTGTCCAAGGGCTAGCCGTCGCTCAGGAGTTCAGCTCCGCCAGCACCCGGAGCGTGTGCGGGTCCGGCGACAGGGCCAGCAGGTCCGTCACCGGCCCCGCCCGCCAGGCCGCCAGCCGCTCGGCGATGCGTTCGCGCGGGCCGACCAGGGAGATCTCGTCGGCGAAGGCGTCCGGCACGGCCAGCACCGCCTCCTGCCGCCGCCCGGCGAGGAACAGCTCCCGGATCCGCCGCGCCTCCTCCTCGTACCCCATGCGGGCCATCAGATCGGCGTGGAAGTTCCGGGCCGCGTGCCCCATGCCGCCGATGTAGAAGCCCAGCATGGCCTTGACGGCCAGCAGCCCCTCCGCCACGTCGTCGCAGACCTTCACCCGCGCCATCGGCGCCACCATGAACCCCTCGGGCAGCTCCCGCACCACCTCGCCGTACACCTCGGGCCGGCTCGGCGCCCAGTACAGCGGCAGCCAGCCGTCGGCGATCCGCACGGTCTGGGCGACGTTCTTCGGGCCCTCGGCGCCCAGCAGCACCGGCAGGTCCCGGCGCAGCGGATGCGTGATGGACTTCAGGGGCCTGCCGAGTCCGGTGCCGTCCGGCCCCCGGTAGGGCAGCGGATGGAACCGTCCGGCCGCCTCCACGGGCGCCTCCCGCCGCAGCACCTGCCGTACGACCTCCACGTACTCCCGGGTCGCGGCGAGCGGCGACGCCGGGAACGGACGGCCGTACCAGCCCTCCACCACCTGCGGCCCGGACAGCCCGAGCCCGAGCAGCACCCGCCCGCCGGAGAGGTGGTCCAGGGTGAGGGCGTGCATCGCGGTGGCGGCCGGTGAGCGGGCGGCCATCTGGGCAACCGCCGTACCCAGCCCGATCGTCGAGGTGTGCGCGGCGATCCAGGTCAGCGGGGTGAAGGCGTCCGAGCCCCAGGACTCCGCCGTCCACACCGAGGCGTACCCGAGCCGCTCCGCCTCCCGCGCGAGCGCCACGTGCCGGGGATCGGGACCGCGCCCCCAGTATCCGAGTGCCAGACCCAGCCGCATACCGGATCCTCCTGACGGTCCGTCAATTCCCTGCCGGTCGCGTGACTGTACGGCAACGGCCCCCCGCCCGGAAGGGCGAGGGGCCGGGTACGACGGTTCCGGCGGGTCAGCCGCGCTGGATGCCGGAGGTGTCCTGGAGGACGCCACGGCGGCCGTCCTGGGTCTGCGCGACCAGCGCGGCACCGCGCTGCTCGACCGCCAGGTACCAGGTGCCCGGCGCCAGTTCGGCGATCGGGGTCGGCGAACCGTCCTCACCGAACAGCGGACGGGCCACCGGCACCGCGAACCAGAACGGCGAGAAGTCCCCGGCTGGCTGCGCCTCCGGAGCCGGGGCCGCGCCCCCCTGCGGGGCAGGCTGCTGCTGGCCGAACGGCTGGGCCGGCTGCGGCTGGGCGCCGTACGGCGTCTGCGCGGCGGCCGGGGCACCCGGGTAGCCGTAACCACCGGACGGCTGACCGCCGTAGGGCAGCGGGGCGGCCGGCTTGTTGGCCGGGAGCAGCGCGGCCTGGAGCGCCGGGACCAGCGGGGTGGCGACGGCGGCAGCGGCCATGACCAGCGTGGCGACCAGGGCGAGGATCAGCCCCGTGCCCGCGTCCGGACCGTCGCTGCTGGAGCCGCCGAAGTTGTTGCCGCCGCCGGCCGGGTCGATGACATTGCCGAGCGCCGAGAGCGCGGCGGCCACGGTGAACGCGACGCCGGCCTGGCCGAGGTCGAGCCCGGCCACCTTGCGGGGCTGCGGCAGCCCGCGGTTCACGACGACGAGCGCCGCGCCGATGATCCCCGTGAGCACCACGCCGAGGAAGACCGGTCCGCTCGCCCAGAGGTTCGGCATGTCGAGGCCGTCTGCGCCGTCGACGTTGTACGAGTAGTTGTCGAGGAACGACGCGATGAACAGCACCAACGCTGCCACGATCACCGCGCCGTCGCCCCTGGTGAGGGAGCGGATATTCACTTCAGGTCCTTCGTCGGTCGTCTCGTCGTCGGTAGACACTACCTGCCGCGGGATTCAGCCGTACGGCCGAATCCACCCGGCGGTCACGACCGACGCAGGAAACTCACGATTCCCTCAGAGATCCCTCGCGCCGCACGCTGCCGCCACGTCCCGCTGGTCAGGAGTGCCGCGTCCTTGCTATCGCGCATGTTGCCGCACTCGATGAACACCTTGGGAACTGTTGACAGATTGAGACCGCCCAGGTCCGTACGTGTGACGAGACCGGTACCTTTTCCGAGGTAGTTGGAGGGCGGCTCCCCGGTGTCGCGCCGGAAGCGGCCCACGATCCGGGTGCCCAGGTCGCGTGAGGGGCCGACGATCGGGCGGGTGTCGGCGGCACCGGAGTGCACCGGCCCCGGCAGGATGACATGGAAGCCCCGGTCGCCCTCGGTGGCGCCGTCGGCATGGATGGAGACGGCCGCGTCGGCGTGCGCGGTGTTCCCGATCCGGGCCCGCTCGTCCACGCACGGCCCCCACGCCGGACTGCCCCCGTCATGGGTGAACTTCACCGTGGCGCCCTGCTTCTCCAGCAGGGTGCGCACCCGGTGTGCCACGTCGAGGGTGAACTCGGCCTCCGTGTAACCGGCGTTCGTGGACGTCCCGGTGGTGTCGCACTCCTTGCGGTTCGTGCCGATGTCCACCGGGCGGTTGATCTCCGCCGTGTGCCGGAAGTTGCCCGGGTTGTGGCCCGGGTCGATGACGATGACCTTCCCGGCGAGCGGGGCGGCGGACGACTTCCCGTCGTCGTCGGGGGAGGGGGTGGAGGACCCCGAGCGAGGCTGTGCGGACGAGGCCGCCGAGGTGTTCGGGTGCGGGGCCCCGGCCTTCGCGCCGTCCGGGCCCCCGCCGCCCACCGCCGCGTACACCGCCCAGCCGGCCAGCGCCCCGGGCACCAGCGCGGCCAGCGCCACGGTCAGCGGACCACGCCGGAGCCGGCGTACCTGCGGGGGTTCGAATTCCGGGCCTGCGTACGACACGTCTGCGACTCTAACCGGCCGTTCCGATCCCGGCGCCGGTTCGCCGCAGGACACGCAGCGAACCGGTGGCGGAGACCTCCGCGAACGCCCCGGACTCCAGCGCCCGCAGGTACACCCGGTACGGCGCCTGGCCGGTGAACTCGTCCTCGGGGTGCGGGAACACGTCGTGGATGACGAGCAGTCCGCCCTCGGCGAGGTGCGGCGCCCAGCCCTCGTAGTCGGCGGTGGCGTGCTCGTCCGTGTGGCCGCCGTCCACGAAGACGAGACCGAGCGGGGAGTTCCAGAAGGCGGCGATCTGCGGGGAGCGCCCGACGAGGGCGACCACGTGCTCCTCCAGCCCGGCCCGGAACAGCGTCCGGCGGAAGGTCGGCAGCGTGTCCATGAGCCCCACCTCCGGATCGACGGTCTCCGGGTCGTGGTAGTCCCAGCCGGGCTGCTGCTCCTCGCTGCCCCGGTGGTGGTCGACGGTCAGCGCCGTCACCCCGGCCGCCCGGGCGGCGTCGGCGAGCAGGATGGTGGACCGCCCGCAGTAGGTACCGACCTCCAGCAACGGCAACCCGAGCGCACCGGCCCCGACGGCGGCTGCATACAGGGCCATGCCCTCGTCCACCGGCATGAACCCCTTGGCCTTTTCGAAGGCGGCCAGGATCTCGGGCGTGGGGCACGGGGTGGGCATCGGGAGCCTTCCGGTCGTACGGCTGTATGAGCGCCCATGGTGCCGCACCCCAGGTCACTCATGTGACCTGGGGTGCGGCACCCAGGGGCGCGGGGAACTGCGCGACCAGCCACAACGGCGCGTCACCCGCAAGACGAACAGAACCCCCCCGAGCTCCACGCGCAGAGCGCTACGCGCTCACCACCTCCACCGGCAACGCCAGATCCAGCTCCACAGTCCGCTCCTCACCGGAATGCGTCGCGGCAGAAGCCAGCGGCCCATGGCCGGAGGCCTTCGCCGCCAGCACGTACGCCCCCCGCTCCGGCACGGCCAGCGCATACCCGCCGTCCTCGTCGGAGACGGTCGCCCCGGCCTGCCGCCCCCGGCGGTCGATCAGCGTGACCTTGGCCCGGGCGACCGGGACCCCGTCGGCACCCAGGACCCGCCCGCGGAAGCCGCGCAGCACCTCCTCGGCGCGCTCCAGCACGGCGTCCTCCTCGCTGCTGGCCCGCAGCTGCGGGTGCTCCTGCGGGGCCGGGCGGCCGGCCTTCGGCAGGAACAGCGCCAGCACCAGACCCGCGGCGACGGCGGCCGTGGCGATCAGGAAGGAGACCCGGAAGCCGTGCATGGTCGGGATCTCGATGCCGCCGACGTCGTTCGCCGTGTTGGCCAGCACCATGCCGATGACGGCGCTCGACACCGAGGTGCCGATGGACCGCATCAGGGTGTTCAGGCCGTTCGCGGCGCCCGTCTCGGAGGCCGGGACGGCGCCGACGATCAGTGCGGGCAGGGAGGAGTAGGCCAGACCGATGCCCGCGCCGAGGACCACGGACGTGACGATCGTCTGCCAGGCCGCGTCCATCAGGCCGAGGCCGCCGCCGTAGCCGAGGGCGATGATCAGCAGGCCGATGATGAGGGTGACCTTGGGGCCGAAGCGGGCGGAGAGGCGGGCGTAGATCGGGGCGGTGAACATCATGGTCAGGCCCAGCGGCGCCACGCACAGACCGGCGACGACCATGGACTGGCCGAGGCCGTAGCCGGTCGCCTTCGGCAGCTGGAGCAGCTGGGGCAGGACCAGCGAGACGACGTAGAACGCGACGCCGACCATGATCGAGGCCAGGTTGGTGAAGAGCACCGCCGGGCGGGCGGTGGTGCGCAGGTCGACCAGGGGAGCCGCGGCGCGCAGCTCGAACAGGCCCCACAGGACGAGCACGACGACGGACGCGGCGAACAGGCCCAGCGTGGTGCCGGAGGACCAGCCCCAGTCGCTGCCCTTGGTGATCGGCAGCAGGAGCAGCACCAGACCGGTGGACAGGCCTATCGCGCCGGCCAGGTCGAAGGTGCCCTCGGCCCGCATCGGGGACTCGGGGACGACGAGGAGCGTCAGCGCGATGGACAGCACGCCGAGGCCGGCGGCGCCGTAGAACAGGGCGTGCCAGTCGGCGTGCTGTGCGACCAGGGCGGCGGCGGGCAGTGCGAGGCCGCCGCCGACGCCGATGGAGGAGCTCATCAGGGCCATGGCGGAGCCGAGCTTCTCGCGCGGCAGCATGTCCCGCATCAGGCCGATGCCGAGCGGGATCGCGCCCATGGCGAAGCCCTGGAGGGTGCGACCGACGATCATGGTGAGCAGCTGGCTGGTGAGCGCGCTGACCAGGGCGCCGACCACCATCACGGCGAGGCTGAGGATCAGCATGCGCCGCTTGCCGTAGAGGTCGCCGAGCCGGCCCATGATCGGGGTGGCCACGGCGCCGGACAGGAGGGTCGAGGTGAGGACCCAGGTGGCGTTGCTGGGGGCGGTGTCCAGCAGCTGCGGCAGGTCCTTGATGACCGGCACGAGCAGGGTCTGCATCACCGCGACCACGATGCCCGCGAAGGCGAGCACCGGGACCACGGCCCCGCTCACCGCCCGGGTGGGCTGGTCGGTCGTCGTCTGCGTCATTGAGTGAGGCCTCCCGTGTACATAAGTGCTGGGTAAACCTCGTATGCGCAGGCAACTATTCCGTTGCTTCGAGCTCCTAATGAATTCTTGACCGTTCCATGGGTTTCTGAGATGTCGTCATGGGCCGGCGGGGGTCCCAGGGCTCCCCGCGTAGGCCCGGCGACCTAGACCCCGGTGGTCCGAAATGCCGATGCAAGGACCGTCATGAGGTTGAGAACATGACACCCATGCTGGAAGCCACCGAGACCCCGCCCGTCATATCCCGTCGGACGAAGCCGCCCACCTGGCTGGTGGTGGCGCTGGCCTGCGCCGGCCAGTTCCTGGTCGTCCTGGACGTGTCGGTCGTGAACGTCGCCCTGCCGTCGATGCGCACCGACCTCGGGCTCAGTGCCTCCGGGCTCCAGTGGGTGGTGAACGCCTACGCCATCGCCTTCGCCGGATTCATGCTGCTCGGCGGCCGGGCCGGCGACCTGTACGGCCGTAAGCGGATGTTCCTCGTGGGGCTCGGCCTGTTCACGCTGGCCTCGCTGGGCGGCGGGCTGGCCCAGGACGGCTGGCAGCTGCTGCTGGCGCGGGCCGTGCAGGGGCTCGGCGCGGCGGTGCTCGCCCCCTCCACGCTGACCCTGCTCACCTCCGCCGTGCCCGAGGGACCGGCCCGGGCCCGCGCGATCGCGACCTGGACCGCGGTGGGCGCGGGCGGCGGCGCCGCGGGCGGACTGGTCGGCGGGCTGCTCGTGGACGCGCTGTCGTGGCGCTGGGTGCTGCTGATCAACGTGCCGGTGGGCGCGGTGGTGCTGGCCGGCTCGGTGCTGTGGCTCACCGAGAGCCGCACCGGGGACGGACGGCGCCTGGACCTGCCGGGCGCGCTGCTGGTGACGGCCGGCCTCGGCACCCTGGCCTACGGCATCTCGCAGACGGAGGCCGAGGGCTGGGCGGCGCCGGCCACGCTGCTGCCGCTGCTCGCCGGTCTGCTGCTGATCGGCGGCTTCCTGCTGGTCGAGGCGCGTACGGCGGCCCCGCTGATGCCGCTCGGGCTGCTCCGGCTGCGCTCGGTGGCCTCGGCGAACGCCGCGATGTTCGTCTCCGGCTCGGCCATGTTCTGCATGTGGTACTTCATGACCCTGTACGCGCAGAACGTCCTCCACTACTCGCCGCTGGAGGCCGGTGTCGCCCTGGTGCCCAGCTCGCTGTCCGTGGTCGTCGGCTCCAAGCTGGCGCCGCGGCTGATGCGGACGGCGGGCGCGCGGTCGGTGGCGGTGCTGGGCACGCTGGTGGCCGCGGCCGGCTTCGGCTGGCAGTCGACGATGAGCGCGCACGGGCAGTACGTCACCGCGATCATGATCCCGGGCGTCCTGATGATGCTCGGCGCGGGCCTGGCCGCGACCCCGCTCGCCTCGCTGGCCACCTCCGGGGCGGCTCCGGGCGAGGCCGGGGTGGTCTCCGGCCTGATCAACACCTCCCGGACGATGGGCGGCTCGCTGGGGCTCGCCGTGATGTCCACGGTCGCCGCCTCCGGCACGGACGGCGGCACCGGCCCCGCGGCCCTGACCGACGGCTACGCCCTGGCCTTCCGCGCGAGCACGGTGGTCCTGCTGTGCGGCGCGGTGCTGGTACGGCTGTGGCTGCCGCGGAAGTGAGCGCGCAGGCGCCGGGGCGCTGACGCGGGCGCTGCGGAGGACGCCGAGGCGCTGACGCGGGCGCTGCGGAGGGCCCGCCGGGGCGCTGACGCGGGTACTGCGGAGGGCCCGCCGGGGCGCCGCCCGGGGGCCGGGTGCACCGGCTTCCGGGATTTTCCGTGGGAGGGGGCAACGGTTCGGGCCGCTCATGGACTCCTTTGAATGTCTAGGAGGTGCCCATGGGGGACGGGAAGCAGACAGGGGCCGAGGAGTTCCAGAGCTTCATGGTCGGCCGCTGGCCGCGGCTGATGCGTACGGCATTTCTTCTCACGGGGGAGCAGCACGCGGCCGAGGATCTGGTGCAGTCGACGCTGGAGCGGGTCTTCGTGGCCTGGAGCCGGGTCGGCAGGGCCGACGAACCCGACGCGTACGTACGGCGCGTGATGATCAATCTGCATGCGCGCAAGCACCGCAGAAGGCTGAAGGAGTACCTGGCGCCGAAGGACGACTCGGGGCTGGTGCCCGAGGTGGCCGACACAGGGGACCGGATCGCGCAGGCCGACGACCGCAGGACCCTCCTCAAGGCGCTCGCCCGGCTGCCCGTGCGGCAGCGGGAGGCGGTGGTCCTGCGCTACTGGGAGGACCTGACCGAGAGTCAGGCGGCCGAGGCGATGGGGTGTTCGGTCGGCACGGTCAAGAGCAACGCGGCCAAGGGCATCGCGAAGCTCAGGGCCATACCGGGACTGGCGGAGACGGTGACCCACGGAGGGCGGAAGTGATGAGCGCGGAGAACAACGACATGAGCCGGACCGACATCGCCTTCCTTCTCGCGGACGCCGCGGACGAGGTCGAGATCGGCATAGCCCCCGTCCAGGCGGTCATCCGGGGCGGCCGCCGCCGCAGGGCGCGCCGCTGGGCGGTGACCGCGGCCACCGCCCTGGTGCTGGCGGGCTCCACGGGGGCGACGCTGGCCGTGACGGGGCTGCCCGGCGGCGGCCACACCGCCACCCGGTCGGACGTGGCCACCGCGCCGCCCGCCCCGCAGGACCCCCGGCATGTGTACACCCCGCAGCTCACCGAGCTGGCGCGGGGCACGGACCACGGCAAGAGGTGGCGTGTCGTGCTCTCCGTGTGGGGACCGCCGCGGGACCACACCGAGGTGACCGGTCAGCTGGCCGCGATGCGGAAGTACGGCATCGACGAGGGCGCACTGCCCGACCGCCTGCACCTGATCGGCAAGACCTCGCACTACGCGGGCCTGTACTACGGCGGCAGCCGCCTCAGGGTGATCATGTTCGACTCGGCCGCGAAGTGGGCGTCCATGACCGCCACGGACTCCATGTCGGCGGCGCTGCCGCTGGCCGAGGGGAACTCCGACGGCCCGGAGCGGCTCGTGGTGGGCGAGGTCTCCACCACCGCCCCGCAGGTCAAGTGCGTCTGGAAGGACGGCACCAGCACCCTGACCCGGCCGGTGCGGGCGGCCGGTTCCCCGGTGAACTGGTTCGTGTGCACGGCCCCGGAGGGGACCAGTTATGCGAACGCGGAGGTGTTCGAGTGACCTGACGCGCCGGTGGAGGGCCGACGCGCCGCGCATCACGCCGCGGTCCGGTTGGCGGTCAGCTCCCCCTGGGTCCCGTAGGCACGCCGAGGGTCGCCAACTCCCCGGCGCTGACGGGGAGTTCGGCGGTCACCGTGAAGCCGCCGCGCGGCGACGGGCCGGCCGTGAGCGAGCCGCCCGCCGCCGCCAGGCGCTCGGTCAGCCCCTTCAGGCCCGTGCCGCCGATGCCCGGCTCGGGCCGGGACGCGGGTGCACCGGAGCCGTTGTCGGTGACGGTGAGCCGCACCAGCTCGGCGGTGCCCTCGACGGTGATCTCGCACCGGCTGGCGTCGCTGTGCCGCACCACATTGGTCACCGCCTCGCGCACCACCCAGCCGAGCAGCGCCTCGGTCTGCGGCGCGAGCGGTGTCCCCGACTGGTGCACCACCGGCACCACGCTCGCCGCCGACAGCGCCGACCGGGCCCGGGTCAGCTCGGTGGCGAGGCTGCCCTCGCGGTAGCCGGTCACCGCCTCGCGGATCTCGGTGAGCGCCTGCCGCCCCACCGACTCGATGTCCGTGATCTGCGCCAGCGCCGCGCCCATGTCGCGCGGGGCCAGCCGGCGGGCCGCCTCCGACTTCACCACGATCACCGACAGGGTGTGCCCGAGCAGGTCGTGCAGATCCCGGGAGAACCGCAGCCGCTCCTGCTCCACCGCCTGCCGGGCCAGCTCCTCCCGGGCGGCGCGCAGCTCCCGCACGGCCTCGGACAGACCGAGGATGGCGGCGGTCACCATGGTGGAGATGAAGGTGGCGTAGCCGATGCCGGACGCGTCCTCCCAGCCGCCGCGGACGAAGGAGACGGCGCCCGCGTACACCGAGAGCAGCAGGCCCGTACGGCCCAGCCACGGGCCGCGCAGGGCGGCGCCCGCCGCGAGCCCCAGCAGCGGGAGGAAGGTCAGCCAGTCGCCGCCGTAGCCGAGCGCCAGTCCCGTCGCCACCAGGCCCATCAGGAGCAGCGCCACCCGGGTGGGGACCGCCTCCCGCCGGTCCCGTTCGAAGGCGCGGAAGGCGACGTAGACGTACAGGCAGTCGAAGGCGACCAGGCCCAGGGCGCCCCACCACGGGTTCGCGGTCTCGCCGCGGAGCAGGTCCGAGAGGGATCCCGTCCCCATCAGCAGCCAGGGCAGCAGGGCGAAGCCGGTGGGCGGCGGGCCCGGGTGGTCGACGTCCGGGGTCCTGCCCTCCTTCCGGGCGGCCCGCTGCGCGGCCTTGAAGCGCTCGTGTTCGGCACGCCATCTCAGCCGCTCGGCGCGTAGGTCCTGAAGGCGGCACCGGATTCTCCGTGCGCGCGTCGTCATGTCCGTGTTCCCCGTTTCCCCCGAAAGAAGTGCATGGTCGCAAACAGCGTACGAAGAGAACTCGGTGTCTGACGCCACGTCAGGAGGCTTCACAACTGCGGAGCGCTCGGCTATACAGGGGGCCGCCGGACTGGAACGCGTTCTAGATCCGCCCGTGGACGACCTCGGTGCGGCCGACGGTGCGGACGTCCGCACCGAGGTCTCGAAGACCCGTCAGGAGCCCCATGCCCATCGACGCCGCCAAGGCCCTCGCCGCCGAACCCCGCTCCGGCGAGATCACCTGGACCGCCAAGGACGTCCAGCTCTACCACCTCGGCATCGGCGCGGCCGCCAACCCTGACCGGCCCCACCCCGCCACGGACCCCGACGAACTGCGCTACACCCTGGAGTCCCGGCTGCACGTCCTGCCGAGCTTCGCCACCGTCGCGGGCGCCGGATCCCCCGGCGTGATCAGCGGCTTGTCCATGCCGGGCATCGACGTCGACCTCGCCCGGGTGCTGCACGGCGGCCAGTCGCTCACGATCCACCGGCCCATTCCGGTCCGCGGCACCGCCACCGCCACCTCGCGCATCGCCGCCGTGTACGACAAGGGCAAGGCGGCCCTCCTCGTCCTGCGCACCGACGTCGCCGACGCCGACGGCCCGCTGTGGACGGCCGACGCCCAGATCTTCGTGCGCGGCGAGGGCGGCTGGGGCGGCGACCGCGGCCCCGGCGCCCGCCCCGAGCCGCCCACGGGCGAGCCGGACCGGACCGTCGAACGGCCCGTGCGCGAGGACCAGGCCCTCCTCTACCGCCTCTGCGGCGACCACAACCCCCTGCACGCCGACCCCGAGTTCGCCCGGCGCGCCGGTTTCGACCGGCCCATCCTGCACGGCCTGTGCACCTACGGCATCACCCTCAAGGCGGTCGTGGACACGCTGCTCGGCGGCGACGTCGGCCGGGTGCGCTCGTACACCACCCGGTTCGCCGGAGTGGTGTACCCGGGCGAGACCCTGCGCATCCGCATGTGGCAGGGCGAGGGCGCGGTGCGGGTGGCCGTCGGCGCGGCGGACCGGGACGACGCGCCGGTCCTCACGGACACGGTCGTCGAGCACTCCTGACACCCGCGACCGACACCTGCGACGCCGTACCGCCCGCACCACCGCCCTACCGCCCGAGCGAGGGGAGCCGCACCATGCGCGCAGCCGTACTGCACGAGATCGGCCAGGAGAAGCTGGAGGTCCGCGAGGACGTCGAGGCGGTGGGCTTCGGCCCCGGCCGGGTCCGGGTCCGGGTGCGGGCCACCGGGCTGTGCCACTCCGACCTGTCCGCGATGAGCGGGGTGCTGCCCCAGCCGGCGCCCTTCGTGCCCGGCCACGAGGGCGCGGGCGAGATCCTCGAGGCCGGGGAGGGCGTGGCGCACCTGAAGCCCGGCGACCGGGTCGTGCTGTGCTGGCTGCCCGCCTGCGGTGCCTGCCCCGCCTGCCGGCGCGGCCAGACCCAGCTCTGCCTGGCCGGGTTCCTGAACGCGGGCACCCCCAACTTCCGGCGCCCCGGCGGTGACGTCTTCGGCTTCGCGGGCACCGGCACCTTCGCCGAGGAGGTCGTGGTCGACGCCCGCTGTGCCGTCCCGATCCCCGACGACGTGCCCTACGACATCGCCGCGCTGATCGGCTGCGGGGTCACCACCGGTCTCGGCGCCGCCCTCAACACGGCCGATGTGGCGGCCGGTTCGTCGGTCGCGGTGATCGGCTGCGGCGGCGTCGGCATCTCGGCCGTCCAGGGGGCCCGGCTGAAGGGCGCCGCCGAGATCGTCGCCGTGGACCCGGTCGCCGCCCGGCGCGAGGCGGCCCTCGGCTTCGGCGCCACCAGGGCCGTGGCACCGGACGAACTGCCCGACGCCAGGCAGCAGATCACCGGCGGCGAGGGCTTCGACTACGTCTTCGAGGTCGTCGGCAGGTCCGCCACCGCCCGCACCGCCTACGAGAACACCCGGCGCGGCGGCACCCTGGTCGTGGTCGGGGCCGGCGCCCTGGACGACTTCCTCCAGCTCAACATGTTCGAGCTGTTCTTCGACGAGAAGCGCATCCTGCCCTCCCTGTACGGCGGCGGGGACGTGCTGCGCTCCTACGAACGCACCATCGCCCTGTGGCGGGCCGGCCGGATCGACCTCGCCGGCCTGATCACCCACCGGGTGCGCCTGGCGGAGATCAACGAGGCACTGGACCAGATGCGTACCGGGACGGCCCTGCGTACGTGCATCGAGATCTGAGGACGCGGCCCATGTCACTGCCCATGTCACTGCCGCTCGCCGGACTGTCGGCGATCGTCACCGGCGCCGGACGCGGACTCGGCCGCGCCGAGGCCCTGGAACTCGCCCGGCTCGGCGCGGCCGTCGTCGTCAACGACTACGGCCGGCCTGGTAGGGACGGGACCGGCGAGGCCTCGGCGGGACCGGCCGAGGAGGTCGTCGCCGAGATCCGCGCGGCCGGCGGCACGGCCGTCGCGCACACCGGGGACGTCTCCGACCACCGGCAGGCCGAAGCGCTCGTGCGGTCGGCGATCGAGGAGTACGGCAAGCTCGACATCCTCGTCAACAACGCCGGCATCCTGCGCGACCGCATGGTCTTCTCCATGACCGAGGACGAGTGGGACTCGGTGCTGCGGGTCCACCTCAAGGGCCACTTCAACACCACCCGGTTCGCCGCCGCGCACTGGCGGGAGCGGTCCAAGGCGGCCGGGGGAGAGAAGGTGCACGGGCGGATCGTGAACACCTCCTCGGAGGCGTTCCTCGCCGGATCCGCCGGACAGCCCAACTACGCGGCCGCGAAGGGCGGCATCGTCGGCCTCACCACCTCCACCGCGCTCGCCCTCGCCCGGTACGGCGTCACGGCCAACGCCATCTGCCCGCGCGCCCGGACCCGGATGACCGAGGACGTCTTCGCGGGGTTCACCCGGCCCGAGGAGGGCCTCGACCCGCTGGCCCCCGAGCATGTGGCCCCGCTCGTCGGCTATCTGGCCTCGCCCGCCGCCGCCCGGATCAACGGCCAGCTGCTCGTCGTCCACGGCGGCATGGTCGCGGTCATGGAACGGCCCCGGGTGCGGGCCAAGTTCGACAGCAAGCAGGAGACGTTCACCTACGACGAACTCGACGCGCTGCTCACCCCGCACTACGCGGACCGCCCGGCCGGGGAGACCTTCGCGGCGACCGAGGTACTGGGGCTCAAGCGGGGCTGAACAGAAGAGGGGCCTTCCGTCCGGTGACGGAAGGCCCCCCTCATCTCCACTGCCGTCAGGCGGCTGCCTCGGCCTTCTCCTGGACCGGCTTGCGGTGCCGGCCGTGCGGCGCCGCATCCGTCTCCTGGACCGCGATCGGGCCGCGGTGCCGGCCGTGGCCGGCGTCCTTCTGCGAGTCGGCGGACAGCTGCCCCGTCGTGCTGGTGTCGCTCATCGGAAGAATTCACCCCGTCAACATCATCTTTCGTACAGCCGGGCGAGTGTAACCGGCACACCACGGGCCGAATCCAGGCGCACACGCCAACCGGCACTAGTTCGTTACAAGACGTCCCAGGGGTGCTTGCTGCAACGGCACCGGACGGGCCATCACCGGTTCCACCACGCGTTCCACCAGGCGTTCTTGCACGCATCCCGTGGTGGCCTCCGCCGCCGGCTCCGGACGCTCGGGTTCCACCGGCGCCACCGGCCCCGCCGCCTCCACCGGCTCCGCCCCGGGCACCGTCAGCTCCGCCACCGCACACGCGGTCTCCCGGGTGGAGTACGGCAGCCGCAGTACCCCCGCCGGCGTCCACAGCCCGGCTCCCGGCAGCCAGCCCGCCGGTGCCGCGACATGCCGTACCCGCCGCTCGGCCGGCCGCCAGACGCCCACCCAGGTGCCGAACGGACCGTCGATGCGCAGGGCCACCGCGCAGCCCTCCGGCGTCAGCACCTGCCCCGGCTGGATCGCGAACGGCGTCACCGCGCACTCCGGCATCCGCAGACACTTCGGGAAGCGCACCGGCAGGGTGCTGCCGAGCACCCCCCAGCCCAGCCGCTGCCGCCCGGGGGAGGCCGCGTCGGAGGAGATCAGCAGCAGCCCGCTGTCCAGGTCGGCCAGCAGCAGCCGGTCGTCGCTGTCCTCCGCGATCTGCAACAGCGGCGAGACCTCCGCGCGCTCCAGATCCACCACGACCGTCTTGGTACGACCGCCCAGCTCCCGGTCGAGCGCCAGCAGCCGGCCGCCGCCGTCCAGCCAGACCCCGCCCGAGCAGCGCCCCGGCACCTCGGCGAGCCGCTCCGGACCGAACGCGCCACCCGCCACCAGCCACACCACGCTGGAGCGCGGCCCGACGGCGAGCGCGTACGCCCGCACCCCGTCCGGCGCCGGCGGCAGCAGCCGGAGCCGGATGCCGGGCCCGGGGCAGTCGACCGCGCCCAGCGGCAGCTCGCCGGTGCCGGGCCCGGTCGGGTAGAGCAGCGCGAAGTCGTGCCGGTGCCCGGCCACCAGCCGGTGGATCAGCACCCGGCCGTCGCCCATGGGCTGCACCTCGGTACCGGGCTCCTCCGGCTGGTGGCCGGGGAGCGGCACCGCGTACGGCTCCGGGCCGTCCAGCGTCCAGCGCTCCGGGAACCAGCAGTCGCCGTCCCGGGCGAGCCGGGCGGCGTACGCGCCGTCCGCCGTGAGGGTGCAGCCGGTCTCCGCGCCGTCCGGGGCGCGGCCCGCCGTGCCGGGTGCCGACAGGGAGTCCTCCGCGCCGGTCGACGAGGAGTCCTCGGCACCGGTCGACTGGGGTTCGATCGCACAGGCCGTCATCGTTCGGTCACCTCCAGCGACGAAGCTAGTTTTCGCACGCACGGGCGTGGGACCGGCGGTCGTCGCTTCACACATACGGGTGGTGCAGAAGCGATTCCTCTGAGGAAACCGGGGCTTCTGTGCAGAGCGGGGCCCATCCGCACGGATGGGTACAGCCCCGCAGAACGGCCAGGTAGCCTTACCTTCGTGCCCCGTCTGTCTGAAGTCATCGCCGCGCTGGAGAACCTGTGGCCCCCCGAGCGGGCCGAGTCCTGGGACGCGGTCGGCACGGTCGTGGGCGATCCCGACCAGGAGATCAGCCGGGTCCTGTTCGCCGTCGACCCCGTCCAGGAGATCGTGGACGAGGCGGTGAAGCTCGGCGCCGACCTGCTGGTCACCCACCACCCGCTCTATCTGCGCGGGACGACCACGGTCGCGGCGAGCCACTTCAAGGGCCGCGTGGTGCACACGCTGATCAAGAACGACATCGCGCTGCACGTCGCCCACACCAACGCCGACACGGCGGACCCGGGCGTCTCGGACGCCCTCGCCGGCGCGCTCGACCTCCGCGTCGTACGGCCCCTGGTCCCGGACCCCTCCGACCCGGCCGGCTGCCGGGGCCTCGGCCGGGTCTGCGAACTCGACCACCCGCTCACCGTGCGCGAGCTGGCCGCCCGGGCCGCCGAGCGGCTGCCCGCCACCGCCCAGGGCATCCGGGTGGCCGGCGACCCCGAGGCCGTGGTCCGGACGGTCGCGGTCAGCGGCGGTTCCGGCGACAGCCTCTTCGAGCAGGTCCGCGCGGCCGGCGTCGACGCCTTCCTCACCGCCGACCTGCGCCACCACCCGGCGTCCGAAGCGGTCGCCCAGAGCCCCCTCGCGCTGCTCGACGCGGCGCACTGGGCCACCGAGTGGCCCTGGTGCGAGCTGGCCGCGAGCCAGCTCGACGAGATCTCCGACCGCCACGGCTGGGACCTGCGCGTCCACGTCTCCAAGACGGTCACCGACCCCTGGACCGCCCACGCGGCGTCCACCCCCACCGCTAGCCCCAAGGGAGCCCCCAACTGAACGCCGCGCCCGCCGACCAGATCCGACTCCTCGACGTCCAGGACCTCGACGTCCGCCTTCAGCAGCTCGCGCACAAGCGCAGGTCGCTGCCGGAGCACGCCGAGATCGAGTCGCTGACCAAGGACCTCACGCAGCTGCGCGACCTGCTGGTCGCCGCGCAGACCGAGGAGAGCGACTGCGCCCGCGAGCAGACCAAGGCGGAGCAGGACGTGGACCAGGTGCGCCAGCGCGCCGCCCGCGACCAGCAGCGGCTGGACTCCGGCGCGGTCACCTCGCCGAAGGACCTGTCCAGCCTCCAGCACGAGATCGCCTCGCTCGCCAAGCGCCAGGGCGACCTCGAGGACGTCGTCCTGGAGGTCATGGAGCGCCGCGAGGCCGCGCAGGAGCGGGTGCGGGAGCTGACCGAGCGGGTCGCGTCGGCGCAGTCGAAGATCGACGAGGCGGCCGCCCGCCGCGACGCCGCCTTCGAGCAGATCGACGGCGAGGTCGCCTCGGTCACCAAGGAGCGCGAGGTCGTCGCGGCCTCCGTCCCCGCCGACCTCATGGGCCTGTACGACAAGCTGCGTGCGCAGCAGGGCGGCATCGGCGCGGCCAAGCTGTACGCCCGCACCTGCCAGGGCTGCCGGCAGGAGCTGGCGATCACCGAGCTGAACGAGATCCGCGCGGCCGCGCCGAACACCGTGGTGCGCTGCGAGAACTGCCGCCGGATCCTGGTGCGCACGGCCGAGTCGGGGCTGTAGAGCCGGTAAGGGGCTGAAGGGGTGCGGGAGTTCATCGTCGAGGCCGACGGCGGGTCACGGGGCAACCCCGGGCCCGCCGGCTACGGGGCCGTGGTGCGCGACGCGGCGACGGGCCAGACCCTGGCCGAGGCCGCGGAGTACCTCGGTGTCGCCACCAACAACGTGGCCGAGTACCGGGGCCTGGTGGCCGGCCTGCGCGCCGCCCGCACCCTGGACCCGACGGCGCGGGTCCATGTCCGCATGGACTCCAAGCTGGTCGTCGAGCAGATGTCGGGCCGCTGGAAGATCAAGCACCCGGACCTGAAGCCGCTGGCCACCGAGGCGCGGTCCCTCTTCCCCGCCGACCGGGTCAGCTACGAGTGGATCCCCCGCGCCGAGAACAAGCACGCCGACCGGCTGGCGAACGAGGCGATGGACGCGGGCGCGAGGGGCGAGCAGTGGACGCCGTCCGGCTCGACGGCAGACCTCGCCGACCAGGGTCCGGGGTCTGCTGCCCCGGTCGTCACCCCCGCCCCCGCCGAGCAGCCTCCTGCCCCTGCCGCCACCCCCGCTCCCGGCTGGAGCAGCGCGCCTGACCTCGGGGCTCCCGCCACCCTCGTCCTCCTTCGGCACGGTGAGACCCCGCTGACCCCGCAGAAGCGTTTCTCGGGCAGTGGCGGTACCGACCCCTCCCTCTCCGCCGCCGGCCGTGAACAGGCCCACCGGGTCGCCGAGGCCCTGGCCCGCCGCGGTACCGTCCAGGCCGTCATCGCCTCCCCCCTCGCCCGCACCCGCGAGACCGCCGCGGTGGTCGCCGCGCGCCTCGGCCTGGAGGTCGCCGTCGACGAGGGCCTGCGCGAGACGGACTTCGGCGCCTGGGAGGGCCTCACCTTCGGCGAGGTCCGCGAGCGCTACCCGGACGACCTGAACGCCTGGCTCGCCGACCCGGAGGCCCACCCCACCGGCGGCGGCGAGAGCTTCGCCGAGACGGCCACCCGGATCGCGGCGGCCCGGGACAAGCTGGTCGCGGCGCACGCGGGCCGCACGGTGCTGCTGGTCACGCACGTCACCCCGATCAAGACCCTCGTCCGGCTCGCCCTGGGCGCCCCGCCCGAGGCGCTGTTCCGGATGGAGCTGTCGGCGGCCTCCCTCTCGGCGGTGGCGTACTACGCGGACGGCAACGCGAGCGTCCGGCTGTTCAACGACACCTCTCACCTGCGCTGAGCGCCGAGCCCCGCCGCGGCCCGGGCCAGCGCCTCCACCCGGGCCCAGTCCCCGGTGGCCACCGCGTCCGCCGGGGCGAGCCAACTGCCGCCCACGCAACCGACGTTGGGCAGGGACAGATATTCCGGCGCGTCCGCCGGGCCGATGCCGCCCGTCGGACAGAAGCGGGCCTGCGGCAACGGGCCGGCGAGGGACCGCAGATACGCCGTACCCCCGGCCGCCCGCGCCGGGAAGAACTTCATCTCCCGCACCCCGCGCTCCAGCAGCGCCACGACCTCCGAGGCGGTCGACACCCCGGGCAGGAACGGCACCCCGGACGCCTGCATCGCCGCCAGCAGCGCATCCGTCCAGCCGGGGCTCACCAGGAACCGCGCCCCGGCGGCCGCGCACGCGGAGACCTGATCCGGGGTGAGCACCGTCCCGGCCCCGACCACCGCGTCCGGCACCTCGGCGCCGATCGCCCGGATCGCGTCGAGCGCCGCCGGGGTCCGCAGGGTCACCTCGATCGCGCGCAGCCCGCCGGCCACCAGCGCCCGCGCCAGCGGTACGGCGGTCGCGGCGTCCGGCACGGCCAGCACGGGGACGACGGGCGCGAGGTCCAGCACGGAGTCCGGGACGGTCATGTGCTCATCGTGCCGACGGGCTTCACAGTGCGCAAAGGGCATTGCACAGAGCGCAATGGCAGGGTCAGTGGACCTCGTCCACCAGCACGTCCAGCGACCACGGCCTGCCCACCCGGCCCGGTGCCTCCGCCTCCACCACGTATCCCAGGCCGCGCAGCGCGTCCACCAGCCCGGCTGGGTCCTCCGGCGCGGCCCCGGCCGTCAGCAGGCTCCGTACGATCCGGCCCTTCGTCGCCTTGTTGAAGTGGCTGACGACCTTCCGGGTCGGCGCGTGCAGCACCCGTACCGTCGCCGTACGCCCCGCGACCTCGCCCTTCGGCTTCCAGGCGGCCGCGTAGGCGGAGGAGCGCAGATCCAGCACCAGTCCGTCGCCGGCCGCGGCGGGCAGCACCTCGGCCATCGGGGTCCGCCAGTGCGCCGCCAGCGCCCCGAGACCCGGCAGCTTCACCCCCATCGAGCAGCGGTAGGACGGGATCCGGTCGGTCACCCGCACGGCGCCCCACAGCCCCGAGAAGACGAGCAGCCATTCGGCCGCGCGCCGCCGGGCGGCCGCGTCCAGCGTGGCCAGGCCGAGGGCGTCGTAGAGCACACCGGTGTAGATCTCCCCGGCGGGACGGGCCCCGGCCGTGCGCAGCCCGGCGTTCTTCGCGACCTCGCCGCGCAGCCCCTCGCTCAGGCCGAGCACCCCGCGCGCCTTCTCCTCGTCGGCGGCACACAGCTCGACCAGCTCGCCCAGCACGGCCTCCCGCGCCTCGGTCAGCCCCGGCAGGGACAGCGACGAGAGCTCCAGCGGGACGCCCTCGCCCGAGTTCGCCTTGCCTTCCGACGGCGGCAGCAGGACCAGCACCACGTACTCCTTCAGATAGACCTCCGCGCCAGCGTACGGCGTGCCGCCCCCCGGGCCCCGGCCTAGGCTCGGGGCATGACCCGCCGCATGATCCGGGTGACCGGCGCGCCCGAGGCCCCGCTGCGGGCCGCCCTCGCCGCGCTGCGCACCGAACTCGGCGTGCCGTCCGACTTCCCGCCCGAGGTCAGCGAGGAGGCCGAGCGCGCCGCGAAGAACCCCGCCCCGCTGCCGTACGACGTGACGGACGTCCCCTTCTTCACCGTCGACCCGCCCGGCTCCACCGACCTCGACCAGGCGATGCACCTGTCCCGGCAGGGCGCCGGCTACCGGGTCCGGTACGCCATCGCCGACGTCGCCGCCTTCGTCGTACCCGGCGGCCCGCTGGACGCCGAGGCGCACCGCCGGGTGAACACCCTCTACTTCCCCGACGAGAAGATCCCCCTGCACCCGGCCGTCGTCGGCGAGGGCGCTGCCAGCCTGCTGCCGGACCAGGTCAGGCCGGCCGTGCTGTGGACCCTCGACCTGGACGCCGACGGCCGGACCGGCGCGGTGGACGTGCGCCGGGCCCTCGTCCGCAGCCGCGCCCGGCTCGACTACGCGGGCGTCCAGCGGGCCATCGACGCGGGGACGGCGGAGGAGCCGGTCGCCCTGCTCAAGGAGATCGGCGAGGCCCGGGAACGGCTGGAGGTGGCACGCGGCGGCATCTCGCTCAACGTCCCCGAACAGGAGATCGCCGAGCAGGACCACAGCTACCTCCTGCGCTACCGCGCCCCCCTGCCCGCCGAGGCCTGGAACGCCCAGATCTCGCTGCTCACCGGCATGGCCGCCGCCGAGCTGATGCTCACCCACGGCACCGGCATCCTGCGCACCCTCCCGGCCGCCCCGGACGGCGCGGTGGCCCGGCTCCGCCGTACCGCCGTCGCCCTGCACATCGACTGGCCGCACCATGTGTCGTACGCGGCCCTGATCCGCTCCCTCAACCCGCACGCCCCGCACCACGCGGCCTTCCTCCAGGAGTGCACGACCCTGCTGCGGGGCGCCGGCTACACCGTCTTCCGGGACGGCGCCCTGCCCGCGATCACCACGCACGCCGCCGTCGCCGCCCCGTACACCCACTGCACGGCCCCGCTGCGCCGGCTCGCCGACCGCTACGCCGCCGAGATCTGCCTCGCCGCCGTCGCCGGCCGCCCCGCGCCCGACTGGGTGCTCGCCGCGCTGGACGCGCTGCCCGGGCGGATGGCCGAGGGGGCGCGCCGTGCGGGCACGGTCGAGCGGGAGTGCGTCGACCTCGTGGAGGCGGCCCTGCTCCGGGACCGGGTCGGGGAGGTGTTCGAAGGCCTCGTGGTGGACGTCGAGGAGGCTCACCCCACGGCCGGGACCGTGCAGCTGGCGGCCCCCGCCGTCGTCGGCCGGGTCGAGGGCGGGCGGCTGCCGCTCGGCGAACGGCTGCGCGTCCGGCTGGTCCGGGCCGACCCGGGCACGGCGAAGGTGCTGTTCACGCCCGTGTGAGCGCCTGGACCAGGGCACCGGGGTCGTCGGCGTGCAGCCGCACCACACGCACGTCCCGGCGCCGCCCGAGGAACGACAGATGGCGCACGGGCTCGGCCAGCTCCAGCGTCACCGACGTCCGGGACCCGACGGCGAGATCGAGCGCGTCGTCGTCCGGCCGGTGGGTGGTCCGCGTCTCACGGCGTACGGCGGTGATCGCGGCCAGCGGGATCCGCAGGTCGACATGGACGCCGTACCGCACCCGCAGCGCCTCCCCGGTCAGCACGTGCGGGCGGACCACGCAGGCCGCGTGCACCCCGGCCACGAGCAGCACGGTGTAGACGTCCAGCACCAGCATGGCGTCGTGCGCGGCGGGCCAGTCGCGCAGCATCACCGCGACGCCGACCGCCTCGACGACGCACACGAAGGCGAGCCCCGCCATCGTCGCACCCTGCCCGCGCGCGTACCCGAAGGCCCGCCCGGCGGCGGTGCCCTGGGTGCGCCGGGCCAGCCACAGCGCCAGGCTCGCGTAGAGCCGTATCTCGTGCCCGCACAGCCGCCGCAGTGTCGTCATCTCACCTCCCTGGTAAGGGAGTTCAGCCTACGGGCGATCACCGCGGGGCGCCGGGCCGCAGTGGCCCCGGCCGCGCGCCCCCGGCATGGAAGCAGGACGGCCCCGCAGGCGTTGCACCCTTCGCACGGAGTACGGCAACGGGGGGCGGGGGCACGATGGTGGAGAAGGCGCTGTGGACACGGGCGCGGCTGGGCCGGTGCGGGCCCCCGCTGGACCTGCTGACCGCCAGTTTCCGCCGCCATGTCTACGCCCCGCACTCCCATGACGAGTACACCGTCGGGGTGTGCGTCGGCGGCTCCGAGGTGATCGACTACCGGGGCGGCCACATCCGCACCGGCCCCGGCGCGATCGTGGTCCTGGAGCCGGGCGAGACGCACACCGGCGGTCCCGGAAGCGTCGGCGAGGGCTACGCGTACCGGGCCCTGTACGCCGAGCCGTCGCTGCTGTCCGACGGCACCCTCGGCGGCCTCCCGCACTTCCGCGAACCGCTCGTGCACGACCCCGAACTGGTCGCAGCCCTCCGCCTCGCCCACACGGACCTGAGCGTCTGCCCCGACCCGCTGGAGGCCGAGTCCCGCCTCCCCTGGCTGCTGACGGCCCTGGCCCAGCGCCACTCCACGGCCCGGCCGGTCCTGGACCGCGTCCCGGGCGCGGCCGGCCTGGCCCGCACCGTCCGCGACCGGCTGGCCGACGAACTCACCGACCCGCCCTCCCTCGCCCTGCTCGCCGCCGACCTGGGCGTCTCCCGCTACCAGCTGCTGCGCGCCTTCCGTACGACGATGGGGATACCCCCCTACGCCTGGCTGGCCCAGTACCGGGTGAACCGGGCCCGGGGGCTGCTCGCCGCGGGCCTGCGCCCGGCCGAGGTGGCGGGGCTGGTGGGCTTCGCCGACCAGGCCCATCTGACCCGCTGGTTCCGCCGGGTGCTCGGGGCGACCCCGGCGGCGTACCGCAACAGCGTTCAAGACGCGGGGTGAGGCGGCGGCCGAAACTCGTCCCATGACTGCACGTGGCTGGTTTCTGTTCTCCCTGATGGGAGTGGTCTGGGGCATTCCCTATCTGATGATCAAGGTGGCGGTGGACGCGGTGTCCCCGCCCGTCGTGGTGTTCACGCGCTGCGCCCTCGGCGCGGTCCTGCTGCTGCCCTTCGCCCTCCGCCAGGGCGGGCTCGCCGGCACCGTCCGCACCCACTGGCGCCCCCTGCTGGCCTTCGCGGTCCTGGAGATCATGGGCCCCTGGTTCACCCTCACCGACGCGGAGCGGCACCTGTCGAGCTCCACGGCCGGCCTGCTGATCGCGGGCGTACCGATCGTCGGTGTGCTGCTGGGCCGGTTCTTCGGCGAGGCGGAGCGCCTGGGAGCCCGGCGGCTCACCGGCCTGGCCCTGGGCCTCGCGGGCGTGACGGTCCTGACCGTCCCGCATCTGACCGGGGGCGACACGCTCTCCCTGGGCGAGGTGCTGCTGACGGTCCTGGGCTACGCGACCGCCCCCCTGATAGCCGCGCGCAGTCTGAAGAACGTGCCGTCCCTGCATCTGACGGCCGCCTGTCTGACCCTGGCGGCCCTGGTCTACGCCCCCGCCGCGGTCCTCACCCGGCCCTCCTCCCTGCCCTCGCCGTCCGTCCTGGCGGCACTGGCCGGCCTGGGCGTGATCTGCACGGCGGTGGCCTTCGTCGCCTTCCTGGAACTGATCAAGGAGGCGGGCCCGAGCCGGGCGACGGTCATCACCTATGTGAACCCGGCGGTGGCCGTGGCGGCGGGCGCCCTGCTGCTGCACGAGCCGCTGACCCTCACCGTCCTGGCCGCGTTCGCCCTGATCCTGGCGGGCTCGGTCCTCGCGACGGCCGCCGGTCCGCGCCGCGGCTCCCGCCCGGTACCATGGTCGGCACGGCAGACGAGCCGGGCGGGCGGCCGCGTGGAGTCCCCCTAGGGGGCTTCCCGAGGAACGTCCGGGCTCCACAGGGCAGGGTGGTGGCTAACGGCCACCCGGGGTGACCCGCGGGACAGTGCCACAGAAAGCAGACCGCCGGGGACCTCGGTCCTCGGTAAGGGTGAAACGGTGGTGTAAGAGACCACCAGTGCCCAGGGTGACCTGGGCAGCTAGGTAAACCCCACCCGGAGCAAGGTCAAGAGGAGACACCCCGGTGTCTCTGCGCGGACGATCGAGGGCTGCCCGCCCGAGTCCGCGGGTAGACCGCACGAGGCCGACGGCAACGTCGGTCCTAGATGGATGGCCGTCGCTCCAGGGCCCGCGAGGACCCTGGAGAACAGAACCCGGCGTACAGCCCGACTCGTCTGCCCCTCAGGGCTTCCGACCAGCGAGAACGCAGGTCAGAGGCTCTTTTTCGCGCCATGATCACATGAGTGGTGCGCCGTCGCGGAGGTACAGCGGCCGGCCGGCGTCCAGTGCCTTCAGGGCGTGCTCGAACCGGCGCAGGATGCGGTCCCGGAGGCGATCGGCGGCTTCGGTGGTCGTGACGAAGGCGGCTTCGGACAGCTCGTCGTCTCGTGGCCGTAGCCGGTCGGCCTGCTCCTCGTCCAGGGTGCCGCCGTCGAAGATGAACGCGAGCTGATCATCCCAGGGGCCGTGCGGGGCCACCCAGTCCACCACCAGCAGTCCGAGCAACGTGACGCGTAGGCCGAGTTCCTCCATCAGCTCGCGGCGCACGGTGTCCTCCGGCGGCTCGTTGGCCTCTGCCATCCCGCCGGGCAGATCCCAGCCCGGTTTGTAGGTGGGATTCACCAGGAGCACACGGCCGGACGGGTCCCGCAGCAGCACATCGGCCGCCACGCGCTTGCGGGCCTGCTTGGCGTTGCCCTCCGCGAGGTACGCGTTCCACGCGTCGGTGTCGGCAGGATCGGGTGCTGTGGGCCTCATACGGTGGTGCCTCCCGGGGACGGCGGGATCAGATCGGCCAGCAGAAGCATTCTGGCGCGGCGTGCATCATCGAACCGCGCCAGGTACTCCCGGACCGGCCGGTACCCCCGGTGCGGCTCCAGCAGCCGTCGTAGCCCGTCGAGCTGCTGCACCACCCGGACCGATCCGAGGGTCGGGCTCGTACCGAGCAGGTCGTGGCCGACGCTCACCGCGGAGTCCAGGTCACCCCGGCGCACGTGGATGTCCACCAGGCTGATCCGGCTGAGAGCCAGCGACCGCGCCCGCCCCGCCTCGCGCAGCGCAACGGCTTGTTCGGCGTGCGACAGCGCCTCGTCGTACTGCTCCAGGTCACGCATGATCAGGGCTGACTCGCTGGCCAGCGCGGCGGCGTCGAACGGGCTCAGCCACGGGTGATCAGCAGCGGGTGAGGCCTCCAGGTCACGGTGCGCGGCTTCCAGCGCGTGGGCGGCCGGGGTGCGCTGAGCCGCGACCGCCAGCGCACGCGCTTGCATGGTGTGCAGCCGTGCCGTCAGCGCGGGAATCCGAGGCCCCTGTCTGGCCAGGTCGAGCCCGGTCCGCGCCCAGCCGACAGCCCCGGCCGCGTCCCCGGTCTCAAGGGCGAGGTGGCTGCTGCTCGCTGCGACGTGTGCGGCCAACGGGAGGTCACCAGAGGTGCGGGCCAGATGCAGAGCGCGGGCGAAGTGCTGCGCCGCGCGGTCGTCATGACCGGAGTCGTGAGCCATCCAGCCCGCCATCTCGGTCAACGCGGCTGCGGCGGCGAACACCTGCGGACCGCTGCCGATGTCGACCAGCCGGGGCGCCACCCGGTCCGACAGGTGCCGGACGACAGCACCGTACAACCTGCCGCCGCCGGCCTGCCGGTCAGCGCTGCGGAAATGATCCACCGCCACCAGGTCGTCACCGTCCGGCGGTGGCCGGTCCATCCGCTCGTGCTCGGCGGTCGCCGGCGCCGGCTCCCAGGAGCGTCGAGCCAGCCCCAGCAGATGGCCGGGGATGTGGAAGGCGTCGGCGATCTGCTCGAACAGGGTCAGCTTCTCCACCCGGCTCTTGCCGTTCATGTAGTCGTACAGCCGCCCCTGCGTGATGTCGACGGCGGCAGCGATGCGCCGCGTACTGACACCGCGCGCATTGAGCATCCGGAACACCGCGCCCATGTCCCGCTCGGCGCACGCATGGAGCAGGCTCTCATCCCCGAGCAGACCGGCGACGACCGCACGCGGGTCCGGTGACAGACGGTCCATCTGCAACTCCCCAGAGTGGCGAATGGAGTCGATGCTAAGGCCAACGCAGCTCGCCTGACTCCGTGTTGGAGTCACCTTCTGGAGTCTCCCCATCCCGTTCTTCACGCGTTGACTGGCTGTCAGCTGCCGGGAGACGCACCCGTGAACGCACCTCGGCGCGGCCCCGCCCGCAGGCTTCTCCCCGAGGCACGCGGGCGGGGCTTCCCTCCAGCCGCCCAGACCTAGGCGTGACGACGACCATGACCAACGAGCGAGTGAGTCCAGGGCAGTACCCGCGCCAGAGCGCCACCCTCGCGAGCGAGGCCGCCAGCGTTCCGGTGGCGCGTCGGATAGTCCGGGAGGCATGCGCGGAGTGGGGCATGGACCAGGGCGCCGCAGAGACCGGCACGCTCCTGATCTCCGAAATCGTCACCAATGCAGTCCGCCACGGTCACTCTCACAGCTTTCGGGTGATCGCCGAGCAGCCGCGCCCCGGCCGGCTCCGCGTAGCGGTGGTCGACACGTCCCGCCGCATGCCCGAGCTGCGCATCGTTGGTCCGGACGCCATCGGGGGCCGTGGCCTCTTCCTGGTCGACGCCCTCTCCGACCGCTGGGGAACCGATCTCCTTCCCTGGGGCAAGCGTGTCTGGGCTGAGATCGCGATCAAGGTCGGCGGCCAATGACCGGCCGCCACCGCATGCTGCAAGCCGACGGGGTAACCGCCGGCACCGTGCTCCTGGGAGCTGTCGCCGTCGGGCTCGGGCTGGTGGTGTCCATGGTCTTCGACGAAGTCCACACGGGGTCTGCCCCGACTGCCTACTCCGTTCCCGACAAGTGGCCGCACCCAGCACCTCTCGCCACATCAGACCGCCCGCACAGCCCCTCTTGAAAGCCCGGGCGGCGACCGCTGCCTGTTGGATTACCTGAGAGAAGAGGAAACTCATGCAACAGCCCTTGACGTCACTGGCCCAGGTCAAGCCCTGGGGACTCGGACGCATGCGGCCCTACCCGACTGCGGCCGTCCTCCCCGCCGCCCGGCCCGTCCTCGACCCGCACACGCAGGTCCCCGCATGGGTCGGCCCCGACGGCGCACCGCTGACGGCGGAGGCCAAGCACAAGCGGTCGGAGACGTCGCAGGAGACGAGCACGAAGACCAGCCTGGACGGCACCCCGGACCAGGGCAGCGACCAGAACGGGGACTCTGACTGATGGCTGTGGGTGGGCCGCCCGTCCTCGTCGTCACGCGCCTGGACGACGCGACTGCGGATGAAGTGATCACCGAACTGAACCGGCGTCGCGTGCCTGTGGTCCGCCTGGACCCCGGCGACTTTCCCCGCGAGGTGACCCTGTCCGGCACCTTCGCCGGAATCGGGACCGGCGGCACTCTCGTCACCGCGTCCCGGAGCGTCGACCTGGGGAACGTCCGCTCGGTGTACTGGCGGCGGCCCACCCCCTACACCGCCGACCTCGCCATGGATGAGCAGACCGGCCGATGGGCCGTCGAGGAAGCCCGGTACGGGCTCGGCGGCATTCTCGCCGCTCTCCCCGGGGCGCACTACCTGAACCACCCATGGCGCAACCGGGACGCCGAGTACAAGCCGGCACAACTGGCCACGGCTGCTGCCTGTGGCTTCACTGTGCCACCCACGCTCATCACCAACGACCCCGAACGCGCCCGTACCTTCGTCGCCGAACACGGGCCGGTCCTCTACAAGCCGCTCAGGGAAACCGAGTACGCCGATGACACCGGCCGCGCGCTGACCGTGTGGATCGAGGACGTCACCCCATGCCAGATCGACAGCCGTCTACGGCACACGGCACACCTGTTTCAGCAGCGCGTCAGCAAGTCCGCCGACATCCGCCTCACCGCCGTCGGCGACCACCTCACCGCCGTCCGTATCGACGGTTCACCCGGCGTGGACTGGCGACGCCATTACGACCGGCTCGCCTACAGCCCCCTGCCCGTTCCCCCGGTCATCGTCAGAGGAGTGCGCGCCTACCTCGACGCTTTCGGACTCAGCTTCGGTGCCTTTGACTTCGGTCTCGACCGTGACGGCGTCTGGCACTGGTACGAGTGCAATCCCAACGGTCAGTGGGCCTGGTTCCCCGACCACATCACTGCTCCCATCAAGCACGCCATCGCCGACCGCCTACACCATGGAGCCCCTGCATGACCGACCCCGCAGACCTGCGCCGCCGACTTGCCGCCGCTGTCCCGGTGGACGACCCGGCGTGGCGCACAGCCCTCGAAACGGTGCCCCGCGAACTCTTCGTGAGCGACGGCCTGTTCCAGTTCGACGGCCGCCGATGGACCCCCGTGCACCGCGACCGGACCGATCCCGGCGAGTGGCTGCGGCTCGTCTACCAGGACACCACCTGGGTCACCCAGGTCGAAGGCACCACCGCCGTCGATGCCACCGGACCCGTCACCGGCCGCCCCACCTCGTCCAGCACGCTGCCCTCCCTGATCGTGCGCATGCTCGACGTCGCCGGGATCGGCGAGGGGCACAAGGTGCTGGAGATCGGCACCGGCACCGGCTATTCCACCGCCATCCTGTGCAGCCGCCTCGGCGACAACAACGTGTACTCCATCGAGTACGACCCTGGCCTGGCCGTCGCGGCGGCCGACCACATCCACGCTGCCGGATATCACCCCACTCTGATCACCGGTGACGGCCTCGCCGGGCACAAGGACGACGCCGAATACGACCACATCGTGGCCACCTGCGCCGTCCGCCACATCCCACCGGCCTGGCTGTCCCAAGTACGCGCCGGCGGAACCATCACCACCACCATCAGCGGATGGATGCTCGCCTCCGGACTCGTCCGCCTCACCGTCCAGGACGACGGCACCGCCACCGGCCGCTTCCACCCCGACCGGATCAGCTACATGCTCGCCCGCCCCCACGAACGCCCACCCCGACCCACCTTCCAGCAGCATCCCGGCCGCACCCGCCCCACTCGGGTGAACCCTGCACTCCTGGAAGGCTGGACCGGGCAGTTCCTCGCCCAGCTCGCCGCACCGTCCGCCGAACTCATGACCACTGGCACGGGCGTGATCCTCGTGGACGTCGCCACCGGATCCCAGGCGTGGACCGAACCGGCCGGAGGCGGCTGGACCGTGCACCAGCACGGCCCTCTTCGCCTCTGGGATCAGGTGGAAGACGCTCTCACTGTCTGGCAGGACGCGGGCTCACCCCCACACACGGACCTCGGCCTGACCGTGGACTCGGACGGCACCCAACGCGTGTGGCTCGGAACACCCGATGGCCGCTCCTGGAGCCTGCCGGTCTGACCTGCCGATGGCAAGCTCTGTATGCCGCGAGGAAAATGAATTATTGGCCTGAGATATTACTCAGCGTCAATGGTGGTCAATGCGTGGCCCGTTGTTCCGCTAGGCTGCCGCCTCTCAGGGCGACTATGAGGCGGACGGGGCGGGAGCCATGAAGCAGCAATCGAATCGCGAGGAATCCGAGACCGGTCAGGGACATCGCTTCAAGTGGCGCAGAGGGCTGCTGGAAGGCGAGTACGAAGGGCCGGCGGCGGCCAGGGACAGCGGCTCGAAAACGATCATCTTTATCGTCGCGGGAATCGTCGTGGTCAGCGCGGTTTCCGCGGTGATCGTCCTGAAGCCGTTCCAGGGAGGCGCGCAGGACGCGAACGCGGGCACGGGCCCCACGCCGTCGAAGAGTGCGGTGGTGCACGGCGGCGACGCGGGGCAGAAGGGCGGGGCGTCGAGCCCGGTGCAGCCCGCTCAGGACCAGTCTTCTTCCGACCGGTCCGAGCCGTCGTCGAGCCCGTCCGCGAGCCCCGTCTACACCGTCGAGCGGACCGGTGATCTCCGGCTGAACCGGCCCGAGACCCCGCTCTATGTGGACTTCGACGCGCGCAGCTGGGCGCGGGCGATCAGCGACGACGCGTTCACTGTGATGTCCGAGGGCGACAAAACCAAGTTCGATCTTTCCTATATGAACTCGGACGAGGGTGCTCTCAGCGTGATGAACGAGCGCCAGTTCGGGATTCTCAAACCCGGTGTCGACGCCACGGCGGATTCGTGTCTGGACGCGACGGGGTCGGCTCCCTGGACCAGCAGCTTTATGAATCACTACGGCAATGCGAAAGAGGAGGGGCTCGTCGAGGGGGCCACGCTCTGCTCGGTGACCGAGGAAGGGCGTGTGGTCGCGGCCAAGGTCGTCAAGGTCTATACGCCGGACAACTACGCTCCCTATATCGATCTCTCGGTCAGGGTGTGGAAGCCGGCCGCGGTCTGAGGGGCGGGGCGGGTCCCTGTGCGGGTCGTGATTGGATCTTGGGGTTCGTATCAGGACCAGGAACGGGGACTCATGTTCAGGACGCTTCAGGGTGCCATCGTGGGCGTCGCGGCGGCGGCGCTGCTGACGGGCTGCGGCGGTGGCGGCGGCGGGAAGGGCACGGACCAGGGCAAGGGCGCGGACAGCGGCCACGGCAAGGTGGCCGTGTCGCAGTCCGCCACCCCGCCGGCCGGTGCCGACGGGGCGGTGCACGAGGTGACGATGGAGGTGACCGGCACCGGCACCACCCAGGTCATGTACCACGCGGCGAGCAGCGGCTTCGAGAAGCACCAGCTGCCCTGGACCAAGACGGAGAAGGTCACGCTCACCGACGCGGAGCAGAAGGTCGGCTACCTGGTCTCGGTCGTGCCCGGCTCGGTCCAGGCCGCGGACGGCACCCTCACGATGGGCGGCTGCGTGATCAAGGTCGACGGCAAGCAGGTCGCCGACAACGACGGGGGCAAGGTGGCCAAGGGCTGCGAGTACAAGATCAAGTAGGGCTCCCGAGGGTGGCCGATGCTAGGCCCGCCCCTCCGGGCGCAGCGGGCGGGCCTGCACTCTCGCCAGGTGGTGGTCGAACACCTCCCGCGCCTGCGGGGTCAGCGTGCGCAGCGCCACCAGGGCCGTGATCGCCACGTCGCACAGTTCCGCCTGCACGTCCTCCCAGGTGTGGGTGACGCCCTTGCGGGGGTTCTGGCCGGTCGTGCCGATGATCGCCTCCGCGACCTCGCCGACCTCCTCGGAGAGCTTGAGCACGCGCAGCAGGAGGCCCTCGGTGCCGGTGTGGGTGCGAGTGGCCTCCAGGCGGGACCAGAGCGCGTCGACGGTGGGCCAGAGCAGGGGAGTGGCGGCGGCGGGGTCCTGAGCGTTCATGGCCCGCAGCCTGCCACGCCGCCGCGCGCTGCGTGCCGTACTCCCGGAGCCTCTGTAACCCCTGGAACCCCTACTCCTCGAACAGCGGCTCCTGCTCGCCCTCCGTCCGCGCCCGCACCCGCTGGTTGCGCAGGCCCACCACCACGGCCGTCGCCGCCGCGGTCACGCCGAGGGCCGCCGGGACCATCCAGCCCCGGTCGAAGACATGGCCGAAGGCGTGGTCCAGGGAGAGGCGGCCGGGGCCGGTGATCGCGAGACCGGCCGCCGCGAGGCCCACGGTCGCCGCGTGCTCGTAGCCACCCTCCTGGGCGAAGAAGCCGTTGGGCGCGTGCACGGCCCCCGCGCCGGTCATCGCGCCGGCCGCCGCCGCGCCCGCCGCCGGGGTCGCCAGGCCCAGCGCGAGCAGCGTGCCGCCGCCCGCCTCCGCGAGGCCCGCCGCCATGGCGCTCGCCTTGCCGGGCTTGTAGCCGACGGACTCCATGAACTGGCCGGTTCCCTCCAGGCCGTGCCCGCCGAACCACCCGAACAGCTTCTGCGCGCCGTGGGCGACCAGCACCCCGCCGGTCCCCAGCCGGAGCAGCAGCAGGCCCAGATCGCGTCGGTCGTAACAGGTCATGGCGGCTCCCGGGCAGACAAGGGGGACGGGGGGCTGTTGTCCTCCCACCGTCGCATCAGGGGCACCGGGCGGCCCGTCCTGGAGGGCGTTCGGGTGGCGGGGCCCAGGGAGCGGTGTGAGCCTGACGCCATGACGATTCAGCCCTCCAGACTCAGCGACCCGGCCGTCCGCGCCTTCGTCACCGCCGTCAACTCCCATGACCGCGAGGCCTTCCTGGAGCTCCTCGCCCCGGACGCGACCATGTCCGACGACGGCACCGACCGGGACCTCGCCGAGTGGATCGACCAGGAGATCTTCTCCTCCCACGGCCACCTGGACGTCGAGAGGGAGTCCGACGGCGGCCGGACCCTGGTCGCCGGCTACCGCAACGACACCTGGGGCGAGATGCGCACCCGGTGGCACTTCACCGTCGACGGCGACGGATCGATCCTCCGGTTCGAGACCGGCCAGGCCTGAGCGAGCAGCTCCGAGCCGCCTGCGGTAAGAGGTGTACAAGGGCTCGGAAAGCCAGGCGCTCGTACGATTTTCATAAGACGGCACATTCCGCTCCCTCCCGCCCCGGCGTACCGGAATCCCCAGCTCTGCGCGGTGTACGGTCCCCGAGTGCGCGAATGTTCCCGGCTCAGCCGGCGTGCCGTCCTCGGACTGACGGCCGCCGCCCTCCCCCTCTCCGCTGCCACCGAAGCCTCCGCCGCCACCAGGGTCGTCGGAGGTGAGCGGCTGGCCCGTCCCGGCGTCCAGGTGAACGGTGCCACCGGACTGCCCGAGAAACTCACCGCCCGCTCCTGGCTCGTCGCCGACCAGGAGACCGGTGAGGTGCTCGCCTCGTGCAACGCGCACCGGCGGCTCGCGCCCGCGTCCACGCTGAAGATGCTGTTCGCGGACACCGTGCTGAAGAAGTTCGACCGCACCGAGCGGTACACCGTCAAGGACAGCGACCTCGCGGACATCCCGGCCGGCTCCAGCCTGGTCGGCATCAAGCCCGGCATCACCTACACCGTCGAGCAGCTGTGGCAGGGCGTGTTCCTGCGCTCCGGCAACGACGCCGTGCATGTGCTCGCCCACATGAACGGCGGTGTGCCCCGGACGGTCGCCGAGATGCAGGCCAAGGCCGAGGACCTCCAGGCCCTGGACACCCATGTGGTCAGCCCCGACGGCTTCGACCACCCGGGCCAGCTGTCCTCCGCGTACGACCTCACCTTGTTCGCCCGGCACGGTCTGAAGGACGCCGACTTCCGGGGCTACTGCTCCACCCGCACCGCCGACTTCCCGGCGGGCGGCAGGAAGACCTTCCAGATCCAGAACACCGACCGCCTGCTGACCGGGGCGTGGGGCCTGAAGACGTACGACGGGCTCATCGGCGTGAAGAACGGCTACACCAGTCACGCGGGCAACACCTTCACCGGCGCCGCCACGCGCGGCGGGCGCACCCTGCTGGTGACCGTGATGCACCCCGAGGCCGGCAGCAACGCCGTCTACGAGCAGACCGCCGCGCTGCTCGACTGGGGCTTCGCGCACGGCAGTTCCGCGCGGGCCGTGGGCATGCTGGTCGATCCGCTGAGCGAGGGCGGCGCGGCCGCGGGCCCCGGCGGTGTCGCCCGCAGGTCCTCCGGCGCGGCCGCCGATGCTCCGGACCCGGCCGGCGGCAAGGACTCGCCGTGGCATCTCGCCGAGGGCGCGGCGGGGACCCTGGCGCTGCTGGGGGCCGGTGTGTGGGCGCTGCGCAGGCGCGCGGTGCGCAGGGCGGAGGCCAGGGCACAGGCCCGAGCGCAGGCGCGGGCCGCGGTACGGCGGAGCCCGGTGGCCGGGCAGCGGGGAGCGGTGGGAGAGTTCGACGAGGCGGGAGAAGCGGGGGAGGCCGGAGGCAGGCATCGCCGCTGAGCGGTGCCCTGTGTACCGCAGTGTGTGCGGCAGCCGTTCCACCCACCGGTGCGTGCCTCGCGTCGATCGCGAGGCCCACCCCCAACTCCGGCCGGTGGAACGGCTGCCGCGCCCCCCTCGGTATGGCTTGCGGAACTCCGGTGCCTCAAGTGTGAAGCTCTGGTGGAGATGAGTTGACCATACGTCCTCGATCGGCCGCAATAGTGCGGATTATCAAATTCCGCTTGTGTGCGGGCGGAGGGGCCCCTCAGCCCCGCCCGATGTACGGCATGGCCGTCGCCAGTACGGTCGCGAACTGCACGTTCGCCTCCAGCGGCAACTCGGCCATGTGCCGCACGGTACGCGCCACATCGGCCACATCCATCACCGGTTCCGGGGCTACCGCCCCGTTCGCCTGGAGCGCCCCCGTCTGCATCCGGGCCGTCATGTCCGTCGCCGCGTTGCCGATGTCGATCTGCCCGACCGCGATCCGGTACGGCCGCCCATCCAGCGACAGCGACTTGGTCAGCCCGGTCAGCGCGTGCTTCGTCGCGGTGTAGGCCACCGAGTGCGGGCGGGGCGTGTGCGCCGAGATGGAGCCGTTGTTGATGATCCGGCCGCCCTGCGGATCCTGCTCCTTCATCCGCCGGTACGCCGCCTGCGCGCACAGGAACGCCCCGTTGAGGTTGGTGTCCACCACGTGCCGCCAGGCGTCGTACGGCAGGTCCTCGACCGGCACCCCGCCGGGCCCGAACGTGCCCGCGTTGTTGAACAGCAGGTCCACCCGCCCGAACCGGTCCACCACCGCCGCGAACAGCGCCTCCACGTTCTCCGGCCGTGACACGTCGGTGCGCACGGCGAGCGCGGCACCCTCCGGCACCAGCGCCGCCGTCTCCTGAAGGGTCCCGGTACGGCGGCCCGCCAGCGCCACCGACCAGCCGGCGCGCAGCAGCTCGACGGCGACGGCCCGCCCGATGCCGGAGCCCGCGCCGGTCACCACCGCGATCTTCGATTGCCTCTCGGTCATGGCTCCGCAGCCTAGGCGGCAGGTCCGTCATGCGGAATCCACTGTCCGCCATACGGTTACCCGCCCGCCACGGCCCCCCACCGCCGCACTCGTTCATGTGTGCCTCGGGAGTCTGTGCGAGCTGAGAACATGGGGGCCGGTCACCACCAGGGAGGGACAGATGTCCGAGCACGCGGCGGCACCGCCGCCGGAGACGGAACACGACACCACCGCCCCCGCCTCCACCCCGCCGCCGGCCGCCGCGCGCCGCACCGGCCTGCTCGTCACCTTCGTGCTCGGCGGCCTCACCGCCACACCCCCGCTGGCCATGGACATGTATCTGCCGGCGCTGCCCGAGGTCACCCGGTCCCTGCACGCCCCCGCCGCCACCGTCCAGCTCACCCTCACCGCCTGCCTGCTGGGCATGGCCCTGGGACAGCTGGTCGTCGGCCCCATGAGCGACCGCTGGGGCCGCCGCCGCCCGCTCCTCACCGGCCTCGCCGTCTACCTCCTCGCCACCGCCCTGTGCGCCCTCGCCCCGAACGTCGAGACCCTGGTCGCCTTCCGGCTGGCCCAGGGCCTCGCGGGCGCCGCCGGGATCGTCATCGCCCGGGCCGTCGTACGCGACCTGTACGACGGTGTGGCCATGGCCCGCTTCTTCTCCACCCTGATGCTGATCTCCGGGGCCGCCCCGATCGTGGCCCCGCTCGTCGGCGGACAGATCCTCCGGGTGACCGACTGGCGGGGCGTGTTCGTCGTCCTCACCGTGGTCGGCGCCGCACTCGCCGCGCTGGTCTGGCTGCGGCTGCCCGAGACCCTGCCGCCCGCCGACCGGCACGACGGCGGGGTGCCCGAGGCCCTGCGCGCCATGCGCGGCCTCCTCACCGACCTGCCCTTCACCGGCTACATGCTGGCCGGCGGCTTCGCCTTCGCCGCGCTGTTCGCCTACATATCGGCGTCCCCGTTCGTCATCCAGGAGATCTACGGCGCCTCCCCGCAGACCTTCAGCCTGCTGTTCGGCCTCAACTCCGTCGGTCTCGTCGTCGCCGGGCAGATCAACGGCAAGGTGCTGGTGGGCCGGGTCCGCCTGGACAAGGTGCTGGCGACCGGCCTGGCCGTGATCGTCCTCGCCGCGACCGCCCTGCTGCTGATGTCCACCGGCGTCCTCGGCACGCCCGGCCTGGCCCCGGTCGCCGCCGCCCTCTTCGTCCTCATGTCCGCGATGGGCATCACCCTGCCCAACGCCCAGTCCCTCGCCCTGCTGCGCACCCGGCGCGCCGCCGGCTCCGCCTCCGCCCTGCTCGGCACCTCCTCCTTCCTGGTCGGCGCGGTCGCCTCCCCGCTCGTCGGGGTCGCCGGGGAGCGCACCGCCGTCCCCATGGCCGTCGTACAACTGACGGCGGCACTGGCCGCCACGGTCTGCTTCATGGCAATGTGCCGTCCCTGGAAGACACCGACGACACAGGTGGGGCCGGAGGGAGACCGGAACTGAGCGCACCGCGACTGCGCGTCGACACCCCGGAGCGGGCCGGCCTCGACCCCACGCACCTGCGGCACATGACCGACGAGCTGCACGCCCTCACCGCCGGAGACCGCCCCTGGGCGGCCGGCGCCGTGCTGCTGGCCGGACGCGGCCCGGTGATCGCCGTGGCCGAGGCCGCCGGCTGGGCCGTCCGCTATGCCGGCTACGACGCGGCCGCCGACAACGCTGTCGAACTCCCGCCCGCCGCCCGGGTGCCGATGACCCTCGGCACCCCCTTCGACCTGGCCTCCCTCACCAAGCTCTGCACCGCCGTCGCCGCCGTGCAGCAGATCGAACGCGGCACCCTCGGCATCGACGCCCGCGTCGGCGCCTATCTGCCCGACTTCCACGCGGCCGCCGACCACGGCATCACCGTGCGGCAGCTGCTCACCCACACCTCCGGGCTGCGCCCCGAACTCCCGCTGTACGACTGCCCGGACATCGCCGCCCGCCTCGACCTGCTGCGCGCCGAGGCCCCCACCGGGCCGCCCGGCACCCCGCTCTACTCCGACCTCAACATGCTGCTGCTCCAGTTCGTGCTGGAGCGGATCACCGGCCGCACCCTCGACGTCCTCGTCCGGGACGGCATCACCCGTCCGCTCGGCATGACCGCGACCCGCTTCGGGCCCTGCCCCGGCGCGGCGGCCACCGAGGACCAGCGGCGGCCCTGGGCCAAGGCCGACCGGGGCATGCTGCGGGGCGTGGTGCACGACGAGAACGCCTGGGCGCTGGGCGGGGTCGCCGGGCACGCCGGGCTCTTCTCCACCGCGGGCGACCTCGCGATCCTGTGCCGGACCCTGCTCGCGGGCGGCTCCTACGGCACCGCGCGCATCCTCGGCCCGGATTTCACCGAGCTGCTGCTCACCCCGCCGGGGCTGGGCTTCGCCGTGGACCAGCCCTGGTTCATGGGAGAGCTGGCGGGCCGGGGCGCGGCCGGCCACACCGGGTTCACCGGCACCTCGCTGGTCCTCGACCCGGCCACCGACACCTTCCTGATCCTGCTGGCCAACACGGTCCACCCGAGGCGCAGCCCACCGGACAGCAGGCCGCGGGCGACCCTGGGCACGCTGCTGGCCCGGGCGGTGGTCTGACCGGGCGGCGGGCAGGGGCGGCCGCGTCCGGCCATACAATCACCGGGTGAACGACACCCTCCGCAGCGCACTGGCGGAGCTGCTCGCCGAGCTGCCCCCCACCCAGGCCGCCGGAGCCGTGGAACGACTGATCGCCCACTACCGCGGCGACACCCCCACCCACGCCCCGATCCTGCGTGACCGCGCCGACGTCGCCGCCTACGCGGCCTACCGCATGCCGGCCACCTTCGAGGCGGCCCGCTCGGCCCTCACCGCCCTCGCCGACGCCGTGCCCGGCTGGACCCCGGCCGGCCATGTCGACGTGGGCGGCGGCACCGGCGCCGCCACCTGGGCCGTCGCGGACACCTGGCCCGGCGGGCGCAGCATCACCGTGCTGGACTGGGCCGAGCCCGCCCTCGCCCTCGGCCGGGAGCTGGCCGCCGCCAACCCCGCCCTGGCCGGCGCCCGCTGGCAGCGCGCCCGGATCGGCTCGGCGCTCACCCTCGACAGCACCGACCTCGTCACCGTCTCGTACGTCCTCAACGAACTCGCCGAGGCCGACCGCGCCGCCCTGGTGGACGCCGCCGCGGCCGCCGCCCGGGCCGTGGTGATCGTGGAGGCCGGCACCCCCGCCGGATACGCCCGGGTCATCGAGGCCCGCGACCGGCTCGTCCGCGCCGGATTCCACATCGCCGCGCCCTGCCCGCACAGCGCCGCCTGCCCGATCGTGCCCGGCCAGGACTGGTGCCACTTCTCCGCCCGGGTCGGCCGCTCCTCGCTGCACCGCCAGGTCAAGGGCGGCTCCCTCGGCCACGAGGACGAGAAGTTCTCCTACGTCGCCGCGACCCGGCTGCCCGTCACCCCGGCCCCCGCCCGGGTCGTCCGGCGCCCGCAGATCCGCAAGGGCCAGGTGCTGCTCGACCTGTGCGAGGCGGACCAGCGGCTGAGCCGTACCACGGTCACCAAGCGCCACGGCGATCTGTACAAGGCGGCCCGGGACGCCGACTGGGGCGACGCCTGGCCGCCCGAGGGCGCCGAAGCGTAGCTTGTTAGCTTCGAGCCATGGAGAGGAAGCCCGCCCCCGACACCAGCCGCCGCAGCGAGAAGTCCCGCCAGGCGATCCACGCCGCCGCCCTCGCTCTGGTCGGCGAGATCGGCTACCCGAGGACCACGGTCGAGGGCATCGCCGCGCGCGCCGGCGTCGGCAAGCAGACCATCTACCGCTGGTGGTCCTCCAAGGCGGACGTGCTGCTGGAGGCGTTCCTCGCCCTCGGCGAGCAGACCGCCCGGGAGGCGGGGCAGCAGCCGTACGCCATCCCGGACACCGGTGATCTCGCCGCCGACCTCAAGGCGGTGCTCCGGGCCACCGTGGACACGCTCCGCGACCCGCGCTTCGAGGCACCGGCGCGGGCGCTGGCCGCCGAGGGCCTGCTGGACGAGCAGGTCGGCCGCACCTATGTGACCCGGCTCCTGGAACCCCAGCTCCAGCTGTACGTCGACCGGCTCCGCTCGGCGCAGCGCAGCGGGGCGGTGCGGGCCGGCATCGACCCGCGGATCGCCCTGGAACTCTTCGTCTCGCCGCTCGCCCAGCGCTGGCTCCAGCGCACCGGGCCGATCTCGTACGACTACACGGACACCCTCGTCGACTACGCCCTGCACGGCATCGCGGACCCCCGAAGCGCGTGAAGATGGGACGATAAGGCATGCTGTCCGCACGCCGGCGAGGCGACCACTCACCTGGCGACCACCAAACCGAGGGGATAGATGAGCGCGACGTTCGGCGGCCGGTCCGGTCGGCAGGGCAAACTCTCCCAGTGGCTGCTCGGACGCCGTGCGAAGGAGACCGCCGACCCCGGCGGCCGTGAGGACCTGCTGGTGGCCGCCGCCGCGGCGGGCCTGCCGCTCGCGCCTGCCGCCCACCCCGCCCCCGGCTACCGGTGCTCCTGCGACCGCGTGGGCTGTCCCACCCCGGCCCGGCACCCGGTGTCGTTCGCCTGGCAGACCCAGTCCACGACCGACCGCGCCCAGATCGAGCGCTGGGCCCGGCACCAGCCGCAGGCCAACTTCATCACCGCCACCGGCATGGTGCACGACGTGCTGGACGTGCCCCTGGAGGCCGGGCGCGAGGCCCTCGGCCGGCTGCTCGACGCGGGCGTCGAGGTCGGCCCGGTCGCCGAGAGCGACGACGGCCGCATGCTGTTCTTCACGCTGACTCGGGGCACCCCGGAGGACGAGGACGAGTGGTGGCCCTGTGAGCTGGACTGCCACCCCGAGACCATGGACGAGCACCCCGGCCTGCGCTGGCACTGCCGGGGCTCCTACGTCCTGGTGCCGCCCGCCCGGCTGCCCGGCGACGACGACCAGCAGGTGCGCTGGACCCGCGGACCGGAGCATCCGCTGCCGGACCCGCTGACCCTGCTGGAGGTCCTCACCGACGTCTGCGCCCGGTACGCGGACACCGCCGCCCCCTGGCCGCTGCGGCACTGACCGCGCCGGGGGCGCTACTCGCCCTTGGCCGCCGTGAGCCCCTGGAGCCGCCCGAGCATCCGCACCTGCCCGCCGCCCGCCGGGTCCACGGCGACATCGCCGGCGACGGACTCCAGCGTCAGCGACTGCTTGATCTCGCCCTGGGTCAGGGCTTGCACGTCCTTCGTCTGGGCCGGTACCGAGGTGCCCTGGGCGGCCGTCTGCTTCTCGAAGTGGTGCGTGCTGAAGAAGACCAGCGCGCCGCCGTCCGCGGTGCGCAGCGCGAGCGGGGCGTAGGCGCCGTGGTCGAGCGGCTGGTCGAGGTACTGCCGGACCAGCCCCGGCCGCTTGGCCTGGTGGGTGCGGCCGGCGCGCAGCCCGCTGGTGAAGGGGCCCTCGGCGAAGCCGCTGCCACCGTTCTTCAGATAGCCCGTGTAGGCCTTGCTCAGCTCGGCCGGCTTCATCGCCAGCCCGGCGGCGTCGGCCGGCACCGCCTCGGCGAAACCGTCGTCACCGGTCGTGAAGGCGGGTACGGCACCGGGCCGCACCAGCGTCAGATACGACACCCGCCAGCGCTCGCCGAGGTCGCCCCGGGTGAAGACGAGCAGCCAGCGGTAGCCGGTGGCGATGTTGCCCTTGGCGTCGGCGACGAACCAGCGCGGCCAGCCCGCCTTCTTCGGGATCGTGATCTTCACGTCCGTCAGCTTCAGCGGCACGTGACCGGAGTTGCCCGACGGGCTGTTGGTGTGCCCGGCCTTCAGCCGCGCGGCGTCGACGTCACCGAACGGGCCGGTGACATAGGGGGCGTCCAGGGAACTGTCGTAGGCCTTGTCGGCCTTGTTGTACGCGTCCGTGAAGGCGGTGAGCGCCCTGGTGGTCTCGGCGCGCGTCGCGGCCGGGAGGACCGTGCGCTCGCCGTGCACCACCATGCATCCGCTCGCGGTCAGCGACAAAGCGGTCAGCGAGGCCGCTATGAGTGCGTTCCGGTCACGCCGACGCCGTCGACGGCTGCGTTCCCTGGTCATCGGGCTCCTTCACCTTCCCCTTTCCGGAGGCGAACCCTACCGGGGAGAGGAACAGCCCGAGTACCGGGACCAAGTACAGCGCCCACACCGTGATCTGTACGACCGTCGGGTCGGGCTGGAAGTTGAACACGCCCTTGAGCAGCGTGCCGTACCAGCTGTCCGGCGGGATGGTGCCGCTGATGTCGAAGGCGAGCCGGTTGATGCCCGGGATCCAGCCGGCCTCCTGGAGGTCGTGGAAGCCGTAGGCCAGCACGCCCGCCGCGACCACGACCAGCATGCCGCCGGTCCAGGTGAAGAACCTGGCCAGGTTGATCCGCAGGGCGCCGCGGTAGAACAGCCAGCCGAGCAGCACGGCGGTGGCCAGGCCGAGTGCCGCTCCGGCCAGCGGACGCGGGGTGCCGTCGCTCGCCGCGTGCACCGACGCCCACACGAACAGCGCGGTCTCCAGGCCCTCCCGGCCGACGGCGAGGAAGGCGGTGGCGACCAGGGCGCCGGTGCCCAGCGCGAGGGCCGCGTCCAGCTTGCCGTGCAGCTCCGACTTCAGGTGCCGGGCGGTGCGCCGCATCCAGAACACCATCCAGGTGACCAGGCCGACGGCGACGATCGACAGCGAGCCGCCGAGCGCCTCCTGGGCCTTGAAGGTCAGCTCCTGCGAGCCGTACTCCAGGGCGCAGCCGAAGCCCATGGCGATGGCGATCGCGATGGCGATGCCGGTCCAGATCGGCTTCAGGGCGTCCCGGCGGCCGGTCTTGGCCAGGTAGGCGATCAGGATGCAGACGACGAGCGACGCCTCCAGGCCCTCCCGCAGTCCGAGCAGGTAGTTGGAGAACACTGCTACGCCTCCTTCGAGAACAGGGTGCGGCCCCACCAGTCGCCGGCGTCCCGGACGCCGGGCGGCACCGCGAAGACGGCCGAACCCACGTGCTGCGTGTACTCGTTGAGCGCGTCGTGCGCGGACAGCTGGCGCTGGAGCGGGATGAAGCCGTGGCGCACGTCCCGCTGGTAGGCCAGGAAGAACAGGCCCGCGTCCAGCCGGCCGAGCCCGTCGGTGCCGTCGGTGAAGGAGTAGCCGCGGCGCAGGATGGTGATGCCGCCGTTGGCGTCCGGGTGCGCGAGCCGCACGTGCGCGGTGGGCTTCATCGCCTTCAGGAACGGCTCGTCGTGCTCCTTGGCCTTGCCGACCGGGGCGCCCTCGCGCTTGTCCCGCCCGAACACGTCCTCCTGCTCCTGCAAGGGGGTGCGGTCCCAGGTCTCGATGTTCATGCGGATGCGCCGGGCGACGAGGTACGACCCGCCGGTCATCCAGGCCGGGCCGTCGCCCTCGCCCACCCAGACGTGCTTCTTCAGCCGGTCCGTCTCGGTGCCCGCGATGTTGCGGGTGCCGTCCTTGAAGCCGAAGAGGTTGCGCGGGGTCTGCGCGTCCGGGGTGGTCGAGGAGGTCTTGCCGAAGCCCAGCTGGGACCAGCGGACGGCGACCTTGCCGAAGCCGATCCGGGCCAGGTTGCGGATGGCGTGCACGGCGACCTGCGGATCGTCCGCGCAGGCCTGCACGCACAGGTCGCCGCCGGTGCGGGCCTTCTCCAGGTTGTCCCCGGGGAACTGCGGCAGGTCGACCAGGGCGGCCGGCCGCCGGTCGTGCAGGCCGAACTTCTCGAACAGGGACGGCCCGAAGCCGAGGGTGAGGGTCAGCCGGGACGGCTTCAGCCCCATCGCCTCGCCGGTGTCGTCCGGCGGCGCCTCGGCGAGCCCGTCGAAGGCGCCCTCGCCGACCGGCTTGCCGGCCGTCATCCGCCGGGCCGCCTCGGTCCAGTCCTTCAGCAGCTGCACGAACTCGGCGCGGTCCTCGGTCTTCACGTCGAACGCGGCGAAGTGCAGCCGGTCCTGCACCGGTGTGGCGATGCCGGCCTGGTGGGCGCCGTGGAACGGCACCGCGCCGCCCGCGTCGGCGGCTGCCGGGGCCATGTCGTCGCCCGCCCCGGCCATCGCCACCGCGCCGCCGGCCGCCGCGGCACCGAGCGCGAGCCCGGCCCCGCCCCAGCCGATCAGCGCCCGGCGCGAGGGAGAGGGCGCCTGGTTCTGCTCGGTCATGGTCACTTCACCACCGCGGCGGCGAGCTTGGACAGCGGCTCGGCGAGCGCGTTCACCGCGTCCGACAGCTCCTTGCGCTGGTCCTCGGTCACCTTGTCGTAGGAGACGAAGTCGTAGGACTTCTTGTCGGTGCGGTACTTGTCCAGCAGCGTGTTCAGCGCCGGGAACTGCTTGTCCAGCTCCTTGGCCAGCGCCGGGTCGTTCTTCGCGGCGACCGGCTTCAGCAGCTCGTACGCCTTCTGCGCGCCCTCGACGTTGCCCTTGAAGTCGACCAGGTCGGTGTGCGCGTAGCGGTCCTCCTCGCCGGTGACCTTGCCGGTGGCGACCTCATCCAGCAGCTCCTTGGCGCCGTTGGCCATGGAGGTGGGGGTGATCTGGGCGGTGCCGACCCGGTCCCGCCAGTCCTTCAGGTCCGTCACCAGCTGGGCGGCGAGGGCCTTCTCCTCGGCACCGATCTTCCGGTCCTGCCAGAGAGCCTTCTCCAGCCGGTGCCAGCCGGTCCACTTCTGGCCCTTCTCCAGGCCGTCGGCGCGGGTGTCGATCTTCGGGTCGATGGTGCCGAAGGACTCGGCGATCGGCTCGGTGCGCTCCCAGCCGAGGCGCGAGGGCGCGTAGGCCTTCTTCGCGGCGTCGAGGTCGCCGTCCCGGACGGCCTTGGCGAAGGTCTCGGCGAGCGGCACGGTGGCGTCGGCCTGGTCCTGCGCGTACTGCCGGTACGCGGCGACCGCCTGGTCCAGCCGCGGGTCCCGCTGCGCGGCCCGGGCCCCGCCGGTGACGGTGAGCTTCTGCCGGACGCCGCGGCCCTTCATACCGGGGCGGCAGGCGATCTCGTACGAACCGGCCTTCACCTCGGCGGTCAGCGTGTACTTGGTGCCGGGGCCGATGTTCTCCTTCTCGGAGACGATCCGGTCGTCCGGGAGCAGGATCTCGACCTCGGTGGCGTGGGCGCCCTTGTTCTCTATCTTCAGCGTGACCTGGCCGGCGGGCACGGAGTGGGCCGAGGTGTCGCAGGTGGCGTCGGCGGCGGTGACCCGGATGGCGTCGCCGTCCTTGGCGTCGCTCTTCGCCGTGCAGGCTGTGAGGGCGGTCAGAGCGGCAGCGCCGGCGGCGGCGATGACGGTCAGTCGGGCGGCTCGCATGCAGGCTCCAGGCAAGTAAGGTTGGTGAGGCTTGCCTAATTTAACTGAGCCTTACCTGAGTCTTACCCAATCCTGCGGTGATTCATCTCTCACCGGGCCGTGTGGAAGGCTTGCGGCCATGGAGAACGCGCGCCGGGAGTTCCTCGGGGAGCACCGCCTGGTCCTGGACATCCGAAACCGGCCGGATCCGCCCCCGCTGCGCTTCGAGACCGCCGACGACGGCAGACTGCTGCTCCGTCAGTCCGGGCGCCCCCTGCTGCTCGGCCGCTCGGTGGCCGGCCCGAGCTGCTGCCGCGATCTGCATCTGCACCGGCTCGACGGCTACCGCTCGCCGCTGCCGCCGCCCACCGCGGCGCTCCAGCGCTCCTCGGTCAACTGGCCGCACACCTACGCCCGTCTGCTGGAACACGCCGACGGCACCCCACTGGCCGACGGCCGCTGGGAACTGGCCCTGCGCACCGGCTTCCCGCCCGGCATCTGGGACGCCGACCTCGTCCGCGAGTGGCCCGGCGGCAGCCTCGAGCTGTACTGCGGCGGCGGCTGGCACGGCGTCCTGCCGCTGCGCCCGCTGTCGCCGCCCGACTCCGGCCGGGTCAAGGCGTACCGCAAGCAGGTCCGCGAGGGCACGGCCGCGCCGGTCCTGCTGTGGTGGGTGACCTTCCTCGACGGCTGGCTGCTGCTCGACGGGCACGACCGGGCGGTGGCCGCGCTGGCCGAGGGGCGGATCCCCGAGTCCGTGGTGCTCACCCGGGTGCCCGACGCCGACAAGCAGCAGGAGGGCGCCGACGAGATCGCCCGGGCCTACGAGTACCACCTGGAGCGGCTCGCCGCCCTCCCGCCCGGTCCCGGCACCGAGCGCCAACGGGTCACCATCGAGCGGGGCTACGGCGACGCCCTCGCCGAGCTGCCCTACGCCGTGGTGGGCACCGGCACCCACCTGCTGCCCGGCGGCGCCCCCGCCTGGGACGCGCTCGCCCGGGCCGCGATGTTTCAATGCCCGCGTGACTGATTACGACGTACTCCGCGTCTTCTGCGCACCGAACGGCGGTTACGGCAACGAACTCGGCGTCGTCCGCGAGGGCTCGCTGCTGCCCGAGCGGAGCGACCGGCAGGCCCTCGCGGCCAAACTCGGGTTCAGCGAGACCGTGTTCGTGGACGACCCCGAGCGCGGCGTGATCGACATCTACACCCCCGGCGTGCGGCTGCCCTTCGCCGGTTACCCCTGCGTCGGCGCCGCCTGGCTGCTCGACGTGCCCGAACTGGTCACCCCGGCCGGGGTGGTCGGCGCCCGGCTGGACGGCGAGTTCAGCTGGATCGAGGCCCGCGCGGAGTGGGTGCCGCCGCGGACCCTGCGCCAGTACGCCACCGCCGCCGAGGTGGACGCCCTTCAGGTGCCGCCGCCGGGGGAGTGGATCTACGCGTGGGCCTGGGAGGACGAGGCGGCCGGCCGGGTCCGCGCCCGGGGCTTCCCCGGCCGCGGCGACGGCATCGAGGAGGACGAGGCGACGGGCGCCGCGGCTCTCCTGCTCACCGACCGGCTGGGCCGCGCCCTCAACATCACCCAGGGCAAGGGCTCCCAGCTCCTCACCGCACCCCAGCCGCACGGCTGGGTGGAGATCGGCGGCCGGGTCGTCCTCGAACGCTAGGCAACGCTCAGGCGTTCAGAACGCCGGGCAACCGTCAGGCGCTCAGCCGGAACTCCTCGCCCAGGGCCCGGAACACGTCCGTGTTCAAGGTGAACGCCCGCCTGCACTCGCCGGCGATCCGCTGCCGCTCCAGCTCGTCCGCCGGTATCGCGTCCAGGAGTTCGCGGTACGACCGCTTGAAGGCGGCCGGGCTGGACAGGCCCTCGAAGACATAGAAGCGGACGCCGTCGCCCTTCCTCGCGAAGCCCCACGTCCGCTCCGCCCGGTCCCGGATGACCTGGCCGCCGGACAGATCGCCGAGGTAGCGGGTGTAGTGGTGGGCGACATAGCCGCCGGGCCAGTGCTCGGCGCACTCCCGGATCCGGTCCGCGTACGCCCGGGTGGCGGGCAGCGCGCTCAGCCCCGCCCGCCAGCCGGGCCCCCGCAGATGCGCCAGGTCCCGCTCCAGCGCGGCCAGCCGGAACAGCTCGGGGCGTATGAAGGGACCGGCCAGCGGATCCCCGGCCAGGGCGGCGGCCGTACGCTCCAGCGCCTCGTACACGAACCAGAGCTGTTCGGTGTAGCGCGCGTACGCGGACACGCCGAGCCGGCCGCCGAGCAGGTCGGTCATGAACGTCGAGGTCTCCGCCGCCGCGTGCTGTTCGCGGGTCGCGGTGCGGATGAGGGTCGAGAACGGCTCCATGGGGTTCTCCTCAGCTGTCCGACCTGCTGTCGGTAATTTTACCGACGCGCTGTCGGAAAAACATCGGAGCGCCGTTCACCGGTACGAAAAAGCCCGCCCCCGGAACGAGGGCGGGCAGCGGCAGGGGGGCCGGTGTCACGGCAGGGTGAGGATCTCCGCGCCGGTCTCCGTCACCACCAGGGTGTGCTCGAACTGTGCGGTCCGCTTGCGGTCCTTCGTGACGACCGTCCAGCCGTCGTCCCACATGTCGTACTCGTGCGTCCCCAGCGTCAGCATCGGCTCGATGGTGAACGTCATCCCGGGCTGCATCACCGTGGTCGCGTGCGGGCTGTCGTAGTGCGGGATGATCAGCCCGGAGTGGAACGACGAGTTGATCCCGTGCCCGGTGAAGTCCCGCACCACGCCGTACCCGAACCGCTTGGCGTACGACTCGATCACCCGGCCGATGACATTGATCTGCCGGCCCGGCTTGACCGCCTTGATCGCGCGGTTGAGCGCCTCGCGGGTCCGCTCCACCAGCAGCCGCGACTCCTCGTCCACCTCCCCGACCAGGTAGGTGGCGTTGTTGTCGCCGTGCACCCCGCCGATGTACGCCGTCACGTCCAGGTTGACGATGTCACCGTCGCGCAGCACCGTCGAGTCCGGGATGCCGTGGCAGATGACCTCGTTGACCGAGGTGCACAGCGACTTCGGGAAGCCGCGGTAGCCGAGCGTCGACGGGTAGGCGCCGTGGTCGCACATGTACGCGTGCGCGACCTTGTCCAGCTGGTCCGTGGTGACGCCCGGCGCGATGATCTTCGCGGCCTCCTCCATCGCCTGCGCGGCGATACGGCCGGCGATCCGCATCGCCTCGATGGTCTCCGGGGTCTGCACCTCCGGACCGGTGTAGGGCGTCGGCGCGGGCTTGCCGACGTACTCGGGACGGCGGATGTTTCCGGGTACCGAACGGGTGGGAGACAGCTCCCCTGGGACGAGCAGCGACTGGCCAGACATGCAAGCGAGTCTATCCACGCACATGGGGCACCATGTCGATGGCGAAAGGAGCCGTTCATGGCGCTGTTCAAGAAGCGCACGGCCGGTAAGCCCGGCGAGTGGTACTACTGCCTGGAGCACAAGAAGGTGGAGGAGGGCCCGGACTGCCCGGGCAAGGACCGCTTCGGACCGTACGCCTCCCGCCAGGAGGCCGAGGCCGCGATGGAGACCGCCCAGAAGCGCAACCTCCAGTGGGAGACCGACCCGCGCTGGCACGACACCCCGCCCGGTGACGGCTCCGAGGAGGACTGACCGGCCGACGTCACCAGGGGGCGGGCGGCGGTGCCGTCAGGGCCTCCGCCAGCCGTGCCAACCGGTCCCGCAGCCCCCGCCGGACCCTCGGAGAGACCCCGCCGTTCTCCCCGGCCGCCGCGCTGACCAGGTGCTGGACCGTGTCCAGGTCCAGCTCGGCGCCGTCCGGCACCGCCAGCGTCTCGTGGGCCATCGCCGCCAGCTCGCCCCCGCCCGCGCCCAGCGCCAGCACCCTGACCCCGGCCCGCCGGGCGTCGTGCACCCGCTCCAGCAGCGGCGCGGGCTCCTCGGGCGCCACGACCAGCAGGGTCTCGCCGCGCCGCGCCGCCTCGATACGGCCCGGGCCGACCGCCAGATGCGCGGGGTCACTGGGGCGCGCACCGTGCCGTACCAGCGTCGGCGCCAGCTCCGGCGTGCCCGACCAGGCCGCCTCGTCCACCAGATGCGCCGCCAGATGCCACGGCTCGTACGCGGGCGTGCCCACCAGCAGCAGCCCGCCCCCGTGCGCCACCACCGAATCCCGCAGCACCCCGCCGAACCTCCGGGTGGCCCCCAGCCACTCGGTCCCGGCGAGCACTTCCCGCAGCAGCGCGACCCGTACGGCGTCCATGTGCCGGATCCTGCCGCAACCGCGCCCCCGGGGCGGGGCGTTCACCCCGGATTCCCCCGACCCGGGGACACCGGCGAGCGAGCTCGCCCCCCGGACGTAGAGTCGGCCCATGACCTCTACGACCTCCAGCGACAGCGCACAGACCCCCGCGAAGGCCGCCGCCAAGGCCCCCGCCAAGGACCCCTGGGACCTGCCCGACGTCTCCGGGTACGTCGTCGGCGTGCTCGGCGGTACCGGACCCCAGGGCAAGGGCCTCGCCTACCGGCTCGCCCAGGCCGGCCAGAAGGTGATCATCGGCTCCCGCGCCGCCGAGCGCGCCGCGGCCGCCGCCGAGGAACTCGGCCACGGCATCGAGGGCGCCGACAACGCCGAGACCGCGCGCCGCAGCGACATCGTGATCGTCGCCGTGCCGTGGGACGGGCACGGCGCCACCCTGGAGTCGCTGCGCGAGGAGCTGGTCGGCAAGCTCGTCGTGGACTGCGTCAACCCGCTCGGCTTCGACAAGAAGGGCGCCTACGCCCTCAAGCCCAAGGAGGGCAGCGCCGCCGAGCAGGCCGCCGCCCTGCTGCCGGACTCCCGGGTCACCGCCGCCTTCCACCACCTGTCGGCCGTCCTGCTCCAGGACCCGGAGATCGAGCGGATCGACACCGATGTGATGGTGCTGGGCGAGGAGCGGGCCGACGTCGAGATCGTCCAGGCCCTCGCCGGGCGCATCCCCGGCATGCGCGGCGTCTTCGCCGGCCGGCTGCGCAACGCCCACCAGGTCGAGTCGCTGGTCGCCAACCTGATCTCCGTCAACCGCCGCTACAAGGCACACGCCGGGCTCCGCGTCACGGACGTATGACCCATGGGGGACACTGGTCGGCGAAGAAGTACCGAGCAGTGTCCCCGACAGGAGCCGTCCGTCATGCCCCGCATCGCCCTCTACACCCTTGTCGTCTGCGTCCTCGCCGTGGCCGCGGCCGTCGTCTCCTTCGTCCAGGGCAGCTGGCTGGGGATCGTCTGGGTGCTGCTGGCGGGTCTGTCGTCCAACATGACCTGGTACTACGTGAAGCGCGCCCGCGTCGCCGCCGGGCGTGACGGCTCGGTCACGGGCTGACCGTGCACACCTCGGGGGTGCCCTTCCAGAACTGGTAGAGCGCGTGGCCGCAGGCCTGCGAGAAGTCGTCCACGCCCAGCGCGCGCAGCACCGCGTCGATCGCGTCGAAGAACACACCGTTGACCGACGGCACCCACAGCAGCGCGAACACGAACAGCAGACCGAACGGCGCGAACGGCTCCACCTGCCGCTTCACGTCGTACGACAGCCACGGCTCGAGCACGCCGTAGCCGTCCAGGCCCGGCACCGGCAGGAAGTTCAGGATCGCCGCGGTCACCTGGAGCAGCGCCAGGAACGCCAGGCCGTACCGGAAGTCCGGCGGCACGCCGTCCAGCGCGTGCAGCCAGAAGGGGGCCGTGCACACCGCCGCGAACAGCACGTTCGTCAGCGGGCCGGCCGCCGAGATCAGGCTGTGCCGCCAGCGGCCCCGGATGCGGTGGCGCTCGATGAACACCGCGCCGCCCGGCAGACCGATCCCGCCCATGATCACGAACAGCACCGGCAGCACGATGCTCAGCAGGGCGTGCGTGTACTTCAGCGGGTTCAGCGTGAGATACCCCTTGGCGCCGACCGTGATGTCCCCGCTGTGCAGGGCGGTGCGCGCGTGCGCGTACTCGTGCAGGCACAGGGAGACGATCCAGGCCGCCGTCACGAACAGGAACACCGCGAGCCCCGGCTGCGCCGCGAAACCGGTCCAGGTGGCCCAGCCGGTCACCGCCGTGACGGCCAGGATCCCGACGAACACGGGGCTGACCCGGCGGTCGCCGTGCCGGGTGGTGGCGGTGGTCATGTGCGGCTCCTGCGGTGGCCGGGGACGGTCGCGGAGTGCGACCGTACCGGCCGCGCGACTCGAGGGGGAAACGTCTCGCGATCGCCGTCCGGTTCCTGGAAGCTGGGGGAATGGCGCGGATGAGGGTCTTCTACGAGGACTGGCAGATGGAGTGCTGCGGCACGCCGTTCGCGGTGGGCGACGAGGTGGCCTGGCGGCTGGTCCGCTACGACCGCCGGGCCCGCCGGCGCGGCGAGGGCCACGGCGCCGAGGCCTGGGTGGAGAACCACGGCGGCCCCGACCGGGCCACCACCGGCCGGGTCACCGCGATCGAGCTGGTGTGCCAGGAGTACCTGGTCCACACCGACCCGCGCGTGCGGGAACTCATGGCGCGGCCCCCCGCATCCGACGGTACAGAGCCCGCCGGACTGGTCCTCCTGCCCGCCGCCTACCGCGCGGAACCGCTGCCCGGCACGCTGACCCGGGAACCCGCCGACGCCAGTCCCAGCCGGTTCGAGGAGGATCCGCCGACCGGGGGCGAGGGGCCGCGCCGGGTCCGCCGCGTCGAGGGCCTCCTGGTCACGCTCGACGTCACCGGGTCCCGGGACCTGCCCCGGGAGACACCGGCGGACGACCGCGACGACCCCGGCGACCTCTGACCACCCCGACCACCCCGACCACCTCGGACCACCCCCCGGAGACAGTGAACCCCGTGCGCTATCGCCTGCTCGGTACCACCCAAGCGCTGCGCCCCGACGGCACGCCCGTCACCCTGGGCGGAGCCCGCCTGCGTGCCCTGTTGAGCGTGCTCGCGCTGCGCCCCGGCCGCATCGTGCCGGTCGGCGTGCTCGTCGAGGAGGTGTGGGGCGCCGACCCGCCGGCCGACGCCAACGGCGCGCTCCAGGCGCTGGTCGGCCGCCTCCGCCGCACCCTCGGCGCCGAGGCCGTGGCCTCCGCCGACGGCGGCTACCGGCTCACCGCCACCCCCGACGACGTCGACCTCACCCGCTTCGACCGGCTGACCGGCGACGGCCTCGCCGCCCTCGCCGACGGCGACCCCGCCAAGGCCGCCGCCGTGCTGGACGACGCCCTCGGCCTGTGGCGCGGCCCGGCCCTCGCCGACCTGCCCGAGCACAGCGCCGAGGCGGCCCGCTGGGAGACCCGCCGCCTGGACGCCCTGCGCGCCCGGCACGGCGCCGCCCTGGCCCTCGGCCACGCCGAGGAGGCGCTGCCCGAGCTGACCGCCCTGTGCGACGCCCACCCGCTGGACGAGCCGCTCCAGGCCCTGCGGCTGCGCGCCCTGCGCGACGCCGGCCGCCCGGCCCAGGCGCTCGCCGGCTACGAGGACGTACGCCGTCTGCTCGCCGACCGGCTCGGCTCCGACCCGGGCCCCGAACTGCGCGCCCTGCACGTCGAGTTGCTGGCCGGAAGCACCGCACCGGCCACGGCCCCGACAACGGCCGCGCCCGCGGCCCCGCCCGGCAACCTGCCCGCCCGGCTCACCTCCTTCGTCGGCCGGGAGGCCGACATCGCGGCCATCGGCGCCGATCTCGCCCGCGCCCGGCTGGTCACCCTGCTCGGGCCCGGCGGCGCCGGGAAGACCCGGCTGTCGCAGGAGGCCGCCGAGGCGGTACGGCACACCCTCCGGGACGGGGTGTGGCTGGCCGAGCTGGCCCCCGTGGACGACCCCGAAGCCGTACCGCACGCCGTGCTCACCGCGATCGGCGCCCGCGAGACCGTGCTGCACGGCGCCGGCGCGGACGGCATGCGCGCGGTCGCCGACCGGCACGACGACCCCCTCGAACGGCTCGTGGAGTACTGCGCCCGGCGCCGGATGCTGATCATCCTCGACAACTGCGAGCATGTGATCGAGGCCGCCGCCCGCCTCGCCGAGCGCCTGCTGGCCCGCTGCCCGCACCTGACCGTCCTCGCCACCAGCCGCGAACCCCTCGCCGTACCGGGGGAGCTGGTCCGGCCGGTGGAGCCGCTGCCGGAACCGGTCGCGCTGCGGCTGCTCGCCGACCGGGGCGCGGCGGCCCGGCCCGGCTTCCGGGTCGAGGACGATCCCGAGGCGGCGGCCGAGATCTGCCGGCGCCTGGACGGACTGCCCCTCGCGATCGAGCTGGCCGCGGCCCGGCTGCGGATGCTGACACCGCGCCAGATAGCGGACCGGCTGGACGACCGGTTCCGGCTGCTCACCTCCGGCAGCCGCACCGTCCTGCCCCGCCAGCAGACGCTGAGGGCCGTCGTGGACTGGTCCTGGGAGCTGCTGGACGCCGCCGAACGGGACGTCCTCGCCCGGCTGTCGGTCTTCGCCGGCGGCTGCGACCTGGCCGCCGCCGAGGCGGTGTGCGGCCCGGCCGCCCTGGACGCCCTCGGCTCCCTCGTGGACAAGTCCCTCGTGGTGGCCGCCCCTTCGGCCGACGGCACGATGCGCTACCGGCTGCTGGAGACCGTCGCCGAGTACGCTGCCGAACGGCTCGCCGAGACCGGCGGCCGCGCCGAGGCCGAGCGCGCCCATCTGGTGTACTACCGCGAACTCGCCCGGGCCACCGACGCGTTGACGCGCGGCCCCGGACAGCGTGCCGCGATCGACCGGTTCCAGCTGGAGTACGAGAACCTGCGCACCGCCCTGAGGCACGCGGTCGCCGCCCGCGACGAGCAGGAGGCGCTCTGCCTGGTGCTGTCCCTCCAGTGGTTCTGGTGGATGCGCGACCAGCGCATCGAGATACGCACCTGGTGCTCGGAGGTCATGGCGCTCGGCCCCGACCCCTTCACCGAGCCGGTGCGCCGGGCCCGCCCGGTGTGGCGGCGCTGCACCGACAGCCCGCCCCCGTACTCCGGCGAGGTCCTCGCCGAGGCCCGGCGCGGGGTCCACCTGGCCCATCTCGCCTGCATGGACACCGAACTGGACGCCTGGCAGACACCCGAGGCGCGGGCCAAGATACGGATCATCACCCAGGTCTACGAGCCGGGCCTGCCACAGACCTGCCGGCCGCCCGCCATGCTCTGGCTCTTCGCCGAGATGATGACCAGCGGCGCCGACCGGATGCGGACCGTCATCGACGCCAGCGTACGGACCAGCCGGGAGACCCCGGGCTTCGAGTGGGAGCTGGCCGGCGCCCTCCAGCTGCGCGCCAACCTCCTCGCCAACCGCTCCGCCTGGGCCGGTGACGCCGCCCGCGACGCCGAGGAGGCGCTGGAGATCTTCCGCCGCCTCGGCGACGCGTGGGGCACCGCCGAGGCGCTGTCCGCGCGCGGCGAGGCCCATGAGCGCAAGGGCGCCTACCGGGAGGCCGCAGCCGACTACACGGCCGCCATGGAACACGCCGAGCGGCTCGGCGCGCACGCCCAGACCGCCATCCTCACCGCGCGCCTCGGCAACGTGCTCATGGAGCAGGGCGAGACGGAGCGCGGCGAACGGCTGCTGCGGGAGGTCATCGCCGGCCGGCAGGGCGTCGCCAACGAGGCCATGCCCGCCGCCCGGCTCTTCCTCGCCTGCTGGCTCGGCCTGACCGGCCGTACACCCGAGGCGCGCGAGCAACTGCGGCTGCTGCGCGAGGAGTTCGGCATCGCGCACTTCGTCGTCTTCGACGCGCAGATCCTCACCCAGGAGGCCTGGCTGGACGCCCTGGACGGCCGTGTCGAGCAGGCCCTGTCCCGGGCCCGCGAGACGCTCCGGCTGGCCGTCGAGCCACTGGCCCGGACCGTCTCCCCGCAGCTGCCGTCCATCGTGCTCGGCGCCGCCGCGATGGCCCTCGCCGCCGACGGCGAGGGCGGCCGCGCCGCCGACGCGGCCCGCTGCCTGGGCGCCGCCGACGCCCTGCTGCCGCCGGGACACCTCTCCTCCGGCATGGAGCGCCGGCTGTACGAGATGGCCGAGGCCCGGGTCCGGGAGGTGCTGGACGAGCAGGCGTACGACGCCGCGTACGCCGAGGGCGGTGGCCTCTCCCTCGCGGAGGCCACCGCCCTGCTCTGAGCCACGGCTCAGCTCTTCGTACGGAACTTGTGGATCGCGACCGGTGCCATGACCGCGGTGATCGCCACCGACCAGGCGACGGTCACCCACAGGTCGTGCGCCACCGGGCCGCCCACCATCAGGCCACGGGAGGCGTCGGCGAGCGTGGACAGCGGGTTGTAGTCGGTGAAGTGCCGCAGCCAGCCCGGCATGGAGGTGGTCGGCGCGAAGATCGACGAGCCGAACTGGAGCGGGAACAGCACCAGGAAGCCCATCGCCTGCACCGACTGGGCGCTCTTCAGGATCACGCCGAGGGTCAGGAACACCCACATGATCGAGGAGGCGAACAGCGCGGACAGCCCCACGGCCGCGAACAGCCCGACCCAGTGATGGATGTGGAAGCCGACCAGGACGGCGACGACCATCAGCACGGTCGTGGCGAACAGCATCCGCGCCAGCTCCACGGCGATCTTCGCGAAGAGCACGGAGCCGCGCCCGATCGGCAGCGTCCGGAACCGGTCCATGACCCCGCTGTTGAAGTCCTGGCTGAACCCGGTGCCGACGCCCTGGGACAGCGACATGCTCATCATCGCGATCATGCCGGGGATGACGTACTGCACGTATCTGTCCTGACCGCCGCCCAGCGCCAGCCCGATCGAGCCGCCGAAGACGTACACGAACAGCAGCGTGAAGACGACCGGCATCAGCAGTGCGTCGAACATCGACTCCGGGTCCTGCCGGATCCACAGCAGGTTGCGCCGGATGAGCGCCCCGGTGTGCCGCAGGTGCCCGCGCAGCGGGATCCGGGCGTCGGTCAGGTGGTCCGTGGCGGGGGCGGTGGTGGTGGCGGCGCTCATACGGCGACCTCCTCGCGGGAGTCGGCGGACGCGGTGCGGTCCTCGGGGGCACCGGCGCGGTGGCCGGTGAGGGACAGGAACACCTCGTCCAGGCTGGGCAGTTCGGTGGTGACGGAGGAGAGGGTGATGCCGCGCGCGGTGACCGCGCCGATCACCGCGGTGAGCTGCTCGTCGCTGAGGATCGGCACCAGCAGGGTGCCGGTCTCGGCGTCGATCGTGGTGGTGGCGAGGCCGGTGATGCCCAGCTCGTCCAGCATCGCGGCGAGCGGGTGCAGCTCCAGCGGGTCGACCGGCCGTACCCGCAGGGTGCGTCCGCCGACGCGGGCCTTCAGCTCGTCGATGCCGCCGGCGGCGATGACCTTGCCGCGGTCCACCACCGTCAGCTCGTCGGCGAGCTGCTCGGCCTCTTCCATGTACTGGGTGGTCAGCAGCACGGTCACCCCGTTGCCGACCATCGCCTTGACCTCGTCCCACACCTCGTTGCGGGTGCGGGGGTCGAGCCCGGTCGTCGGCTCGTCCAGGTACAGCACGGCGGGCCGGCCGATCATCGATGCGGCCAGGTCCAGCCGCCGCCGCATACCGCCGGAGTAGGTGCCGGCCGGGCGGCGGGCGGCCTCGGTCAGCGAGAACCGCTCCAGCAGCTCGTCGGCGCGGGCGCGGGCCTCCTTGCGGGACAGGTCCAGCAGCCGCCCGATCATGTAGAGGTTCTCCCAGCCCGGGATCTTCTCGTCCACCGAGGCGTACTGCCCGGTCAGTCCTATCGCCCGGCGCAGCTGCCGGGGCTGCCGTACGACGTCGTACCCGGCCACGGTGGCCTGTCCGGCGTCCGGTGTGATCAGGGTGGACAGAATCCGTACGAGGGTGGTCTTCCCGGCGCCGTTCGGCCCGAGCACCCCCATCACGGTGCCTTCCCGCACATCCAGGTCCACACCGTCGAGCGCCTTGGTCTCGCCGTAGTGCTTGACCAGTCCCCGCACCGTCACTGCGCGGCTTTCGCCGACGGGGTTGTCATCGATTCGCGTCATGCCCAAGACACTGCCAGCCCCCACCGACAAACCACCGACAGTTCTCCGACAACCTGCCGACAACGCCCGACACGCGCCCGGCGCAAAAAGGTGCAGCCCGCCGACGGGGGATGATCGGCGGGCTGCCCTGGTGTTTCCGCAGTGGCCTAGTGGGCCTAGTGGACGGAGTGCTCCTCCAGCGGGAACGTTCCGCCGACGACGTCCTCGGCGAACGCGCGCGCCGCGTCGCCCATGACCTCACGCAGGTTCGCGTACTTCTTGACGAACTTCGGGACCCGGCCGGAGGTCAGCCCCAGCATGTCCGTCCAGACCAGGACCTGCGCGTCGGTCTCCGGCCCCGCGCCGATGCCGACCGTCGGGATGTGCAGCACCCGCGTCACCTCGGCCGCCAGCTCCGCCGGCACCAGCTCCAGGACGACCGCGAAGGCGCCCGCGTCCTGGACGGACTTGGCGTCGCGCAGCAGCTGCTGGGCCGCCTCCTCGCCCCGGCCCTGCACCCGGTAGCCCATCGCGTTGACGGACTGCGGGGTCAGGCCGATGTGGGCCATGACCGGGATGCCGGACTCCACCAGCAGCCGGATCTGCTCGTGCGAGCGCTCGCCGCCCTCCAGCTTGACCGCGCCGACCCCGGCCTCCTTGACCAGCCGGGTCGCCGAGCGCAGCGCCTGCACCGGGCCCTCCTGGTAGGAGCCGAAGGGCAGGTCGCCGACGATCAGCGCGCGCTGGGTGCCGCGGACCACGGCGGCCGACAGCATGGTCATCTCGTCGAGGGTGACGGGCACGGTGCTCTCGTACCCGAGGTGGCAGTTGCCCGCCGAGTCGCCGACCAGGATCACCGGGATCCCGGCCTCGTCGAAGACGGAGGCGGTCATCGCGTCGTAGGCGGTGAGCATGGGCCACTTCTCGCCGCGTTCCTTGGCGAGGGCGATGTCGCGGACGGTGATGCGGCGGGTGCTCTTCCCTCCGTACAGCGCCTTGCTGCCGTCGGAGGACTTCTGCGTGCTCTGCGTGTGCTGCGTGCTCTGGGCAGCCGAAAGCTGCGTCATGGCAACGGCTCCTTCAGTCATCTCGAGGCGCCCTGACGGCGTCCCCGGATCGTCTCCATGGTGGCACCTCGTGCCAGTCACGGCCAGGGGGACCCCCCGGGTTGCGGGTGTGATCCCTTCCGCAGCGGGGACTCCACCCCTGTGCAGTAATGGCCGGGCAAAAAAATTTAGATACGAGACGGTCCCGTATCGAAATGGTCGTAGGCTCGAACCATGACAAGTCCCATCCCCGCCCCGCGAATACCGGAAGCGGTGCACCGGCGCCGCTGGGCGATCCTGGGCGTGCTGATGCTCAGCCTGCTCATCGTCGTACTCGACAACTCGATCCTGAACGTCGCCATCAAGACCATCGCCACCCCGGCGCCGACCGGCCTCGGCGCCACCCAGAGCGAGATCGAGTGGGCGATCAACGCCTACACCCTGGTCTTCGCCGGTCTGCTGTTCACCGCCGGTCTCGTCGGTGACCGCCTCGGCCGCAAGAAGGTGCTGATCGGCGGCATCGCCGTGTTCGGCATCGGATCCGCCCTGGCCGCCGAGTCCGGCTCCCCGACGCAGCTGATCGCGTTCCGCGCCCTGATGGCCGTCGGTGCCGCCTTCGTGATGCCCGCCACCCTCGCCGTGCTGATGAACGTCTTCGAGCGCGAGGAGCAGCCCAAGGCCATCGGCATCTGGGCCGGCGGTGTCGGCCTCGCCATCGCCATCGGCCCGATCACCGGCGGCGCGCTCCTGGACCACTTCTGGTGGGGCTCGGTCTTCCTGGTCAACGTGCCGATCGTGATCGTCGCGCTCGCCCTGATGCTGTGGCTCGTCCCGGACTCCCGCGACCCCAGCCCCGGCCGGCTCGACCCGGTCGGTGTGGTGCTGTCCGTCGTCGGCCTCGTGCTGCTCGTCTACGGCATCATCAAGGGCGGCGAGCTGGCCGACTTCACCGACGCCAAGGTGCTCGCGACGATCATCGGCGGCCTCGCCGTGCTCACCGGCTTCGTGATCTACGAGAAGCGCAGCGACCACCCGTCGCTGGACGTCGGCTACTTCCGGAACAAGGTCTTCTCGGCCGCGATCGGCGCCATCGCGCTGGTCTTCTTCGCGCTGATGGGCGTCACGTTCTTCGCCGTCTTCTACACCCAGAGCGTGCGCGGCTACTCCCCGCTGGAGTCCGGTGTGCTGATGCTCCCGCTGGCCGCCGCGCAGCTGATCTTCGCGCCGCGCGCCCGGCTGGTCGTCGAGCGGTTCGGCTACCGGGTCACCACCACCGCCGGGCTGGTGCTGCTCGCCGCGATGCTCGCCGCCTTCGCCACCCTCCAGGCCGGCACGCCGATCTGGGTGCTGGAGGTCATGTTCTTCCTCATGGGCACCGGCATGGCGCATGTGATGACGCCGACCTCCGTCGTCATCATGCAGGCGCTGCCGCGCGAGAAGGCGGGCTCCGCCTCCGCGCTCAGCAACACCTTCCGCCAGGTCGGCGGCGCCCTCGGCATCGCCGTCCTCGGCTCGGTGCTGTCCACGGCGTACCGCAACGGCATCGACGGCAAGCTCGGCATGCTGCCGCCCGGCCTGCGCGACGTCGCGGGCGAGTCCATCGAGGCCACCCTCGGCGTCGCCGAGAAGCTCGGCCCGCGGGGCAAGGCGCTCGTCGGTCCGGCCAACGACGCGTTCCTGCACGCCATGCACACCACCGCCCTGTGCGGCGCGGCCGTCGCGCTGCTCGGCGCCGTGGTGACGGCCCTGTTCCTGCCGGGCAGGCCGGCGGCCCCCCAGCGGGGGGAGAAGGAGGCGCAGTTGGTCGCGGCCGGGGACTGATGGTCGCGGCCGGGGACCGACCCCCGGCCACCGGGCATTCCAGCGGATCTCCACGGGGGAAGGAGGCGGCTGCGGGAGAATTCCCGCAGCACAGTGGAAGGACGGACGACGTGATCCTTGCCGGCAGCCGGCCCCGCCCGGAGGGCCCCACCCGGGGCCGCCCCCGCAGCGAAGCCGTGGAACAGGCCATCCTGGAAGGCGTGATGACGCTCCTGGAGGAGGGCGTGTCCCTGGGCGAACTCTCCATCGAGCGCATCGCCCGCACCGCCGGGGTCGGCAAGGCCACCATCTACCGGCGCTGGAGCGGCAAGGAAGAGCTGCTCATCGACGTCGTGCGCGCCGCCGAGCCGCCCGACCCGGAGCTGCCGGGCAGCTCCATGCGCGACGACCTCGTGGTCCTGATGGAGAACCTGCGCCAGCGCGGACTGGCCAGCCGCTCCTCGGCCCTGCTGCACAACGTGCACGCCCAGATGAAGACCAACCCCCGGCTCTGGGCCGCCTACCACGAGAACGTCATAGTGCCCCGGCGCAACCTCGTCCTCGACGTGCTGCGCCGGGGGCAGCGGGAGGGCGAACTCCGGCCGGACGTGGACGTGGAGCTGGCCAACGACCTGTTCATCGGGCCGATCCTGATCCGATCCGTGCTGCGCCCCGACGCCCAGCTCCCGGAGGGGCTGGCGGAGGAGATCGTCGACACCGTGCTGGCCGGTCTACGGCCCGTCAGCTCGACAGTGTCGTAGCGCTCGTGTACGCGTTTCGTCACAGACCAGGGCGTGTGCGGCGGTAATCGGAACCTCTCCTGCCGCCCGGTTCGTCCTCGACTTCCGTACGGCCGTCACGGGACGGCGGGAACAGCACCGAACATCCCCTAGGGTCGGAAGAGCACGGGGGCGAACGGTGTGCACGGCAGGCAGTGAGGCAGACGGTATGGCGCAGCAGGCGTACATGACGGAGACGGCGGGCGGCGGTTCGGGGCCCGAGCGACCTGGAGACCGGTTCCGCCGCCTGATGCACCGTCTGTTCGCCGGCTGGCGGAACGATCCTGGCGTGTGGCGCAGGGGCATTCTGCTCGCCCTGTGCGCGCTGCTGCTCGCCCTGGTGATGCTGCTGCACGCGCACATCCCGAACCGGGTGGGCAACCTCGGCAGTCTGACCGAGACGTTTCTGCCGTGGCTGGGGCTGGCCGTCCCGGTGCTGCTGCTGTGCGGTCTGCTGCGCAGGTCGGCGACCGCGCTCGTCGCGGTACTGCTGCCGGCGATCGTCTGGCTGAACCTGTTCGGCGGGCTGCTCACCGACAAGACCAGCGGCGGCGGCGACCTGATGGTGGCCACCCACAACGTCAACGCCGACAACCCCGACCCGACCGCGACGGCCCGCTCGGTGGCCGCGTCCGGCGCCGACATCCTGGCCCTGGAGGAGATCCCCGGCTCCGCCGTACCCGTCTACGAGAAGGCGCTGGCGGCGACCTACCCGCACCACGCGGTCGTCGGCACGGTCGGGCTGTGGAGCAAGTACCCGATGAGCGACGTCCAGGCCGTGGACATCAAGCTCGGCTGGAAGCGGGCGATGCGGGCCACCGTGGCGACCCCGAAGGGCCCGGTCGCGGTGTACGTCGCCCACATGCCCTCGGTGCGGGTGAAGGTGAAGGCCGGCTTCACCGCCCGCCAGCGGGACACCAGCGCCGACGCGCTCGGCGAGGCCATCGCCGACGAGCCGCTGCAGCGGGTGGTGCTGCTCGGCGACCTCAACGGCACCATGAACGACCGCTCGCTCAACGCGGTCACCTCGCAGCTGCGCTCCACCCAGGGCGCGGCGGGCAGCGGCTTCGGGTTCAGCTGGCCGGCGTCGTTCCCGATGGCGCGGATCGACCAGATCATGGTCCGGGGCGTCGAGCCGGAAAGCTCCTGGACGCTGCCCCGCACCGGCAGCGACCACCTGCCGGTGGCGGCCCGAGTGAAGCTGGACACACCCTCGTAACCCGCTGGAATACCGGGCCTGAGAGACTTTGTTCAGCGGTTGAACTTAAACGCGCGAACCCACCGCGCGAACCCACCGCTCGCACTCCGCTCTCTCCCCGAAAGGCACAGGCTCTTCATGCCCCTGGCCCTGCTGGCCCTGGCCGTCGGCGCATTCGGCATCGGCACGACCGAGTTCGCCATGATGGGCATCCTGCCCGACGTCGCGGACGACCTGCACATCTCCATCCCCACCGCCGGGCACCTGGTCTCGGCGTACGCGCTGGGCGTCGTCATCGGCGCCCCGCTGCTGGCCGCGCTCACGGCCCGCATGTCCCGTCGCACGGTGCTGATCGCCCTGATGGCGCTGTTCGTCGTGGGCAACGCGCTGTCGGCGCTCGCCCCGGGCAACGACACGCTGCTGGCCGCCCGCTTCCTCAGCGGGCTGCCGCACGGCGCCTTCTTCGGCGTCGGCGCGGTCGTCGCCACGTCGCTGGTGGAGCCGGAGCGCAAGGCCCGCTCGGTCTCCCTGATGTTCCTCGGCCTGACCGTCGCCAACATCGCGGGCGTGCCGGTGGCGACGCTGGTGGGCCAGCACCTGGGCTGGCGGGCGACCTTCCTCGGGGTGAGCGTGATCGGCCTGGCGGCGATCGCCTCGCTCTCCCTCCTAGTCCCGCACGGCACGGGGCACGCCACCGCAAGCGGCAGCCTGCGCGGCGAGCTGGCCGCCCTGAGGTCCCTGCCGGTGTGGCTGGCGCTCGGTACGACGGTCGCGGGCTTCGGCGCGCTCTTCGCGGCGTACAGCTACGTCACCCCGATGCTGACCGGTGCCGCGGGCTACGCCGAGACCTCCGTCACCCTCCTGCTGGCCCTCTTCGGTGTCGGCGCCACGATCGGCAACCTGGCCGGCGGCCGCCTCGCCGACCACTCCCTGCGCGGCACCCTGTTCGGCGGCCTGGCCTCCCTGGGTGTCGTCCTGCTGCTGTTCCCGCTGCTGATGCGGGCGGAGTGGAGCGCCGCCCTGGCGGTGACCCTGCTCGGCACGGCGGCCTTCGTCACCGGCTCCCCGCTCCAGCTGATGGTCATGGAGAAGGCCGCCGCGGCCCCCTCCCTCGCCTCCTCCGCCAACCAGGCCGCCTTCAACCTCGCCAACGCGGGCGGCGCCTGGATCGGCGGCCTGGCGCTGGCCGCGGGCTTCGGTACGACGTCCCCGGCGACGGCCGGAGCGGGGCTCGCGGTGCTGGGCCTGGGGGTGGCGGGCGTGGCCTACGCGGTGGACCGGCGCCGGGCGACCCCGTCGGCGGGCCGGGTGGTCGCGGGCCGGGTGCCGCAGGAGTCGCAGGCGCTGCACGGCTGAAGGCGGGCCGGGGAGCCTGAGCCCGAGCCTCAGCCGAGACCGCGATGGGCGGCCCACAACGCCCCGGCGCGTTCGGCGGCGCCGGCGACCAGGGCCGCCAGTTCGGGCCGGTCGGGCACCGGGAACGAGACATAGGCGCCCCGGCCGCCGGCGACCGGCCGCCCGTAGGCCTTCGCGGCGAGGCGGCCGTCCGGCAGCAGCCGGACATTGAGCGTGGTCAGCATGAACTCCTCGCCGCGTCGCGTGTCCGTCCAGCGCAGCTCCTGCGGGATCGTGACGTTGATCGCCAGAGCACTCACTTCCGGGTCGTCGCTCATGGGCAGATGCTCTCACCCGGGGGGCGGGGGCGGCGCCGGAAAAGCGTTCGACCTGCGGCCCGGCACACGTCATGATCCGCAATTGTGACGACGTCAACGCAGAGCATGGTCCTGGCCGCCGCCCGCAACAACGCCGAGTGGTGCGCGGCGATGAGCCGCTCGCACGGCCTGGCGGGCGAGTTCGGCCCGCAGGCGTGGACCGCCCCGGCCCGCACGCCGCTGTACTACCCCGACGCGGTGACGCTCGTACCGGGCGCCGACCCGGCCGCGCTGGCGGCCCGGATCGACACCACCGCGCCGGGCGCCTCCGTCAAGGACAGCTTCGCCGACCTCGACCTGAGCGGGGCCGGCTTCGACGTCCTGTTCGAGGCACAGTGGATCCACCGCCCGGCCGGCGCACCCGCCGCCGCCCCGGATCTCACCTGGACCGTGGCGGACGACCCGGACACCCTCCGCGCCTGGGCGCTGGCCTGGGACGACGGGGACGGCGACGCGGACCTGTTCCGGCCCGAACTGCTCGACGACCCGGCCACCTTCGTGCTCGCGGGCCGGTCCCCGGACGGCCGGGTGGCCGCCGGAGCGGTGGCGAGCCGCAGCGACCGGGTGGTCGGCATCTCCAACGTCTTCGCGGCGGACGGCGGCCCGGACGCGGCCTGGCCGGGCGTCCTGGAGACGGTGCACCGGCTGTTCCCGGCCCTGCCGTTGGTCGGCTACGAGCACGGCGAGAACCTGGCGGCCGCCCTGCGCCACGGCTTCGAACCCGTCGGCCCGCTGCGGGTCTGGCTGCACGGATAGCGCGGATCACCCCAGCTCGCACCACACCGTCTTCCGGTCCGGCCCCTGTTCCACCCCCCACCGCTCGGCGAGCGCGTCGACCAGCGCCAGCCCCCGCCCGTCCTCCGCGCCCTCCGCGGCGGACGGGACGAGGACCGGCAGGGCGCGCGGATCGGGGTCGCTCACCTCGATGCGGGTACGGCCGTGTCCCGCCGCACCGATGACCCGTACGGTCACCGGGGTGCCCTCGCCGACATGCCGAATGACGTTCGTGACCAGCTCCGTGGCGCACAGCCGCACGTCGTACCCGTGTGCGCGGAGCTGGTGGCGCAGCTCCGGCGCGGCCTTCGGCGTGGCCAGGAACCGGAGTTCGAGCGCCGTCCTCACCGGCCCGCCGTCTTCCTGAGCGCAGCCGCCAGCGCGCGTGCGGTCGCCGTGTTGCAGTTCCCGAGCGTGACGAGTCCGGCAGGTGGCGCGTACGTACCGGCGAAGCTCGCGAGGTCGACGGTGAGGGACGGGAGCGTGATGCCGTGCAGGGAGAGGGCGGAGCGGAGGTCCTCCACGCAGAGGGTGACGTCATAGGCGGTGGGGGAGTGGGGGTCGGACATGGGGGCAACCTTCTGTGCGGTCTGTGACGAACGCCTCACAGAGTGTCGCCCCACTCGCTACCGTGAAAGAGGTTTCGCGTTCGCGACCAGGGCAGCGGAGGAGGGCGAGCGGTGGCTCGGGGCAAGGACATCGACGGCTCGATGAGCGTTCCGACCTTCTACGGCAAGGAGTTGCGGTGGAAGCGGGAGGCGGCGGGCCTGTCCCTGGAAGCGTTCCTGGAGGGCAGCTTCTACGGCAAGACGTACCTCAGCGACATCGAGCGCGGGGAGCGGAGGATGCCGCTGGATCTGGCGCGGCATGCGGACCGGGTCCTGGAGACGGACGGGTTCTTCGAGCGGCGGTGCGAGGACGTAAGGAAGGCGCGGCGCGGGCCGCATGCCGCGTACTTCGAGAAGGTCCTGGAGGCGGAGAAGTACGCGGAGTCCATCGAGGAGTGGTGCCCCATCACCTTCCCGGGGCTTCTCCAGACGGCCCCCTACGCACGGTTGTTGGTCCGGTCGGCCCACCCGGCGGCCGCTGACGAGTGGGTTGAGGAGAAAGTGACGGCCCGACTCGCCCGCGCCCGGCTCTTCGAGAGGGATCACTCCACCCCGGAGTACTGGGTGATCCTGCACGAGTCGCTGATCACGGAACCGCTTCTGACAGCCCCGGACATGGCCGCGCAACTCGATCGCATCGCGGAGTTGGCCGAGAGGCATCGCATCACTCCGCAGATCGTTCCGCGGACGTCCGGCGCGTACCCGCTGATGGCCGCGTCCATCATGGTCATGGATTTCCCGGACGCTCCACCGCTCATCTACACGGAGGCGTCCTACAGCGGGGACACCGTCGATGATCCGGCCCTCGTGAAGCAGTACCGCAAGGCATACGATCGGCTCAGGGCCGTCGCGCTGTCACCAGACACGTCCCTCGCCATGATCAAGGCCGCGGCAGAGGATTACCGAAATGGCAAGCAACCGGATCGACTTGAGTGACGCTCTCTGGTTCAAGAGTAGCTACAGCAACGGTGACGGCGGGGACTGTGTCGAAGTAGCCAGCGACTTCCCCGGCGCCGCCCTCTGGCGCAAGTCGAGCTACAGCAATGGAGACGGTGGCAACTGCGTCGAAGTAGCGGACGGCATCCCCGACCTCGTCCCCGTCCGCGACTCAAAAATCCCCGGCGGCCCCACCCTCCTCCTCCCCTCCACCGCCTGGACCCCCTTCATCACTGCACTGAAGACGTCGGCGTAACGCAAAGAAGGGGCGTCGGGGTGCCCAGCACCCCAACGCCCCCGCCCCTCAGCGGAGCGTTACTTCTTCTTGGCGTACGACTGGACGTAGCCGTTCGCCGGCGTGCCGACGCCCGTCACGTCGTCGTAGCCCGTGACCGCCGACAGGGAGCTGTCCTTGCCGAGGGTGCGGGCCGAGTAGCGCAGGCCGCCGCTCGCGTCCAGGCCGTTGGCGAAGTCCACGCGGGCGACCGCCAGGCCGGAGCCGGTCGGGTTGTCCGTGACGTCGTGGTACACGCCGGCCTTGCCGTACTTGGCGTAGATGGACGGGTTGGCGAAGCCGATCGCCTTGCCGCCGCGCGCCTCCTGGGCCAGCGCCTGGATCGCCGCGATCACCGGGGCGGCCAGCGAGGTGCCGCCGATGCGGTACTCGCTGTACTGCTGCGAGCCGTCCGGGAAGGTCTGGGTCTGACCCACCAGGAAGCCGGTGTTCGGGTCGGCGATGGCCGCGATGTCCGGGACCACGCGGTTGCCGTCGGCGCTGTTGGCCTTGGCGAGCGAGTCCGGGACGACGCCCTTCTGGTAGTACGGCTGCGGGACCGTCTTGCTGGTGCCGCCGCCCGCGCCCGAGGTGAAGGCGCCGGGGAAGTTGTCCCAGCTCTTGCCGTCCGCCGACAGGGTCGCCTTCTCGGTGCCCCAGCCGGTCTCCCACATGTAGGAGTTGTTCTTGCCGACGGCCAGCGAGGTACCGCCGACCGCGGTCACCCAGGCGGAGTTGGCCGGGGTGTCGACCTGCTTCGTACCGGACTTGGCGGCCTGGTCGCCGTCGTCACCGGAGGAGAAGTAGAAGCCGATGCCCTGGACCGCGCCCAGCTGGAAGACCTGGTCGTAGGCGGCCGCGAGGTCCGGCGTCTGGTTGGCCTCGATGTCGCCCCAGGAGTTGGAGACGATGTCGGCGAGGTGGTTGTCGACGACCTTGCTGAGCGAGTCGAGCAGGTCGTCGTCGAAGCAGGACGCCGCACCGACGTAGGTGACGTCGGCGTTCGGGGCCACCGCGTGCACGGCCTCGACGTCGAGGGTCTCCTCGCCGTACCAGCCGGCCGCGCCGCACTCCTTGGTCTTGGTGTACGTCTTCGGCAGCACCTGGTGCAGCTGGCTGGTCTTCCAGGCCGCGTCGCCGTGCTTGACCGCGTAGGCGCCCGCGTCGTACGCGATGGTCGGCGAGGCGTAGGCGTCGGTGATCGCGATGCGCACGCCCTTGCCGGTGTAGGAGCCGGCGCCGTAGGCGGCGCGCAGCTGCTTGCCGGTGTAGCCCTTGACCGCGTACGGGATCTTGCCGCCGTACGCGTCCGGCAGCGTGGTCGCGATGTTCGAGCCGTAGTACGAGGAGAACGGACCGGAGTTCTTGAACACGGCGTCCGGCGGCGGCAGCTGGTCGTCGTGGTTCGCCTTGTGCGGGGCGCTGTCCAGACCGGTGACGGTGAGGACGGCGTCCTTCAGGGCGGCCGGGACGGAGGCCGGCTGCGCCGGGGCGCGGTAGGTCTTCGAGCCCTTGGCGAAGTTGTGCAGCTGGGTGCCGAACGCCTTCTCGGCGGCGGCCACGTCACCGGAGACGGCGACGTAGTGCGGGGTGACCGAGGTGACCTTGAGGCCGGCCGAGGTCAGCCAGGACTTCACGGCCGCGACCTGCGCCTTGGTGGCACCGAAGCGGCTCTGCGCCTTCTTGGCGCTCAGGTACTTGCCGTACAGCTTGGAGCTGGGGTCGGACACGGCCTTCGCGTAGGCGGCGAGGCCCGCCGCGTCCTTGCCGGCCAGGTACACCCGGGCGTTCACCTGGGCGCTGTCAGCGGTCGCGCCCTTGTCCGCCTTGGCCGTGGCCCAGAGCGGCTTGGTGCCCTTGAGTGCGTCACGAGCGGGGCTGCCCGAGGCGTGGGCCGCGGGTATGCCCAGCGCCAGAGCACCGGCGATCATGGGCAGAGTTGCCGCCATGCTCACACCGGCGCGCATCTTGGCGCGGTTGGATCTCATAAAACCCCCTGCGATGCGGTTCGCATGCATGTAGTGGTCGATACGACACGCGGTCCGCGCGCCGGCCCGCGGCGGTTACGGCCGGCCGTATGGATCACACGATGGGGGTCACTCTGTCGATGAACGGTTCATGCCAGGTAAAGGTAAAGGTCAAGAGAAACTCAAGTAACCGCCACGTAGGGCGATTTGAGGCCTTTTGTGATTACGGAAATGTCACGAAAGGGCTTGCCCGCTGTTCAACAACACGGGCAAGCTCCTTCCCTTTGAAACTTCACACGCGCGGCCGTCCACGAACGCGGCGTCACGAACGCGGCTTCGCCCCGCGCTCCTTGAGCATCCCCGCCATCACCTGCAACTCCGACTGCTGGGCGTCGACCATGCCCTGCGCCAGCCGCTTCTCCACGCCGACGGTGCACTTGGCGACACACCCCTCGGCCATGTGGATCCCGCCCTTGTGGTGGTCCGTCATCAGCTGGAGGAAGAGGACCTCCGCCTGCTTGCCGCTGAGCGACCGGAGCCTGTCCAGCTCGGTGTTGGTCGCCATGCCCGGCATCAGCGCGCCGTCCTTGCCGGAGGCCATGTCCCCCATGCCCATCCAGGTCATCGGCGGATCCGCCGACACCTTGGGCAGCCCCCACAGATCCAGCCAGCCCAGCAGCATGCCGCGTTGGTTGGCCTGCGTCTGCGCGATGTCGTAGGCGAGCCGCCGCACGTCCGGGTCGCTCGTGCGGTCCCGCACGATGTACGCCATCTCCACGGCCTGCTGATGGTGGACCGCCATGTCACGGGCGAACCCCGCGTCCGCCGACTCCGCCGCCGGGACCTCTGCGCGCGGGTCCGATCCACCGGAGTCCTCGGCCACCGCGTAGGTGGCCGCGCCGGCCGCGACGAGGACCGCCGCCGCGGCCCCCGCCAGCCAGCCGATGTGCTGCCGCCCCACTACATCGCCCCGCTGGTGCAGGCGGCCCCCGGCTCCGGCGTCTGCGGGCCCTGCACATAGGCGGCGAGGAACTTGTTCACCTCGGGGTCGCTCGCGCTCTTCACGGCCACCTGGTGGCCCCACGCCGTCAGCATCAGCGGAGCGGCCTGGTTCTCGTAGGGGCTCATCAGCGAGTACGGCGTCTTGTGCACCTTGGCCGCGAGCGCGTCCACGTCGGCCTTCTTCGCCTTGCTGGTGTACGTCACCCAGACCGCGCCGTGCTCCAGCGAGTGCACGGCGTTCTCGTCCTGGAGCGGCGAGGTGTAGACGGTGCCGTCACAGGTCGCCCAGACGGGGTTGTGGTTGCCGCCGACCGGCGGGTGCATCGGATACGCCACCTTGGTCGCCACATGCGTCCGGGACAGCTTCCCGGTCCAGGTCCGCACGCCGTCCTTGCCGGTGACGAAATGCCCGGAGTCGCCCGCGTCCCCGCCCTTGCCGTCGAGCGTGTTCTTGGCCGGGGCGTCCTTCGTGGCGGTGTCCGACTTCTTGCCGGACTGCGCGTTCGCCACGACCACACCGCCGACGGCGAGACCGGCGACGACCACCACGGACGCGGCGACGACCAGCACCCGGTTGCGGCGCTCGCGGGCACGGTCGGCGCGCCGCATCTCCTCGATGCGGGCCTTGCGCGCCGCGCTGCCGCTGCTGCTGTTCTTGGCGGAACCCATGAGGCGTATGTCCTTCTGGCGAGGGGCGGAAGGTGAGGGTGGGGCCCGCCGATCGTAATGGGGAACCCGTGCCCAACCGAAGAGCGCCCGCCCGGGCCCCGCGACCCGGCCGATCATGTGAACCGTGCAGGGGCACTCCTTACGCTGTCCCTGTACCGCCTCGAACCGGACCGGCCATTACGGATACCGGTCCGAGCAGGCAAGATGGGCGGCAGAGCAGTACACCTGCCGGACGAGAGGCGTTCAGCCCGTGGATGCTCGGGCGATCAAGGTCCGCAACGCGCACGAAATGGTGTTGTGGTGGGATGCTCAGGTGCCCGACCGCCTCCCGTGGTACCGGGGACAGGCGGCCTGACCAGCAAGGATGGGGAAGCGGAAGATGGACAAGCAGCAGGAGTTCGTGCTCCGGACCTTGGAGGAGCGGGACATCCGGTTCGTACGCCTGTGGTTCACGGACGTGCTGGGCTTCCTCAAGTCCGTCGCCGTGGCCCCTGCCGAGCTGGAGCAGGCCTTCGACGAGGGCATCGGCTTCGACGGCTCCGCCATCGAGGGCTTCGCCCGGGTCTACGAGTCCGACATGATCGCCAAGCCGGACCCCTCCACCTTCCAGGTCCTGCCCTGGCGCGCCGAGGCCCCCGGCACCGCCCGGATGTTCTGCGACATCCTCATGCCGGACGGCTCCCCCTCCTTCGCGGACCCGCGCTATGTCCTCAAGCGCGCCCTGGCCCGCACCTCCGACCTGGGCTTCACCTTCTACACCCACCCCGAGATCGAGTTCTTCCTGCTGAAGGACCGCCCGCTGGACGGCTCCCGCCCCACCCCGGCCGACAACTCGGGCTACTTCGACCACACCCCGCAGAACATCGGCATGGACTTCCGCCGCCAGGCCATCACCATGCTGGAGTCGATGGGCATCTCGGTGGAGTTCTCCCACCACGAGGGCGCGCCGGGCCAGCAGGAGATCGACCTGCGCTACGCGGACGCGCTCTCCACGGCCGACAACATCATGACGTTCCGCCTGGTCATGAAGCAGGTGGCGCTGGAGCAGGGGGTCCAGGCGACCTTCATGCCGAAGCCTTTCTCCGAGCACCCCGGCTCCGGCATGCACACCCACCTCTCCCTCTTCGAGGGCGACCGCAACGCGTTCTACGAGTCGGGCGCCGAGTACCAGCTCTCCAAGGTGGGCCGCTCCTTCATCGCGGGCCTGCTGCGGCACGCCGCCGAGATCTCCGCGGTCACCAACCAGTGGGTCAACTCGTACAAGCGCATCTGGGGCGGCTCCGAGCGCACCGCGGGCGCCGGCGGCGAGGCCCCCTCGTACATCTGCTGGGGCCACAACAACCGCAGCGCCCTGGTCCGCGTCCCGATGTACAAGCCCGGCAAGACCGGCTCCGCGCGCGTGGAGGTCCGCTCCCTGGACTCCGGCGCCAACCCCTACCTGGCCTACGCGCTCCTGCTGGCCGCCGGCCTCAAGGGCATCGAGGAGGGCTACGAGCTCCCGCCGGGCGCCGAGGACGACGTCTGGGCCCTCTCCGACGCCGAGCGCCGCGCCATGGGCATCGAACCCCTCCCGCAGAACCTCGGCGAGGCCCTCAGCCTCATGGAACGCAGCGACCTGGTCGCCGACACCCTCGGCGAACACGTCTTCGACTTCTTCCTCCGCAACAAGCGCCAGGAGTGGGAGGAGTACCGCAGCGAGGTCACGGCCTTCGAGCTGCGCAAGAACCTGCCGGTGCTGTAGAGGCAGGCCTGACCTGTATCAGCTCCCGTGTGGCCGACCGCTCTGCGCGGCCGGCCACACGGCGTTTCGGCACGAGTGGCGTCAGCGCATGAGTGGGGCGAGGATGAAATGCGAGAGTAGAGGTGAACGAGGTCTTCCGAGATGCAGGAACGCGTCCCTGGCGCGGGCCCGGGACCTAACCGCTCGCTGACTGTCGTTTGCGTAGTCCTGGCGCTGGTACTGGTACTGGTCCTGGTCGGCCTGGCCTTTTACTACGGCTACGCTTCCCACCTGCTTGGTCAGGTGCTGATGGGGCTGGGGCTGGGAATTGCCATCGCCGCTTGGGCCGCCAGAAACGCCCGAAACTCTTTCTGGAGGCGATACTTCACTGTCTTCGTCCTCTTTGGTCTTACTGCAATTCTCTTCCTTGTTTCCGTTCGTATCAACCCTGAGATAGAAGCTCCGAAAGAACCCAAGTCGCCGAACGTCGTATTCGTGGTTGGCGATAAAGTCAGGGAGATGAAGACCCTTGACGTGTGGATGACGGTGAAGCTTGGCTATTCGGTTCCGGGTGAGCGGGCTCGGTACGACTGTGAACTCGTGCAGTTCCTGGGTGCAGCGGCCACGTCGGACCTTCAGTGGTCCGTCAGGGTTCACAACTCGCCTTCCGGTCGGGTCATGCATGAGCCTGAGGGTGACTTCCTTCATACATCCATGATTTCCCAGCCTGTGGATCCGTCGCTCAGCTATAGAACCTTCGTGCCAAATGGCGCTCTTTCGTCGTCGCCGGGTCGGCCGCCCAATCAGATTTCCATCTGCTGGCCGTCGTCCGAGCATCAGTTCCTCATTGAAGACGGAAGCAATGCTGCAATTTCGCTTTCAGGGGTCTATGTGGCTCAAGGTGACTCCATTGCCAAACTGCACGGGCCGCCGGTGAACGTGATAGCCGTGTTGAAAGGAGGTGACAGCGACTGGGTGTTGGACACGGGTCCGCCTCTTGCGAAGGGGAGCGGGGATGTGGTTCGCAAGTGGGAGTATCAAATTGACACGTGGGGACCTGTGTACATGCATTCTGTGGAGGCTCGGGCTCACAGTGTCGAAAAGGCGAGGGACGAGCACTTCGAGGAGTTCAACAGTGGTGTGCTCTTCGGTGTCGCCGCAGCCTCGTTGATTACCGCATGTACGGAGCTGTTCAACAGGCTTATGGCCCACGGCGACGGTTAGCGGAGCGGACAGTGGGGCGGGGGCCGGAGCGGATGCGGTGGAGCCAGTCCGGGGTGGCCAACAGCGCCAGGACGAGGACGCTCAGGGGGGCGAACGCGATGAGGGCTGCCACCACGGTCGATTGGATGAACTTGGCCGGGCCGGTGTCGACCAGATCGCCGGTGGCCGGGTTCATCCGGACCGTCAGGGTGTGGCCGTCCGGGTAGAGGTCCTTGGCGTGGCGTTCCTCCTCCCGGGGACGGCCCTGGAACGACCAGTGGTACTGGCAGCGGTACACCGTCGTGTCTCCCGAGGTGCCGCTGGTCAGCTCGCTGCATCCGTCGAGGGACGCGGTGACCGGCACGGTCGGGATGTGCGCGGCCCGCCAGTCGCGCACCGCATCCTGGGTCGCCCCCAGTGCGCCTGCCAGGAAGGCCAGCGCCGCCGCGGCGACGACGGCCGCCTCACGCGCCTCACGGCCGTCCCTGCCGCGGAAGGATCCGCGGTCCAGTACGAAGACCAGGACCGCGTACGCGCCGATAACAGCGAGATCCGCCACCCCGTCCTCCCACCCCGGCCCGGATCCCCACGGCCACAGCTGGAACCCGACCGCGCACGCCAGCCCGAGCGGCACCACCACCACACCGGCCCACGCCAGCACCCGGCCCACCGACCGGAGCCGGCCTCCCCCGACACTCATGAACCCCCCTGTCTCCTGCCAGCATGGCACCGACCGCCGGGTCTGCGCCCTACGCGCGCGCCTCCCGCCAGGTCATCACCTCGTCGGCGATGGCCCGTGCCCCGCCGGGGGCGATCTCCTCCAGGTCTTCGAGGACCACCGCCCAGCCGCCGAGCAAGACGGCGCGGGCGGCCAGCCTGCGGGCGCGGGCGGGCTCCGTCACGTCGACCAGGGCGGCCAGTGCACGGGCCCGTGTCCGGCCGTGTCGGATCGTGTGAGCGAGATCCTCGGCCCGCTCCGGCTCGCCCTGCCGGGCCAGCGCGACCACGACGTCGCTGAGCGCCTCCTCCCGCCCCCAGCGGTCGGGGATCGTGGGCACGAGGGCCTCGGCCCGGCCCGTCTCGCCCCGCCGGGCCAGCTCGCCGACGACGGCCATCAACGCCCGGCTCCGCGCCCAGCGGTCGGCGAAGGCGCGCGCGAGGGCCTCGGCCCGGTCCGTGTCCCCGGACCAGGCCAGTGCCTCCACGATCTCGGCCTTCCGTGCCGCCCTCAGGTCGGGCTCGACGATCCGGTCGGCCAGTGCCATGGCCCGCTCGACCTGCCCGTGCCGGGCCAGCAGCAAGGCCAGGGCCTCCCTCAGCGCGGCGCTGTCGACGTCCTCGTCGCAGCGGATCAGCGCTTCCGCCCGGTCGGCCAGGGCAACGGCCACCTCCCGGTCGGCGGTCTCGGCGACCGCCTCCAGCAGCTCGGGCACGATCCGCGCGTCGAAGGGCGGACGGGGCCGGGTGGGGATCGTCAGACACAGGACATCCGAGTCGGTGTCGTCCTCCGGCGGCGCCGGCGCCTTCGCGCGGGCCAGGCTGCGCAGCACGGCATCCAGCCGGTCCAGGTCACCGTTGCGGGCCTCGAAGGCCAGCACCGCCACCAGGAACGCGCGCTGTCCGACGCCCGTGCGGCCCTCGCACCGGATGAGGTCCTCCACCCGGTCGGCGAACGTGCCGGCCAGGACGTGGTCGCCGGCGGCGTGCGCGATCTCCATGGCCGTGACAAGCACCCGTCCCGTCTCCGCACCGCCGTCGGTGCACTCGACCGCTCTGGCGACGTACCCGAGCGCGGCGGGGAAGTCGCCGCCGTCCGCCACCGCCTTCGCCAGCCCGGCCCAGGCTTGCGGCCGGTTGTGCGGGTAGCGGACCGTCTCCACGAGGGCGGCGGCGCGCTCGGGTGCACCGGCGCGGGCCACCGCCGGGATGTGGGCGACCAAGGCGCAGTCCCGCAGCGAGCGGTCGGTCAGCGACTCGATGAGCGCCCGCGCGCCGTCCAGGTCTCCGGCCTCGCCCGCCGTCCGCACCAGCCGGATGAGACCCTCGTCCGACCGGGACCGGGACCGGGAGCGGCCCACGCCCGACCGGGCCAGCTCGACCGCCCGGGCGAGATGACCGGCGCGGACGAGCGCCGCCGCTAGGCCCACGCCGGCGCCGTCGGCCGCGTTCCGGTGCGCCGCCAGCCGCAGGACCGTCACCAGGCAGGGAACGGACCCGCTGCGCAGCAGGCCCCTGTCGCCGCTGCCCGGCGGAGCCGGGCCGAGGTGCTGGTCCCGCGCCCTCGTCCCGTACAGCCCTCGGCCCAGCTGGGCCAGTCCCTTCGGCACGCACACCCCCCTCGCCGCGCATGGCGGCCGCCACCTGGACCGAGACGATAGTCCGATGGTCGGACCGTCCACGGCTGTGCGCCGGAGGCCGGGAACGGCACGTGCCGCCCACCCCTCTTGCAGGGGGACCAGTGAGCGGCGACAGACAGGCGAGGCGATGCACCGACTCCGCAGGGCCGTGTGCGCGGCGCTTCTGCTGCCCCTCCTCGCGGCCGCACCGGCCGCGGCCGCACGGTCGCACGCATCGCTCCCGCTCGGCAGCGTCCGCTCGGTGCGGCCCGGTGACACCCTGGCGATCGAGGAGCGGCGGGGCGCCCTGGGCCGGTACGGCGACACCCTCAACTCGCGCGCGTTTCTCGCGCCGGGAACGCTGCGCATGAGGGACCCGCTGCTGACCACCACCGTCACCATCGCCTGCGACACCCGCCCGGGCACCTACCCGGTGGTGCTGAGGGGCGCCGGGGACGTGGGACCGGACGAGACCCCCTTCGTCTGGGCACGCGTGCGCGTGGCGCCCGCCGATGCCTCCGCACGCCGCGCCTGCCGTACCGAGGTGGCCCGCCTGCCCAAGCCCGCCCTGGAGGAGCGCTGGGCGCCGGACGACCCCTGGCCCCAGTCCGTGTGGGACGTGCGCACCTTCCGGGCCGGCAGCCGGATCACCCTCACGGACAACGACGACGAGGGCGCGGACGGCGACATCATCCTCACCTCCCGCGCCTTCACCGACCGTCCCGTGCTGCGCGGAGCCAAGGCCGTCCTGACCGCCACCACCACCCTCACCTGCGACGCGTCCCCCGGCCTCTACGTCGTCTACCGGCACGACTCCCGGCTGGACGAGCCCGCCCGACCCTGGGCCCGGCTGCGCATCACCGCCGCCGACCACTGCACCGCCGCACCCTCCTCCGTCGGCGCCGCGACCTGGACCACGGCCGCCCTGCTCCTCGCCGCCGCGGCGGCAACAGCCCTCGCCCTGCGCGCCCGCACCCGCCGCCGATCCGGCCCCGGCACCGGAGCGGCGTAACGGATCCCGGCAGCCCTCAGGAGATGTCGTCGTCCAGGCTCGGATCGGCGCGGAACTTCTTCGTGATCTTGGGCATCTTCTCGCCGGGCGACCGCCGCAGGAGTTTCATGGGACGGCCCTCGACCCATGCGTTCCAGGCCTTGAGGTAGTACAGGAGGTGCTCGCGGGAGTCGTCCTTCCGGCGGTACCGCTGGCCGGCCGCCATGCCGAGCAGGGTGTTCCGCAGCGTCAGCCGGGGGTCCGACTCGCCGAGACCCGCACCGCTCAGCAGACCCTCGTACCACGGCGCCTGATCGACGTCCGGACGCTCGCGCGAGGTGACGTACCAGCCGATCGACGCCGCCGTGACCGTCACCTTGGTCGCCCGGTTCAGGGCCATGCCACGGGAGATCGCGTCGCGCATGTCGGGGTGCTGCTCGAGGATGGTCAGCAGCTGGTCGTTGGAGATCAGCGCCGAGCCTCCCGACCAGGAGGCGTCGGGGGAGGACAGGTACAGCTGGAGGCCGCGCAGCGCGGCGGCCAGGTGCGTGCTGTTCTGCTCACCCGCGAGGGCGAGCGCGTCGCGTCCGGTCCGCTTGCGTCCCGTGTCCATCACGGTGAAGGCGGCCCTCGGCACGCCATAGGCGATCAGCATCTGCACCGGCAGACCGGCCTTGGCGACCGCGTGCAGGCGATGCTGGCCGTCGACCAGCTGGCCATCCTCGTCGAACGCGATGCCCTGGTGCGTCAGCTTCCACTCGCCCCGCTCGATCGCCTTCGTCAGCTGGGTGACCGTCTGCCGGCTCAGCGGGCGGTTGGCGATGTTCGCCTTCAGCCACTCCTCGGCCAGTTCGGGCGTGACCGTACGTACTTCCGTGCGCAATGCGGCTCCAGACACCGGTTCAGGGCATGCGAGCCCGCCTCAAACACCCATGAAGCAGGCCTAGTTGAGCGATGGTAACGCGGTGTCAGTCAATCGGGCGACGTGCGCACGTGAGGCATGGCGCAGGAGCGCATAGCGGGGCCTACACGTGCGGCCCGCCGGGGACCGGTCAGCGGGGGAACGCGGCGGACACCGCGGCCGTACTGATCCTGTGCGCACGCCCCGACCCGTCCGCCGGTACCTCGTACAGATCCGCGCCGTAGTCCCCGGGCAGCGCGTACACGATGTCGTGGTCGTCCTTCCACACCGCCTGGTCGTCGACGCTGCGCCGCTCGGCCAGCGGTGTTTCGCGCCATGTGCGCAGGTCGAGCACGTACAGCCGCCAGGGAGCGTCCTTGGGCAGGCCCTTCACCCGCTTCTTGTAGGCGATCCGTGTGCCGTCCGGCGACAGCGAGGGGCACTCGACGTTCTCGTGCACCGTGGTGAGCGTGCGGCTCCGCAGATCCCCCCGCACCAGATACGTACGCCCCTTCGTCGCCAGCGTGGCATAGAAGGTGCGGTCGTCCGCGGCGAAGGTCACGCCCCAGAAGTTGACGTCCGCCGCCCGGTAGGGACGGCCGTCCTTCACGATCCGGAAGTCCTCCAGGGTCGGAATCAGCGTCCCGCTGCGGGTGTCCACGATCGCCGCGCGTGTGGAGAAGTTCGTCCCGGCGTACGAGTCACCGCCCACGAACGCCGTCCAGGCGGCGAAGTGCCCGGTGGGGGAGACCCGGGCGCGCGACGGGATGCCCGGCACGTCATAGCGGTGCAGGGTCCGCAGACGCGCGTCCAGGACCAGCGCACGATAGGTGTCCGAGACCGGCCCGTGCACCGCCTGGAGACACACGCCGGTCCCCGAAGCCGCGTAGAAGCGCAGGCACTTGAGCCCGGAGGCGGTACGTGCCCCCGCCGGATCGCCGGCCGGGACGGACACCACCTCGTCCCGGTGCGGCCCCCACGCCATACTGCGGAACAGCATGCGCCCGGCCTGTGTCAGCGTCACCGTGCCCGGGCTGACGCGCGGCCCGCCGGCCTGCACCTGATCACGTCGTTCCGCCCGGGCCGAGGCATGCAGCACGGCCGCCACCCCGACCGCCGCCAGCAGGACGACGGCCGAGACCAGAACCAGAACCCGCGCACGGACAGTCACACGACGCCTTTCGGACGCAGACGGAAGGAGAAGAACGCGCACGTGGCCAGCGCCACCGTCGCGCCGGCCAGCGCGGCCCGGTCGCCCCACACCGTCCAGGCCGCGCCGAACAGCAGTGAGCAGGCGAAACGGGCCCCCGCCTGCCCGGTCTGCACCAGGGCCAGCCCGGACGAGCGCAAGCCCTCCGGCACCCCGTCCGAGGCCGCGGCCATCAGCACCCCGTCGGTCGCCGCGTAGAAGCAGCCGTGCAGCGCCAGCACCACGAACGGCAGCGCGGCCCCCCGCCACGACGTGAGCAGCAGCCCGTACGCGACCAGCAGCGCCCCATGGCCGGCGAGGAACACCCGCCACCGCCCGACCCGGTCCGCGAACCGCCCGAGCGGCACCGCGAGCAACAGGAACGCGGCCGCCGTACCCAGCGGCAACAGCGCGAACCACCGGTCCGGAACCCCGAGCCGGCGCTGCAACAGCAGGTACACGAACGAGTCGCTCACCGTGGCCAGCCCCAGCAGCAGCGCACACACGCCGACCCGCCGCAGCGCCCGCCCGCGCAGCAGTCCCACGGCTCCCCGCAGCGTGGGCCGCTGCACGGGCACCGCACCGCCCCGGCCGCCCGGCACGAACAGCACCAGCACCAGGACACCCAGCACGGCCACGCAGAAGCTGACCGTGAACACGGCGTCGTACCCGTCCACGGCGGCCCGCAGGATCAGGAACGCCACCAGCGGACCGCACAGGGCGCCCGCGGTGTCCATGGCCCGGTGCACCCCGAACGCCCGCCCCCGCGACTCGGCCGGAGCCGACAGCGAGATGAGCGCGTCCCGCGGAGCGGTGCGCAGCCCCTTCCCCGTCCGGTCCAGCGCCAGCACCAGCCCGATCGGGGTCAGCGAGTGAGCCACCAGCAGCAACGGCTTGCACACCGCCGACAGCGCGTAACCGGCACCGGCGACCCACTTGTGCCGCCCACCGCCCCGGTCGGCGAGATGCCCGCCCGCGAGCCGTACGAGCGCCGAGAACCCGTTGTACACACCGTCCAGCACCCCGAACCCCAGCGGGGACAGGCCCAACCCGCTGACCAGGTACAACGGCAGTACGGCCGTGACCATCTCGGACGACACGTCCGTGATCAGGCTGACCGCCCCGAGAGCGAGAACGGCAGGGGCGACCGCCGCCCGGCGCCGCCCGGCCACCGGCCGGACGGCGCCATCGGCGGACGCGCGACTGTCCGCTACGTACACGTCAGGACGCCCAGATACCCGTGATGTCCTGCGCCGAGCCCGCGTTGCCCGCGTGCGTGCCCGTCCCCTCCATGTCCTCCAGGGTGCGCAGCAGGTTGTAGTGGTTGTACGTCGTGGAACTGGTCGACCCGGGCGTGACCGGCTGCCCGTAGAACACGGTCGGGATCCGGTTGCCGCTCAGCCGGTTGTCCTCGTCGAACGTGACGGCCAGCAGACTGTTGTGCGTCTTGGCCCAGGTGGCATAGGCGCCGAGGTTGTTCTTCAGCCATGTGTCGCCGGTGGCGACGGAGCAGTCGTGCATGTCGTCGCAGAGGTTGGGCACCACGAACGACACCTGCGGCAGCGTCGAGTAGTCCGTGGGGAACTCCGCGAACGTCTTCGCGGTCGAGGTCGGGACATTGCTGAAGCCGAACCACGGGTTGTGCTTCTGGGCGTAATTGCCGCTGCTGCACACGGTCGACCCGTCACTGGGCAGCGACTCGTTGTAGCTGGCCCAGCTCTTCCCGGCGGCGATCACCTCGGAGGCGAGGTTGGGGGCCGAGGAGAACCCGGGGGTCACACAGCTGTCGTCGGTGATGCCCTGGGTGGAGCCCGAGAACATCGCGTAGTAGTTCGGCTGGCTGGGGTGGGTCTCGGCGTACGACTGGCTCAGACTGGCACCACCGGACTTCAGCGAGTTGATGTACGGCGCGCTGGAGGAGCCGATGACCTGGCTGTACGCGTGGTTCTCGAAGACCACGACGACCACGTGGTCCGGGGTGGGCACGGCGCCCGCGGCGTGCGCGGACCCCAGCCCCGTCCACAGCCCGGTCGCGGCCGCGGCGAGGGCCACTGCGGACGCCGCGACGGTACGGGCTCGGCGGTACACGGAACTGCCGGACACATCAACCTCCGGTTGGAAGAGGGCTGGCGGTGCGGACAGAGCATGCACACGTCAACATTCCCGGGTGCCACGTGAGCCAACCGCGCGGGTGAAGAGCCGATGAACGGTGAGTGCGGCCGCGCACGGCACCGACTCGGAACGGCCCGATGGCGGCTCCCACACCACCATGCACCCGCACAGGCCGCCGCAGGCATGGAAACCACCACCTGCACCCAGCCACCACCCCAGCCCTCCGCCCGCCCAGGCCACCCCGCCACCCCTCCGGTTAGGCTCTGGCCAGGACGAACCCGATCCGAGGGGAGACCACGGAGATGACGCCGGGCCGCAGAAGCAGCACCTTCACCCGCCTGCTCCGGCACGGCTTCACCGACCCCTCCGCCGCCGAGCGCCTGCTGGACGGCCCCGAGCTGGCCCCGGTCCGCAACGACCCCGTCCTGCTGGAAGCCCTGGGCGCCACCGCCGACCCCGACCTCGCCCTGCACGGCCTGGTCCGCCTCCTGGAGGCCCAGCCCTCCACCGCCGTCCACCGCGAACTGCTGGACACCCTCATCGCGGCCAAGCCCCTCCGCGACCGCCTCCTCGGCGTCCTGGGCGCCTCCGCCGCCCTCGCCGACCACCTGGCCCGGCACCCCACCGACTGGCGCGCCCTGGTCACCTACGAGCCCCAGGACCTGCATCCGGGCCTTGCCGAGTTCGAGCGGGGCCTGGCCGAGGCCACCGACCCGGTCTCCCTCCGTGTCGCCTACCGCCGCTGCCTGCTGTCCATCGCCGCGCGGGACGTCTGCGGCACGACGGACACCGCGCAGACCGCGGCGGAACTGGCCGACCTGGCCACCGCCACCCTCCGCAGGGCCCTCGCGATCGCCCGGCAGGCCGCCCCGGCCGACGCCGCGGCCTGCCGCCTCGCGGTGATCGGGATGGGCAAGTGCGGCGGGCACGAGCTGAACTACGTCTCGGACGTCGACGTGATCTTCGTGGCGGAGGCGGCGGGGGACGCCACCGAGACCCAGGCCCTGAGATCGGCCACCAAACTGGCCTCGCATCTCATGCGGATCTGCTCCGAGAGCACGGTCGAGGGCTCGATCTGGCCGGTGGACGCCAACCTGCGCCCCGAGGGCCGCAACGGCCCCCTCGTCCGCACCCTCTCCTCCCACCTCGCCTACTACCAGCGCTGGGCGAAGACCTGGGAGTTCCAGGCCCTGCTCAAGGCCCGCCCGGTGGCCGGCGACCCCGACCTCGGCCAGGCGTACCTGGACGCCCTGCACCCCCTGGTCTGGAAGGCGGCCGAACGGGAGAACTTCGTACCGGACGTGCAGAAGATGCGCCGGCGCGTCGTGGAGAACATCCCCGCGGCCGAGGTCGACCGCGAGCTGAAGCTGGGCCCGGGCGGCCTCCGGGACGTCGAGTTCGCGGTCCAGCTCCTCCAGCTGGTGCACGGCCGCACCGACCACACGCTGCGCAGCGGCACCACTCTGAACGCCCTCCAGGCGCTCGCCGCGGGCGGCTACGTGGGCCGCGAGGACGCCGCCCGGCTGGACGAGGCGTACCGCTTCCTGCGCACCATGGAGCACCGCATCCAGCTGTACCGGCTGCGCCGCACCCACCTGGTCCCCGAGGCCGAGGCCGACCTGCGCCGCCTGGGCCGCTCGCTGAACCTGCGCACGGACCCGGTGGCCGAGCTGACCCGCGAGTGGAAGCGGCACACCACGGTCGTACGGCGGCTGCACGAGAAGCTCTTCTACCGCCCGCTGCTCGACGCGGTCGCCCAACTCGCCCCGGGCGAGACCCGGCTGAGCCCGGAGGCGGCCCGTGAACGCCTCGTCGCCCTCGGTTACGCGGACCCGGCCTCCGCCCTGCGCCACCTGGAGGCCCTCGCCTCCGGGGTGACCCGCAAGGCGGCGATCCAGCGCACCCTGCTGCCGGTCCTGCTCGGCTGGTTCGCCGACTCGGCGGACCCGGACGCCGGGCTGCTCAACTTCCGCAAGGTCTCCGACGCGCTCGGCAAGACCCCCTGGTACCTGCGGCTGCTGCGGGACGAGGGCGCGGCCGCCGAGAACCTGGCCCGGGTCCTGTCGGCCGGCCGCCTCGCCCCCGACCTGCTGATGCGCGCCCCGGAGGCGGTGGCGCTGCTCGGCGACGGCGACGGCCGGGGCGGCGGCCTCGCACCGCGGGAACGCGCCCACCTGGAACAGGAGGTCCTGGCGGCGGTGGGCCGCGCGGACAACGCCCGGCAGGGCGTCACCGCGGCCCGTGGCGTGCGCCGCCGGGAGCTGTTCCGCACCGCCGCCGCGGACATCGTGGCGTCCTACGGCACGGAGACCAGCCCCGTGGAGGCCGACCAGGGCGCCCTGGTGGACCGGGTCGGCACGGCGGTCTCCGACCTCACCGCGGCCACCCTGGCGGGCGCCCTGCGCGCGGTGGTGCGGGACAGCTGGGGCGACACGCTCCCCACCCGGTTCGCGATCATAGGAATGGGCCGGTTCGGCGGCGGCGAGCTGGGGTACGGCTCCGACGCCGACGTCCTCTTCGTGCACGAGCCGAGGGACGGCGTCGACGAGCAGGAGGCGGCCGCCGCGGCCAACAAGGTCGTGGAGGAGATGCGCCGGCTGCTCCAGCTGCCCAGCACCGACCCGCCGCTGCTGATCGACGCCGGTCTGCGCCCGGAGGGCAAGTCGGGGCCCCTGGTGCGCACCCTGAAGTCGTACGAGGCCTACTACCGCCGCTGGTCCCTGGTCTGGGAGTCGCAGGCGCTGCTGCGGGCCGAGCCGGTGGCCGGCGACGAGGACCTGGCCCGCCGCTTCATCGAGCTGATCGACCCGCTGCGCTATCCGCCGCGCGGTCTGGAGGACGACGCCGTCCGCGAGATCCGCCGGCTCAAGGCCCGTATGGAGTCCGAGCGGCTGCCGCGCGGCGCCGATCCCAAGCTGCACACCAAGCTCGGCCCCGGCGGCCTGTCGGACGTGGAGTGGACCGTCCAGCTGCTCCAGCTGCGGCACGCCCACGAGGTGCCCGGCCTGCGCACCACCCGCACCCGCCCGGCCCTGGCCGCGGCGCAGGCGGCGGGGCTGCTGGACGCCGACGACGCGGCCGTGCTGGACGAGGCCTGGGTGCTGGCCACCCGGGTGCGCAACGCGGTGATGCTGGTCCGCGGCCGGGCCGGCGACACCTTCCCGACCGAGCCGCGCGAGCTGGCCGCCGTGGGCCGCTACCTGGGCTACGGCGCCGGACACGCCGGCGACATGCTGGACGCCTACCGCCGTACCACCCGCAGGGCCCGCACGGTCGTCCAGGAGCTGTTCTACGAGGGCTGAGCGGCCCGGACCGGCTCCCGCTCCGGCCCCGGCTGCGGCACCCGGCGCGGCAGCCGGCAGGGCAGCGCGCCGTACCAGACCCGGGCCACCGCGACCCCGAAGGAGAGACAGAGCATCCCGCCCACCGCGTCCAGCCAGAAGTGGTTGGCCGTGGCGACGATGACCGCGAGCGTCGCCGCCGGATACAGCAGCCCCAGCACCCGCACCCACGGCACCGAGGCCAGCAGGAAGACGGTCAGCCCGCACCACAGCGACCAGCCGATGTGCATGGACGGCATGGCCGCGTACTGGTTGGACATGTGCTTGAGGTCGCCGGAGGCCATCGAGCCCCAGGTGTGGTGGATCATCACGGTGTCCACGAAGGCCCCGCCGCGCATCAGCCGGGGCGGGGCGAGCGGGAACAGGTAGTAACCGACGAGCGCGACGCCCGTGGTGGCGAACAGCGCCAGCCGGGTCGCCGCGTACCGCCCGGGATGCCACCGGAAGAGCCACACCAGCACCCCGAGCGTGATGGCGAAGTGCAGCGTGGCGTAGTAGTAGTTCATCCCGATGATCAGCCAAGTCACCGAGTTCAGCGCATGGTTGACCGACTGCTCCACGGCGATGCCCAGATGGTGCTCGGTGCGCCAGATCCAGTCGGCGTTGCGCAGCGCCTCGGCCCGCTGCTCGGGGACCGCGTTGCGGATCAGCGAGTACGTCCAGTAACTCACCGCGATCAGAAGGATCTCGAACCACAGCCGGGGCCGCCGCAGCCGTCGCAGCCGGCGCAGCGGTCCCCTTCCGGCCTCGCCCGTGACGGCCCGCGGAAGGGGCAGCTCCTCGCGACCTTCCGACGCTGTCACGGTCGAGTCACTCATAGGCATCAAGTCTGCCAGAAAAGACTTCTCCGACAGATCATCCCAAGCCCGGGTCCATCCCGCACGTCCTGTGGCAGACCCTGATGTCCTACGACGTCCTACGACAGAACGGACATCCTTACGAGGCTCGCACCCCGTGCGGCGCCGAGGCCGTGGAGCCCCGCACCACCAGTTCGGGCATGAACACGAACTCGCTGTGCGGCGCCGGCGTCCCCCCGATCTCCTCCAGCAGCGTGCGCACCGCCGCCTGGCCCATGGCCGGCACCGGCTTGCGGACCGTGGTCAGCGGCGGGTCGGTGAACGCGATCAGCGGGGAGTCGTCGAAGCCGACCACCGAGATGTCCCGCGGCACCTCGAGGCCCTGCTGCCGGGCCGCGCGTATCGCCCCCAGGGCCATCATGTCGCTGGCGCAGACCACCGCGGTGCAGTCCCGCCCGATCAGCGCCATCGCGGCCGCCTGACCACCCTCCAGCGTGTACAGCGAGTGCTGGATCAGCTCCGACTCGACCGTCTCGGGCGCGAAGCCCAGCTGGTCGTGCATGGCCCGCACGAAACCGTCGATCTTCCGCTGCACCGGCACGAACCGCTTCGGCCCGAGGGCCAGCCCGATCCGGGCGTGGCCCAGCGACACCAGATGCGTCACCGCGAGCGTCATCGCGGCCCGGTCGTCGGGCGAGATGAACGGCGCCTGCACCTTCGGCGAGAACCCGTCCACGAGGACGAACGGCACGCCCTGCGCCCGCAGCCGCTCATAGCGCTGCATGTCGGCGGTGGTGTCCGCGTGCAGCCCGGACACATAGATGATCCCGGCGACCCCGCGGTCCACCAGCATCTCGGTCAGCTCGTCCTCCGTCGACCCGCCGGGGGTCTGGGTGGCGAGCACCGGCGTGTAGCCCTGGCGGGTCAGCGCCTGTCCGATGACCTGGGCCAGGGCCGGGAATATCGGGTTCTCCAGCTCCGGCGTGATCAGCCCCACCAGTCCCTCGCTGCGCTGCCGCAGCCGTACCGGGCGCTCATAGCCCAGGACGTCGAGCGCGGCGAGCACGGACTGGCGGGTGGTGGCGGCGACGCCCGGCTTCCCGTTGAGGACCCGGCTGACGGTCGCTTCGCTCACCCCCGCCTGCGCAGCGATGTCGGCAAGCCGTGTGGTCACAGTGTTGGACTGTACCGGCCGCATCTCAGACTGCCCACCAGATGGTGCAGTCCGCGGGCAGTTCCGTGCTCGCGGCGCCCGGCTGGACGTCGGCGCTGGCGAGCAGCAGGGTGCCCGGCGTCGGGACCACGACCGGCGCGGCGGTGAGGTTGACCGTGCAGACGAAGGAGCCCTCGGCGGTGTCGCGGCGGAAGGCCAGCACCCCCTCGGGGGTCTCCAGCCAGGTGATCTCGCGGCCCGCGCCGAGCGCCGGGTGCTCGCGCCGTACGGCGAGCGCGCTGCGGTAGAACTCCAGCGTGGAGGTGGGGTCGCCCTCCTGCGCCTCGACGGTCAGGTGCTTCCAGTCCGCGGGCTGCGGCAGCCAGCTGGGGCCGCCCGCGACCGGACCGAAGCCGAACGGCGGCTCCTGCCCGGACCACGGCAGCGGCACCCGGCAGCCGTCGCGCGTGCCGTCCTGGCCGGAGCTGCGGAAGAACGCCGGGTCCTGGCGGACCTCGTCGGGCAGGTCGACGACCTCGGGCAGACCGAGTTCCTCACCCTGGTAGAGGTAGGCCGAGCCGGGCAGCGCCAGCATCAGCAGCGTCGCCGCGCGGGCCCGGCGCAGACCGTGCGCCTCGTCCCCGTCCGCGAGCCGCGTGACATGCCGGACCACGTCGTGGTTGGACAGCACCCAGGTGGCGGGCGCGGACACGGCGTTGACGGCGCTCAGCGAGCGGTCGATGACATCGCGCAGGCCGGCCGCGTCCCACTCGGTGGTCAGGTAGGAGAAGTTGAAGGCCTGGTGCAGCTCGTCCGGGCGGACGTACAGGGCGCTGCGCTCCACCGTCGGCGTCCACGCCTCGGCGACCGCGATGCGCTCGCTGCCCTGGTACTCGTCCAGGATGCGCCGCCAACCCCGGTAGATCTCGTGCACGCCGTCCTGGTCGAAGTAGGGCATCGCCTCGGTGCCCAGCAGCTTGACCTGCTCCTCGTGGCCGATGTCCGGCAGACCGGGCGCCTTCACCAGGCCGTGCGCGACGTCGATGCGGAAGCCGTCGACCCCGAGGTCCAGCCAGAACCGCAGGATGGAGCGGAACTCGTCGTGCACCGCGGGGTGGTCCCAGTTGAAGTCGGGCTGCTCCGGCGCGAACAGGTGCAGGTACCACTCGCCGTCCGGGACCCGGGTCCAGGCCGGGCCGCCGAAGATCGACTCCCAGTCGTTGGGCGGCAGTTCGCCGTCCACGCCCTTGCCGGGCCGGAAGTGGAAGCGCTCCCGGAGCGGCGAGCCGGGACCCTCGCGCAGCGCCTGCTTGAACCACTCGTGCTGGTCGGAGCAGTGGTTGGGGACGACGTCCACGATGACCTTCAGGCCCAGGGCGTGCGCGTCGCGGACCAGGTCGTCGGCGTCGGTGAGGGTGCCGAACATCGGGTCCACGGCCCGGTAGTCGGCGACGTCGTAGCCGGCGTCCGCCTGCGGGGAGGCGTAGAACGGCGACAGCCAGACGGCGTCCACCCCCAGCTTCTTCAGGTACGGCAGCCGGGAGCGGATGCCGGGCAGATCGCCCATGCCGTCGCCGTTGCCGTCGGCGAAACTGCGCGGATAGACCTGGTAGATGACCGCGTCGCGCCACCACTCCCGGCGCCCGGAGGCGGCGGGGGAGGCGTCGGTGGGGACTGCGTCGGTGACGTGCTGGGTCATGGATTCCCTTAAGGATGCGGGGGGAACGACAGAAGCGCTTGCAGACGAGTGCGGGCCGGGCGGGGTCGCCGCCCGGCCGGGGCCGGCGGTCAGGACTTGGTACCGCCGGCGGTGAGCCCGGAGACCAGGCTGCGCTGCACGAGGAGGAAGACGATGGCCGCCGGGACGGTGATGATGATCGCCGTGGCCGAGGTCCACGCCCAGTCGGGCCGCTGGTCCTGTGCGAAGGTGCGGATGCCGACCGCCAGCGTGTAGTGGTCGGACTGCATGAACTGGGTGGCGTAGGCGACCTCGCCCCAGGCGGTGAGGAAGCTGTAGAACGCGGTGACCGCCAGCCCCGGCCGGGCCAGCGGCACGATCAGCCGCCAGAAGGTGCCGAACGGGGTGAGGCCGTCCACCCGGCCCGCCTCGTCGATCTCCTTGGGGATGGTGTCGAAGTAGCCCTTCATCATCCAGGCGCAGAACGGCACCGCGGTGGTCGCGTAGGCGAGTATCAGGCCGAGGTAGTTGTCCAGCAGGTCCAGGTCGGACATCAGCAGGTACAGCGGCACGATCAGCACGATGGAGGGGAACATCTGGGTGACCAGGAAGGTCCACATCAGCTGCTTGCTGCCGGGGAACCTCATCCGGGACACCGCGTAGCCGGCGGTCGCCGCGAGGAAGACACCGAGCACGGTGGTGCCGCCCGCCACGATGACGGTGTTGAGGAACCACTTCGGCAGGTCCGAGTGGGACAGCACATCGGCGTAGTTGTGGAAGCTCAGGTCCTTGAACACCTCGCTGGGCTGCTGCCAGGCGGTCTTCGGGCCCAGCGAGATGAAGAAGATCCACACCACCGGGAAGGCGGCGATCACGGCCGCGAGGATCAGCGTGGCGTGCAGGGCGACGGAGGCCCCCAGGCTGCGCTCCTCCCGGCCGCGCACCTTGCGGGCGCGGGGGGCGGCGGCGGGTTCGGCGGCGGAGCGGGCGGCGGCGGCCGTCTCGTGCGTGGCTGCGGTCATGACGATGGCTCCTTACGCCTGCTCGGACTTCAGGGTGCTGCGGCGGTAGAACGTCGAGAAGGCCATCAGGAGGGCGAGGATGATGATCCCGTAGGTCGCCGCTCCCGCGTAGTCCGAGACGCCGGTGAAGGCCTTGTGGAAGGCGAAGGTGACGAGGATGTCGGTGTCACCGGTCGTGTTGTTGCCCAGCAGCAGGTAGATGACGTTGAACATGTTGAACGTCCAGATGCAGCCCAGCAGGATCACGGTGTTCGTGACCGGGCGCAGACCGGGCAGGGTGACGTTGAGGAAGCGCTGCCAGGGCGAGGCGCCGTCCATCTCGGCCGCCTCGTACAGCTCCTTCGGGATCGACTGGAGGCCGCCCAGGACCGCGACCATGTTGAACGGGATGCCGATCCAGACGTTCACCATGATGACGGCGATCTTCTGGGCCAGCGGGGTGCCGAGCCAGTTCTGCGCGGGCAGGCCGACCGAGGTGATGATGTCGTTGAGGACGCCGTACTGGGAGTTCAGCATCAGCCGCCAGGCGAAGACACCGATGAACGACGGCACGGCCCAGGGCAGGATCAGCATCGCCCGGTAGAAGCCGCGCAGCCGCATCTCGCGGTTGAGGAGCACCGCGAGGCCCATACCGAGGCCGACCTGGAGGGCGACGCAGGACACGGTCCACACGATCGTCCACACCAGCCGCGGGTAGAAGTCGCCGTCCGCGCCCGACAGGACGTGCCAGTAGTTGTCCAGGCCGACGAAGTGGTAGGTCGCCGGGCGGTGGAAGGCACCGATCGTGGTGGCGACGTTGGCCTCGTTGGCGTCGGTCAGCGACTGGTAGAGGCCGTAGCCCAGCGGATAGAGGACGAGTACGGCGATGACGACGGCGACCGGGGTCACCATCGCCCAGGCGTACCAGTACTTGTCCCAGGAGCGCCGGAGCGCGGAAACGCGTTCGGGGCGCGGGCTCTTGCCTCGCGCTGTCCTGTCGGTGGGTCCGGTGCTCGCTGCGGTCGTCATCCTCATCGGCTCTTTCGCGGCAGAAGTCTGGTGGTGCGCGCAGCCCCGGGGAGCCCCGGGCGGGGCGGCAGCGGGGAAACGTGTGTCCCCGGGGCTGCGTGTCCTTCGGTCGCCGTGCGGCTACCGTGGTCGGCTGCTGACGTCAGGTCAGCCGATGGAGTAGCCGGGCAGCAGCTGCTGGAACTGCTTGGCGGTGGCGTCCAGGCCGGACTTGACCGACTCGTCGCCCTGGAGGATCTTCACGTAGTTCTGGGCGAGCGGCGTGAAGAGGGAACCGACCTGCGGCAGCGCGACGCGCGGGCGGGCGGTCTTCTCCAGGATCGGCTTGAACCCGGCGATCTTGGCGTTGGCGGTGACGTCGGAGGTGTACGCGGACTTGCGGGTCGGCAGCGTGCCGGTGCCCTTGGCGATCGCGATCTGGCTCTCGGTGGACGTCATGAACTGGGTGAACAGGTAGCTGGCGTCCAGGTTCGACGAGCCCTGGTAGACGGCCAGGTCGTGACCGCCGGTCGGGGCCTGGGCGGTGCCGCCGGCGCCGGCCGGGACGGGGGCGTAGCCGAGGTTGTCCTCCTTGCCCTTGAACGCCGAGCCGGTCAGGTCGTCGCTCACCGACCACGGGCCCTGGACCAGCATGGCGACCTTGCCGTTCTTGAAGGCCGTCTGCATGTTCTGGTACGCGTTGGCGAAGTCGACCTTCATCGAGGCCTCGTCGTAGATCTTCTTCGCGGTCGTCAGGGCCGTGACGGCCTTGTCGTCGCTGATGGTGATCTTCTTGGCGGAGGTGTCGGCCATGTCGGCGCCGTTGCTGTAGAGCAGCGGGAGCAGGAAGTAGGAGTCCGGGTTGACGTAGGTGCCGTAGGCCCCGGTCTTCTTCTTGATGGTCTTGGCGTCGGCGATGAACTCGTCCCACGTGGCCGGCGGCTTGGCGATGCCGGCCTTCTTCAGCAGGTCCTTGTTGTACAGCAGGCCCAGAGTGTCGGTGACCGACGGCACGCCGTAGGTCTTGCCGTTGTACTTGGCGGTGTTCATCGGGCCCGTGTTGAAGTCCGAGGTGTCCTTCAGCGCGGCCGTGCCGTCGAGCGGGGCGATGTAGCCGAGCGAGGCGTACTCCGCCATCAGGCCGACGTCGGTGCGGACGACGTCCGGGGCGCCCTTGCCGCTCTTGGCGGCCGACTTGAACTTCTGCTCGACATCGGTGAACGGGATGCTCTGGTAGTTCACCTTGATCTTGGGGTACTTGGCCTCGAACTTCTTGATCAGGGCCTTGTACGTCGGGGCTTCGGTCGCCGCGTCCGAGGTGTCCCAGTACGTGATCGTGCCGGAGACGTCCTTCGGGTCCTTCGGCTTGCCGGCCGCGCTGTCACCCGAGCCGCCACAGGCGGTGGCGGAGAGGGCGATCACGGTGACCGCGGCGGCGATCGATATGCCACGTCGCATATTGAAGCTCCTAGAAGAAGGGAAGCCCGGATCGTCCCTTGGGAGACCGCGGGTGCCGTCTGTCCCAATCGACGGCCGCCGGGCGCGGGAGGAAAGTAGCAAGCCTGCAAGTCCTTGCGAAAGGCGTTGCAAGAAGATTTCTGCAAGATCTTGCAAGCGTGACGTTTCCGTTACCGCCAGGTTCCGTTCCCCCCGCCAGGGTGGCCATTTCCCACCGGCTCGTCCAGGGGGCGGGCAGAGGGGAGTCGCCGCGAGGAAGGCGCGGGTCGGCGTGGCCGGCGTGTCGCGGCTCCCGAGGCGGGGGCCCGGCCGGGCGGCGGCTGTCGGGTCGTAGCGCACGAGGTCCCGGAACACCGCCGCGATCCGCTGGCGCGGCTCCCCGGCGTCGTCCTGCCGGACGTCGGCCCCGTCCCCCGGGACGCTGCCCGACGTGGGGTCGTAGAACCTGCACAGCAGGGTCACGCAGCCCGCTGCTGGGCTGTAGCCAGGGCTGCGGGACGGCGGCGGGGCGCAGCAGATGCTGGTGGCCACGGCCGCGGGGTCGGCCCCGGGGCGTCGGCGGGTTCTGCGGTGCGGTCGTCGGCAGATGGTGGTGGGCCACGGCCGTGGAGGCGCCGCGATCCCGGCCGGGCCGCCCTGCACGGCCGCCACCGCCGAGGTGGGCACCGCCAGATCCGGACCGAAGGGTCGCCCCGGGCCGCCGCTGCCGGGCCGTGGCCGCGGCCGCGGGGTCGGCCCCGGGGTGTCGGCGGGTTCTGCGGTGCGGTCGTCGGCAGATGGTGGTGGGCCACGGCCGTGGAGGCGTCGCGATCCCGGCCGGGCCGCCCTGCACGGCCGCCACCGCCGAGGTGGGCACCGTCAGATCCCGACCGAGGGGTCGCCCCGGCCGCCGGGCGCCCGCCCGGTGCGATTCCATCCGGCGGCGGCCCGGGATCAGGCCCGGGCGCGCCGCAGCTCCGCTGCGTGGGCCGCGACGCGCCGGGCGCGGTCAGGCCGCCAGGCGCGGGATGGACCGGCCACAGTGACGCCAAGGGGGCGCTGGTCATCGCGGCCTGCGTCAGGTCACCGCCGCAGTCATGATCTGCGGGGGCGTGTCCCGGCCGCACTGCTCGGGGGTCCCGGCCGAGACGCAGCTGGCCGGTTGCCGTGCGCAGCTCCGCTGCGAGGACCGCAGCGCGTCGGACCGGTCACAGTGGCGCCAGGGGGCCGCTCACGGTCGTCCCGGCCTGCCGCGGTCACGATCTGCGCGGGCGGTGCCGACCGCGCTGCTTGGGCCCGGACCAGGCCAGGCCGGGGGTGGCCGTCAGCTGGGCGTAGGGCCGGCTCGCCGCCCGGCGGTCGGTCTGGGTGTGGCAGCACCGCGGTGGTCGCCCCGGCCTCCGCCGCCCTGGGCCGTGGCCCGCGCCCCGGTCGCCCCGCCCCAAGGGCCCGCCGGTGCACCGCCAACCCGGCGCCGGGCTTCACCCGGCCGCATGCGACGGTGGCGGTGACCCCTCGTGGGAAGGGGCACCGCCACCGCGCCGTACGGGTTACTGCCAGCTGTCGTGGGTGCTGTAGCCGGACGCGGCGCCTGTCGTGTACGACCGGTTGCTGCCCGACTCCCAGGTCACGTTCCCGGAGCCGTCCTTCTTGATGTACTTGTACTGGAAGGCGGTGTTCTTGGGGACGATGACCGCCTTGCTCCACACCGGGTAGGACGCCGAGGACAGCGGGATGGCGTCGGCCGTGTTCCAGGAGCCGAGGGAGGGGACGGAGCCGACGACGTAGACGTTGGTGCCGTACGTGGTCGTCGCGTTCTCGGAGAAGGTGACGTCGGTGGCGTCGGTGTTCGCCACGTTCCAGGAGTTGTTCAGGGTGAGCGCCGAGGTGGTCGTGGTGGCCGACCGGTTGGCGTTGGACTCCCAGGTCACGTTCCCGGAGCTGTCCTTCTTGAGGTACTTGTACTCGAACGACGCGTTCACCGGCACATTCACCTCGCCCGACCAGACCGGGTACCCCGCGGACGACAGCTTGACCGCCTTGGAGGTGTCCCAGCCGCCCAGCGCCGGGATGGAGCCGACCACGTAGACGTTGCTGCCGGAGGGCGTGGACGCGTACTCGTCGAAGGTCGCGCTGACCGTGTCACCGGAGCCGCCGCCCGCGTCCCCGCAGCCCACCGTGCAGGTGTAGGAGGCGTTGTAGAAGGCGACCGCACCCTTGGCCGGGACGGTGAGGGAGGCGCTGCCGCCGGACACGGTCACCGTCGAGGCCCCGCCGTCGATCACGTTCTTGTAGGTGCCGTCGGCCATGCCCGTGGCGAAGGTGTACGTCGCCGCCGAAGTGCCGTTGTTCAGCGCGAAGAAGCCCTTGCCGCTGCGCCCGAAGCCGATGACGGACGAGGACTTGGTCTGCCAGTCCGAGACGGCGGCGGTGTCCACGGCGTTGTGCCAGGCCACCATGCCGACCACGGCGGTGTCGCGGTCGAGGCAGTACCAGCTGCCGGAGCAGTCGGTGTTCGTCACGAAGCCCGAGGAGTTCGGCGGCGCCTGGTCGCTCTGGGTCCACTCCCAGCTGGCGTAGACCGTGGGCGTGGACCACTTGTAGGCGAGCTGGAAGAGGTTGGCCAGCTTGTAGCTGTCACCGTCCTTGTAGGACAGGTCCGTGCCGTTGCGCTCGGTGTCGTGGTTGGTGACGAAGGAGACCGAGTTGGCGGCCGGGAGGATGCCGCTGCTCTCGATCGAGGACAGGTCGGACACATTGCCCTGGAACGCGGACTTCAGCTTGCTCGCGTAGGTGAAGTCCAGGACGTCACCGGAGGCGTAGTAGTCCGAGGGCTGCGGGGTGGCGCCCGGGTAGACCTCCTGGAATATGTACGGCGTCGTCCCGGACGTCGTACGCGTGAGCTTGGACTCGATGGCGGCCAGGTCCGCCTCGGGGATGTGCTTGGCCGCGTCCACCCGGAAGCCGTCGACGCCCAGGGCGAGCTGGCTGTTGAGGTAGCCGGCGATGCCGCTGCGGACGTGGTCCGAGCCGGTCCTCAGGTCGGGCAGCCCGAGCAGCTCGCAGTTCTGGACCTGGGTCAGGCTGGAGTAGTCCTGGATCGTCAGGTCGGAGGTCGGGCAGTCGGTCGAGTCGTGGTAGTCGGTGCGGTCCCACTCGGGGGTGTCGTACTTGTTGCCGACCGTCGTGCCGTTGTAGCCGGTGCCGGTCTGCGCGGAGGTGTGGTTGATCACCGCGTCCGTGTAGACCTTCACGCCCGCCTGGTGACAGGCGCTGATCATCGCGGCGAACTTGGCCTGGGACCCGAAGCGGCTGTTCAGGTCGTAGGAGTAGGGCTGGTAGACGTCCCACCAGTAGTAGTTGGACTGCTTGAGCGACTCGGCGGGCGGGGCCACCTGGACCGCGCCGTAGCCCGCCGGGCCCAGCACGTTCTTGCACTCCGAGGCGATCGAGTCCCAGTTCCACTCCCACAGGTTGGCGATGACATCGCCCTTGGCGGCGGGGTCCGCCTGTGCGGGCGTGACCTGGAGAGTGGTCACGCCCAGGAAGGCGAGTGCCCCCGCCGCGACGGCGCTCGCCGTGCGGTGGAGGACACCCGGTGGCCGGTATCTGGTCATGTGCGGCTCCGACAGTGGGGGTTCGACTTTGAACAACTGGTGAGACTGGGGCTGTTGAGACGGGCACGTCAAGAGCGGTGTTGAAATTCCTTGCTGTGTCTTTCAAGACCCTTGCTGTAAACCTTTCGTTGGCGATACGGTCCCGCGGGGTCGGACCCCCCTGAGCCGTGACGCGAGGAGTTACCCGCCCGTGATACCGAGATGGCCGGCGCCCCGCAGGCGCCGCACCCCACGCGGGAGAGGGGCCGCGGCCGTTGCCGCCGCCTGTCTCGCAACCGCCCTGATCCAGCCACTGGCCGCGCACGCGGCGACCGCGCCCGAGCCGCCCTCGGACGCCGCGCTCGCCGCCCAGGCCACCCGGCACGACGACACCCGCGAGCAGTTCTACTTCGTCATGCCGGATCGTTTCGCCAACGGCGACACCGCCAACGACCGGGGCGGGCTGACCGGCTCCCGGCTCCGGACCGGCTACGACCCCACCGACAAGGGCTTCTACCAGGGCGGCGACCTCAAGGGCCTGACGAAGCGGCTCGACTACATCAAGGGCCTCGGCACCACCGCCATCTGGATGGCGCCGATCTTCAAGAACCGGCCGGTGCAGGGCACGGGCGCGAACGCCTCGGCCGGCTACCACGGCTACTGGATCACCGACTTCACCCAGGTCGACCCGCACTTCGGCACCAACCAGGACCTGAAGAACCTCATCTCCTCGGCGCACGCCAAGGGCATGAAGGTCTTCTTCGACGTCATCACCAACCACACCGCCGACGTCGTCGACTACCGGCAGAAGGAGTACGGCTACCTCTCCAAGGGCGCCTTCCCCTACCTGACCGAGGACGGGCGGCCGTTCGACGACGCCGACTACGCCGACGGCGGCCGGAAGTTCCCCGCCGTCTCCAGCGCCTCCTTCCCGTACACCCCGCAGGTCACCAGCAACGCCAAGGTCCCGGCGTGGCTCAACGACCCGACGATGTACCACAACCGGGGCGACTCGACCTACGCGGGCGAATCGACCACGTACGGCGACTTCTCCGGCCTGGACGACCTGTGGACCGAGCGGCCCGAGGTCGTGCACGGCATGGAGAAGATCTACGAGCGGTGGGTGAAGGACTTCGCCGTCGACGGCTTCCGGATCGACACCGTCAAACACGTCGACCTGCCGTTCTGGACCCAGTGGGCCACCGCCCTCGACCGGTACGCGGCCGCGCACGGGCGGAAGAACTTCTTCATGTTCGGCGAGGTCTACTCCGCCGACCCCGACGTCACCTCCCCGTACGTCACCCAGGGCCGCCTCGACGCCACCCTCGACTTCCCCTTCCAGGACGCGGCCCGCGGCTACGCCTCGCAGGGCGGCAGCGCGCAGAAGCTGGCGAGCGTCTTCGGCGCCGACTACAAGTACTCGACCGACAAGGCCAACGCCTATGAGCAGGTCACCTTCCTCGGCAACCACGACATGGGCCGCATCGGGTACTTCCTGAAGCAGGACAACCCCGGCGCCACCGACGCCGAGCTGCTGAAGAAGGACGAGTTCGCCAACGAGCTGATGTTCCTCAGCCGCGGCAACCCGGTCGTCTACTACGGCGACGAGCAGGGCTTCACCGGCTCCGGCGGCGACAAGGACGCCCGCCAGACGATGTTCGCCTCCAAGGTCGCCGACTACCTCGACGACGACGAGATCGGCACCGACCGCACCCACGCGAGCGACTCCTACGACACCGGTGCCCCGCTCTACCGCGACATCGCCGCCCTGTCCGAGCTGCGCAGGGCCAACCCCGCCCTGGCCGACGGGGTCCAGACCGAGCGCTACGCGGCCGACGGAGCCGGGATCTACGCCTTCACCCGTACGGACGCGAAGACCGGCCAGGAGTACGTCGTCGCCTTCAACAACGCCGACGCGGCGCGGACGGCGACCTTCGCGACCGGGTCCGCCGGCATGACGTACCGGGGTGTCTACGGCGCCACCGACTCCGTGACGTCGGACGGCGACCGCAAGGTCAACGTCACCGTCCCGGCCGAGTCCGCCGTCGTATACAAGGCCGCCGGCACCCTCGACGCGCCCGCCGCCGCCCCGTCCGTCACCCTGACCGCCCCGGCCGCAGGCGCCACCGGCACCGTGGAGGTCACCGCCGGCGTGACCGGCGGACAGCTGGACCGGGTCGTGTTCGCCGCACAGGTCGGCGACGCGAAGTGGAAGGTGCTCGGCACCGCCGACCACGCGCCCTACAAGGTCACCCAGAACCTCGGCAAGGACGTCCCCGCCGGAACCGCCCTGCGCTACAAGGCCGTCGTCGTCGACTCGGCCGGGCACACCGCGAGCGCCCTGGCGAGCAGCACCAGCGGCACCCCGCCCGCGCCGCAGGTCCCCACCGCCTCCTCCCGCGACTACGCGATCGTCCACTACAAGCGCACCGACGGCGACTACGGCAACTGGGGCCTGTACGCCTGGGGCGACCTCGCCGACGGCGAGGCGACCAGCTGGCCCGCCGGCCACCCCTTCATCGGCCGGGACGCCTGGGGCGCCTTCGCCTACGTCAAGCTCAAGCCGGGCGCCTCGAACGTCGGCTTCCTGGTCATCGACAAGGACGGCAACAAGGACGTCTCCGCCGACCGGAGCATCGACGTCACCCGCACCGGCGAGGTCTGGGTCGAGCAGGGCAAGAGCGACGTACTGACGCAGAAGCCCGGCTACCCCGCCCAGGACACCACCAAGGCGGTCCTGCACTACCACCGCGCCGACGGCGACTACAGCGGCTGGGGCCTGCACGTCTGGACGGGCGCCGCGCACCCCACCGACTGGTCGAACCCGCTGAAGCCGGTCAAGACTGATGCGTATGGCGCGGTCTTCGAGGTGCCGCTCACCGAGGGTGCCACCAGTCTCAGCTACATCATCCACAAGGGCGACGACAAGGACCTGCCCACCGACCAGTCCCTGGACCTCAAGGCCGACGGCCACGAGGTGTGGCTGGTGAGCGGGCAGGAGGAGCACCTGCTGCCGCAGCCCGCCGGCAGCGCCGCCGCCCTCGACCCGACCACTTCCAAGGCGATCTGGATCGACCGGGACACGGTCGCCTGGAACGGCGTCGACGGCGCCGCCTCCACCCAGCTGCTGTACTCGCCCGACGGCTCGATCGCCGTCAAGGACGGGACGCTGACCAGCGACGACGAGCACTGGATCCGGCTGACCAGGACCACCCTGACGGACGCCCAGAAGGGCAGGTTCCCGCATCTGAAGGACTACACCGCCTGGTCCGTCGACCCGCGCGACCGGGACCGGGTGCGCGACGCCCTGAAGGGTCAGCTCGTCGCCTCCCAGCGGGCCGCGAACGGAGCCGTGCTGGCGGCCACCGGGGTGCAGATCGCCGGCGTCCTGGACGACCTCTACCCGGCCGCCACCAAGGCGCGGCTCGGCCCGGTCTTCCACCACGGCCGGCCCACCCTGTCGGTGTGGGCGCCGACCGCGCAGAGCGTCGCCCTGGAGCTGGACGGCTCGCTGCACGCCATGCACCGCGACGACACCACCGGCGTCTGGTCCGTCACCGGCCCGGCGTCCTGGAAGGGCCGGTCCTACCGGTACGTCGTGAAGGTGTGGGCGCCCAGCGTCCGCAAGCTGGTCACCAACAAGGTCACCGACCCCTACTCGGTCGCGCTCACCGCCGACTCCGAGCGCAGCGTCGTCGCCGACCTGGACGACCCGTCCCTCGCCCCGCGCGGCTGGTCGGCCTTGCGCAAGCCGAAGGCCGTACCGCTGAAGGACGCGCAGATCCAGGAGCTGCACATCCGGGACTTCTCGATCGGCGACCCCACCGCGAAGCACCCGGGCACCTACCTGGCCTTCACCGACAAGAACAGCGACGGCTCCCAGCACCTGCGCGCGCTGGCCGGGGCCGGGACCTCCTACGTCCATCTGCTGCCCGCGTTCGACTTCGCGACCGTCCCCGAGAAGAAGGCCGACCAGGCGAGCCCCGGCTGCGATCTCGCCTCCTACCCGGCCGACTCCGAGCAGCAGCAGGCATGCGTGGCGAAGACCGCCGCCAAGGACGCCTACAACTGGGGCTACGACCCCTACCACTACACGGTCCCCGAGGGCTCCTACGCCACCGACCCGGACGGCACCGCCCGCACGGTCCAGTTCCGCAAGATGGTGCAGGCCCTCAACCAGGACGGCCTGCGGGTCGTCATGGACGTCGTCTACAACCACACGGCGGCCAGCGGCCAGGCGGACACCTCCGTCCTGGACAAGGTCGTGCCCGGCTACTACCAGCGGCTCCTCGCCGACGGCTCGGTGGCCAACAGCACCTGCTGCGCCAACACCGCGCCGGAGAACGCGATGATGGGCAAGCTGGTCGTGGACTCGATCGTCACCTGGGCCAAGGAGTACAAGGTCGACGGCTTCCGCTTCGACCTGATGGGCCACCACCCGAAGGCCAACATCCTCGCCGTCCGCAAGGCCCTCGACGCGCTCACCCCGGCCAAGGACGGCGTCGACGGCAAGAAGATCATCCTGTACGGCGAGGGCTGGAACTTCGGCGAGGTCGCCAACGACGCCCGCTTCGTGCAGGCCACGCAGAAGAACATGGCCGGCACCGGCATCGCCACCTTCTCCGACCGCGCCCGGGACGCCGTACGCGGCGGCAGCCCCTTCGACTCCGACCCCGGCGTCCAGGGCTTCGCCTCCGGCCTGTACACCGACCCCAACGGCTCGGCGGCGAACGGCACCCCGGCCGAGCAGAAGGCCCGGCTGCTGCACTACCAGGACCTGATCAAGGTCGGGCTCACCGGAAACCTCGCCAAGTACCGCTTCACGGACGACGACGGCAAGGAGGTCACCGGAGCGGAGATCGACTACAACGGCGCACCCGCCGGATACGCCGACGCCCCGGGCGACGCCCTCGCCTATGTCGACGCCCATGACAACGAGTCGCTGTTCGACGCGCTGACCTACAAGCTGCCCGCCTCGACGAGCGCCGCCGACCGGGCCCGGATGCAGGTCCTGGCGATGGCCACGGCCGCCCTCTCGCAGGGCCCGGCGCTCTCCCAGGCCGGCACCGACCTGCTGCGCTCGAAGTCGCTGGACCGCAACTCCTTCGACAGCGGCGACTGGTTCAACGCCATCCACTGGAACTGCGCGGACGGCAACGGCTTCGGCCGGGGCCTGCCGATGGCGGCCGACAACCAGTCCAAGTGGGAGTACGCCAAGCCCCTGCTGAGCACGGTCAGGGTGGGCTGCCCGCAGATCACCGGCGCCTCCGCCGCCTACCGGGACCTGCTCCGGATCCGTACCACCGAGAAGGCGTTCTCCCTCGGCACGGCGGACGCGGTGCAGGGCCGGCTGTCCTTCCCGCTGTCCGGCCCGGACGAGACACCCGGCGTGATCACCATGACCCTCGGTGACCTGGTCGTCGTCTTCAACGCCACCCCGCACCAGCAGGAGCAGAAGGTGACCGCCCTCGCCGGGACGGACTACCGGCTGCACCCGGTGCAGGCCGGCGGCACCGACCCGGTGGTGAAGACCTCCTCCTACGCGGCCGGCTCGGGCACCTTCACCGTCCCGGCGCGGACCGTGGCGGTGTTCACCAGGGCGGCGAAGTAGGGTCGGGCCGTTGCCGTAGAACAGGAGTGGCCATGCCGCAGATCACCGTCGACTACTCGCACCCGGTGGAGGACGCCTTCGACGAGAGGGACTTCGCGCGGGCACTGCACCAGGCGGTTGTCGAGATCGCGGCGGCCAGGCCGGAGGCGTGCATGACGCTCTTCCGGTCCAGTGACTCCATGGCGTTCGGATACGAGGACCCGGAGGCGCACGGACACGCCCTCGTGAACGTGACCATCGGGCTCCTCGCCGGCCGCACCGAGGAGACCAAGGCGCGGCTCACCGAGACCGTGCTGGAACTGGTCCGCAGCCATGTGGCGCCGGAGGACGGGGTCGTCCTGCACGCCTCCGCCGAGGTGCGCGACCTCGACCCGTCCTACCGCAAGTACGACGGATAGCGGGACCGGCGCTCAGGGCGCCAGGGACAGCAGCCGGCCGACCAGCTCCGCGAAGGGGCCGTCGGCCGGCTCTTCCTTGACCATCGTGCGCAGGGTCTCGGCCATGTCGTCGTCGTAGGCCGCGCTCACCGCGGCCAGCGCGGCGAAGTCGTGCACCAGCTGGAGTTCCAGTTCGGCGCGCGGCACCCGCCGGCCGTCCAGCCAGAGCAGCGCCGTGGACTCGGCGAGCGAGATCCAGGAGCGGACGACCAGCTCCAGGCGCGGGGAGGCGTCGGTGATACCGAGGTGCGCCAGGATCTGCTCGTAGGCGGCCTGCCGTACGGAGTCGATGAGGGCGTTGGTCGTGGACACGTGGTCCTTGGTGCCGACGCCGTCCGCGGAGACGGCCGGGCCGCCGCGCATCAGCGCCGAGAAGCCCGGGCCGTGCTCGTCCACGAAGTCGAAGTAGCGGCGCATCACGCGCAGCAGCCGGGCGCCGAGCGGACCCTCGTGCGGCTCGGCGAAGCGCGCCGCGAGATCCTCCGCCGCGCGCTTCAACGCCGCCTCGTACAGGCTGAGTTTGCCGGGGAAGTAGTGGTAGACCAGCGGCCGGGAGATGCCCGCGGCCGCGGCTATCTCGTCGATGGAGACCTCGTCCGGCGAGCGCCGGCTGAACAGCTCCAGTGCGACACCGATGAGCTGCTGCCGCCGCTCCTCGACGCCCATCCTGCGGCGAACCCCGGTACTCATGCGAACACCTTACCGACCGGTTCGGATCGGTGGTGTTCACATGTCCAGCACCAATCGATCACTTCGTGCACGCGATACACAGAGCAGCATCGAGTCACCACGCTCCGCGTCCGTGAGCAGCTCGTCCCGGTGGTCGATCTCCCCCTCCAGCACCCGCTGTTGGCAGGTCCCGCAGAAACCCTGCCGGCAGGAGTAGGGGGTGTCCGGCAGCTCCCGGCGTACGGCGTCCAGCACGGTGGAGCCGGCCGGCACGGTCACCGTCCGCCCGCTGCGCCGCAGTTCGACCTCGAACTCCGTGTCGCCCTCGGTGGCCGTGCGCGGGGCGAACCGCTCCAGGTGCAGCGCGGCGCCCTCGGGCAGCCGCTCCGCCACCGCCGCCATCAGCCCCTCGGGGCCACAGCAGTACACCGCCGTGCCCTCCGGCACCTCGGCGAACAGGGCGTCCAGGTCCGGCCGTCCGTCCTCGTCCTCGGCGACCAGCGTCAGCCGGTCCCCGGCCAGCTCCCGCACTTCGGCCAGGAACGGCATCGACGCCCGGGTCCGGCCGCAGTACAGCAGCCGCCGGCGAGCGCCGTCCGGCAGCGCCCGCAGCATCGGCAGAAGGGGGGTGATGCCGATCCCGCCGGCGACGAAGACATAGGAGTCGGCCGTGACCAGCGGGAAACGGTTCCGCGGCCCGCGCACCTCCAGCTCCATGCCCTCGGCCAGCTGCTCGTGCACCTCCCGCGAGCCGCCCCGCCCGTCCGCCACCAGCCGGGTGGCGACCGTGTAGCCCGAGGTGTCCTCGGGGTCCCCGCACAGCGAGTACTGCCGCACCAGCCCCGAGGGCAGCACCAGGTCCAGATGCGCGCCCGGCTCCCAGCGGGGCAGCGCCTCGCCCTCCAGCCGGAGCCGTACGACCCCGTCGGCGACCGTCTCGTGGGAGGTGAGCAGCAGTCGCAGCGCCCGGGAACGCGGCCGGCCGGAGACCGGCGGGTCCAGCGCGGGCAGCGGCCACAGCGGCGAGTCCTGGATGCGCCGGCGCAGGGCGCGCCGGGTCAGCAGGGCGGCGCCCGCGAGGAGCGCGGCGGTGGCGAGGGCGCGGGGCTGCGGCATCACGCGGCCCTCTTCTCCGCCGCCGTGGCCGCGGGGGAGGAGGCCAGATAGGCGACCGCCTGCTCGGTGTCGCCCTCCTGCGAGGGGTGGTAGTCCCGGCTCAGATAGCGGGGGATGGACCGCAGCATGTCCCCGGTCGAGGGCAGCAGGCCGCTCCTGCCCCGCAGGTAGAAGTCCTTGAAGGAGGCCTTGCCGTCGACCAGCGTCGGGTCGTTCTCCATGAAGAACCGCACCCCCCGCTGCCACAGGAACACCAGCGCCGTGAAGGCCGTGGCCCAGGTCCGGGCGCGCCGCCGGTAGCTGCCGTCCAGGTGCAGGAACAGCTCGAAGGCGACCGAGCGGTGCTCGACCTCCTCGGCGCCGTGCCAGCGCAGCAGGTCCAGCATGGTCGGGTCGGCGCCGCACCGGTCCAGCTGCTCGGCGTTGAGCACCCAGTTGCCGAGGAAGGCGGTGTAGTGCTCGATCGCCGCGATGAGTGCGACCCGCTCCAGCAGCCACCACCGGCGCGGCCTGCCCGGCGGCAGCGTCCGGTCGCCGAGCAGCTTCTCGAAGAACCAGTCGACCTGCGCGGTGTACGGCGTCGGGTCGAGCCCCTGCTCGCGCAGGTGCGGCAGCACCTCGTCATGGGCCTGGGAGTGCATGGCCTCCTGGCCGATGAACCCGATGACGTCCTCGCGCAGCCGCTCGTCGCGGATGTACGGCAGCACCTGCTTGTACACGTGCACGAACCACCGCTCACCGGCCGGCAGCAGCAGGTGCAGCACATTGATGGTGTGGGTGGTGAACGGATCCCCCGGCACCCAGTGCAACGGGGTGCCGTCCCAGGAGAAGGACACCTTGCGTGCCGTGAGCGGCACCCGGGCCTGCGTGTTAGACATGGCGTCAATGTACTGGCGGGTAGGCCCCCTGAGAACCCCCGCGACCAAGCTTGTTGACGCCAGTGTCAACTAGTGCAGTCCGGTGACCGTACGCCCGTCCGCCAGGGTGCCCTTCAGCTCCGCCTGCGCCCCCTGCGTGGCCCGCGCCGCCAGCAGCGCGCCCGGGCCGGAGGCGGTGACCCCGCCCGTGGCCCGGATCGACGCCGTCCGCGGGTCACCCGCCGCCAGCAGATACCAGTGCCCGCCACCGGACTTCCACAGCACCCCGGCCAGCACATGCGGATCCCGCGGCCCGCAGGCCGGCACGTCCACACCCTTGGCGACGGCCGCGCCGACCGGCCCGTTCGGGGTGCGGAACTGGGCCAGCGCCACCGTGCCGTCACCGCGCCAGGTGTCGGCCCGGGTGCACACCCAGTCACCCGCCCCGCTGCCGTCGGGCAGCGGCTGCTCGGCGTACGGCCACGCGTTGACGGTGCGCACCCCGGCCGCCCGCTCGGCCGCCAGCGAGCAGGCGAACGGCGCCCACGCACGCAGCCCCGCCGCCCCGGACGCCTCGCCGGGCACACCGGGCCGCCCCGCGGTCAGATGGGCCGGGACCAGCTCGCCGAGGTCGGTGGAGAGCCGGGTCCCGGAGGCGTCGGTCAGCTGGAGCACGGTCCACGAGGTGCAGGCACCGGGCTGCAACGCCGGGCTGGCCAGCGGTGCGGTGACCCCGTCCGTGACGGTCAGCGGGGTCGCCGCCGAGGCCGGCTTCATCAGGTCCCGCGCCGCCGCCCTGCGCACCCAGGGGGCGGTCAGATAGCGGACGTTGCCGTCGGCGCGGCCCAGCACCAGCGCGCTCGCCTCGGCGCCGGTCGCGCCGTCGACCCGGGCGAAGTCCAGGGCCGCGCCCGCGGTGCCGTCCTTCGGCTCGGCGTAGCGGGCGATGCGCAGACCGTCGTAGAGGATCACCACCCGGGCGGTGTCCACCTCGCCCGCGTACAGCAGTTGCGGCGGGCCCGCCGGGCCGCCGGTCTGGGTGCCGGGGGTCGCCGAGACCCGGACGGTCTGCCCGGGGCGGGCCCAGACGGCGAGCGCCCGGCGCAGCAGCGCGGTGTCCCCGGTGAGCGGGCCGCGCGCGGGCCACACCGAGAAGTCGGTGCGCGCCGAGGTCTTCCAGGCGGTGGGGGAGATCCGCACCAGCCTGCCCGGATCGAGGGCGGCCTCGGCGGACGGGTTCTCGGCGTAGGCGGGCGCGGCGGCGCCGTCCGGGCCCCAGCCGTCGCCCGGCAGCGCGACCAGCGCGCCGCACACCGCGAGCGCGGCGGCCGCGGCGAGCGCGGCCCTGGTGTGCTGACGGCGGCGCACCAGATCGGTGGGCCGGGCCTGGAGCGAACAGGGGTCGAACTCGGGGGAGTCGAGCAGCGGACCCTGCGCGGGCACGCCGTCCGCGGTGGCCAGCGCGCCGCCCGGGTCGTCCACCCCGGCGGCCGTGAGCACCTTGCGCACCTCGGCGTCGGACAGCTGGTCCAGGCCGCGCAGCACATAGGCGGCGCGGGCCGGCCCGGACAGCGCGGACAGCCGCTGGTCCAGGGCGAGTTCGTCGGCGCCGCCGGGGCGCGGGAAGAGCCTGAGGCCCCACACCTGCGGCAGCAGCGGCGGCAGCTGGGACAGTTTGGGCAGGCCCGCGCGGGGCCGGGCCGCCTCCAGCGCCGAACGCAGCACCCGCTCACGCAGGAAGGCGTACCCGGGGTCGGCGTCCCGGCGGCCGGTCTGGGCCGGGATCGTCGACCGCCGGCCGCGGCCGCGGGGCAGGGCCCGCTGGACCAGTGCGTGCGCGGTGAGCACACGGCGGCTGCGGCCGAGGCCGGGGGGCAGTACCAGGTAGGCGATGCGGACCAGCCGTGGATAGTGCTCGACGAGCGCGGCCTCGGCCTGCTCGACGTCGACCGGGCCGGCTGCTCCGGAGGAGGCGGGTGCGTGACGCTGGGCTACATCCTGTGACTGCACGTCCGGGAAAACGAGCGACGCGTTGATCGGTCACCCCCCGACCGGGTGGCCCGCTCCGGCGCGGCCCCGGATTTGAGCGCTCCGCGGCCGGGAGCCGTATCCGAAGGAGCTGACGCATGCTGTGGGCCACACGATCCGGAGGAACAGATGAGGCTGACCCGACCGATGCTCGCCGCCGCCGCGGTCCTCGCGCTGGGCGGCTGCGGCGCCGGCGGTACGACCGCGAAGGTGCCGCCGACCGCGACCGGCAGCCTGGAGAAGCTGGCCGCCGCGGTGCGCTGCACACCGGACATGCAGACGGACGCCGACGAGATCCGCCAGGCCATCTGCGCCAACAAGGAAGGCAAGTTCATCCTCGCGACCTTCGCCACCGACCGCGGCCAGCGCGAGTGGATCAACGACGCGAAGGACTACGGCGGTTACTACCTCGTCGGCCGCAAGTGGGTCGCCGTCGGCGACGACGGCACGGTCCGGGCGCTGCGGGGAACGCTCGGCGGTGACGTCGAGATGGGCACCGACCACCGCCATATGCACGGCGGCTGAGCGCGGCCCCGGGCACGCGGAAGGCCGGTGACGGGAGGGGGGCTTCCGTCACCGGCCTCGTTCACGGCCCGTCCGCTGGGTGGGGCGGGGTCAGGCGCAGTTGGCGCCGCGGTTGATGCAGTTCGCGATCTGGTTGGCCAGACCGCCGGTCGTGATGCTGATGAAGTCGTCGTGGTCCGTGGCCGGCTTGTGCAGCTGCTCCGGGAAGCCGTCCACCGCGTAGGCGTTCTTCACCTGGCCGTTCTGCACGGTCGGCGGGGTGATGTTGTAGACCAGCCGCATGGTCAGCTGCGGGATGGCCTTGAAGCCGTTCGGGCAGACCCCGCTCGCCGGGTCCGGGAAGGCCACGTGCGTACGGTGGTTGGCGCTGTCGATGTTCTGCCCGTCCCAGCAGCTCTGGAAGGCGAAGGTCCGCACCACCTTGCTGCCCTGCGGACAGATCGGGTACTGCTGCGTCAGCTGGACCTTGTTCTCGAAGCCGGTGCAGCTCCAGTGCGCGTTGGCGTTCGCCAGGCCGTTGGTGGTGGTCTTGGCGTCACCGGTGATGATCCGCAGGAACTGCGGCATCGGCACCACCTTGCTCGCCGGGCTGCCCACGTACTTGATCTGCGCGGCCACCGGGGTCAGGATCCGGCCGGCGTTGCCCTCCTTGCCACCGCCGAGGGCGTTCTGGTCGAAGTCCTGGGTGCCGTCCTGGACCCGGACCACCGGCCAGTAGTACGCCGACAGGTCGTTCTTGTTCTGGCAGCTGGTGCCGCCCTGGAGGAACGTCTGGTTGCTGGCGAAGGCGTTGATCTTCTGGTTGCCGACGTAGTCGTGCAGGTGGTGCGCGCCGTTGGTCACTCCGGGCGCCACGATGACGTTGTCGGTGTTGTGGTTCTTGTTGGCGTTCACCCCGCAGCGGGTGACGAACGTGCCCGTCGAGGCGTTGCCGGTCTGGCGCGGCTTGGCCTGGACGTTCGGGGCGACCTTGGTGATGTCCACGAAGTCCGCCGCGACGGGGCCGTTGCCGGCCTGGCCACCGATGTTCTGCCCGGCACCGCCCTGCTGGCCGGCACCGCCCTGCTGCTGACCGCCGGTGTTGTTCTGCTGGCCACCGTTGTTCCCCCCAGCGGTGGTCTGGTTGGCGGACTGCGTCGTGCAGGAGGCGAGCTGGGCGAGCGAGTTGTCGAAGCTGCCGCCGGCGCGCTGGACGTCGATGCGGATCCGGTTGATCGTCGCCGACCGCTTCTCCTTCAGCGGACCGACGATCGCGTTCTGCACGAAGCTGGGGTCCTTCGACTGCGCGTCCCGGGTGGAGGCGAGCCGGGTGTAGGCCTCGGTGATCTGCTTGTCGAGGTTCGACAGCTCCTGTGCGACACCCCAGCGGGCGGCGTTCGGCACGTTCGTCAGCTTCTGGCCGACGTCGGGGCAGGAGATGGTCGCGACCTGCGCGGTCGCGGCCTTCGTCTGGTTGCCTCCCCACATCTGGTTGTCCGACTCGTGCGCCGAGGCGTAGAAGTTCGCCCAGAGCAGCCCGCCCCCACCGAGCGCTAGGGCCGCCGCTGCGGCTAGCGCCTTGGTGGCCGGTGGCGTACGGCGTTTGCGTGTGTTGCGTCCCATGGAACTCCTCTGACTTCCTTGCGGGGCGGCAGCGAGGCGCCCGACAGGAGTGAAGCGGCGCCCTTCCATACGGGCGCCGCCCCGGAGGTGTTCACCGGTCTCACAAATTCCCTTCAGAAACAGGAAGTTGGCTCGCCAGGGCCAGCACCCTGGCCTCCACGTCCGGATCCAGCCCGACGGCGGGCCGGTCCGGGCGGCGGGGCGCCTCGCCGCCGATCCCGGTCAGCCAGCGCCAGGTGTCCGCGACGGTCTCCGTCACCGGCCGGCACACCAGCCCGGTCTCCAGCGCCCGGGAGACGTCCGCCCCGTGCGCGCCGGCCCACTCCTCGCCGGGCGGCACCCAGACCGGCAGCTGGGTCCACGGTTCTATGCCGGCGGCCAGGATCGTCTCCGGGTCGGTCCAGCGCAGCTCGGCGCCCGCGCCGGTCACCTCGGCGCAGGCCCGCAGCAGTTCGCCCATGGTGGTGTGGCCGGGCGGGCTCACGAGGTTGTACGGCCCGCTCGCCCCCTGCTCCACCGCGCCGAGCAGCCACTGGGCGAGGTCGCGCACATCGACGTACTGGAGCGGCAGCCCGGCCGGCCCCGGCGCCAGGACCGGGCCGCCGCGGGCCGTCCGGGACAGCCACCAGGGCAGCCGGCCGACGTTCTCGTACGGGCCGAGGATCAGCCCGGCCCGCACCAGCACCGAGCGTGCGGCGCCGAACTCCGCCACGGCGGCCAGTTCACCGCCCCGCTTGTCCCGGGCGTAGTCAGACGTCCCGGCGTCGGCGGACGCCCCCTCGACCAGCGCGGCGGCGTCCTCGGCGACCCCGGGCGGCCAGGGCCAGGCGTACACCGAGCGGCTGGAGACGTACACATACCGTCCGGCCCGCTCCCGCAAGGCTCGTGCCGACCCCCGTACGGCACGAGGCTCACCGGACCAGGTGTCGACGACCGCGTCCCAGGTGCCCGGGTGCGCGGCGAGGGAGGCCAGGCCGTCCGGGGAGGCGCGGTCACCGGTCAGCGACCGCACCCCGGCGGGGGGCTCGCGGCGCCCCCGGTTGAAGACGGTCACCTCCCAGCCGCGGTCGAGCGCGGCCTCCACGACGGCCCGTCCCACGAACTCCGTACCGCCCAGCACCAGAAGTCTCATACCGGGGAGCCTGCCCGCCCGGGAGCCGGGGCGGGAAGAGCGCTCTGCCGTCGGCAGAACGACGGGGTTCAGCGCCCGGCCGGCGGAGTGTACTTGTAGCCGACCCGGCGCACCGTCTGGATCGCCCGGCGGTGCTCGCCCAGCTTGCGGCGCAGCCGGGCGACATGCACGTCGACGGTACGGCCGTCGCCGACATGGCCGTACCCCCACACCGTGGAGACCAGCTGGTCGCGGGTGTGCACCCGGTGCGGGTTCGCCACCAGGTGGGCGAGCAGCTCGAACTCCAGGTAGGTGAGGTCCAGTGCGTGGCCGTCGACGCTGGCGGTGCGCCGGGTGAGGTCGACGCGGACCAGGGGATCGGGCGGGCCGGCCGCGGCGTCGTCGGCCGGGTCCGGCACGGCGACCGGATCCGGTACGGCGACCGGGGTGAACGGCGGGTGCTGGTCGGCGGGGACCAGCACCAGGTAGCCGACCATCGGCGGCCGGCCGGGCAGCGCGGGCAGGGTGTGCTGCGGGGCGGGCAGCCAGGTGGCGCCCGGCGGCAGCAGCTCCGCGATGTCGAAGGCCTCGTCCGGGGCGACGGCGCGCAGCCGGTGCCGGGCGCCGACGGGGGAGGGGGCGACGGGGGAAGGGGAGGGCAGGGAACGGGTGATCGCCATGAGAGGTCAGCTCTTTCGCGCGAGGAGTGCGTCGGGGACGTACGTCGTTTCGCGCCGACCGGGGCCGGGAGTTACGGCTTCAGCGGGTCCGCGCGGTGGTCGCGCGACAACACATCCGGTCGAAGTCGTGGTGCTGACGGGACGGCCAGAAGGGCTCGAGGTCGTGACGACCCGTCGCGAGGTTCTTCTGGAAGCCGGCCATGCGCCTATTGAAGCAGACCCGGTCCGCTCCGACGACCCTGGTGTCACCGGCAACTCGCGGACGGGGGAGCGGGGCAGGGCGGGCGCCGGGCATGCGGCAGGGGCGCCCGCCGTCACGGCGGGCGCCCCTGCGGACGAGCGGGCGGATCAGACCTGGCTGGCCTTCTCCAGGGCGGAGCAGCAGGTGTCCACCAGCAGGCGGGTCACCACGTACGGGTCGACGTTGGCGTTCGGACGGCGGTCCTCGATGTAGCCCTTGCCGTCCTTCTCGACCTGCCACGGGATGCGGACCGAGGCACCGCGGTTCGAGACGCCGTAGGAGTACTCGTTCCACGGGGCGGTCTCGTGCAGACCGGTCAGCCGGTCGTCGATGCCGGCGCCGTAGTTCTTGACGTGGTCGAGCGGCTTGGAGCCCTCGCCGAGCGACTCGCACGCGGTGATGATCGCGTCGTAGCCCTCGCGCATCGCCTTGGTGGAGAAGTTGGTGTGCGCGCCGGCGCCGTTCCAGTCGCCCTTGACCGGCTTGGGGTCGAGGGTGGCGGAGACGCCGAAGTCCTCGGCGGTGCGGTAGAGCAGCCAGCGGGCCACCCACAGCTGGTCGGAGACCTCCAGCGGGGCCAGCGGGCCGACCTGGAACTCCCACTGGCCGGGCATGACCTCGGCGTTGATGCCGGAGATGCCCAGGCCCGCCTTCAGGCAGTTGTCCAGGTGGGCCTCGACGATCTCACGGCCGAAGATCTCGTCGGCGCCGACACCGCAGTAGTAGCCGCCCTGGGGGGCCGGGAAGCCGCCCTCGGGGAAGCCCAGCGGGCGGGCGCCGTCGAAGAAGGTGTACTCCTGCTCGATGCCGAAGATCGGCTCCTGCGCGGCGAACCGCTCCGCGACCTCGGCCAGCGCGGCCCGGGTGTTGGAGGAGTGCGGGGTCATGTCGATGTCGAGGACCTCGCACAGCACCAGGATGTCGTCGCCGCCGCGGATCGGGTCCGGGCAGGTGAAGACCGGCTTGAGGACGCGGTCCGAGGAGTGCCCCTCGGCCTGGTTGGTGGAGGAGCCGTCGAAGCCCCAGATCGGCAGCGCGTCGAGACCGGCCGGGGAACCCGTGATGATCTTCGTCTTGGAACGGAGCTTGGCCGTCGGCTCGGTGCCGTCGATCCAGATGTACTCAGCCTTGAAGGTCACGGGGCCACATCCTTCGGGGGTGGGTCGGGCGCACCGGCGTGCGGGTGCTGCGGCGCTGCGGCACTGGGGCGCCGCTCGATCTGCCGCGCAGCCTGTCAACAGGCGGTTTCCCGGTCATTGCTCGAATGTGAACCCCGTGTTACCTGGTGGTTTTGTGCTGCGGGTCACCTTGTGAGGTGCCGGCGGGCGGGGTATGGGACGCGTCCGCCGCGGCCCGCCGCACCCCGTCGAGAAACCCGTGGATCGCGGCCCGCTCGCGCTCGTCGTAGCCGCGCAGCAGCTCCAGGCAGCGCTCGATCAGCGGGCCGAAGAAGGACCAGCCGAGGGCGACGGCGCGTTCCTCCACCTCGATCACCACCCGCCGCCGGTCCTGTGTCCCGCGCACCCGGCGTACGTGCCCGGCCCGCTCCAGCCGGTCCACGAGCGCGGTGGTGCCCGCCGAGTTCAGGCCGAGCGCGGCGCCGAGCCGTCCCGCGGTCAGCTCCTCGCCGGCCCGCCGCGCGTCCATGAGCGCGATCAGGGCGCGTACGTCCGTGGGGTGCATGCCGTACTCCTGCGCGAACCGGCCGCTGTGCAGGCCCAGCTCGACGGCGACGGCCCGCAGCAGATGGACGGTCTCCAGCTCGGGTCCTGATACCGGGTCCGTCTCCACAGGGCCTCCACGCTACTATCTCGTTCAGCGAATATCTTGCTGAGCGAGATAATAAGGGGGTACTCCGATGGTTTCCACGGCCGGGTACGACAGCGACGCCTTCCGGGTTGCGTACGACAGGGTGCTGGCGAAATGGCCCGCTGACCGGGAGTCCCTGTTCGTCTCCACCCCCTTCGGGGACACCCATGTCAACGCCTGCGGTCCGCGCGACGCGCCCCCGCTGCTGCTCCTGCCCGGCGGCGACGGGGCGACCGCCGCTTCCTGGTACGCCCAGGCCGCCGAGCTGTCCCGGATCCGGCGGGTGTACGCCGCGGACCTGATCGGCCGCCCCGGCCTCGGCACCCCGGCCGACGCCCGCCCGCTGCGCACGGCCGACGATCTCGCGGTCTGGCTGGACGCCCTTCTCGACGGCCTCGGCGCCGGCGCCGCCGACGTGGGCGGACACTCGTACGGCGGCTGGATCGCCCTGCACCACGCGCTGCGCTCCCGCGCCCGGGTGCGCCGGCTGTTCCTCCTGGATCCGACCCAGTGCTTCGCCGGGTACCGGAAGTCCTACCTGCTGCGCGCGCTGCCGATGCTGCTCAGGCCCGCACCCGGCCGGGTCCGCGCCTTCCTGGAGTGGGAGACCGGGCGGACGGACCTGGACCCCGACTGGCTGCGGCTCCAGGAGGCCGCCGCAGGCTTCCCCGCCGAGCGGCCGGTGACCGGCCCGCGCCCGGCGCCGGACGCGCTGCGCGCGCTGGACCTGCCGGTCCTGCTGCTCGTGGCCGCGAACAGCAGGACCCATGCGGCGGGTGAGGTGGCCGACCGGGCGCGCGCACTGCTGCCGCGCGTGCGGACGGCGATCCTGCCGGGGGTCTCCCACCACGCGCTGCCCCAGTCCGCGGGGCCCGACGACGACGTGGCCGGCCGCCTCACCGCGTTCCTGTCCGGATCCTGAGCCTCACCCCACCTTCTCGATCAGCGCGTGCCGGATCAGGAACTTGCCGGGCTCCCTGACCTGTTCGAAGGCCGCGTTGTTGAGCAGCACGCAACTGCCGGAGACGGAGGTGACCTTCACCGTCGTGGACTTGTTGTTGTCCAGGTTGGTGACCTTCAGGGTGGTCCCCGCCGGGAACTGCCCGCTGGACGCGGCCGGGGCACCGGCCTCGCCGGACAGGGTCACGGTGGAGCCCTTGCAGACCTGCTGACCGGACTGCGCGCCCGCCTGTCCGGCGGCCTGCTGGCCCTGCTGTCCGCCGGCCTGCTGGCCCGCCTGTTGCGAGGCTTGTCCGCCGGCCTGCTGCGAGGCCTGTCCGCCCGCCTGCTGCCCGGCCTGTCCGGCGGTGCCGTCCTGTGCCGTCTGGGAGCCCTGAGCCGACTCCCCGACGGTGCATCCGGCGGCCTTCTGCTGGACCTTGATCTGGTCGATCACCGCCTGCCGGTTGGCGATCCGGGCCGCCGACTGGCCGTCCGGATGCGCCTTCTGGCCGTCGATGAACTTCTGGTTGTTGCCGAGCGCCGTGGCCAGCCCCTGGCACACGCCCGCGTCCCCGGCCGACAGGGTCCGCGCCTGCCGGCCGGGCTGGGCGGCGTTCGACGTGGTGGCCAGCGCGAAGGCACCGCCGCCGGCCACCGCCGCGGCGCTGACGAGCAGCGCGATCTTCTTCTTCGTACCGAGAGTTCTCCTGCGCGACATGCGCGCCTCCTGAAAGAGGTAGGGGAGCGTACGTCGCTAGGTACGAGATACCGAACAGGGTTGCTCAGCCGCTGAAGCGCTTGCCCAAGTAACCTGAGTCACAGGGGAGTTGAGCGGCGCTCAGCTCTTGTTGTGCGCCAGGGCCTCGCGTACGGCCTCCTCGGTGCGGGCGACCAGGGCCGTACCGTCGTCGGCGGTGATGATCGGCCGCTGGATGAGCTTCGGGTGCTCGGCGAGCGCCGTGATCCACCGCTCCCGCGACTCCGCGTCCCGCGGCCACTCCTTCAGCCCCAGTTCCTTGGCGGCCTCCTCGCCGGTGCGGGTGATGTCCCACGGCTCCAGGCGCAGCCGCTCCAGTACGGCCCTGATCTCGTCCGCGCTCGGCACGTCCTCCAGGTAGCGGCGGACGGTGTAGTCGGCGCCCTCGGCGTCGAGCAGGCTGATCGCGCTACGGCACTTGGAGCAGGCAGGATTGATCCAGATTTCCATGCGCGCCACGCTACCCGCCCTCCGGCGGCAGCAGCCGCAGCGCCTCCAGGGCGGCGTGTTCGAATTCCGACCGCCTCATCCGCACCTTCCGAACCTGGTGTGACACGGCGCCAATTTCCAGCCTGACCTGGGAGTTCGCGCACTCCGCGGCCATCCCGTTGTCAGTGCCCGGCAGTAGAATGGAGGCAGTGTTCGAGGGGGTCACCGGAACCCTGGACGACCCCCTGACCGCGACAGGAGGATGCCTGTGCCCGCTGCCGCTCTGAAGCCGAAGCCCTTGCCGACCCAGTCCACCACCAAGCGTTCCGTGCTGTTCGACTCGCCCTACGAGCCCGTGGTGAAGCGGCCGCTGCCGGCCGGACGGCCGCGCGACTGGTACGTCACGCACAACCGGCGGCTGAAGGCCATGCGCCTCGCCATAGCCCTGCTCGACTCCGGTGTCTACGCGCCGAACCAGGCGGGCGACGAGGCGATCCGCAGCACCGCCGAGCGGATCGGTGTGCACCCGCCGTCCGCCACCACCTGCCACATGGTGCGCGCCCTGCTGCGGTACAGCCGATGAGGTACGGCGCCGGACGCCCCGTGGCCCGGGGCGCCCGGCGCCGGTCTCAGGCCGACAACTCCCGCTCCAGCGGGGTCCGGAAGCGCGGGGTGATCCGCGTCGCCCCCACCCAGGCCCGCAACCGCTCCGCCTCCCGCGCGATCGCCGCCTCGCCCTCCGCGCCCACGCCGTCCGCGAGGATCCGCCACACGACCTCCCCGTCCGCGCGCCGGGCCCAGCCGCCCACCACCCGGCCGTTCCACCACACGGTCGGCCCCACGTTCCCGCTGCGGTCGAACAGCTGCGGCCGCAGGCCCGGTTCGAGGTACCAGTCCCGCTGCTGCCAGCCCATGGCCGTCGGGTCGAGAGCCGGCAGCAGCGCCGCCCACGGCTCCTTCGGGGCCTGCACCGGGTCCGTGTCGCCGTCCGCCACATAGCCCGTGCCCTCCGCCAGCGACACCTCGCGCGCCCCGATCGCCGTCAGCGCCCCGCGGACCTCGCTCACCCGCCACCCCGTCCACCACTTCAGATCCGCCTCGGTGGCCGGGCCGCAGGCTCTCAGCCAGCGCTCCAGCAGCCGCGCCCGGGCCACGCCGCCGTCCAGCTCCGGATGCGGCGGGGCCGGGGCCCAGCGGAACTGCCCGGACGTCCAGGAGCCGAGCGGCCGCCCGCGGACGACCTTGCCCTCGACCCCGAGGACGCGCAGCAGGCGCGAACACACCGTGTGCACACCCTCGTAGCTCTTGCCCGCTCCGTACACGAACTGCTCGCGCAGCCGCGGCTCGTCCGCCGACAGCTCCGCCGCGGTCGCCTGGCCCCGCCGCTCCAGCGCGGCCAGCGTCGCCTTCTCCACCTCCGCCAGCCAGTCCGCGTCCGGGGCGCCCGCCCGAGCCATGTCCCGGAGCAGGTGCGCCCGCTCCCGCGCGGCCACCGCCAGCCCCGTCGAAGCGTGCACGACCGCCGTCAGCTCGGCCGGGAACACGAACACGGTGTGCCGCATGCCGTGCATCCGGACCAGGGTGCGGTCCTCGTACAGCGCCCGCTCCGTCTCCGGGACCGTCCGCGCCGGGTCGGCCAGGCGCGCGGCCAGCGCCAGATACACCGTCGCCGGATCCGTGCCGTGCAGGGCGACCAGCGCGCCGGCGACCTCCTCGGGCCGCGCCGCCCGGACCGCCCCCGCCAGCCGGTGCCGCACCGCCAGCCGGGCCCGCCGCTCCTCCACCCCGATGTGCCGCATGCCACCATCCCCTCACGCCGATCCCTGCCTGCATGGTCGCGCACCGCACTGACAACGGCCCCGGTCTCCCGTCACCTGTTCGGAGTACTCCGCGTGCGGACGGCTCCTCCCGCGCCTTCACTGCGAGCAGGAGCTGCGCGGGAGGAGCCGAGGGAGGCCGCCGTATGAGTACTCCGGAGGACCGCGCCCGGCGCGGCAAGGAGGCCCGCAAGCGCGTCGCCCGTTCCGCGCACGCCCTCTGGCTGCCGTCCGCCGAGCGCCCCGACCCGGTCGCCGTACTGGAACGGCAGGGCCGCGACCGGCTTCCGGAGCTGCTGCCCGTGCGGTACGGCCGGATGGCCGCCTCCCCGCTCGCCTTCCTGTGCGGCGCCGCGGCGGTGATGGCCGCCGATCTGGCCGCCGCCCCGCACACCGGTCTCACCGTGCAGCTGTGCGGCGACGCCCATCTGCTGAACTTCGGCCTGTACACCGCCCCCGACCGCACCCTCCTGTTCGACCTGGACGACTTCGACGAGACCTTCCCCGGCCCCTTCGAATGGGACGTGAAGCGGCTCGCCGCCAGCGTCGCCGTCGCGGCCCTGGAGAACGGCCACGGCAAGGGAGCCGCGCGCGCCGCCGCCCGGGCCGCCTGCGCCGGATACCGCACGACCGTCCGCCGGCTGGCCGGACTCGGCGAACTGGCCGTCTGGCACGAGCGGATCGACACGGCGAGCCTGCGCCCCCTGGTCCGCTCCGGACGGCGCCGGGCGCGGGCCGGGGCCACGCTCACCCGGGCCCGCCGCCGCACCCACCTGCCGGCCCTCGGCAAGCTCACCGAGCTGGTGGACGGGCGGTGCCGGATCATCCACGACCCGCCGCTGCTGGAGCCCGCCGGTGCCCCGGACACCGCCTCCCTGCGCAAGCTCTTCAGCGACTACCGCTCCACCCTCCCCGAGGAGCGCCGCAGCCTCCTCGACCGCTACCGCTTCGCCGACGCCGCCCGCGAGGTCGTCGGCGTCGGCAGCGTCGGCATGCGCTGCTTCCTCGTGCTGCTCGCCGGGCGGGACGCGGGCGACCCGCTGTTCCTGCGGATCAGGGAGGCGCGGACCTCGGTACTGGAGGAGCATCTGCCGAGCGGGCCGTACGTCCACCCCGGGGACCGGGTCGTCGCCGGGCAGCGGCTGCTCCAGGCCGGTGCCGACCTCTTCCTCGGCGCCGTCACCGGACCCCAGGGCCGCGCCTTCTACTGGCGGCACCTGCGCGAGGCCAAGGGCGGCGCGGTGGACGTGGCCGGCCTGGGCCCGGCGGCCCTGGCCGGCTACGCCCGGCTGTGCGGCAGCGTCCTGGCCCGCGCGCACGCCCGCTCCGGCGACCGGGTCGCCATCGCCGCCTACCTCGGCGGCGCCGACACCTTCGACCGCTCGGTCGCCGACTTCGCCCTCGCCTACGCCGACCGGACCGCCGCCGACCACGGCACCCTGGGCGCGGCCATCGCGGCGGGCGTGGTGACGGCGGCGCCGGGCCTGTGAGGGCGCGGGACGGCGAGTCCGCCGCACAGCGGCACGGGCGGGACGGCGAGTTCGCCGTATAGCGGCACGGGCCGCGGAAAACCGGATGCAGCCGCGCTCCCCCTCTCCCTACGCTGAACAAACGGCACGAAGCCGACACCCTCCCCTTCCGCCACCCCCCTTTCCGCCACCGGCACCCAAGGAGGTCCGTCATGCGTGGCATCGTCGCGACCGGGACGGCCGTCCTGGTCATCCTCGGTATCGGAGACCATCTGTGGTGGCTCGCCGCCGTAGCGCTGCTCTATCTCTACGCCACGCACGGCCGCGGATCACCCGGCACGACCGGCACGACCGGTTCGACCGGTACGGCCCCGCCCGCGCCCGGCGCCGGTGCGCTGCCGGACAGCTACCGGGCCTACCGCGAGCGCCGCGACCGGCAGGCCCGCTGGGAGCGCCGCTACCGCCGTGAGCGCCCCGTCGAGGCCCGCCGTCAGGAGCAGGAGAAGAGCAGGTGAGCCAGGGCGCCCCCGGTCACAGTCCGGGGGCGCCCCACACCGGGAACCAGCGGCCGAGGTCCGGCTCGATCCGCAGATCGTCCGCGAGCGCCGCCTTCACCTGGAGCTCCAGCGCGCCGTTCCGCCGCTGCCCGCCGCCCGGCAGCGGCGCGAAGGGATAGAAGCTCCCCCGCTTGTACAGATACACCAGCGCCAGCCTGCGGCCCCCGTCGTCCCGGAACCCGGCCAGCGAGCACAGCAGCTGCGGGCCGAAGCCGTTGGCCTCCATCGAGCTGTTCACCGCGTGCAGGTCGTTGACCAGCTGCGGGAGCTGGTCGGGGGAGCGCTGGGACACCAGCCAGGAGTAGCCGTAGTCGTCCCGCCGCAGGTCCACCGGGGGACCGGTGCGCTCGGCGTCCGCGTCGAGCAGCGCCTGCACCTCCCGGTGGGTCTGCTCGAAGGCCGCGCCCTCCACCGTGGCGAAGCACACCGCCCCGCCGCCGGTCGGGGTGAAACCGGCCGCCGCCTGGAGAGTGACGGCGGCCGACGGCAGCGCGAACAGCTGGTCGAGATCGGGCGCGACCGGTTTCGTACGCCCCAGCAGGATGTCCAGCAGCCCCAACGCTCAGCCCGCCTTCCGCCGACGTGTCACTGTCATTCGCCCGCCCCGGGGACGGCCGCTTCGCCCAGCTCCGCCGAGATCCGGCCCAGCTGCGCCAGGCGCTGCTCCAGGGTCGGATGGGTGGAGAAGAACCGCTCCAGCCCGGGCTCCTTGCCGGCGGCCGGGGTGAAGTAGAACGCGTTGAACGCCTGGGCGGTGCGCAGATCCTTGGTCGGGATCCGGGCGATGTCCCCGGAGACCTTGGTCAGCGCGGACGCCAGCGCCGAGGGCCGGCCGGTCAGCTGGGCGGCGGCGCGGTCGGCGGCCAGCTCCCGGTACCGGGACAGCGCCCGGATCAGCAGGAAGCTGAGCGCGTACACGGCCGCGGAGACACCGAGCACGGCGGCGAACACGACGGCCGTGTTCTGGTCCCGGCGGCCTCCGCCGAACACCTGTGAGTAGAAGGCGAACCGCACGATCAGCCCCGCGATCACCCCGAGGAAGGAGGCGATCGTGATCACGGCGACGTCCTTGTGCGCCACATGCGACAGCTCGTGCGCGAGCACGCCCTCCAGCTCGGCGGGGTCCAGCCGGCGCAGCAGCCCGGTCGTGACACAGACGACGGCGTGATCGGGATTCCGGCCGGTCGCGAACGCGTTCGGCATGTCCATCTCGGACACCGCGACCACCGGCTTGGGCATGTCCGCGATCGCGCACAGCCGGTCGACCACCGCGTGCAGCTCGGGATACTCCTCCCGCTCCACCACCCGCCCGTGCATCGCGAACATGGCGATCCGGTCGGAGAACCAGAACTGCGCCACGAACATCGCCCCGACCAGGACGACGACCAGCAACCAGGACTTCAGCAGCACGATCAGCGCAGCGACGAAGCCCACGTACAGCAACCCGAGCAGGAACAGCGTGAGACCCATGCGCATGGTCAGTCGCCGGTCGCTCCGGAAGCGGCTCTGCATTGTGCATCACCCCGCAGTCAGGCACTCGTCCCGCTGTCCAGTGTGCACCTGCGGACCGCCATGAAGCGCTCCCGAACGGCCCTAGGACCAGCAAAACGCCTCGGTCTGTCAACCCAGCAGCACACGGATCCGTTCCAACAACCCGGCGACCTCCGGCTCCGCCCGGCCCACCGTCCCCCACCTCAGCGCATGCCGCGCGAGCGGCACGGCCCGCGCCCGCAGCCGTACGTCCGCGTCACCGAGCAGGACGACGGCCGCCCGCAGCCGTACGGCCTCGCCGTGCGCGGCGAGCAACCGCCACGCGGACACCCGCACCCACCGGGGCCGCGCCGGGTCCAGCCGGTCCAGCAGCCACCCCGCCGGCAGGGCGGCCGCCGAGGGCAGCAGGGCGAGCGTGGCCTCGCTCACCACCCCGGCCGCCGGATCGTCCAGCATCGCCCGCAACCACTCCACGTCCGTCGCATCGAGCACCCGCAGCCCGGCCACCGCCCGCGCCCGCACCGCCGCCACCGGATGGCCGAGCAACCGCCGCAGCACCTCGGCATCGCCGCGCTCCCCGCACTCCGCGAGCCCGATCACGGCCCCGGGCGGCAGCGCCGGGTCGCCCGGATCGGCGCAGCACGCCCGGTACCAGGGCAGCGGATCGGTTCCGTACTGCCGTACGACATACCGGGCGCAGGCGCGCACCAGCGCCGACCGGTCCGCGAGAAAGCCCACCGCCCGCTCCGGGAGCCCCAGTGGCCGCAGCGCGGTCACCCCGGCCGACCGCACCCGCGGACTGCGGGCGCCGAGCAGCGGTTCCAGCACCTCCTCGCACGGCGCGGCGAGGGCCGCCTCCGCACACATCGTCTGTACGACGGGATCGTCGTCCCGCGCCGCGGCACGCGCCAGCTCGACGGGGGACAGGGCCCCGCCCCCGACGGCCAGCTCATACCCGTACCGCCGCACGGCACGGTCCCCGGAGCAGAGCAACGGGGCCAGCACCTCCCGCTCCGCCCCGCGCAGGACGTCATCGAGCAGCCGGAGCCCGAAGTCCCCGCGGTGCCGGTCGCCGAGGCGCCGGACCAGCGGGGCGAGGCTCACGGCCGTCCGGGTGTCCAGCGCCTCGGCGAGCAGCTCCCGGGCCCGTGTCCGCACCGGCTCGGCCCAGTCGGCGCACCGCACCGCCACCAGCGGCAACAGCTGCGCCCGCCCGCCGGCCCGCTCCAGCGCCCGCTGCCGGATCCGTCCGTGACGGTGGCAGAGGGCGAGGGCGAGCTGGGAGTCACCGAGCGGCTCACGCGGTCCAGGGCGGCGAGCAGGGCCCGCCCGCCGTCCGTCCCCTCCCAGTCCGCGCCGACCTCCGGCGGCCGGTAACAGTCGATCACCCGCGCGCCCTCGTCGAGCTCCAGCCACGCCACCGGGTCGCCGCTGCCGAGTACCTCCCGCAGCGCCGCACCCTCGGCGAGCCGCGTCGCCGCCCGGCTCCCCTCCCGCACCCGTGCCCCCTTAATACAAGGAACTAATACGAGGAACGCATTTGCGCGTACCCCAGCAGCACTATCACCGCGGCCACGCAGCCGAGCACCACGACCGTCGACACCCACGACGAGCGTCGCGGCCCCACCGGATCCGGGTCGGCGCGGAACGGCGCCGGATTCGGCGGGTTCTCCTTCCACCGCGCGGCCAGCATCCGAGCCCGCGCCGAAGGCTCCTTGTGCTCAGCCGAGTTCGCCCACGTGTGGTCGAACTCGCCCTCCCAGTCGTCCAGTTCAGACATCCCCGTTCAACCTCTCTCGTCCGACAGAGTCAGGAGGGATGATCCCCCGAGAGTAGGAAGCATGGAAAGCCGGGAAGGTTGCGGCGCCGGGGGAGAGGGCGGCCGTGGTCAGCGCAGGGCAGCCACGGACGGTACGACCACGCCGTACAGGTCCGCGATGGTGGCCAGGGCGCTGTGGTGGAGCTGGGGGGCCGGGACGTCGGCCACGGGGGTGGACAGGGGGCGGGTCGCGCAGGCGTCGGCGACGACCGTGGGGCGGTTGCCGCGGAGAAAGGCGCCCTGGGCGGTGAAGGTCACGCACATGTGGGTCATGAAGCCGGCGATGATCACGTCCTGGTGGCCGGCCGCGTCGACGTGGGAGCCCAGGTCGGTGTCACGGAACGCGTCGGGTGCCCCCTTGACCACCACGGCCTCGCCCTCGGCGGGCGCGACGCGCGGGTGGAGCCGGCCGATGTCGGCGCGGATGTCGTAGGGGGTGTCCGGGCCGCCGTCGTGTATGACGTGGACGACCGTGGCGCCGGCCTCCCGGGCCCGGGCCAGCAGCTCGGCGCCGGCGTCGAGCGCGGCCTCCCAGCCCGTCAGTTCCAGGACGCCCCGGGTGTAGGTGTTCTGGTAGTCGACCAGGATCAGCGTCGAGGCGGCGAGCGAGGCCGGGGTCGGGTCGAGGTCGTTGAGGTCGCGCAGCGTTGTCGTTTCCATGCCCCTCACGCTAGGAGCGCTCCTGCTATGGCGACAATGTCGGGTGACTTGCAGATTCGGACATCGAGAAGGGGAGGGCCGAGGTGGGGGAGGAGCGCGTGGTCGTCGTGCTGTTGTTCGAGGGGGTCGATCTGCTCGACGTCACCGGGCCGCCGGAGGTGTTCGCGCTGCTGCGCCGGGAGACGGAGGAGGCCGGCGGTTACCGGGTCGCGCTGGCGGCCGCGAGCCTGGACCCGGTCACCACCTCTGCCGGGGTGCGGGTGCTGCCGGACATCACCTTCGCGCAGGCCGCCGAGGGCCGTATCGACACCCTGCTGGTGCCCGGCTCGGTCGACGTCGACGAGCACCGGCGGGTCCATGCCCGGACCGACCCGGAGGTGGTCCGGTGGGTGGGGATCCTCGCCGAACGCGCCCGGCGCATCGCCTCCGTCTGCGTGGGCGCGCATCTGCTCGCCGCCGCCGGACTGCTCGACGGCCGGCGCGCCACCACCCACTGGTCGACGGCACAGCAGCTGGCCGCCGAGCACCCGTCCGTCGAGGTCGACGCCGACCCGATCTTCATCCGCGACGGCAAGGTGTGGACCGGCGCGGGCATCACCGCCTGCCTGGACCTCTCCCTCGCCCTGGTCGCCGAGGACTTCGGCGAGACCGTCGCGCTGCGCGTCGCCCGGCAACTGGTGATGTACCTGAAGCGGCCGGGCGGCCAGAGCCAGTTCAGCGTCCCCCTCGAACCCGTCTCGACCACCCGCCGCATGGACGAGCTGCGCCGCCATGTCACCCGGCACGCCACCGGCCGGCTCACCGTCGCCGACCTCGCCGCCCACGCCCATGTCAGCGAGCGCCAGCTGACCCGCCTGTTCAAGACCGAGCTGGGCACGACCCCGGCGTCGTACATCGAGTCGGCCCGGGTCGAGGCGGCCCGCAACCGGCTGGAGACCACCGACGACACCCTGGAGCGGGTGGCCGCGGCCTGCGGGTTCAACACCGTCGACACCCTCATCCGCGCCTTCCGCCGCAAGCTCGACACCACCCCGACGGAGTACCGCAGCCGTTTCCGGCACACCGGCTGAGCCGGCCGGGGCCGGCGAACGCGGCGGGGGCCGCCACCCTTGCGGATGACGGCCCCCAGGGGCGCTCGGCGGTGTCGATCACACGTCGAAGTACAGCTCGAACTCGTGCGGGTGCGGACGCAGCTGGAGCGGGGCGATCTCGTTGGTGCGCTTGAAGTCGATCCAGGTCTCGATCAGGTCGGACGTGAACACGTCGCCCTGGAGGAGGAACTCGTGGTCGGCCTCGAGCGCGTCCAGGACGGCGTTCAGCGAGGTCGGGACCTGGGCGACGTTCGCGTGCTCCTCCGGAGCCAGCTCGTACAGGTCCTTGTCGATCGGCTCGGCCGGCTCGATCTTGTTCTTGATGCCGTCCAGACCCGCGAGGAGCAGGGCCGAGAAGGCGAGGTACGGGTTGCCGGAGGAGTCGGGCGCGCGGAACTCGACACGCTTGGCCTTCGGGTTCGAACCCGTGATCGGGATACGCATGGCGGCGGAGCGGTTGCGCTGCGAGTACACCAGGTTGATCGGCGCCTCGAAGCCCGGCACCAGGCGGTGGTACGAGTTCACCGTCGGGTTGGTGAAGGCCAGCAGCGACGGGGCGTGCTTGAGGATGCCGCCGATGTAGTAGCGGGCGGTGTCCGACAGGCCCGCGTAACCGGCCTCGTCGTAGAACAGCGGGTCGCCGTTGGACCAGAGGGACTGGTGCACGTGCATGCCCGAGCCGTTGTCACCGAAGATCGGCTTCGGCATGAAGGTCGCGGTCTTGCCGTTGCGCCAGGCCACGTTCTTCACGATGTACTTGAAGAGCTGGAGGTCGTCGGCCGCGGCGAGCAGCGTGTTGAACTTGTAGTTGATCTCCGCCTGGCCGGCCGTGCCCACCTCGTGGTGCTGGCGCTCCACCTTCAGGCCGGACTTCTCCAGCTCCAGGGAGATCTCGGCACGCAGGTCGGCGAAGTGGTCGACCGGCGCGACCGGGAAGTAGCCGCCCTTGTAGCGGACCTTGTAGCCGCGGTTGTTCTCCACCGCACCGGTGTTCCAGGCGCCCGCCTCGGAGTCGATGTGGTAGAAGGACTCGTTCGCGGAGGTGGCGAAGCGGACCGAGTCGAAGACGTAGAACTCGGCCTCGGGACCGAAGTAGGCAGTGTCCGCGATGCCGGTCGAGGCGAGGTAGGCCTCGGCCTTCTTCGCCACGTTGCGCGGGTCACGGGAGTACTGCTCGCCCGTGATCGGGTCGTGGATGAAGAAGTTGATGTTGAGGGTCTTGTCGCGGCGGAACGGGTCCACACGGGCGGTGGAGAGGTCGGCGCGCAGGGCCATGTCGGACTCGTGAATGGCCTGGAAGCCGCGGATCGACGAGCCGTCGAAGGCAAGCTCCTCGTCCGGGTCGAACGCCTCAACGGGCACCGTGAAGTGCTGCATGACGCCCGGCAGGTCGCAGAAGCGGACGTCGACGAACTTGACGTCCTCGTCCGCGATGAACTTCTTGGCCTCGTCGGCGTTCTGGAACATCCAGCTCCTCCTACTCCCGACCGTCCTCGCCGGGGTGGTAGATCGTTCGTGCGGCCAGTGCGGTGGCACACGCTGGTCTCGACCCTAGGGATGGGTGATTTCTCGGGCGTGACTCGTTTGTTTCGCAGAAGTTAACCGGCCACGCTTCCACCGTAGCCCCGGGACACCCCGCCGTACCCCGGTCATTTCGGGCGCAGTACCGTGGTCGCGTGGACAACAGGCAGGCAATCGGATCGTGGCTCTCCGGGCCCCGCGCGGCCATGGAAGAGGCCGGTGCGGACTTCGGCTACCGGGGTCAGCAGCTGGGGCTGCCCGAGCAGGGGCCGAACTCGATCGCCCGGCCCGGGCGGCGGCTCGGCGCGCTGCTCGTGGACTGGGGGCTGTGTGTCTTGATCGCATACGGCCTGATCACGCACGGCAACGGCCCGGCTACCAGCAACTGGGCACTGGGCATCTTCTTCGTGCTGAGCGTGCTGACCGTCGGCACGGTCGGCTTCACTCCGGGTAAGCGGATCTTCGGCCTCCGGGTCGTCGCCCTGGAGACCGGCACGGTCAGCCCGCTGCGCTCCCTGTTCCGCTCGGTCCTGCTCTGCCTGGCCATCCCGGCGCTGATCTGGGACCGGGACGGGCGAGGACTCCACGACCGCCTCGCGAAGACGGTCGAGGTCCGCATCTGACACCGGCCGAGGCCAGGTCCACACCGATCCGGCACCGGCCGGCGACCTGTGCCGCACCGACGCCCGGCATCGGGCCACCGGTCCGCACCTGCACCGGTCTGCCACCGGCCGGGACCCGCACACCGGCCACTGGGCCCGACCCTGCACCGGCTGGCCACCGGCCCCCGACCCCGCACCGGCCGGCCACCGGGCCGCACGCGGTCCGGCCGGCCCCCAGCCCCCGACCCCCGCCGGCCGGCGACCCACCCGGCGCCGCCCTGGCCCCCGTGCTCGCCCCCCTCAGCCGCGCCTCAGCCCTGCCTCAGCCCCCCTCAGCCCCACCCCCACCCCCTCACCCCAACCCCAGCACCTCCCGCACCACCCCCCGCAGCTCGCCCTCCGCGTCCCCCGGCGCAGCCTGTGTCCGCCACGCCACGAAGCCGTCCGGGCGGACCAGAACCGCGCCGTCGGGCGTCGTGCCGTGGGCCTCGGTCCAGTCGGTGTCGCAGTGCAGGTCGGCGTCCGGAGCGGTGGCGGGGCCGATCCGGTAGGGCTCCAGACGTACACCCTCCGTCCGGGCGATCCGGTGCGCCGCCCGCTGCCACTCCGCGCCCGCCGGGGTCGACGCGTCGCTGAGCAGGACCAGTGACCGTTCGTACAGGTCCAGGGTGGACAGGCGGTCGCCCGCGCGGTGCAGCCACAGGTGGGGGGCGCGGGTGCCCGGCTCGCCGGACAGGCTCAGGCCCTCGGGTACGACGGGCTGGGACCGGTCGGCGCCGACGACCGCGCCGTCCGGGTAGCGGTGGCCGAGGACGACGTTGAGGATGCCGCCGCGTCTGCCGCCGCCGATGCCGGGGGCCGGGGCGAAGCCCGGGTGGCTGTGTTCCACCGAGCGGGCCGAGGCACGGGCGCTGGTGGCGAGGGCGACCGGGCGGCGCTCGGCGTCGTAGCTGCCGAGCAGGCCGGGGCCGGCCCAGCCGTCGACGACGGCGGCGAGCTTCCAGGCCAGGTTGTGGGCGTCCTGGATGCCGGTGTTGGAGCCGAACGCGCCGGTCGGGGACATCTCGTGGGCGGAGTCGCCGGCCAGGAAGACCCGCCCGTCGGCGTAGGCCGCGGCGACCCGTTCGGCGGCGCGCCAGGACGCCTTGCCGGTGATCTCCACGTCGAGGTCGGGGACACCGACGGCGCGGCGGATGTGCCGGCGGAGCCGTTCCTCGGTGAACTCGTCCAGCGTCTCGCCGTGCTCGGGGTGCCAGGGGGCGTGGAAGACCCAGCGCTCCTTGTTGTCGACGGGCAGCAGGGCGCCGTCCGCCTCCGGGTCGGTGAGGTAGCAGCAGATGAAGCGGCGGTCGCCCACCACGTCGGCGAGGAGCTTGGACCGGAAGGTGACGCTCACGTTGGCGAACAGGTCGCCGGGGCCGGTCTGGCCGATGCCGAGCCGGTTGCGCACCGGGCTGCGCGGGCCGTCGGCCGCGACCAGGTAGTCGGCACGGACGGTGTAGAGCCGGTCGGAGTCGCGGTCGCGGACGTACGCCGTCACTCCTTCGGGGTCCTGCGCGAAGGATTCCAGCTCGTGGAAGTAGCGCAGGTCACCGCCGAGTGCGCGGGCGCCGCTCAGCAGCACCGGTTCCAGGTCGTTCTGGCTGCACAGGCACCAGCTGGTCGGGCTGAACCGGGCCAGGCCGCCGCCCGGGTCGATCTCCCGGAACAGCCATTCGCCGGCATCGCCGACCAGCGTCGGGGTCTGGAGGATGCCGTGGTTGTCCGCGAGGAGCGAGGCCGCCTCCTTGATCGCCGGCTCGATGCCGGCCACCCGGAAGAGTTCCATCGTGCGGACGTTGTTGCCGCGGCCACGCGGGTGGATCGAGGTGCCGGAGTGCCGCTCGACGAGCATGTGGCGGACGCCTAGACGGCCCAGGAAGAGGGACATGGACAGGCCGACCAGGGAACCGCCCACGATGAGGACGGGCACCTGGTGATCGGCTTTCGCTTGCATCGGTGGCTCCAGAGGCAGGGGTCGGGCGGTGGGGCTCGTTGCAGGTTCCATGCCCGGTGCGGAGCCCTGTGCGGGGCTCCCGGCGGGCTCAATCACCCGCCTGGTTCACGCGAGTCGCGCGTCGTCCGGGACCGGAACACGATCAAAAAGCGCTGACGTCGCGTCATCGGCGACGGCGCTGAAGCCTCTGCCCGCCCGGGCCCCCGTGAAGGAGATGTGCGACCCATGACGACCACCTCGGAAAAGGCCTCGGATCAGCTGACGCGACAGATGACGAAACGGGTCTCCCAGTCCGTCTTCGACGGCTCCCGCCTCCGGGTCGTCCTGCTGGTGGACGTGTACGACGGCGCCCAGCAGCAGTTCCTGGAGGCCTACGAGCAACTGTGCAACCAGGTCGCGTCCGTGCCCGGCCATGTCAGCGACCAGCTGTGCCAGTCCATCGAGAACCCCTCCCAGTGGCTGATCACCAGCGAATGGGAGAGCGCCCCGCCCTTCCTCAACTGGGTGAACAGCGAGGAGCACGTGCGGATGGTGGAGCCCCTGCACTCCTGCGTCCGCGACACCCGCTCGCTGCGCTTCCACATCGTCCGGGAGACCGGCACGGAGGCGGCGGCCGGGGCCGCGCAGCCGCAGCGCCGGCTCCAGGCGTCCCCGCGGATCGGGGACGGAGTGATCCGGCACGCGCTCACCTTCACCGTCCGGCCGGGCAGCGAGGAACGGGTCGCGAAGATCCTCGCGGACTACGCCTCGCCCGAGCCGCGGGTCGACGAGACCACCCGGCTGTGCCGCACCTCGCTGTTCATGCACGGCAACCGGGTGGTACGGGCCATCGAGGTGCGCGGCGACCTGCTCGCGGCGCTGCGGCACGTGGCCCGGCAGCCCGAGGTACGGGCCGTCGAGGAGGCCATCAACCCGTACCTGGAGCAGGAGCGCGACCTCAACGACCAGGAGTCCGCGCGGGTGTTCTTCACCCGGGCGGCGCTGCCCGCCGTGCACCACGTCACCGCCGACGAGCTGGCCGAGGGCGAGCGGCACGCGCTGTACTACCCGGCCCGCCCGGACCGCGGGATGGAGCTGGCCGAGCTGCTCGCGCAGACGGACGAGGCGGCGGCGGACGACCCGGCCAGCCCGGTGCTGCGCAGCACGATCTTCCAGCGGGACGACGTCGTCGTACGGCTGATCGACCTGCGCCCCGGCGCGGACGCGGACGCCGCCGCGGCGGCCGCCCCGGCCGACCTGCTGGCCGGTGCCGCCGTCCGCATGCAGCTCATCACCGACCGCCGCTCGCCGGACGCCTGAACCGCCAAGCCGCACCACACCACGGAGGTACGTCGTGATCAAACCCCTTCCGAAGATCGTGCACCTCAGCGAGGTCGAGCCCAACACCCGGCGCGGCGGCGATCTGCGCGCCATGCTCACCCCGGCCACGGTCGGCTCCACCAGCGGTTTCATGGGTGTGGCCATCGTGCAGCCGGGAGACCGCATCGGCGAGCACTACCACCCGTACTCCGAGGAGTTCGTGTACGTCGTCTGCGGCGAGCTGGAGGTCGACCTGGACGGCGAGCCCCATCCGCTCCGGCCGGAGCAGGGGCTGATGATCCCCATCAACATGCGGCACCGCTTCCGCAACGTGGGGAACGTGGAGGCGCGGATCGTCTTCCACCTCGGCCCGCTGGCCCCGCGGCCGAGCCTCGGCCACGTCGACACGGAGGAGACGGAGTCCGTCGCGGTGGGGCAGGTCCGGTCGTGACCCGGCGCGTGGCGGTGACCGGCATAGGCGTGGTGGCTCCGGGTGGGATCGGCGTGCCGGCGTTCTGGAACTTGCTCGCCGAAGGCCGGACCGCGACGCGCGGCATCACGTTCTTCGACCCCTCCGGACTGAGGTCGCGGATCGCGGCCGAGTGCGACTTCGACCCGGCCGCGCACGGCCTGGACGCCGAACAGGTGGAGCGGGCGGACCGGTACATACAGTTCGCCCTGGTCGCGGGCGAGGAGGCGGTCCGGGACTCCGGTCTCGACCTCGGCCGGGAGAACCCGTGGCGGGTCGCGGTGTCGCTGGGCACCGCGGTCGGCGGCACCACCCGGCTGGAGCACGACTATGTGCTGGTGAGCAGCGCCGGCCAGCGCTGGGACGTGGACCACCGCAAGGCGGAGCCCCAGCTGCACCGGGCGTTCTCGCCGAGCACCCTCGCCTCCGCGGTGGCGGAACGCTTCGGCGCCCAGGGCCCGGTGCAGACGGTCTCCACCGGCTGCACCTCCGGCCTGGACGCCGTCGGCTACGCCTTCCACACCGTCCAGGAGGGCCGGGCCGACATATGCATCGCCGGCGCCTCCGACTCCCCGATCTCCCCGATCACCATGGCCTGCTTCGACGCGATCAAGGCCACGTCCCCCAACAACGACGACCCCGCGCACGCCTCCCGTCCCTTCGACAACGACCGTGACGGCTTCGTCATGGGCGAGGGCGGCGCGGTGCTCGTCCTGGAGGAGCTGGAGCACGCCCGGGCCCGCGGTGCCCGCGTCTACTGCGAGCTGGACGGCTACGCCACCTTCGGCAACGCCTACCACATGACCGGCCTGACCAAGGAGGGCCTGGAGATGGCCCGCGCGATCGAGACCGCGCTCGACCACGCCCGCCTCGACCCGACCGCCATCGACTACGTCAACGCACACGGCTCCGGCACCCGGCAGAACGACCGCCACGAGACCGCCGCCGTGAAACGGGCCCTCGGACAGCACGCCTACGACACCCCCATGAGCTCCATCAAGTCCATGGTGGGCCACTCCCTCGGGGCGATCGGCGCGATCGAGGTCGTCGCCTGCGTGCTGGCCCTCGCCCATCAGGTCGTCCCGCCCACCGCGAACTACGAGACCCCCGACCCCGAATGCGACCTGGACTACGTCCCGCGCGTCGCCCGCGAACGGACCCTGAACGGCGTCCTGTCCGTGGGCAGCGGCTTCGGCGGCTTCCAGTCCGCGGTGATCCTGACCCGGCCGAGAGGAAGGAAACGATGAGCGAACCCCATCCTCGGCGGGCGGTCGTCACCGGCATCGGCGTCGTCGCGCCCAACGGAACCAGCACCGAGACCTTCTGGAAATCCGTCGTGGACGGCGTCAGCGTCCTCGACAAGGTGACCCGGGAGGGCTGTGAGGAGCTGCCGCTCAAGGTGGCCGGCGAGATCCGCGGCTTCGAACCGGCGGCCGCGGTCGAGGAACGCTTCCTCGTCCAGACCGACCGTTTCACGCACTTCGCGATGGCCGCGGCCGACCTCGCGCTGGACGACGCCCGGCTCGGCCGCGCCGACACCGACGGCTCCCCGTTCGACGTGGGCGTGGTCACCGCGGCCGGCTCCGGCGGCGGCGAGTTCGGCCAGCGCGAACTCCAGCGGCTGTGGGGCAAGGGCAGCCGGTACGTCGGCCCCTACCAGTCCATCGCCTGGTTCTACGCCGCCAGCACCGGCCAGATCTCCATCCGGCGCGGCTTCAAGGGGCCCTGCTCGGTGGTCGCCGCCGACGAGGCCGGCGGCCTGGACGCCCTCGCCCACGCGGCCCGGGCCGTGCGGCGCGGCACCGATGTCATCGTGGCCGGCTCCACCGAGGCGCCGCTCGCGCCGTACTCGGTGGTGTGCCAGCTCGGCTACGACGAGCTGAGCCGGGAGGCCGACCCGGCGCGCGCCTACCGCCCGTTCACCGACCAGGCGTGCGGCTTCGTGCCGGCCGAGGGCGGCGCCATGCTCGTCGTCGAGGAGGCGGCCTCGGCGCGGCGCCGCGGGCTGCCCGTGCGGGCCGTCCTCGCCGGGCACACGGCGACCTTCACCGGAGCCGGCCGCTGGGACCGGTCCCGGGAGGGGCTCGCGCAGGCCATCCGCGGCGCCCTGGACGAGGCCGGCTGCGCCCCGGAGGAGATCGACGTGGTCTTCGCCGACGCCCTCGGCACCCCCGAGGCCGACCGCGCGGAGGTGCTGGCCCTCGCCGACGCGCTCGGCGCGCACGCCCGGCGGGTGCCGGTCACCGCGCCCAAGACCGGGATCGGCCGCGGCTACTGCGCGGCCCCCGTCCTCGACACCGCGGCGGCGGTACTGGCCCTGGAACACGGCCTGGTCCCGCCCACCCCGGGTGTCGTCGACACCTGCCACGACCTCGACCTCGTCACCGGCCGGGCGCGCGCCGCCGAGCTGCGCACCGCCCTGGTCCTCAGCCGGGGACTCATGGGGTCGAACGCGGCGCTCGTGCTGCGGCACGGCGCCGCCGCACCACCGGACACCAGCGAAGGAGGAAAAGCATGAGTGACCACATCACCGTGGAAGAGCTGTCCGAACTCATGAAGAAGGCCGCCGGGGTCACCGTCTCCCCGGACGAGCTGGAGCGGCGCGCCGACGCCGGCTTCGACGACCTCGGCATCGACTCGCTCGGCCTGCTCGGCATCGTCGGCGAGCTGGAGAACCGCCGCGGCACGCCCATGCCGGTCGACGCCGAGCGGTGCAAGACCCCCCGCCAGTTCCTCGACCTCGTCAACAGCGCACTGCCCGCGGGAGCCTGACATGGCCGGACACACCCAGAACGAGATCACCGTCGCCGCACCCCTGGACCTGGTGTGGGACATGACCAACGACGTGGCGAACTGGCCGAACCTCTTCACCGAGTACGCCAGCGCCGAGATCCTCTCCCAGGAGGGGAACAAGACCACCTTCCGGCTCACCATGCACCCCGACGAGAACGGCACGGTGTGGAGCTGGGTCTCGGAGCGGGAGACGGACCGTCCGCGCCTGGAGGTGCGGGCCCGCCGGGTCGAGACCGGCCCCTTCGCCTACATGAACATCCACTGGAAGTACGAGGAGGTACCGGCCGGCACCCGCATGGTGTGGACCCAGGACTTCCAGATGAAGCCGGAGGCGCCGGTCGACGACGACTGGATGACCGACAACATCAACCGGAACTCCAAGATCCAGATGGCCCTGATCCGGGACAAGATCGAGAAGGCGGCCGCCGGTCACCGGCCCGCCCCCGCCCTGGCCACCGACTGAGCCCGGACGACGAGGAGACAACCGTGCACCAGGCCCTGATCGTCGCCCGGATGGCCCCGGGCTCCGCCCCCGACATCGCCAAGGTGTTCGCCGAGTCCGACCGGGGCGAGCTGCCGCACCTCGTCGGTGTGGTGCGGCGCAGCCTCTTCCAGTTCGGCGATGTGTACATGCACCTCATCGAGTCCGAGCGCGAGCCCGGCCCGGCCATCGCCAAGGTCACCTCGCACCCCGAGTTCAAGGACGTCAGCGAGCGGCTCTCGGCGTACGTCAGCGCCTACGACCCGGAGACCTGGCGGTCCCCGAAGGACGCCATGGCGCAGCGCTTCTACCTCTGGGAGCGCGACGCCCGTAGCTGAACCCGCCCTCCGGACACCGGTGCCGGGCCCGCGTCGTACGCGGACCCGGCACCAGTGGCGTTCCGGGGGAGCCGGCTCACCCGGAGACCGTGCAGTCGAACGCGTGCAGATACGGGTTGACCGGCCGGATGTCGCCGACGGTCAGCCCCCCGGCCGTCAGCCGCTCCACCATGCTGGCGGTGGTGTGCTTGGCCCCGCCCACGTTCAGCAGCAGCAGCAGGTCCATGGCGGTGCTGAACCGCATCGACGGGGTGTCGTCCACCAGGTTCTCGATCACCACGACCCGGGTGCCCGGACCGCCCCGCTCCACCACGTTGGCCAGCAGCCGCGCGGTGGACCCGTCGTCCCACTCCAGGATGTTCTTGATGATGTAGACGTCGGCCTCGACCGGCACGGACACCCGGACGTCACCGGGCACGATCTCCGCCCGGTCCGCGAGGTCCCCGCCCGGGCGCAGCCGCGGTACGGCGTTCTCCACCACCCGGGGCAGATCCAGCAGATAGCCCCGCATCGCCGGGTACTTGTCGAGCAGGCTGGCCACCACGTGCCCCTGGCCGCCGCCGAGGTCCGCGACCGACGTGGCGCCCGACAGGTCCAGCAGGGCGGCGACATCGCGGGCCGACTGCTCGCTGGACGTGGTCATCGCGCGGTTGAAGACGTCCGCGGACTCGGGGGCGTCCTCGTTCAGATAGACGAAGAACTCCTTGCCGTACAGGCCCTCCACGACGTTCCGGCCGGAGCGCACCGCCTCGTCCAGCTTCGGCCAGGCGTCCCAGGTCCACGGCTCGGTGCACCACAGGGCGATGTCCCGCAGGCTGTGCGGGTCGTCCGTGCGCAGCAGCCGGGACATCTCGGTGTGCGCGAACGTCCCGTCGGGCCGCTCGGCGAAGACGCCGTAGCAGGACAGGGCGCGCAGCAGCCGGCGCAGCGGCTTCGGCTCGGTGTGCACCGCGGCCGCCAGGCCCTCCACGGTCATGGGGGCGTCCCCGAGGGCGTCCGGGACGCCCAGCCGGGCGGCCGCCCGGACGGCGGCGGCGCACGCCGCGCCGAACACCAGCTCCCGCAGCCGCATCGACGGCGGCGGGGCGGAAGCGGCCTCCTGCACCGCGGGGGCCTGGAACTCGCGGGATGGTGCGGTCATGCGCCGCCCTCCTTCCTTGGGTGGGGGTGGTACGGCCGTGCGCTCAGCACAGACCGGCGGGCTTCGAGGTCCGGCAGGAGTTGCTCTGGAAGGTGTTGCCGCTCTTGGTGGCTTCCTGGTTGACGAGGTCCGCGGGGCCGTTCTCCGCCAGCGTGTTGCCGCTGATCCGGTTCCGCTCGCTGGTCACGCCCACGAAGCTCTTGAACAGCACGATGCCGCCCGACAGCGGGGATTTGCCGGAGTTGCCGGTGACCAGGTTCCGGGTCACCTCGGTGTCCTCGGCGCCGGTCAGGACGATGCCGGAGCCCTGGAGGAAGGCCAGCCGGGCGGTCTTCTCGCAGTACTTGTTGTTCTTCTCGATCCGGTTGTCGCTGACGGTCAGCGCGCCCGCCTTCGGCTTGTTCTCGTCGCCGACGACGAACACGCCCGCGCAGTTGCCGGTGACGGAGTTGTCCGCGACGGTGAGATTGCGCAGCCGGCGCACGGTGACGCCGATCCGGTTGCCCTCCAGCAGGTTCCGCTCGATCACCGTGCCCCGGGTGTCGGTGGCGCCCGCCTCGTCCTTCACGGTGTTGGCGAGGAACAGGCCGGCGTCGCCGTTGTCGCGGGCGATGTCGTCCCGGTAGACGCTGCGGGTGGAGCGCTCCTCGGCGATGCCCCACTGGCCGTTCTTCTCGGAGGTCACCCCGCGCACGGTCAGATGGTCCGCGCCCACGGCCATGACACCGATCCGGGAGAACCCGCGCACGGTCAGGTGGGCGACGGTGACGTCCTGGACCGGCTGGTTCTTGGCCCCGACGACACAGATGCCGTTGCCCTGCTCCGCACAGGACTTCTCCGCCATGCGGGAGCCCGTGGTCTTCTGCGCGGCGGGCTGGAGCACGGTGCGCGAGCCCATGCCGCGCAGCGTCAGGCCGGGCGTGGTCAGCTTCACGCTCTCGCGGTAGGTGCCGGCGAGCACGAGCACCGTGTCGCCGGGCTGGGCGGCGTTCACCGCTTTCTGGATCGACTCACCCGGACGCACCACGAGGGTGCGATGGGCGGCGGAGGCGGGGGCGGCGGCCAGGAGCGCGCTGCACAGCGCGGTGGCGCACGAAACGTATGCGATATGGCGTTTTGTCACATTCCGAAGGCTAGGAGTGGATGAGCCGATAACCGGCCGGATGCTCCGTTCGGCGGCGTGTCCGGGGGAGTACGGCCCCACCGGCGCCCTGATGCCCCGGCAACGGCGGCACCGGCTGCTAGCTTCGCGAGCTGTCGGAGGGTCCCAGGCCACGAGCGGAGGCAGCGGTGACGGGTACGACGGACGACGCGGACGGGCCGGAGATCGCCCCGTTCGGACGCAGGAGCTTCCTGGCGACGGCCGCGCTGGCCGCCGCGGCGCCGGTCACGGCGGCCGCCCCGGCCGAGGCTGGGGAACCGCCGGCGGCCTCTGCCGAGGCCGTGGAACCGCCGGCGGACGACCCGTTCCCCGGCCCGGTGGCGCGGCTGCTGGCCGTTCCCGGTGGCGGCCGCGGGGTCGGCTGGCTGCGGGCGGCGCTCCAGGTCGCCGCGGAGATCGAACTCTCCACGATCCCGCCCTACCTGTGCGCGTGGTGGTCCGTCACGGACCGCGGCTGCGAGGCCGCGCGGCTGATCCAGCGGATCGTCGGCGACGAGATGTACCACCTGGGCGTGGTCTGCAACCTGCTCGCGGCGGTCGGCGGCCGCCCCCGCCTCAAGCGCGCGGCACCCGTCTACCCCGGTCCGCTGCCCGGCGGCGTACGCGCCGGGGTGAACGTGTACCTGTCGGGGCTGACCCGGTCCTTCGTGCACGACGTGATGATGGCGATCGAGGCGCCCGACGAGCCGCTCGCCCGGAAGAGGGAACTCTCGCCGGGCATCGGCGACTTCTACGGCGGTCTGCTGGAGGCGTTCCGGCGCACCGCGCCGGAGCTGTCGGCCGAGGGCCAGCTGTCCAGCCGGATCGGCGCCGACGAGCTGAAGCCGGTGGCGAACCTGGACGACGTGGAACAGGCCATCGAGATCATCAAGGAGCAGGGCGAGGGCACCGCCGGCTCACCGGCCGACGCCTACCAGGACGACCACCCGGCCCACTACTACGCCTTCGCCGAGATCTACCACGGCCGCCAGCTGCGCCGTACCGAGCACGGCTGGCACTTCACCGGCGCCCCCGTGCCGTTTCCGGAGGCCCGCCCGATGGCCCGGGTCCCGGCCGGCGGCTGGCCCGACCCGCCGGAGCAGGTGCAACGCCTCCTGGACCGGTTCGACGGCACCTACACCGATGTGCTCGCGGCCCTGGAGGACGCCTGGTCCGGCGGCGGCTCCCGCAGCCTGGGCGCGGCGATCCGCTCGATGCGCGCGATGGAGGCCCCGGCCGTGGAGCTGATGGAGATCCCCCTCCACCACGGACGGGGCACGTACGGCCCGCAGTTCCGCTGCTCCTAGGGGCTACCGCCCCCGCTGCCCGCCCTTGGGCATCCGCATCCCCTTGGGCATGGGCCCCTTGGGCAGCGGCATGTTGCTCATCAGGTCACCCATGGCCCGCAGCCGGTCGTTCGTGGCCGTCACCTGGGGACCGGCCAGCACCCGCGGCAGCTTCAGCATGGTGGTCCGCAGCTTCTTCAGCTCGACCTGTCCCTCGCCGTTGCCCACGATGATGTCGTGCACCGGCACATCGGCGACGATGCGGTTCATCTTCTTCTTCTCGGCGGCCAGCAGGCTCTTCACCCGGTTGGGGTTGCCCTCGGCGACCAGCACGATGCCGGCCTTGCCGACCGCCCGGTGCACCACGTCCTGGCTGCGGTTCATCGCGACCGCCGGAGTCGTCGTCCAGCCCCGGCCGATGTTGTCCAGCACGGCCGCGGCGGCGCCCGGCTGGCCCTCCATCTGACCGAAGGCGGCCCGCTCGGCACGGCGGCCGAACACGATCGCCGTCGCCAGCACCGCGACCAGCAGGCCGAAGATGCCCAGGTAGACCGGGTGACCGATCAAAAAGCCGATCGCGAGGAAGACACCGAGGGTGCCGATGCCGACGGCCGCGAGTACAAGACCGATCTTGGTGTCGGCCTTGCGGGTCATCTTGTACGTGAGAGCGATCTGCTTCAGTCGCCCTGCGTTCGCGGCGTCCGCCGCGGGTTCCTTCCTCGCCATGCCACGAAGTCTACGTGGCGCCGGGAGCGCCGACGACGGCAGTGCCCGGCGGCGCCCTGCGACGGCGGACGTCAGGGCAGGGTGGCGGCCCGGTCCAGGACCCGCTGGGCCTCGACCCGGTCCTTGGCCCGGCGGCGGTCCTCCAGCACGGACGTCCAGGCGTTACGGCGGGCGGTGCGCTGGCCGCCGCTCATCAGCAGCGACTCCACGGCCCGCAGGGCGGCGGTGAAGGACGGGATGGCGGTGGCGCGTACGGGCGCGGCCTGCATGATCGGGGTCCCCCCTCAGTAGGTTCTACGGGGTGTGATGCCATGCTCACTGATCGGTGTTACCAGTGCATGTCCGACCGGTCAAACACCCATGAAGACCTGATGCGCGGACCGGAAACGCGGACGCGGCCCCGGAACGCGCCCTCATCAGCGAGGACGCGCGGGACCGCGTCGAGTCGGCCATTACTGGCCGGTCATGCCGTATGCGTGAATTCACACGCGCTGTCGGGGGTGGCTCAGACCGCCTGGGCGGCGACGTACGTGCCGCGCTTCTCCACGGCCATCTGGTAGAGCCGCCCGGCCCGGTAGGAGGACCGCACCAGCGGGCCGGACATCACCCCGGAGAAGCCGATCTGCTCGGCCTCCTCCTTCAGCTCCACGAACTCCTCCGGCTTCACCCAGCGCTCCACCGGGTGGTGCCGCACGGAGGGCCGCAGGTACTGGGTGATGGTGACCAGCTCACAGCCGGCGTCGTGCAGCTGCTTGAGCGCCTCGCTGACCTCTTCCCGGGTCTCGCCCATGCCGAGGATCAGGTTGGACTTGGTGACCAGGCCGAAGTCGCGGGCCTCGGTGATGACCTTCAGGGAACGCTCGTAACGGAAGCCGGGGCGGATCCGCTTGAAGATCCGCGGGACCGTCTCGACGTTGTGCGCGAAGACCTCGGGGCGGGAGGCGAAGACCTCGGCCAGCTGCTCCGGGACGGCGTTGAAGTCGGGGGCCAGCAGCTCGACCTTGGTCCGGCCGCCCTCGCGCTGTGCCGTCTGCTGGTGGATCTGGCGCACGGTCTCCGCGTACAGCCAGGCGCCGCCGTCCTCCAGGTCGTCGCGGGCGACGCCGGTGATGGTGGCGTAGTTCAGGTCCATGGTGACCACGGACTCACCCACGCGGCGCGGCTCGTCGCGGTCCAGCGCCTCGGGCTTGCCGGTGTCGATCTGGCAGAAGTCACAGCGCCGGGTGCACTGGTCGCCGCCGATGAGGAAGGTCGCCTCGCGGTCCTCCCAGCACTCGTAGATGTTCGGGCAGCCGGCTTCCTGGCAGACCGTGTGCAGGCCCTCGCTCTTCACGAGGTTCTGCATCTTCGTGTACTCGGGGCCCATTTTCGCCCGGGTCTTGATCCACTCGGGCTTGCGCTCGATGGGGGTCTGGCTGTTGCGGACCTCCAGGCGCAGCATCTTGCGTCCGTCGGGTGAGACTGCGGACACGTCGGCTCCCTAGCGATTGATTCTTCGGCGTTCCCAAGGGTACGCCCGTGGATTTGGTGGCCCCGAGTCGGTTCCGGCCTGGGCCGGTCAGGCGGACGCCTGCTCGATCACCCGCGGCTTCAGGTCCGCGTTGCCGAGGACGTCCTGGAGGTGCTTCTCGACGACCGGCAGCACCTCCTCGATGGTGACCTCGCGGCCGAGTTCGTGGGAGAGGGAGGTGACGCCCGCGTCGCGGATGCCGCAGGGGATGATCTTGTCGAAGTTGGCCGTGTCCGGGTTCACGTTCAGGGCGAAGCCGTGCATCGTGACGCCCTTGGCGACCCGGATGCCCATGGAGCAGATCTTGCGGTCCTCGTGCCGGCGGCCCGCGCGCGAGGGCGCGTACTCGGGGCCGACCAGGCGGTGGTCGAACTCGTCGTCGTCGGCGCGCGGCGCGAAGTCGAGCGTCAGGCCTCCGAGCGCGGGGCGCTGCTCGATCGGGTCGCCGAGGACCCAGACCCCGGCGCGGCCCTCGACCCGGGAGGTCTCGATGCCGAACTCGGCGCACACCCGGATCATCGCCTCTTCCAGGCGGCGCAGGTGCGCGACCACGTCCACCGGGCGCGGCAGCTTCTGGATCGGGTAGCCGACCAGCTGGCCCGGGCCGTGCCAGGTGATCTTGCCGCCGCGGTCCACGTCGATGACCGGGGTGCCGTCCAGCGGGCGCTCGCTGGCCTCGGTGCGGCGGCCCGCCGTGTAGACCGGGGGGTGCTCCAGGAGGATCACGGTGTCGGGCACCTCGTCGGCGAACCGCGCCGCGTGCACCCGGCGCTGCTCGTCCCAGGCCACCTGGTAGTCCACGAGGTCCGCACCGAACCCCATGCGGACGAACCGCAACTCACTCACGGCAAGCGCCTCCCTCGGCGACGGTTGTCAGGCATGTTCTGCGCTCACGCCACTGTACGTCCGTCCGGAGTACGTCAGCCGGGAGGGCGTTCCTCACACGATCGGATGAATGGGGGGCGAATTATGCGACTGCCTGTTCACTTACCGCTACATTCGCGCCGTTCGTGAGGCCATAAGGGCTGCTCAGAGGCAAACCGGGCACTTCAGATGACCGGAAGGCAGGAGACCGCACCGCAGATGACGGACCGACCCGCGCAGCGCACCCCCAACCGCCAGCTCGCCGCGCTCATCGCAGAAGCTGGGTTCTCCAACGCGGGTCTGGCCCGTCGCGTCGACCAGCTGGGTCTGGAACACGGGCTGGATCTCAGATACGACAAGACCTCGGTCACCCGCTGGCTGCGCGGGCAGCAGCCGCGGGGCACCACCCCGGCGCTGATCGCCGAGGTGTTCACCCGCCGGCTCGGGCGCCGGCTCACCGCCCAGGACCTCGGCCTGGACGCCTGTGCGCCGGTCTACGCCGGGCTGGAGTTCGCCGCCTCGCCGGAGGAGGCCGTCGACATCGTCAGCGGGCTGTGGCGCAAGGACTCCGGCAGCCACGCCGAACTGCGCAAGATCGCCTTCACCCCGGCCGGGCTCGTCGTGCCCAGCCGGGACTGGCTGATCGGCAAGCCCGACGACAAGGTGGCCCGGGAGCCGGCGCCCCGGGTGCCCCCGCAGGGCCGCCCGGGGGTGGTGCGGCCCCAGCCGCTCGCACCGCCCCGGACGCGCGGGCACGCCGAACGCGCCCCCGGGCACAAGGTCACCGGCGGCGACATCGCCGCGCTGCGCTCGGTCGGCGAGCTGTTCCGCACCCTCGACGACCGGTTCGGCGGCGGCCACGCCCGGCAGGCCCTGGTGCGCTATCTGGAGCACGAGTGCGAGCCGATGCTCCGCGGCACCTACGACGAGCAGACCGGCCGCCGGCTGTTCGGCGCCGCCGCCGATCTGACCCGGCTCGCGGGCTGGACGTCGTACGACATCGCCGCGCACGGGCTCGCCCAGCGGTACTTCGTGCAGGCCCTGCGGCTGGCCCAGGCCGCCGGCGACCGGTCGTACGGCTCCTTCGTGCTGGTCACCATGAGCCGCCAGGCGGTCTACCTCGGGCACGGCCGGGAGGCCGTCCAGCTCGCCCGGGTCGCCCAGCAGGGCGTCGGCACCGGCGCCCCGCCGGTCGTCCAGGCGCTGCTGCACTCGGCGGAGGCGCGGGCGCACGCGGTGCTGGGCGAGGTGCGGGCGTGCACGGCCGCGCTGGTGCGGGCCGAGCGCGCGCTGGAGGCGGCCCGGCCCGGGGACGACGTGCCGTACTGGGCGAGGTTCTTCGACGAGGCCCAGCTGGCCGACGAGTTCGGGCACTGCCACCGCGATCTGCAGCAGTTCCGGGCCGCCGCCCAGCACGCCGAACGCTCCCTCCAGCTGCGGGCCCCCTCCTTCGCCCGCAGCCGCCTCTTCTGCCGGGTCGTCCTCGCCACCGCCCGCCTCGGCCTCGGCGAGCTCGACCAGGCGTGCGCGCTGGCGGCGGAGGCGGCGGGGCAGGCGGCGGAGATGCGGAGCGCTCGCGCCGTGGAGTACGTACGGGACTTCGAGCGTCGGCTGGAGCCGTACAAGGACGCGGCACCCGTGCGGGGCTACCGGGAGAGGGTGGCGGCGCTCGGATAGGCCACCCCCTCCTCCGGGGCTACGCCGCCTTGGGCAGCACGGGGGCCGGGTCCGCGCTGTGCATCGAGCCCGCCGCGCCCAGGTCCGTCAGGATCGCGGCCGCGGCGCGGTGGGCGGAGTGCAGGGCGCCCTGGACCGTGCTGGTGTCGCGGTGGTCGCCGCACACGTACAGGCCGGCCAGCAGCCGTACCGGGCGGCGCGGATCGTGCGGCGGGCGCATCGCCGGGACCGCCTCCGGGGTGTGGTGCACGGCCAGCGTCTCCCAGCGGCGCGTGGAGGTGCCGTAGAGCCGGGCGAGGTGCATCCGTACGGCCGTCTCCACGCCCTCGGGCGGCGGGCCGAGGACGGTCGAGGAGATCAGCACCCGGCCGGCCGGCGCCCGGCTCGGGTCCACCGTGCTCAGCACCGCCGTGTGCGCCACCGGCCCGCCCCGGTCCGCGTCCAGCAGCAGCGAGGTGCCGACGGAGAACGCCGGCCCGGGGTCGTCGGTGGTGTGGTGGACCACCGTGACCGCGTGGAACTCCGGCACCCGCAGCCCCGGCAGCAGCTCCGCCGCGGCCCGTGCGTCGGTCGCGAGCAGCACCGCCCGGCAGCGGATCTCGCCGTGCTCCGCGGTCGTCACCGCGGTCGTGGAGACCGAGGTGACCCGCACCCCGGTGTGCACCGTGCCCGGCGGCAGGGCCCCGGCCAGCAGCTCCGGCAGCATCTCCGCACCGCCCTCCGGCACCGCCAGCCGGCCGCTCGCGAAGGCGCGCAGCGCCAGATCGGCGCACCTGCTGGATGTGCTCAGCTCCGGGTCGCACAGCAGCGCGGCGAGCAGCGGCCGCAGAAAGCCCTCGATGGTGCGCGCCGGCACCCCGCGCGTGGCCAGGGCCTGCGCGGCGGGCATCTCGGGGCGCGCCAGGAGGCGCTCGACGGGGGTCGCGGCGATCCGGCCCAGCGCGGCGCCGAGCCGGGCCTGGTCGACCGCGCTCACCGGGGCGCCGGCCCGGCCGGGCGCGGCCGCCGTGCCCCGGGGGGCGCTGGCGAAGGCGCGCACCACATGGAGTGCGCCCCTTGCGCTCCCCGTGCTCGCCGGCGCGCCCGCGCGGTGCCGGCGGCCGTCGCGGTGCAGCAGGACGCCCGGCGCGAAGCGGCGCAGGGTGAGGGCGTCGAGGCCGGGGGTGAGGCGGAGTTCGGGGTAGGACGTGGACAGCAGCTGTCCCATGCGGTCCAGCCGGAAGCCGTCGACCTTCTCGGTCGACATACGGCCGCCGACGTACGGGGCGGCCTCCAGGACCGCGGTGGTGACTCCTGCACTGGTCAGCCGATGAGCCGCCGAGAGTCCGGCGATTCCGGCTCCGACGATGACGACGTCCACCTGGTACGCGGGCTCAAGCACGAGGCCCCTCCTGTGGTTGCGCGGCCGGTGGAGACGTCATGCCCCCAACAGGCTCCGGGGATACCCGAGTTCGGGTCGAGGGTAGGGTGCCGACCGGTCAACGGCAGTCGCGCATCGACAGGGCACGGTCGCATAGAGGTCGCATGTGGTCACGCCGGTTCTCCGCTGCCGCGCTGGCCTCGCCAGGTCGCATCCGGTCGACCGCCTTTTTCCGGGCATGGAAACCCCTTGGGAGCCCCGCGCGGCGCGCCGTAGGGTGAGCGCCATGCCCCGACCGTCCCTCCGTCCCGCCGTGCTTGCCGACGAGGAGCAGCTGGCGCTCCTCGACCGGATCACCTGGTCCACCCTGCACGCGGTCTCCCCCGAGCCGAAGCCGCCGTACCAGCCCTTCTTCGACGAGCGGCACGACCCGCGCGACCATCTGGTCGCCGAGCTGGAGGGGCGCGTCGCCGGCTACATCCGGCTCGGCCGGCCGACCCCGCTCGCCGTCAACGCGCACGTCCTCCAGATCCAGGGCCTCGCCGTCGCACCGGAGGCGCGCGGGCTGGGGCTCGCCCGCGCACTCCTGCGGGCCGCCGCCGAGGAAGCGCGCAGGCGCGGCGCACGCCGGCTGACCCTGCGCGTGCTCGGGCACAACACCCCGGCGCGACGGCTCTACGCGTCCGAGGGATTCGCCGTGGAGGGCGTACTGCCGGAGGAGTTCCTCATAGACGGGACGTACGTGGACGACGTGTTCATGGGCCGCAGCCTGTGAGCCGCGCCCGGTGAGCCGTGCCGTACGAGCCGTACGGCGTGAGTGCTAGGAGTCGACCAGGGCGCCCGTGTCCACCGGGGCCGTCGCCGTCGCCGCGCGGTCGGCGTCGCCCGCGACCTCGGCCGCCGTCAGGGCGTACCCGGTCTCGGCGTCCGAGGTGGAGCGGGCGAAGACCACCCCGAAGACCTTGCCGCCCGGGGTGAGCAGCGGGCCGCCGGAGTTGCCCGGCCGGACCGTCGAGCGGACCGCGTAGATCTCCCGGGTGACCACGCGGTCGTTGTAGATGTTCTGGCCGTTCGCCCGCAGCCGGCCCGCCACGGTCGCCGCCTGGAGGTTCAGCCCGCCGTCCTGCGGATAGCCGGCCACCACCGCCGAGGCCCCGCGCCCCGCGCCGCCGTCGAAGCGCAGCACCGGGGCGCGCAGCCGGGGCACGTACAGCACCGCCACGTCCCGGTCCGGGTCGAAGAGCACCACCCGGGCCGGATACGAGGGCCCCACCCCGCCGATCCGCACGCTCGGCCGGTCGATGCCCGCCACCACGTGCGCGTTGGTCATCACATGCCGCGCCGCGTACACGAAACCGCTGCCCTCCCGGCCCTCGTTGCCCGCCGCGCCCTCGATCTTCACCGTGCTCGCCTTGGCGGCGTTCGCCGCGGCCGGGGTGACGCTGTCCCCGGTGGGCCGGGGCACCTGGGCCGTCGACTCGTTCTCGAACGGGTTGAAGACCTGCGGGAAGCCCGCCTCCGTCAGCGCGGAGGTGGCCCGGGAGAACCACGCGGGGGTGGTGTCCGGCATCGTCCGCTGCACCGCGCCGAGCAGCGTCGAGTTCCGGATCTGCGTCGTCAGCGTCTGCGAGGGAGCCGCGGCCAGCACGCTCGCCGCCACCCAGGCCACGATCAGCACCGCCGCCGCGTTCGCCGCCGCGCCCCCGACGCCGTCCGCGACCCGCAGCGCACCCGGTCCCCGGTCCAGCTCCCCGCGCAGCCGCAGCGCCAGCCGGCTCGCCAGCTCGTGCCCCAGCACCGCCGGCCCCAGCACCGTCAGCACCGCGACCACCGTCGCCTGCGGCGTCCCCCGCGCCACCAGGCCGGTCACCCAGGGCAGCAGCCACACGCCGACGGCCGCGCCGCCGACGAACCCGGCCAGCGAGACACAGCCGGCCACCAGTCCGCGCCGGTAACCGGAGGCCGCGTAGAGCAGGACCACCAGCACGAGCAGCAGGTCGAGCAGGTCCACGGAGCCGCCTTTCTCTGTCCCTGTGCCTGTATCACCGAAAACGTCCTGTACCAGGACGATGGTTCCACCAGGTGGCACAGCGCACATCGCGGGCGGGGCGCTCCGGTCCGAGAGTGGGACCATGCGTGTCCTGAGAAGATCGCCGCGAGCCGGCCGGATACCCGGTGCCGTCCTGGTGCTGCTGGGCTGTCTGCCCGGAGTGCTCGCCGTGCTGGCACTGGTGCTGTGCGCGCGCGGCGCCGACCGCCCCGTCGCCGTCCGCCTGGACCCGCCCGCCGCGGGCCGGCCGCAGAACCTGCGGCGGGTCGCCCGGCCGGCCATCGTGCCCCGCTCCGTCTGGCTGACCGGCCCCACCGCGGCGCACCGACAGCCGCCGCCGCGCTACGACGACCAGGTGATCGCCGTCTTCGTGCACCACACCGACTCGCCGAACGGCTACCGCTGCGCCGACGCGCCCCGCATCATCCGGCACCTCTACGCCGGCCAGACCGGCGCCCGGCGCTGGGACGACATCGGCTACAACTTCCTCGTCGACCGCTGCGGCACCATCTACGAAGGGCGCGCCGGCGGCGTCGACCGGCCCGTCACCGGCGCCCACACCCAGGGCTTCAACCACCGCACCGCCGGTATCGCCGCCCTCGGCACCTTCACCGCCGGGGTCCCCGTGCCCCGGGCCATGACCGAGGCGATCGCCGCCCTCGCCGCCTGGAAGCTCGGCCCGGCCGGGGTCGACCCGCGTGAGCGCGTCCGGCTCGTCTCCAGCAACGGCGGCAGCCGCTATCCGGCCGGCACCGTCGCCACCCTGCCCGCCCTGGCCGGTCACGACGACGGCTATATGACCAGCTGTCCCGGCGCCGCCCTGACCGCCCGCCTGCCCGAGATCAGGGAGCGCGCCGCCCGGCTCCAGGGCCGCCCGCCCGCACCCGCGCCGACCGCCACGACGCCACCCGGCACCGCACCGACCACCGCGCCGCCACCGGCCGCAACGCCGTCCACCGGCACGCCCCAGGCCGCGCGCAGCCCGCTGAGCACTCCGCACCCCCCCCGTCGTGCCGCACAGCATCCGCCCGGCGGGCCAACGCCCGGCCCAGCATGCACACTTGGGGACGCGCCACCGCGAAGTCCCTTACGGCACAAGGAAATAGGGCCTGATTGCAACTTGGCGCAGCGGGTTCGGAGAGCCTACCCTTTCAGGGAAAAAGTGGGGCAGGAGTGTGTGACCGGCGGTCGGGTCGTGCCGCGCACCGGCCACTCCCGCCGTCCTCCTGCGGGCGTCCACGCGCGTGCGATACGGTGCGTGCGGACCGTCGCACGTGGGAAACACGGGGGGTTTCCGGCACGGGGGTGTCCAGCGCGGGGCCTCGCCCGATCGGTCTTCCGACCGCGGGGTGAGAGGTAGTCAGGGGTGAGCGAGGGTGGTCTGCTCGGGCTCGACTGGCACCGAAGCAGTGCGTGCGACCCGTATCAATGCGTGGAGGTCGCGGTGACGGACGGGGGAGTCCGAGTGCGTGAATCCCATCGTCCGCGTACCCATGTCGTCGCCTTCGGGGGGCCGGCCTGGCAGGCATTTCTGGGCGCGTTATGCGGTACAACCACTGAAGAGCCCCAATGGACCGGAATGGAACCCGTATGAGGGGTGACTTCCGGCCAGGGGACGGGGTGGACACGAGGGACGGGGGGTGGCTGTGATTCGATTGGGCCCAGCAGTGAGAGGGCATCCGCATCACCGCCAGAGTCCAATTCAGCTGTCTGGGGGCGAGATGGGGGAATCCGCTGAGACGCGGCTTGCCGTCGGTGACGCCGAACGGCAGCGCGGCAGACCCCTGTTACCGCTGATCGTCCTGCTCGTCCTCGGCTTCGTGCTCGCGGGCAGCACCGGGACACTGGCGGGCGTCCTCCTCTCCCTGCCGGTGACACCGGAGCTGCGGCCCTGGGTGTGGGGGGTGGTGGGCACGGTCACGGCGGCCGCCACCGGAGTCCTGCTGGACCGGGGGGCTACGGCTGCCGTACGTCGCTTTCCGCAGCTGGCGGGTCGGGCTGAGGAGGTACGGCGGTTCCGGGCGCCGGACTAGGCGCGGTGCCGCCGGACGGCTCCTGGGCACGGCCCGCGCGCCGGGCGCGTATTCGGCGGTAGCCGACGGCGAGCGCGCCGACGCCGCCGAGCCATAGCCAGCTCGCCCGGACCGCGTGCAGGGCCGGACCGGAGGCCGGGGCGAGCAGATGGCTCAGCGCGTGGATGTCGGCGGGCACGTCCCGCCATGCCAACACCGCGCCGATGACCACGAGCACCGCGAGAAACCTGAACAGGGCGCGGGTCGAGCCGAGGATCGAGTGCAGCAGGAACAGCGCCAGGTCGTTCAGGGTCGGCGGCCGGTCCGGGAGCACGTCCCGGGGCGAGGCCAGCTCGAAGGACGCCGGCGCCGGGGCCGGCTCCGCAGCCGGGGCCGGAGGGTCCGACGGGTCGGCGGAGCCGCCCTGGCCCTCCGGCGAAGCGGGTTCCGGCACAGCGGTGCCGGGGCGGGAGGCGCCGTCGCCTGTCCACCACCGCCGTATCCAGGTGAGCACACCCGCCACGGGCCCTCTCCGATCTCTGCCCGACTGTCTCCAGTCCGGTGGGAACCTGCTAGGACGGGTACTGGGCCAGCACCTCGTCGATGAACGCGATCGCCTCGGCGCCGCACAGAGCCTGCTCGCGGGATTCCTCGAACCTCGCCAGGTACTCCGCGACCGCCTGCTGGTCGTCCCGCGTCGTCAGCGCGCCGTTCGGGCCCTCCACGAACAGGACGTCGTCGTCGTTGCGGAAGACCAGCGCGATCGACCCCTGGCGCAGCACCGGGTGCGCCCCCCGGGTGAAGGGCACCACGCCCAGGTCCACATGGGCCGCGGCGGCGTCCGCCGTCAGCCGGGCCAGCTGCTCGCGCATGGTGTCCGCACCGCCGACCCAGCGACGCAGCGCCGCCTCGTCCACCAGGAACCGCAGCCGTGGCCCCATCGCCTCGCGCAGCAGCCGCTGCTGCCGCTCGGCCCGCAGCCGGACGATCGCGTCGATCCGCTGGGGCGGCAGGTCGCTGTGGGCCAGCAGGGCGCGCGTGTAGCCCTCGGTCTGGAGCAGGCCGGGGACGAGGGTCGGGTCGTAGGCGGAGAGTTCGTCCGCCGCGCTCTCCAGGCCGAGGTACACCTTGAACGGCGGGCTCACCACCTCCCGGAACGCGTGCCACCACGGCGGCCGCCGGCTCTCCCGGGTGGCCTGCTCCAGGTCGCGGCGGATCGTGTCGTCCGTGACGCCGTACAGATCGAGGAGCGCGCGCAGGTCCGTCACGGAGACCCCCACCGAGCCGCCCTCGATCCGGATGACCTTGGAGGGCGACCACGCGAGGCGTTCGGCCACCTCGGGCTGGCTGATGTGCGCGTCATTGCGGAAGCTGCGCAGCGCCAGACGCACCCTGCGCTTTTCCAGAGCCGGATCTTTCGATGTCATCTCCTCGCGGTCCCGATTCTTTGTCGAGGGTGACTTCGAGCCGCCATCCGGCAGCCGGACCGGTGGCAGACTGCCAGGTGGCAATCTGCTTCCGGGCCGCCTGCTACCTGGCTGCCCTGCGGATTGCGCTCAGCCTACCTCCGGCGCACGCCGAACCCGGAACACACCCGCTGCGCATACTTTCTGATGGTGTGTCCAGTGAGGCCAGAGGTGCCGAGGAAACGGTTGAAGCCCCAGCTCAGGGGGACTGTAGGGCGCTCGAGGGGCCGCCGATGGAACGTTTTCGGTCGAATTCCGCGAGGGAATCAGCCCTTGAAACGACCCCAAAGTTTGGGATAAAGGTCCGCGAGGACCGCCTCGTTCTCGAAGTCGATCGGGGTGCCCTCGGGCTCCGCAGGCGCCGGGGCGATCCCCAGCTCCGGGGCCACGGTGCCGGTGAGCTGCTCGTACGCCTCGTCCGCCGCGTACCCCAGCTCCTCGCCGTCGCCGTCGACCTCCTCGTCGAAGTCCTCCAGCAGCTCGGCCAGCTCGTCCGGTGCGTGCAGCGCCCCCTCGAACACTTCTCGCCCCTGGCCGATGAGCCAGCACCGGAAGAAGTCGAACGCGTCGTCGCTGCACCCGTCCAGCAGCACCCAGGCGGCGCCCCACAGATCCCAGCGGTAGGCGCGGTTGTACCGGGCCTCGAAGTGCCGGGCGAAGTCCAGGACCTGATCGGGATCCAGCTGGAGCAGCCGCTCCACCAGCAGGTCGGCCTGCTCCTCGGGGTCGCCCTCGGCGGCCGCACGGCTGCTGTCGACCAGCTCCCAGAACTCCGTCTCGTCCATCACGGCACCAGCATCCAGCCTCGGCCGCCCAGCCGCACGCGGAAAAAGCACAGCGGCGGGCAGCAGGACGTGTGCCCTGCTGCCCGCCGCGGCGGTACCCGGTGTGCTGCCGGGGCCTACAGACCGTACTTCTCGCGCGCTTCCTTCACGGCCGTCGCCTTGACCTCGCCGCGCCGGGCGAGCTGGGCCAGGGCCGCGGCGACGATCGACTCCGCGTCGACGCCGAAGTGGCGGCGGGCGGCCTCGCGGGTGTCGGAGAGGCCGAAGCCGTCCGCACCGAGCGAGGAGTAGTCCTGCTCCACCCACTGCGCGATCTGGTCGGGCACCTGGCGCATGTAGTCGGACACGGCCAGCACCGGACCCTCGGCGCCCTGGAGGGCCTGCCGGATGTACGGGACGCGCTCCTCGCCGCGCAGCAGCGCCGCGTCCGCCTCCAGCGCGTCCCGGCGCAGCTCGCCCCAGGAGGTCGCGGACCACACGTCGGCGGCCACGCCCCACTCCTCGGCCAGCAGCTGCTGCGCCTTGAGGGCCCAGTGGATCGCCGTACCGGAACCCAGCAGCTGGATGCGCGGCGCGTTGGCCGGCACGGTCACGCCCGCCGACTCCGCCGTGTTGAAGCGGTACAGACCCTTGACGATGCCCTCGTCGATGCCGAGGCCCTGCGGCTTCGCGGGCTGCGGCAGCGGCTCGTTGTAGACCGTCAGGTAGTAGAAGACGTTCTGGTCCTCGCCCGGCTTGGCCTCGCCGTACATCCGGCGCAGACCCTCACGGACGATCACCGCGATCTCGTAGGCGAACGCGGGGTCGTAGGAGAGCGCGGCCGGGTTGGTGGCGGCGATGACCGGGGAGTGGCCGTCGGCGTGCTGGAGGCCCTCACCGGTCAGGGTGGTACGGCCCGCCGTGGCACCGATGAGGAAGCCGCGGCCGAGCTGGTCGCCGAGCTGCCACATCTGGTCGGCGGTGCGCTGCCAGCCGAACATCGAGTAGAAGATGTAGAACGGGATCATCGCCTCGCCGTGCGTCGCGTACGACGTCGAAGCGGCGATGAAGTCGGCCATCGAACCGGCCTCGGTGATCCCCTCGTTGAGGATCTGGCCGTTCGTGGCCTCCTTGTAGTACATCAGCTGGTCCCGGTCGACCGGCTCGTACGTCTGGCCCTTCGGCGAGTAGATGCCGAGGGACGGGAAGAGCGACTCCATGCCGAAGGTGCGCGCCTCGTCGGGGACGATCGGCACCCAGCGCTTGCCCGTCTCCTTGTCGCGGACCAGGTCCTTGATCAGGCGGACGAAGGCCATGGTGGTGGCCACGTTCTGCGAGCCGGAGCCCTTGTCGAAGGAGGCGAAGGCCTTCTCCGCCGGGGCCGGCAGCGGGGCCAGCGCGTGCGTACGGCGGGCCGGGGCGGGACCGCCCAGGGCCGCGCGGCGCTCCTGGAGGTAGCGGACCTCGGCGGAGTCGGCACCCGGGTGGCCGTAGGGCACCACGCCGTCCACGAAGTCGCTGTCCTTGATCGGCAGCTCGAGCAGGTCGCGCATCGCCTTGAACTCGTCCACCGTCAGCTTCTTCATCTGGTGGTTGGCGTTCTTCGACGCGAAGCCCTCGCCCAGGGTGTGGCCCTTGACCGTCTGGGCCAGGATCACGGTCGGCGCGCCCTTGTGCTCGACAGCGGCCTTGTACGCGGCGTACACCTTGCGGGCCTCGTGACCACCGCGCGAGAGGTGGAAGCACTCGAGGATCTTGTCGTCGCTCAGCAGCTTCGCCATCTCCACCAGCGCCGGGTCGGCGCCGAAGAAGTCCTGGCGGATGTAGGCCGCGTCACGGGTCTGGTACGTCTGGATCTGCGCGTCCGGTACCTGGCGCAGCCGGCGTACCAGCGCGCCCGTGGTGTCCAGCGCGAACAGCTCGTCCCAGGCGGAGCCCCACAGCGTCTTGACGACGTTCCAGCCGGCGCCGCGGAACTGGGCCTCCAGCTCCTGCACGATCTTGAAGTTGGCGCGGACCGGGCCGTCCAGGCGCTGGAGGTTGCAGTTGATGACGAAGGTGAGGTTGTCCAGCTCCTCACGGGCGGCGAGCGCGAGGGCCGCCGTCGACTCCGGCTCGTCCATCTCGCCGTCGCCGAGGAACGCCCACACGTGCGAGGACGAGACGTCCTTGATGCCGCGGTTGGTGAGGTAGCGGTTGAAGCGCGCCTGGTAGATGGCGGAGAGCGGGCCGAGGCCCATCGACACCGTCGGGAACTCCCACAGCCAGGGCAGCCGGCGCGGGTGCGGGTAGGACGGCAGACCGTTGCCGCCGGCCTCCTGGCGGAAGTTGTCCAGGTGGGCCTCGGTCAGCCGGCCGTCCAGGAAGGCGCGGGCGTAGATGCCGGGGGAGGCGTGGCCCTGGATGTACAGCTGGTCGCCGGAGCCGTCGCCCTCCTTGCCCTTGAAGAAGTGGTTGAAGCCGGTCTCGTACAGCCAGGCGGCGGAGGCGAAGGTGGCGATGTGGCCGCCGACGCCGTACTTGCTGCCCCGGGTCACCATCGCGGCCGCGTTCCAGCGGTTCCAGGCGGTGATCCGGGCCTCCATCTCCGGGTCACCGGGCTGGGCCGGCTCCGCGGAGGTGGGGATGGTGTTGACGTAGTCCGTCTCCAGCAGCTTCGGCAGCGCGATGCCGCCCGCCTCGGCGCGCTCCAGCGTGCGGCGCATCAGGTACGCGGCGCGGTGCGGCCCGGCCTCCCTGGCGACGGCGTCGAGAGAGGCCTGCCATTCGGCGGTCTCCTCGGGGTCGCGGTCCGGGAGCTGGTCGAGCGCGCTCGGCTGGATGGCGTTGGGGTCGGTCATGTCGCCGCCTTCCTCAGTCGAAGGGGGTTCCCTCACAGGTAAGGGTTCGGGGGTGCCCTAGGTCTTTGGCAGGACAGGGCAGCGGACTTCGGTGGAAGTCCGTCGGCGACTGTAACTCCCTGATCGATGATCGATCAAAGGGTTGGGCCGGAAAACCTCTCGATTTGAAGAAAGTCGGCACCCGGTGCCTTCGGTGCTGGCACCGGGTGACGCGAAAATGCCTTGTTTTCGCAGGTGAGCGACGGTGTGCTCAGGCTCGCGGGGCGCAGCCGAGGACGTGCGCCTTCACCAGCTCGGCGATCCGCGGGTCCCGCCTGCGGAAGGCCTGCACCAGCTCCTCGTGCTCCTCCGCGTACGACTGCTGCACCGTGCCCAGCCAGCGGATGGACAGCGCCGTGAACACCTCGATGCCGAGCCCCTCCCAGGTGTGCAGCAGCACCGAGTTGTCCGCCGCGCGGACCAGCTCGCGGTGGAAGCCGACGGTGTGCCGGACCTGGGCCGTGCCGTCGGCGTCGCGGTCGGCCTCGTACAGGGCCGCGACATGCGGCTCCAGGGCCGAGCAGTCCTCGGCGAGGCGGTCGGCCGCCAACTCCGCCGCGATGGCCTCCAGGCCGGCCCGGACCGGGTAGCTCTCCTCCAGGTCGGCCGCCGTCAGGTTCCGTACCCGGACGCCCTTGTTCGGCGCGGACTCGATCAGGCGCAGCGACTCCAGCTCGCGCAGGGCCTCGCGCACCGGGGTCTGGCTGACTTCCAGCTCGGTGGCGATCCGGCGCTCCACGATCCGCTCACCCGGCTGCCAGCGCCCGCTGACGATCCCTTCCACGATGTGCTCGCGGATCTGTTCGCGCAGCGAGTGGACGACGGGCGCGGTCATGAGGGCTCCTTCGGGAGGGCTGACGATTAGACAATACGGCGCGTTCGCTCCGCGGGTAGGAGGGGTGGGGCCGCTTTCGCGCAGGTGAGACGAGCCTTACACGCACCGTGTGCCGGCAAACACGAAACGCCCCGCCCGGAGAAGCTCCGGACGGGGCGTCGTACAGGCACAGGGCCCGGGGACTACAGGCCGAGCTCGACCTCGAACTCGCCCGCCTCCAGGATGGCCTTGACCGCCGTCAGGTAGCGGGCCGCGTCGGCGCCGTCCACCAGACGGTGGTCGTAGGAGAGGGTCAGGTAGGTCATGTCGCGGACGCCGATGACCGTGCCCTCCTCGGTCTCGATGACCGCCGGGCGCTTGACCGTGGCACCGATGCCGAGGATCGCGACCTGGCCCGGCGGCACGATGATCGTGTCGAACAGCGCGCCACGCGAACCGGTGTTGGAGATGGTGAAGGTCGCGCCGGACAGCTCGTCCGGGGTGATCTTGTTGGCGCGGACCTTGCCGGCCAGCTCCGCCGTGGCCTTGGCGATGCCCGCGATGTTGAGGTCGCCGGCGTGCTTGATGACCGGGGTCATCAGGCCCTTCTCGGAGTCCACCGCGATACCGACGTGCTCGGTGTCGAAGTAGGTGATCGTGCCCTCGGCCTCGTTGATCTTGGCGTTGATGACCGGGTGGGCCTTCAGCGCCTGCGCGGCGGCCTTGACGAAGAACGGCATCGGGGAGAGCTTGACGCCCTCACGGGCCGCGAAGGAGTCCTTCGCCTTGGCGCGCAGCTTCATCAGGCGCGTGACGTCGACCTCGACGACCGAGGACAGCTGCGCCTGCTCGTGCAGCGCCTTGACCATGTTGTCGCCGATGACCTTGCGGATGCGCGGCATCTTGACGGTCTGGCCACGGAGCGGGGAGGCCTCCAGGGTGGGGGCCTTCTTGGCGGCGGCCGGGGCGGCAGCGGCGGGAGCCGGAGCAGCGGCGGCGGCCTTCGCGGCCTCGGCGGCGGCGAGGACGTCCTGCTTGCGGATACGGCCGCCGACGCCGGTGCCCTTGACGGCGCCCAGGTCGACGCCGTTCTCGGCGGCGAGCTTGCGCACCAGCGGGGTCACGTACGCGCCCTCGTCGGTCGCCTGGGCGGCCGGAGCGGGGGCGGCGGGCGCCGGGGTGACCGGAGCCGGCGCGGGCGCCGGAGCCGGGGCCGGGGCGGCGGGCTGGACCGGCGCCGGAGCGGCGGCGGCCGGAGCCGGAGCCGGGGCGGCGGGCGCGGGAGCCGGGGCGGCCGGAGCCGGAGCGGCGGCCGGGGCAGCAGCGGCCGGAGCCGGGGCGGCCGGGGCCGGAGCGGCGGCCGGGGCGGCACCCGCGGCACCGATGACGGCGAGCTTGGCGCCGACCTCGGCGGTCTCGTCCTCGCCGACCACGATCTCCAGCAGCACGCCGGAGGCGGGCGCCGGGATCTCGGTGTCGACCTTGTCCGTGGAGACCTCGAGCAGCGGCTCGTCGGCCTCGACGGAGTCGCCGACCTGCTTCAGCCAGCGGGTGACGGTGCCCTCGGTGACGGACTCACCGAGCGCGGGCAGGACCACGTCCGTGCCCTGGGCGCCACCGGCCGGGGCGGCCGGAGCGGCCGGGGCCTCGGGGGCCGGAGCGGCGGCGGGGGCCTCGGCCACGGGGGCGGCCGGAGCCTCGGCCGGAGCCGGAGCGGCCTCGGCGGCGGGGGCCGGGGCGGCGGCGGGGGCACCGGTGCCGTCGTCGATGATCGCCAGCTCGGCGCCCACCTCGACCGTCTCGTCCTCGGCGACCTTGATGGAGGCCAGGATGCCGGCGGCCGGGGCCGGGATCTCGGTGTCGACCTTGTCGGTCGAGACCTCGAGCAGCGGCTCGTCGGCCTCGACGCGCTCGCCCTCGGCCTTCAGCCAGCGGGTGACAGTGCCCTCGGTGACGCTCTCGCCGAGCGCCGGAAGGGTTACGGAAACCGCCATGGTTTCGGTTGCTCCTAACGAATTGCGGAAGTCTGTGTCGTCGCGCCCGATGTCGGAAGGCGTCAGTCGTGCATGTGCAGCGGCTTGCCGGCCAGCGCCAGGTGAGCCTCGCCGAGCGCCTCGTTCTGCGTCGGGTGGGCGTGGATGAGCTGGGCCACCTCGGCCGGCAGCGCCTCCCAGTTGTAGATCAGCTGCGCCTCGCCGACCTGCTCGCCCATGCGGTCGCCGACCATGTGGACGCCGACCACGGCACCGTCCTTGACCTGGACCAGCTTGATCTCGCCGGCCGTCTTCAGGATCCGGCTCTTGCCGTTGCCGCCGAGCGGGAACTTGATCGAGACGACCTTGTCCGCGCCGTAGACCTCCTTGGCCTTGGCCTCGGTGAGACCGACCGAGGCGACCTCCGGCTGGCAGTACGTGACCCGCGGGACACCGTCGTAGTCGATCGGGACGACCTTCAGGCCGGCCAGCCGCTCCGCCACCAGGATGCCCTCGGCGAAGCCGACGTGCGCGAGCTGGAGCGTGGGCACGAGGTCACCGACGGCCGAGATGGTCGGCACGTTGGTGCGCATGTACTCGTCGACGAGGACGTAGCCGCGGTCCATCGCGACGCCCTGCTCCTCGTAGCCGATACCGGCGGAGACCGGGCCGCGGCCGACGGCGACGAGCAGCAGCTCCGCCTCGAACTCCTTGCCGTCCGCCAGGGTGACCTTGACACCGTCCTGGGTGTACTCGGCCTTCTGGAAGAAGGTGCCCAGGTTGAACTTGATGCCGCGCTTGCGGAAGGCGCGCTCGAGAAGCTTCGAGGAGTTCTCGTCCTCGACCGGGACGAGGTGCTTCAGGCCCTCGATCACGGTGACGTCGGCACCGAAGGACTTCCACGCCGAGGCGAACTCGACGCCGATGACACCGCCGCCCAGGATGATCGCGGACTTCGGCACGCGGTCCAGGACGAGGGCGTGGTCGGAGGAGATGATGCGGTTGCCGTCGATCTCCAGGCCCGGCAGCGACTTCGGCACGGAGCCGGTCGCCAGCAGGATGTGGCGGCCCTGGATGCGCTGGCCGTTCACGTCCACGGAGGTGGGGGAGGACAGGCGGCCCTCACCTTCGATGTACGTCACCTTGCGGGAGGCGATGAGACCCTGGAGGCCCTTGTACAGGCCGGCGATCACATCGTCCTTGTACTTGTGGACGGCCGCCATGTCGATGCCCTCGAAGGTGGCCCGTACGCCGAACTGCTCGCTCTCGCGGGCCTGGTCGGCGATCTCGCCCGCGTGCAGCAGGGCCTTCGTGGGGATGCAACCGTTGTGCAGGCAGGTACCGCCGACCTTGCCCTTCTCGATCAGGGCGACGTCCAGGCCCAGCTGGGCCCCGCGCAGGGCCGCGGCGTAACCACCGCTACCACCGCCGAGGATCACTAGGTCGAAAACGGTGCTGGCGTCGTTCGCCACGTCACGTCCTCCATGCATGTGCGCCGTGCGCCGGTCTCCGATGACCGGCAGGCGGCTGGTGTCCGGCCGCTTGATGCTTCGGCCCTTCGGTGGGGGCCCTGTCCTGCCGGGCTCCATCTTTGCACTTGTCGGACGAGACCGAGACGCCGGGCCGGTGTGTGAGACGGGCCACTAGAGCGCCTCCGCGGGGGTGCTGGGGGCTGTGCGAGAGTCCCCGGCGCCCCTGCGGAGGCCGTGCGAACCGTACGAACCGCACGAACGGTACGGATCGTACGGCTCGCGGCGTACGGCGGCTCAGCCGAGCTCGCCCGCGGCGGTCAGTTCCGCCAGCCGGACCAGCGTGCGCACCGCCGTGCCCGTACCGCCCTTCGGCGTGTACCCGAACGGGCCCCCCTCGTTGAACGCCGGACCGGCGATGTCGAGGTGCGCCCACGGGATGCCCTCGCCCACGAACTCGCGCAGGAAGAGACCGGCGACCAGGCCGCCGCCCATCCGCTCGCCCATGTTCGACATGTCGGCCACCTGGGACTCCATGCCCTTGCGCAGGTGCTCCGGCAGCGGCATCGGCCAGGCCGGCTCGCCGACCTCCTCGGCGACCTCGTGCACCGTGGTGCGGAACGCCTCGTCGTTGGCCATGACACCGAACGTCCGGCTGCCCAGCGCGAGCATCATCGCGCCGGTCAGCGTCGCGACGTCCACGATCGCGTCCGGGCTCTCCTGCGAGGCCGCCCACAGCGCGTCGGCCAGCACCAGGCGCCCCTCGGCGTCGGTGTTGAGGACCTCGACCGTCTTGCCGCTGTACATGCGCAGCACGTCACCCGGGCGCAGGGCGGCACCGGACGGCATGTTCTCGGCCAGCGCCAGCCAGCCGGTGACCTTGACCTCCAGGCCGAGCCGCGCGGCGGCGACGACCGCGGCGAACACGGCGGCGGCACCGCTCATGTCGCACTTCATCGTCTCGTTGTGCCCGGCCGGCTTCAGCGAGATGCCGCCCGAGTCGTAGGTGATGCCCTTGCCGACGAAGGCCAGGTGCTTCTCCGCCCCGGCGGGCGCGTACGTCAGCTTCACCAGGCGGGGAGCCGCCGCCGAGCCGCCGCCGACCCCGAGGATGCCGCCGTAGCCGCCCTTGGCCAGCGCCTTCTCGTCGAGCACCTGCACCTTGATGCCGTGCTCCTTGGCCGCGGTCTGGGCGAGCCCGGCGAAGATCGCGGGGTTCAGCTCGTTCGGCGGCATGTTGATGAGGTCGCGGGCGCGGTTCAGCTCCTCGCAGACCGCGACGGCACGGGCGACGGCACCCTTGTGGGCGGCGTCCCGCGGCTTGCCGCCGAGCAGCGCGGCCTCGGCCAGCGGCGCCTTGCCGTTCTTGCCGTTCCTGCCGGCCTTGGCGTCCTTGCCGTTCTCCTTGTAGAGGTCGAAGGAGTACGCACCGAGCAGCACGCCCTCGCCGATCGCCTCGATGGCGTCGGGGCCGTCCACGGGCAGCGCGAAGGCGGCCTTCTTGGTGCCGGTGAGCGCCCGGGCGGCCACGCCGGCGGCCTTGCGCAGCGCCTCGGGGTCGTAGCCGGCCGCGCCGTCCTCGCCGTCCTCGGCCTCGGTGCCGGGCTCGGCGCCCAGGCCCACCGCCACCACGAGCGGTGCCTTGAAACCGGCCGGGGCGGGCAGCTTCGTCAGCTCGCCCTCGGCACCCGAGGCACCCAGGGTCTCCAGGACGCCGGCCAGCTTGCCGTCGTACGCCTTGTCCACTGCCTCGGCGCCGGGGGCGACGACGGGGCCCTGGGCGCCCTTGGCGACACCGATCACGATCGCGTCGGCCCGCAGGCCGGGCGCCGCTGCGGTGCTGAGAGTCAGAGCAGTCACGGTGGTGAATTCTCGCTTCCGATGTGAAGTTGCTGTGGCCGAAACGGGGTGGGTCGACCGGGCCCGACAGCCGACCCTAGGCCCAGGCCTGGGGACTGTCGGCACCGGGGCCTTCACCCTGTCGGCGAACACTTGGGACGAGACTACGCGCGTGGGGGCGTTCGATCATGCCTGCGGACGTTCACCCGGACGTGGCGTCGTGGCCGCTTCCGCCCCCTCCGCCCCCGTGACGTGAGCCACACTCATCGGGTTCCGACGGGTCCGTGACCCGCGGTTTCACCTGAATTCCACCGATCCCGCGCCGTACCGTCACGGCCCACGGACGGGGATCCTCCGGGGGGAGAACCAGTCATGACTCACCGTGCGCGCCGCTGGCAGGCGGCGACCGTCACCGCGACGGCCGCGGGAATGCTCGCGCTCGGCACCGCCGTGCCGGGCGCGGCGGCCGCGACCGAGCCGCGCGTCGACCTCAGGGTGCTGGTGGTCGACGACGGCGCCGGCCCGGTCGGCGCCATCACCGCACAGCTGCGGAGCGAGGGCGTGCCGTACACCCGGGTCGATCTGAACGACTCCGCGCGGCCGGCCCTCACCGGCACCTTCCTCAGCGACACCGTCGACGGCCGGCCACGCGCGAAGTTCCAGGGCGTCGTCCTGCCGAACGAGGCACCCTTCGGCGCGGGCTCGGCCGAGCAGACGGCCCTGGAGGCGTACGAGAGGACGTACGGCATCCCGCAGCTGGACGCCTCCACCTGGGCCCATCCCGAGGTCGGCCTCGACTACACGGACGCCGGCGGCTACGCCGGGCCGCTGGACGGCCGTACCGCCACCGTCACCGCGGCCGGCCGGCTGAGCCCCTTCGGCTATCTGCGGGGCTCCTTCTCCTTCGAGGACAACTCGCCCACCGTGGACGAGAGTTACGGCTTCGTCGCGCGGCCCCGCACCGGTTTCACCAGCTATGTCGACATCCCGGTGCCCGGCGGCACCGGCACCGGCAGCCTGCTCGGCGAGTACGCCCACGACGGCCGCCGCGAGCTGGTCGTGACCTTCGTCTACAACCAGTACCAGCAGCAGTTCCGGGTGCTGGTCCGCGGCATGGTCGAGTGGCTGACCCAAGGGGTGCACCTCGGGCAGGCCCGCAACTACTTCGCCGTCCACGTGGACGACGTCTTCGCACCGGACGCCCGCTGGGACACCCGGCGCAACTGCACCCCCGGCGACTTCGACTGCGGCGACGGCAGCACGGAGACCACCGCACCGATCCGGATGACGGCCGACGACGCCCGGTACGCCGCCTCCTGGGAGCAGGCGCACGGCTTCACCCTGGACCTGGCGTTCAACGCGGGCGCCGGCGAGGAGTGGAAGAGCGAGCACGGCGGCACGGACCCGCTGACCGACCAGCTCCTCGCGGACCGGGCCAGGTACCGCTGGATCAACCACACCTACACCCACCTGTTCCTCGGCTGTGTGCAGGACACCTCGACCGTGCCCTGGAGCTGCGCGAAGAACACCGACGGCTCCACCCAGTGGGTGAGCCGCTCCGCCATCTCCGCCCAGATCTCCGACAACCGCGGCTGGGCGGTGCGGCACGGTCTGTCCGTCGACCGCACCGAACTGGTCACCGGCGAGCACTCGGGCCTGCGGACCCTGCCGCAGCAGCCGCAGGACAACCCCAACCTCGCGCCCGCCCTCGCCGACAACGGCGTGCAGTGGACCGGCTCGGACGACTCCCGTGAGCCCGAGCAGCGGACCGTGACCGGCGGCACCACCCTCACCGTGCCGCGCTACCCGATGAACGTGTACTACAACGTCGGCACCCGGGCCGAGATGGCCGACGAGTACAACTGGATCTACACGTCCAAGGCGGACGGCGGCAGCGGCCTGTGCGAGAACAACCCGACCTCCACCTGCCTGCCCGCGCCGCTGGACACCGCCACCGGCTACACCGACCGCATCGTGCCCGCCGAGGCGCACACCGACCTCGGCCATGTGCTGGCCAACGACCCACGCCCGCACTACGCCCACCAGTCCAACCTCGCCGAGGACCGCATCCTCTACCCGGTCCTGGACCGCGTCCTCGCCGACTACCAGGCCCTGTTCGCCGACAACACCCCGGTCGTGAACCTCCGCGAGAGCGCGATCGGCACCGAACTGCACCACCGGGCCACCTGGCAGACCGCCCTGGACTCCGGCCGGGTCACCGCCTACCGCATCGGCACCACCGTCACCGTCACCGCCCCGTCCGGCACCCCGGTCCCGGTCACCGCACCGGAGGGCACCCAGCAGCAGAACCTGCTGACCACGACCGCCTTCGGCACGCCCTACGCGGGCGAACGCCAGGCATGGGCCACCCCGGGCGCCCTCCAGTCGGCGCTCACCCTGCAACTCCCCCAGGGGTGACCGCCCCGGGGGAGCGGCGAGCGGCGAACCGCGGGACACACCACAGGGGGGACACCATCCGTACCGGCCGTCACATAACCATGCTCACCGAAGGCACCTACCCGCATATCCACGGCGGCGTCAGCACCTGGTGCGACCAGCTGATCCGGGGCATGCCCGAGGTCCGCTTCCACGTCGTGTCGCTCACCGGCACCGGCCGCGAACCCGTCACCTGGGAGCTGCCGGCCAACGTCCGCCACCACCACACCGTGCCCACCTGGGGCCCCCGCCCCGGCCACGCCCGGCCGCCGTACGGCCGGGCCCGGCGCCGCTTCACCGACGCCTACGAACGCCTGCTGCTGTCCTTCCTCGACCCCGAGCCGCGGACCGACTTCGGCGCGGCGCTGTACGACCTCGCCGCCATCGCCCGCGAGGGACGGCTGGCGGCGGCCCTGCGCACCGAGTCCGCGCTGCGCTCGCTGCACTGGATCTGGACCATGCCGCATTTGCCCACGGCGGCCGCCCGGCCCACCGTGCACGACGCGCTCACCGCCCTCGACCTGCTGGAACACGCCCTGCGCCCGCTCGGCGTGCGGATCCCCGAGGACTCCGTCGCACACGCCGTCAGCAACGGCCTCGCCACCCTGCCGGCCCTGGCCGCGCACCGCCTGGACGGAGTGCCGTTCCTGCTCACCGAGCACGGCATCTATCTGCGCGAGCGCTACCTCGGCCAGCGGGACCAGCCCTACCGCTGGCCCGTGAAGGCCTTCCTCCTCGGCTTCTACCGTGAACTCAATTCACACGCCTACCGGGCGGCCGACCTGATCACCCCCTGCAACCAGTACAACCGCCGCTGGGAGGAGCGCGGCGGCGCCGACGCCGACCGCATCCGCACCGTCTACAACGGCGTCGACCCGCACGCCTTCCCGCACGCCGGTCCCGAACCCGACGTCCCCACCCTCACCTGGTGCGGCCGCGTCGACCCCATCAAGGACCTGGAGACGCTGCTGCGCGCCTACGCCCTGGTCCGCGCCGAACTCCCGGAGACCCGGCTGCGGCTCTTCGGCCCGGTCCCGCCCGGCGGCGAGGCCTACCGCACCCGCCTGGAGAAACTCGCCGCCGAACTCGGCGTCACCGACGGCCTCACCTTCGAGGGCCGCATCACCGAGGTGTGGCGCGCCTACGCGGCCGGCCACATCGTCATGCTCTCCTCCATCTCCGAGGGCTTCCCCTTCTCCCTCATCGAGGCCATGTCCTGCGGCCGTACGACGGTCTCCACGGACGTCGGCGGGGTCCGCGAGGCCGTCGGCGACACCGGCCTGGTCGTCCCGCCACGCGAGCCGGAGAAGATGGCGGCGGCCGCCCTGACCCTCCTGAAGGACGGTGAACGGCGCCTCGCCCTCGGCGAGTCGGCGCGCCGGCGGGTCATCGACCGGTTCACCCTGCGCCGTTCGGTCGACAACTTCCGCACCGTCTACCAGGAACTCGCCGGCCTGCCCGAGCGGTACGAGCCCACGGTCGAGACGGTCGCCGACTGGACCGCGGAACTCCGCGACCCCTGGTACACCGCGCTCACGGACGGAACCGGCCGATGACCGACACCACCGCCGGGCAGGCCCGCACCCTGGCCGCCCTGCCTGTCCTGCCCCGCCCGCGCCTTCGGCCCGGCTGGGCCCGGCCCGACCCGATCGACCGACTCGCCCGCGAACTGGACGAGTTCGCGGCCGCCGCGGTCCACCCGGACGAGATAGCCGCCCTGCTGGAGTCCGACGGCCTCTCCGACGAGCAGATACGCGAGCGCTACGGCGTACCGGACTCCTTCGCCCTCGCCGAGCGGCTCTACGACCGCACCCCCCGCCGCCACCCCGAACCGGCGGCCCCGCCCCCCGAGCCCTGGCACACCGGCCTCCTCGGCTGCCTGCTGCGCGGCCTCCTCTTCGCGCTGCCGGGCTTCGCCTACGTCCTCGGCGCCCCGTTCCCCTCCGACCCCCGCGCGCTGCTCGCGGGCGCCCTGTGCGGCTGGGCCTGGAACCAGGGCCTCGCCCACCGCGCCTACTCCTGGCTGGGCCTGGGCGACCCGGCAGCGGCCCGCCGCTGCCTCCTTACCGGCACCCCGGCGGGCATGCTCCTCGGCACCCTGACGGCCCTGGCGGTCACCGGCCCCGGCCACCCCGGGACCATCGCCTGCGCGGCCGCCCAGTCCTGCTACCTGGGCGCGTCCAGTGCCCTGCTGGTCATGGGCCGGGAGCGGGTGCTGCTGGCGGCCCTGCTCCCGCTGACGGCCGGCGGCCTGCTCGCTCCGTTCCTGCCGCTCCCGGGGCCCTGGCGGTCGGCGCTGCTGCTGACCTCCCTCGCCGCCGTGGCCGTCCTTGGGCTGCGCGAGGTGCGCCCGAAGGGGCCGCGGCAGCCCGGCGACCGGGCGGCCACGACGGGCCCCCGGCCGGTCGCCTCCCTGCCCTACGCCCTCTTCGGCCTGGCCACCGGCACCCTCGTCCTGCACACCTCGCTGTCCGACCCCCGCACCGCGGTGGCTCTGACCCTCAGCATGGGGCCCGCGGAACACCTGCTCCACCGCTTCCGCACCCGCGCCCGCTCCGCCCTGCGCACCACCGACACCCCGCAGGCCTTCCGTCGGAGCACCGCCCGCGCCCTGGCCCGCTGCCTCGCCGCCTACCTCGCGCCCCTGCTCGTCCCCGCCCTGTTCCTGCCCCGCCCGCAGGCGGCCGGTCTGCTCGCGCTCGGCGCGGTGCTGTGGACCGGCCTGCTGCTCCAGTCCTTCGGCGCGGTGCTCGGCGCCACGGCCGTGTGCGGCGCGGCCGCCCTCGCCCAGACCCTGGCGCTGCCGGCCCGCACGGGCCACCCGCACACCGTGGCGCTCGCCGTGTACGCGGCGGCGGCCCTGGCCCAGTCCGCGCTGGCGTGCGGCCTGCTCGGAAGGGTGACGGCGCACCGATGAGCATCCTGCTGGTCCCGTACTACGAACACCCCGCGGTGCGTCCCGCCGAGTGGGCGGCCGTCCTCGCCGCCGCACCCCGGCTGTACGGCGTCGTCCTCAACCCCGCGAGCGGCCCGGGCGAGCGCCCCGACGCGGACTTCGCCGACACGGCCGCGCGGCTGCGGGCGGCCGGCGTGACCGTGCTCGGCTATGTGGACACGGGCTACGGCGGGCGGCCGTACGAGGACGTCGTACGCGACCTGACCCGGCACCGGGACTGGTACGGCGTCCAGGGCGCCTTCCTCGACCAGGTGAGCACCGGGATCGGCGAGTTCGCGGCCTGTGAGCGGCTGGCCGCGGCCGCCCGCGCCCTCGGCTGCCGCACGCTCGCCCTGAACCACGGCACGTCCCCGCACCCGGCGTACGCGGCGCTGGCGGAGCTGCTCGTCACCTTCGAGGGCCCCTGGACGGCGTACCGCCGCACACCCGCCCGGCCCGCACCCGGTCCTGCGGGGGCGCGCCACTGCCATCTGGTGTACGGCGTCCCGGCCGGCGTCGACCTGGCCGGCGCCGCGCGGGAGCGGGGCGCCGCCGTGCACTGCGCGGTGCCCGGCACCGGCGCTCACCCCTGGGGCACACTGCCCCACGGGCTGGGCACCGGACGCTGAAACGCGCTGTCCACCGTGGTGCCGGCCAGCCGGTCGGCGAGGGAGCGGCGGGTGGGGGAGAGGACGGTCAGCGCGTTGACGAGGAACAGCAGCACCGCGACCGCCCACACCGCCACCGACAGCAGGAACTGGCCCTCGACCAGCAGCACACAGGCGAGCGCGAAGACGGCGATGTCGGCGGCGGTGGTCACGGCGGCCCGGCGCAGGGTGTGCCGGGACAGCCGCGGGGTGACGCACAGGCCGAGCAGGCCCTTGCCGAGGGTGCGGCCGAGCCAGCGCAGACAGGCCCACTGGTAGAGGAAGGTGACGAGGACGAGCGCCCCGAAGGCCTCCTCCACGTCCAGCACCACCTTGTCCCACAGCGACAGCCCCAGGTGCTCGGAGGCGCCGATGACGTCACCGCGCGAGGCCAGCAGGTCCAGGCCGCCCTTGGTGGCCAGCTCCGGCACGTCCGTGACGAGCGCGGTGATCCGGTGGAAGGTGAGCAAGGCGAGCAGCGAGGCCGCCGCCAGCACCAGCGCGAAGTCGATGAACCAGGCCGCAACGCGGCGCAGCGTAGGCACGGAGTTCCCCCGATCCTGCTTTCTTGTCCGTGTACGGCGGACGAGCCTAGCGGCCCAGCGCCAGCACCACGAACGCGGCCGTCGCGGCCGTCTCGGCGAGGGCGCCGAAGACATCCCCGGTCACCCCGCCGAAGCGCCGCACGCAACGGCGCAGCAGCAGCTCGGCGACGCCGACGGCGGCCAGGACCGCGAGCGCGGCGCGCAGCCCGTCGTACCCGCCGAGGCAGCCGCCCGCCGCCCCGGCCGCCACGGTCACCACGGCCGCCGTCGCCAGCGCCGCACCACCCGGCACCACCCCGGCCACCGCCGCGCCCAGCCCCTCCGGCCGGGCGGCCGGCACCCCGGCGCGGGCGGCCAGGGTCAGCGCCAGCCGGGCGGCGGTCGCCGACACCACGGCGGCCAGTGCGCCCCGCGCCCACGAGCCGCCGTACAGCTGCGCCAGCACGGCGACCTGGGCGGCCAGCACCAGCACGAGCGTGATGACCCCGAACGGCCCGATGTCCGACTGCTTCATGATCCGCAGGGCGTCCTCGGCGGGCTTGCCGCTGCCCAGCCCGTCGGCGGTGTCGGCGAGCCCGTCGAGGTGCAGACCACGGGTGAGGACGGCCGGTACGGCGACCGAGCCGACGGCCGCGAGCAGCCCGCCGGCGCCCAGGGCGAGCAGCCCCAGCCCCAGCGCGGCCGAGCAGCCGCCGACGACCAGCCCGGCCAGCGGAGCGCTCAGCATGCCCCCGCGCGCGGCGGCCCGGTCCCACCGGGTCACCGGAACGGGCAGCACGGTGAGCGTGCCGAAGGCGAACCGAACACCGTCGAACGAAGAGGACTTGAGCACCGGCGCAGGGTACTAGGCGCTTGCGGAGCCTCCGGCAGGCGCTGGGGATAAAGTGCGCACATGGGGCACTGGTGGGTGCGGAACATCGTGGAACCGGGCAAGCTTCCGCTGCTGCTCGCGCTCGCCGCCTTCGTGCTGACCTTTCTGGTCACCCGCGTCATCACCCGGCTGATCCGGGCCGGGAAGGGCCCCTTCGGCAATGTCAGCGCAGGCGGGCTGCACATCCACCACGTCGTCCCCGGGGTGCTCCTCACCGTCGTCGGCGGCTTCGGCGCCGTCGCCAGCGACCGGCACGGCGCGGGCGCGGCCGTCGCCGCCGTCGTCTTCGGCATGGGCGTCGGGCTGGTGCTGGACGAGTTCGCGCTGATCGTGCACCTGGACGACGTCTACTGGACCGAGGAGGGCCGCAAGAGCGTCGAGGTCGTCGTCCTCACCGGCGCCCTCGTCGGACTGCTGCTGGCCGGATTCTCCCCCTTCGGCGTCAACGACCTGACACAGCAGGAGCTGACCGACCGCGGCACGGTCATCCTCAACATCGCCGGGAACTTCCTCCTGTCGCTGCTGGCCCTGAGCAAGGGCAAGGCGCGGATGGCGGTGATCGGTGTGATCGTGCCGCTGGTCGCGCTCGTCGGGGCCGTACGGCTGGCCCGCCCCGGCTCCCCGTGGGCCCGCCGCTTCTACGGCCGCCGGCCCCGCGCCCGCGCCAAGGCCGCGCTGCGCGCCTACCGCCACGACCGCCGCTGGTCCGGGCCGCGCCGCGCCCTTCAGGACTGGATCGGCGGCAGACCCGACCCCCGCCCGGCCCGGCTGCCCGGCCGCCGCTGAGCCTCCCGGAGCAGGCGCCGGCCGCCCCCGCGCAGCCGGTGCCGCAGCCGCTGCCACCGCCGCTGTCCCAGCCCCGGCCGGCGGGCCGGCCGGAACCGGGGCCGCTGCCGGTGCCGCACCGCCGCCGCCAGGCAGAGCAGCCCCACGGCCATCAGCGCCGCCAGATGCTCCTTGCCGGCCAGGTTCTCCTTGACCAGCACCTCCACCACCATCGCCGCCGTCACCGCGCCCGTCGTGACATAGGCGCCGTACCGCCAGCCCACGAACACGGCGAGCCCCACCACCGCCGCCGACGGACCGGTGTCCACCACCTCCGCGTCCGTCCAGGGCAGCCCGAACGGGGCGTGCGCGCCGAGCCCGATGCCGATGCGCGCGTACAGCGTCCCGGCGAGCGTGGCGACATAGGCGATGGTCAGCGTCCGCCACCAGCCGATGCACACCTCGGCGATCCCGAACACGAAGAGGATCTGCGCCAGCGCGCCCCACACCGGCAGGTCCAGCGCGGGCACGAACAGGGACAGCGGAGTGCGCAGCAGGGCCAGCCACAGCGGGTCCTCGGCCTGCACGGCCCCGAAGTCCTGCACCGGCTGGTACCCCCACGGCTGGTTCTGCACCCACTGGAGCAAGGCGGTCAGGGCCACCGCCGCCAGGGTCATCGGCATCACCCGCAGGCGCCGCTTCACCAGGGGCTCGCGCACGGTGACGTACAGCAGCCCCCACTCGGTACGGGCCCAGCGGGCGAGCGTTCCCATCAAGCGTTCCTCATCCCCGTACGGTCATCTGCGCGACCCCAGATGCCTGCGATGCAGCCACTTGGGCAGCCCCGGCGCCTCCAGGAACCCCTCCGCGCGGGCCGCCGCGAGGCCGATGCGCAGCAGGTCCGCGCTCTTCTCGAAGAGCAGGAACCGCGGTTCCCAGATGGGCCGGTACTTGGCGTTGGCGCGGTACAGCGACTCGATCTGCCACCAGCGGGAGAAGAAGCTGAGCAGCGACCGCCACAGCCTCAGCACCGGACCGGCACCGAGGCGCGCGCCACGTTCGAAGACCGACCGGAACATCGCGAAGTTGAGTGAGACCTGAGTGATCCCGATCTCGTCGGCCCGCCGCAGCAGTTCGATGACCATGAACTCCATCAGCCCGTTGTCGGAGTCCCGGTCGCGCCGCATCAGGTCCAGGGACAGCCCGTGCGGCCCCCACGGCACGAAGGACAGCAGCGCCCGCAGCCGCCCCTCGGCGTCCGTGCACTCCAGCATCACGCACTGCCCGTCCTCGGGATCGCCGAGCCGGCCGAGCGCCATGCTGAACCCGCGCTCGGTCGCGCCGTCCCGCCAGTCGTCCGCGCGCTCCAGGAGGTACGCCAGCTCGTCCGCCGGGATGTCCTCGTGCCGCCGGATGCGCACCCGGTAGCCCACCCGCTTCACCCGGTTGTACGCCTGCCGGACGGTCCGCATCGCCCGCCCCTCCAGGGTGAAGTCGGCGACCTCCACGATCGCCTCGTCACCGAGTTCGAGCGCGTCCAGGCCGTGCCGGGCGTAGACGGTCCCGGCCTCCTCGCTCGCCCCCATCACCGCGGGGATCCAGCCGTGCGCCCGCGCCTGTGCCAGCCACGGGGCGATCGCCCCCGGCCAGGCCTCCGGATCGCCGAGCGGATCCCCCGACGCCAGACTGACCCCGCCGACGACCCGGTAGGCGACGGCCGCCTTGCCGGTCGGCGACCACACGACGCTCTTCTCCCGGCGCAGCGCGAAATAGCCCAGCGAGTCCCGCTCGCCGTGCCGGTCCAGCAGGGCCCGCAGCTGCTTCTCGTCGTCCTCGGTGAGCGGGTCGACGGCGCGCCGGGAGCGGAACGCGGCGTAGAACACCGCGAGGACGAGGACCGTACTGAGCACGTTGACGGCGACATTGGCCCAGTTGGGCGGGGCGATGCCGGGGAAGCGGCTCTCGTCGGCGGTGACCGACACCAGGCGCAGGGTGCCGTAGTGCCAGCGCTCCCAGAAGGTCGAACGGCCCGCGTCCGGCGCCCGGTTGGTGACGGTGACGATCAGCCCGGCCAGCAGGCTCGCGGCGAGCCCGCCACCGACGGCCACGGTCGCGGCGAGCCGCGGGTTGGACCGGTCGCCCTTGGCGTAGAACTCCCGCCGCCCGACGAGCAGCGCCCCGGTGAACGCGGCCGTCAGCGCCAGCGACACCCAGTTCTGCGCGTACTGCCGGATCTCCGGGAACGCCATGGCGAACGCGAACAGGGCCAGAAAGGCCCCGCTGAGCACCAGGTTGAGGATCCACGCGGCCCGCTTGCGGCGCCGCATGGTGATGGCGAGGAACGTGGTGAAGACACCGGAGGCGAAGCCGGCCGTCAGCAGGTACGGGGTGAAGAAGTCGTCCTGGTTGTGGCGGCGCACGTCCTGGTAGAGCGAGACCCACACCGCGCTGAGGAAGTTGATGAAGGCGACGGTCCGCAGATACCAGACGGCGAGGGCGGCGGCCCGCCGGGAGGCCCCGGTGGACCGCCGCCCCTCCTCACTCGAGAACCCCGGTTCGGCTCGCTGCGGAACGGCAATTCGGGCATCTCCCATGGGGCAGGATCATATGGGCGTTGCTCCGGTGAACCGCACCTTTTCGGCCCACGGCGACCACAACGGCTCACCGCGGAACCCTGTGTTGCCGAACCCGCTCCGCGACCGGGCTACCCCTCCGCCGGCTCGTCCACCTCCGGCGCCTCCGCGGCCTCGGGCTTCTCGGCCTCGGGCTTCTCGGTGTCCGGCTTCTCGGGCAGCTCCGCGGCCAGCGCCGCGGCGGCCCGCACCAGCGGCAGCGCCAGCAGTCCGCCGACCCCCTCGCCGACCTTCACGCCCTGCTCCAGCAGCGGCTCCAGGGCCATCCGGTCCAGCGCCTTGGCCTGCCCCGGCTCCCCGCTGTCGTGCCCGGCCAGCCACCAGTCCGGCGCCCGGAAGGCCACCCGCTGCGCGACCAGCGCGCACGCCGCGGCCACCACCCCGTCCAGCACCACCGGCAGCTTGCGCACCGCGCACTGCAACAGGAACCCGGTCATCGCGGCGAGGTCCGCCCCGCCCACGGTCGCCAGCAGCTGCATCTGGTCCCCGAGCACCGGCCGCGCCCGGCGCAGCGCGTCCCGGATCGCGGCGCACTTGCGCATCCACGCCAGATCGTCGATCGCGAGCCCGCCGCGCCCGGTCACCACCGACGCGTCGGTCCCGCACAGCGCGGCGATCAGCACCGCCGCGGCCGTGGTGCCGCCCACGCTGACATCGCCGAGCACCACCAGGTCCGTACCCGAGTCCGCCTCCTCGTCGGCGACGGCGACCCCCGCCCGCAGCGCCGCCTCGGCCTCGTCCAGGGTGAGCGCGTCCTCGATGTCGATACGGCCGCTGCCGCGCCGCACCCGGTGCCGTACGACCTCCTCCGGGAAGGCGTCCGGCGCGCAGTCCAGAGCCATGTCCACGACCCGCACCGGCACGTCCTGCCGCCGCGCGAGCACGGACACCGGGCTCGCGCCCTCCAGCACGGCCCGCACCAGCTGCTCGGCGCTGCCCGCCGGCCGCGCCGAGACGCCCAGCCCGGCGATCCCGTGGTCACCGGCGAAGAGCACCACCCGGGGCCGCTCGATGGGCCGTACCGGTACGGCACTCTGCGCGGCGGCCAGCCACTCGCCCAGCTCGTCGAGGCGCCCCAGCGCGCCGGGCGGCACGATCCGGCGCTCCCGCCAGGTCTCGGCGTCACGGCGCACGCCCCCGTCCGGGCGCTCGATCAGATCGGTGAAGTCGTCCAGATTAAGCCTGCTCATTCGCCGAACAGTACCGCCAGAGAACAAACGCTTCCGTGCCACATCGCCACCACACTCCGGCGACGTCGTTGCACCCACCACCGGTATCCCATACGTTCCGGTTTGCAGCGGAATGTCGCTCAGGGAGCCGCCCATGCCGACCGTGCCGTCCGTGCCGACGTCGCACACCCCACCGCAGACCCTGACCCGGTCCGCCGACCCCTGCCACGCGCCGCGCCGCGAGGACTGCCCGTGGTGCGGCTCGCGGTCCCTGCGCACCCGGGTGCGCGCGGCGGCCGAGGGGCGGTACGGCCCGGGGGCCTGCGCCGTGGACGAGTGCCGCGACTGCGGCCACGTCTTCCAGAACCCCCGGCTCACCGCGGAGGGCCTCGCCCTGCACCACCGGGACTTCCACGAGGGCCGGCTGGAGGACTTCGCCGAACGGGTCCTGTCCCCCCGGGCGGTGCGCCGCCGCCACCGGGCCGCGGCCCGCGCGGTGCTGCCGCTGGCGGATCCGGAGAGCTGGCTGGACGTGGGCACGGGGTACGGCTCCTTCCCCGAGACGGCGAAGGAGGTCTTCCCGTACACCTCCTTCGACGGCCACGACCCGACCCACCGGGTGGCCAAGGCCCTGCTGGAGGAACGCGTCGAGGAGGCGCACCAGGGCGAACTCACCGCACCGGAGCTGCTCGCCCGGCTGCGCGGTCGCTACGACGTCGTCAGCATGTTCCACCACCTGGAGCACACCCCGGACCCGCGCGCCGAACTCCGCGCGGCCCTGGGCGCCCTGCGCCCCGGCGGCCATCTGCTCATCGAGGTCCCCGACCCGCGCTGCGCGTTCGCGCCGCTGCTCGGCCGGCGGTGGCTGCCGTACGGCCAGCCCCGCCATCTGCATCTGATGCCGCTCCGCAACCTCTGCGCGGAACTGACCGAGCGGGGCTGCACGGTCCTGTCCACCCACCGCAGCGCACCCCACCTCCCCTACGACGTCGCGGCCGCCGTCTCCCTCTCCGTGGCCCACGCCCACCCCGCACTCCGCGCGACGGCCACCCCCCTCATCGGCCTGGCCTCAGCCCTCGACCACACCCTCGCCCCCCTCCTCCGCCACACCCCCTTCGCCAACTCCTACCGCATCCTCGCCCGCAAGAACTGAGACCCCCACAGTCGCGCGGCGACCCCTCAGCCCCGCAGCACCAGCGCCTGCCCCGCGACCACCAGCACAACCTCCTCGCACTCCGCCCCGAACGCCGCGTTCAGCCGCCCCAGTTCGTCCCGGTACCGCCGCCCCGACGCCGTCGCCGGTACGATCCCCGACCCCACCTCGTTCGACACCGCCACCACCGTCCGCCGCGCCCCCCGCACCGCCGACGTCAACTCCCGCACCCGCTCCCGCAGCGCCTTCTCACCCCCGCCCGCCCACTCCGCGTCGTCCCACGCGCCCACGGAGTCCATGACATCCGTCAGCCACAGCGACAGGCAGTCGATCAGCAGCGGCGGCCCCTCCTCGCCCAGCAGCGGCAACAGATCCGTCGTCTCCGCCGTACGCCACGACCCCGGCCGCCGCTCCCGGTGCGCCGCCACCCGCGCCGCCCACTCGGTGTCCCCGCCCCGCGTCCCGCCGGTCGCCACGTACAGCACATCCGGGAAGGCCTCCAGCCGCCGCTCGGCCTCCACCGACTTCCCCGACCGCGCCCCGCCCAGCACCAGCGTGCGCCGCGGCACGTCCGGCACGTCCTCGTACGCCCCGACCACCAGCGTCGTACCGTCCGGCACCGCCCGCGCCCCGGCCGCCGCCAGCCGCCGCCGCAGCTCCGGGCCGGGCGGCACGTCGTGGCCGACATGCACGGCGAGCACATCCGTCGTCGGGCCCACCGAGCCCACCGCCCGCAGCCGGGCCAGTGCGTCCGGGCGCCCCACCACGTCCGCGAGGACCATCTCGTACGACTCCGCCCGCGCCTCCTCCAGCCCGGCCGGCGCCCCGCCCGGCGGCAGATACAGCAGCCGCTGTCCGTCCGGCCCGGTCACCGCGTACCCGGTGCCGCCCGCGTCCATCGCCACGGCCCGCACCCGATGCCCCGTCAGCAGCGCCAACTCCCGGCCGTCCGGCACCCGTCCGGGCTGCGGCAGCCCGGCCGGCACCTCGACTGCGGGGCCGTCGTGCGGGTGCGACAGCAGCACCTGCCGCACCCCGCCCAGCGAGTGCCCGGCCCGCGCCGCCGCGAACGCCGCCCCCGGCGTCAGGTCCAGCAGCAGCGCCCCGTCCACCAGCACGGCGGTCGCCGCCCGCGCGTCGGGCCCCAGCGCGCGTGCGCAGGCGGCGCAGGGACAGTCGGGCCGGGGCAGTCCCGCCGGGGCACCAGTACCGAGCAGAGTGATTTCCACGGGACGATTTTCGCTTGTCCTGGCAGGTCTTGCGCTTCCGGCTAGGCTGCCAGGAGTTGGATCACGAGGAGGCCCATATGACGGCATGGACGTGGCGGTTCGAGAAGGCCGACGGGACGGAGGTCCAGCCCGCGGTGCAGCCCGAGGAGTTCACCACCCAGGGGGACGCCGAGTCCTGGATCGGCGAGCACTGGAAGGCGCTCTGCGAGGGCGGCGCGGACCAGGTGCGGCTGTACGAGGAGAACAGCGAGATCTACGGGCCGATGAGCCTGCACGCCGACGCCGACGCGTAGCGAACCCGCCCGGGCGGCCCGGTGGCGAGCGGTGGGGGAGAGCGCCGTACCCCTCCTCACTGCTCGCCCAGCGTCACCCGCACCGTCTTCTCGCCGCTGCCCCGCAGATAGGTCACCGTCGTCCGCTGCCCGGGCCGGTCCGCGGCCAGCGCCTCCGACAGGGAGGTGACGGTGGTGACGGGCTGGTCGCCCAGCCTGGTGATGATGTCCCCGGGCCGCAGCCCCGCCCGGTCGGCCGCGTCACCCCTCTTGGCGGTGACCACCGCCACCCCGGCCGGCTGGTAGCGGACGTCCACCACCGTCCGCACGGTGACGCCGAGCGCGGCCCGCCCGGAGTCGACGACCCGGCCCTTGTCGATGATCTGTCCGGCGACCGTCCGCACCATCGACGCCGGGATCGCGAACCCGATGCCGGGCGCCGCGCTGCCGCCCAGCGCCGGGTCGGCCGCGGCGAGCGTGGGAATGCCGATGACCTGACCGTCCAGGTTCACCAGGGCGCCCCCGCTGTTGCCGGGGTTGATGGCCGCCGACGTCTGCACCATGTTCGGGATCGTGGCGCCCGTACCCCCGCCGTCGCTGCCCTCGCTGACGGTCCGTCCGGTCGCCGAGACGATGCCCTGGGTCACGCTGGAGGACAGCCCCAGCGGCGAGCCCATGGCCAGCACGATCTGGCCCATCTCGACCTTGTCGGAGTCGCCGAGCACCGCCGGTCTCAGCCCCGCCGGCGCCCGGTCCAGCTTGATCACGGCCAGATCCTGCTCGGGGTAGGAGGAGACCAGGCGCGCGGTGAGCGGCTCCTCGGTGCTGGCCGTGGTCACCGTGAACGCCTTCGCGGAGCCGACCACATGGGCGTTGGTGACGATGTGTCCCCTGCCGTCGTACACCACCCCGGAGCCCAGCCGGTTGCCCGCCCGGATCTGCACGACCGACGGCAGGACCTCCCGGATGACCTTCTGGTACTGGCTCTGGAGATCGCCCACGGCCATCGGCACGGCCGCCCGGGCGGCCGCCGGCGGATCCTGGCCGGCCTCGGCCGAGGGGCGCTGGCAGCCGGTGACGAGGCCCGCGCAGCACGCCAGCACCACCACTCCACGCAGCACACCGGTACGGAAAGCATCCATGCCCCGAGTCTCACCGCCCGGTGATCACCCGGCTCCCGCTGTTGCCCCGAACGGATCTAGCCCCGTACGCCGCACAGATGCAGCAGTGCCGCCACCCGGCGGTAGGGGTCCGTGCGGCCCGCGCGTTCCTCGACGGCCAGCAGGGTCTCGAGGTCGTCCGGGATCTGTGTGCCGTCCGCGGCCGTGTCCGTGAAGACCCGCACGCCGTACCAGGCGTGCAGCGGGGCCGCGATCCCGGCGAGCGTCGCGGTGAGCGTGGACAGCCGGTCGGCCCGGGCGTCCAGGCCCAGGCGGTTGCTGTAGGCGGTGGTGTCGAAGGCGGCCAGCGCGCCCGCCCAGTCGCCGGACAGGCCCGGGCGCATCGCGAGCGCGTCGCCGTTGCGGACCAGCAGGGAGAGGAGTCCGCCGGGGGCCAGCATCCGCGCCAGCCCCGCCACCAGCGGGTCGGGCTCCTCGACGTACATCAGTACGCCGTGGCAGAGCACCACGTCGAAGCTGCCCGGCAGGAAGTGCACGCCGGTGTCCCGCCCGTCGCCCTGCACCAGCCGGACCCGCGCGCGGATGCCCTCCGGCTCGGCGGCCAGCGCCTCGCGCGCGGCGGCGATCATCGCCGGCTCCCGCTCGACCCCGGTCACCTGGTGGCCGAGCCGGGCCAGCCGCAGCGCCTGCGTGCCCTGGCCCATCCCGACGTCGAGCACCCGCAGCCGCTGCCCGACCGGGAACCGCCCGGCTATCTGCTCGTCCAGCTGGCGGGCGACCAGCTCCTGTCGTACGACATCACGCAGGCCGCCCAGCCTGTGCAGCCAGGCCTTGGCCGCGCCCCCGGTGAAAGCCTCTGCGCTCAGGGCCGCTCTCCGCGCTTGACCTGCGGCTTCGGCAGCCGGAGCCGGCGCATCTGGAGGGAGCGGAGCAGGGCGTAGGCGACCGCGCCGCGGGTGTTCTCGTCCGGGAAGCGCTCCTTGAGCCGCTTCTTCAGCCGGAAGCCGCTGAACGCCGCGTCGAGCACGATCAGCACGATCACCACCAGCCACAGCAGCAGCGCCACGGACTGGATCGCGGGCACCTTCACGATGCTCAGCACGAGGATCACCACGGCGAGCGGCAGGAAGAACTCCGCCACGTTGAACCGGGAGTCCACCCAGTTCCGGGCGAACTTGCGGACCGGGCCCTTGTCCCGGACCGGCAGATACCGCTCGTCGCCGCCGGCGAGCGCCTGGCGCTGCCGCTCCAGCGCCTGCCGGCGCTCCTCGCGGTTGCGCTGCGCTGCCTCCTTGCGGGTCGTCGGCGTTTGGGCCACGCTTCGGCGCTGGGACTGGGCCTCACTGCGCTTGGGCGTGGGCCGGCCCTTCGGGGCCTGCGGGTCACGGGGCTGCTTGGAGTCGGTCACCACGGCCTTGTCGGCGGGCGCCTTCTCTTCCTTGGCACGGCTACGGAACACAAAACCCAAGGGTACGGGCTTCCCGGGCATGGACCCCAGCCCTTCGGGGAACGATCCGGCAACACCGGACGCACACCGGCGTGCGCGCGGGCCTGTGGAAGGGACAGAACCGGGACACAACCGGGACCGAACCGGGGTCGGAAGATCCGGGGACCCGGAGGAGGATCTGAGGGGCCACCTACTCCTCAGGCCGGAGCGGTGCCGTCCGCAGTCGTTCTCGGGGATGAGCGCATCAGCCCCTGGACAGTGCGGTAATGGAGGCAGGGCCCGTACTGTGGGTTCTGTCGCTGGATCTGTGAGCTGGAGTCCGTCAGAAGGGGGCGCGCGAAGCCCATGAGCGGTGTCATGAAGCGTATGGGGATGATCTTCCGCGCGAAGGCGAACAAGGCCCTTGACCGGGCCGAGGACCCGCGCGAGACCCTCGATTACTCGTACCAGAAGCAGCTGGAGCTGCTCCAGAAGGTGCGCCGCGGCGTCGCCGACGTGGCGACCTCCCGCAAGCGCCTGGAACTCCAGCTCAACCAGTTGCAGCAGCAGTCGTCCAAGCTGGAGGACCAGGGCCGCAAGGCGCTCGCGCTGGGCCGGGAGGACCTGGCCCGCGAGGCGCTGTCCCGGCGTGCCGCCCTCCAGCAGCAGGTGACGGACCTCCAGACGCAGCACGCGACCCTCCAGGGCGAGGAGGAGAAGCTCACCCTGGCGGCCCAGCGGCTCCAGGCCAAGGTGGACGCCTTCCGTACGAAGAAGGAGACCATCAAGGCCACCTACACCGCCGCCCAGGCGCAGACCCGGATCGGCGAGGCCTTCTCCGGCATCTCCGAGGAGATGGGCGACGTCGGGCTCGCCATCCAGCGCGCCGAGGACAAGACGCAGCAGATGCAGGCCCGGGCCGGCGCCATCGACGAGCTGCTCGCCTCCGGTGCCCTGGACGACCCGACCGGCATGGCCAAGGACGACATCGCCGCCGAGCTGGACCGGATCTCCGGTGGTAGTGATGTAGAGCTGGAACTTCAGCGCATGAAGGCCGAGCTGGCCGGCGGCGCGCCGCAGCAGGCCATCGAGGGCGGCACCGGTCAGGGACAGTCCCAGCAGCAGCCGCAGGACACCCCGCGCTTCGACAAGCAGTAGGGGTCATGCCGAGGAGGCCGACGTGATCGTAAGGATCATGGGGGAGGGCCAGGTGAGCGTGGACGACGCCCACCTGGCCGAGCTGAACCAGCTGGACGACGAGCTGCTGGCCGAGATGGAGAGCGGCGACGAGACCGGCTTCCGCCGCACCCTCGACGCCCTGCTGTCCGCGGTCCACCGGCTGGGCGTCCCGCTGCCGGACGACTCGCTGGAACCGTCGGACCTGATCCTGCCGTCGGCGGACGCGAGCCTGGAGCAGGTCCGCGACCTGCTGAGCGACGACGGCCTGATCCCCGGCTGAGCTCCCGGGTGCCGGGAAGGTGACGGACACGGGGGCCTCGGCCGCCGCCGTACTGTTCACACCGTGAGCACTCTCGACCGCGCCCGCTGCCGCCTCGGCGCCCACCCCCTGGCCCTGGACGCGGCCCTCGCCGCAGGCGTCCTGGCCTGCATGATCGCGGGTTCCTTCGTGGTGCCCCAGGGAGCGCACGGGGTGACCTGGGGCGTCCGCACCCCCGATCCGCTCAGCCTCCTGCTGATGCTGCTCGGCGCCGCGGCCCTGGTCTTCCGCCGCCGCGCCCCCATGCCGGTCCTCGCCCTCACCGGCGCCCTCTCCCTCGTCGAGTTCGTCACCGGCGACCCGCGCGCCCCGGTCGGGATGTCCGCCGTCATCGCCCTGTACACCGTCGCCTCGGCCACCGACCGCACCACCACCCTGCGCATCGGCCTGCTCACCACCACCGTGCTGACGGCCGCCGCCATGCTCGGCGGCCCGCTGCCCTGGTACGCGCAGGAGAACCTGGGCGTCCTGGCCTGGACCGGCATCGGCGCCACCGCCGGGGACGCCGTCCGCAGCCGCCGCGCGGTCGTCCAGGCGATGCGGGAGCGCGCGGAACGCGCCGAGCGCACCCGCGAGGAGGAGGCCCGCCGCCGGGTCGCCGAGGAGCGGCTGCGCATCGCCCGCGATCTGCACGACGTGGTCGCCCACCACATCGCCCTGGTCAATGTGCAGGCCGGTGTCGCCGCCCATGTCATGGACAAGCGGCCCGACCAGGCCAAGGAGGCCCTCGCCCATGTCCGCGAGGCCAGCCGCAGCGCGCTGAACGAGCTGCGGGCGACCGTGGGCCTGCTGCGCCAGTCCGGTGATCCCGAGGCCCCGACCGAGCCCGCCCCCGGCCTCGACCGCCTGGAGGAGCTGGCCGGCACCTTCCGCAGCGCGGGCCTGCCGGTGGAGGTGGCCCTTCCGGACCGTACCGGGGACCTGCCGGCCGCCGTCGACCTGGCCGTCTACCGGATCGTCCAGGAAGCCCTGACGAACGCCCGCAAGCACGCCGGGCCCGGCGCCAAGGCGGAGGTCAGCGTCGTACGCGTCGGGTCGGACATCGAGGTCAGCGTGTTGGACGACGGAGCCGGGGAGGCCGCCGTATCGCAGGACGGAGGCGGGCACGGGCTGCTCGGGATGCGCGAGCGGGTCGGGGCCCTCGGCGGCAGGCTGACCACCGGACCCCGCTACGGCGGCGGCTTCCGCGTCCATGCGATCCTGCCCCTCGCAACCGACGCGCGCACGGCCGACGCGCGTACGACGGCCCAGGGGGAGCCCGCATGACGATCCGTGTCCTGCTCGCCGACGACCAGGCACTGCTGCGCAGCGCGTTCCGGGTGCTGGTCGACTCCGAGCCCGACATGGAGGTGGTGGGGGAGGCCTGCGACGGCGCAGAGGCGGTCCGGCTCGCCAAGGAGCACGCCCCCGACGTCGTCCTCATGGACATCCGGATGCCCGGCACCGACGGACTCGCCGCCACCCGGATGATCAGCGCCGACCCCGAGCTGGCCCAGGTCCACGTGGTCATCCTGACCACCTTCGAGGTGGACGACTACGTCGTCCAGGCACTGCGGGCCGGCGCCTCCGGCTTCCTCGGCAAGGGCAGCGAACCGGAGGAGCTGCTGAACGCCATCCGGGTCGCGGCGGGCGGCGAGGCGCTGCTCTCCCCGGCCGCCACCAAGGGGCTGATCGCCCGCTTCCTGGCCCAGGGCGACGGCGACGACGACCGCGATCCCGCCCGCTCCGCGCGGCTGGGCGCGCTCACCGGCCGGGAACGGGAGGTGCTGGTGCAGGTCGCCGGCGGCCACTCCAACGACGAGATCGCCGAGCGGCTCCAGGTCAGCCCGCTGACCGTGAAGACGCACGTCAACCGCGCCATGGCCAAGCTCGGCGCGCGGGACCGGGCGCAGCTCGTGGTGATCGCCTACGAGTCCGGGCTGGTGCGCCCGAGGATGGACTGATCTCCACCCGCGTGTACTGCGCGCGGAGTAGAGATGGCATAAGGAACGGGACCTGGGGCCTACGGAACGGCCCCTGGCCATGGCTCAGGGTGGTGAGGTGGGCGCTCACCCGTGCGCCCCGCCGTGCTTCTGCCGCTCACGGAAGAGGACCCTGACCCATGTCCTGGCTGTCCAGATTCAGCCTCGCCCAACGGGCCCTCATAGGGCTCATGTCGATCGTCGCGCTGGTCTTCGGGCTGATTGCGATACCCCAGATCAAGCAGCAGCTGCTGCCCACCATCAACCTGCCCATGGTGTCGGTCATCGCGCCGTACCACGGCGCCTCGCCCGACGTCGTCGAGAAGCAGGTCGTCGAGCCCATCGAGAACAACCTCCAGGGCGTCTCCGGCATCAAGGGTGTCACCTCCACCGCCAGCGAGGGCAACGCCGTGATCATGGCGTCCTTCGACTACGGCAACGACACCAAGCAGCTCGTCTCCGACGTCCAGCAGGCCGTCAACCGGGCCCGCAACCAGCTTCCCGGCGACGTCGAGCCGCAGGTCATCTCCGGCTCCACGGACGACATGCCGACCGTGGTCCTCGCCGTCACCTCGGACAAGGACCAGCAGTCCCTCGCCGACCAGCTCGACCGGACGGTCGTACCGTCCCTGAAGGACATCGACGGCGTGGGCCGGGTCCAGGTCACCGGCGTCCGTGACGTCCAGGTCACCGTCACCCCCGACGAGGCCGCGCTCGGCCGGGCCGGACTCACCCCGGCCGCCCTCGGCCAGGCGCTCCAGGCGGGCGGCGCGACCGTCCCGGCCGGTTCCTTCGAGGAGAACGGCGCCAACCGCACCGTCCAGGTCGGCGGCGGCTTCACCTCGGTGCAGCAGATCCGGGACCTGATGGTCGCCGGCGCGAACGGCGGCAAGCCCGTCCGTCTCGGTGCCGTGGCCACCGTCGAGGAGCAGCCCGCCCCGGCCGACTCCATCACCCGCACCGACGGCCGGCCCAGCCTCGCCGTCAGCGTCACCATGGACCACGACGGCAGCGCGGTGTCCATCTCCGGCGCGGTCAAGGACAAGCTGCCCGACCTGCGCCGTCAGCTCGGCTCCGGCGCCCGGCTCACCGTCGTCAGCGACCAGGGCCCGGCGGTCTCCAAGTCCATCAAGGGCCTGACCACGGAGGGCGCGCTCGGCCTGCTCTTCGCGGTCCTGATCATCCTGCTCTTCCTCGCCTCGCTCCGCTCGACGCTGGTGACGGCGGTGTCCATCCCGCTGTCCGTCGTCCTCGCGCTGATCGTGCTGTGGACCGACGGCCTGTCCCTGAACATGCTCACGCTGGGTGCGCTGACCATCGCCATCGGCCGGGTCGTGGACGACTCGATCGTGGTGCTGGAGAACATCAAGCGGCACCTCGGCTACGGCGAGGAGCGCAAGGAGGCCATCCTCACCGCCGTGCGCGAGGTGGCCGGCGCGGTCACCTCCTCCACCCTCACCACGGTCGCCGTGTTCCTGCCGATCGGCCTGGTCGGCGGCATGGTGGGCGCGCTGTTCGGCTCGTTCAGCATCACGGTGACGGCGGCCCTGCTGGCGTCCCTGCTGGTGTCGCTGACCGTCGTACCGGTCCTGTCGTACTGGTTCCTGCGCGCCCCGAAGGGCACCCCCGAGGACGCCGAGGAGGCGCGCCAGCGGGCCGAGGAGAAGGAGGCGAACAGCCGTCTCCAGCGCGCGTACGTCCCCGTGCTGCGCTTCGCCACCCGGCGCCGGCTGACCAGCGTCCTGATCGCGATCGTGGTCCTGGTCGTCACGTTCGGCATGTCCGGGCTGCTGAAGACCAACTTCTTCGACCAGGGCGAGCAGCAGGTCCTCACCGTCAAGCAGGAGCTGAAGGCCGGCACCGGCCTCGCGGCCACCGACGCCCAGGCGAAGAAGGTGGAGAAGCTCATCGCCGCCACCGACGGCGTCAAGGACTACCAGGTCACCGTCGGCTCCTCCGGTTTCATGGCGGCCTTCGGCGGCGGCACGGACACCAACCAGGCCACCTACCAGGTGATGCTGAAGGACTCGAAGTCCTACGACGAGGTCCAGCAGCGCCTGGAGGACGGGCTGAAGAAGCTCAAGGGCATCGGGACCACCACGGTGGCGGCCGGTGACGGCTTCGGCAACCAGGACCTCAGCGTCGTGGTGAAGGCCTCCGACCCGCAGGCGCTGCGCACGGCGGCCGAGCAGGTCCGCTCCACCGTCGCCGGGCTCGACCACGTCACGGACGTCACCAGCGACCTGGCGACGAGCGTGCCGCGGATCTCGGTCAAGGCCAACGCCAAGGCGGCGGCGGCCGGGTTCGACGACCAGAAGCTCGGCGCGGCGGTCGCCGAGGCGGTGCGCGGCACCACGGCGGCCAAGGCGGTCCTGGACGACACCGAGCGCGATGTCGTGGTGCGGTCGGCCAAGCCCGCGACCACGCTCGCGCAGCTGCGGAACCTCCGCCTCGGCCCGGTGAAGCTCGGCGACATCGCCACGGTGAAGCTGGTGGACGGCCCGGTGTCGCTGACCCGGATCGACGGCCAGCGCGCCGCCACCATCACCGCCAAGCCGACCGGTGACAACACGGGTGCGATCAGCACCAAGCTCCAGGCGAAGATCAAGGCCCTGAAGCTGCCCGCGGGCGCCGAGGCGGAGATCGGCGGGGTCAGCTCCGACCAGGACGACGCGTTCAAGAACCTGGGCCTGGCCATGCTGGCGGCGATCGCGATCGTCTTCATGCTGCTGGTGGCGACCTTCCGTTCGCTGGCCCAGCCGCTGATCCTGCTGGTGTCGATCCCGTTCGCGGCCACCGGCGCGATCGGTCTGCTCGTCGCCACCGGCACCCCGATGGGCGTCCCGGCGATGATCGGCATGCTGATGCTCATCGGCATCGTGGTCACCAACGCGATCGTGCTGATCGACCTGATCAACCAGTACCGCGGCCAGGGCTACGGCGTGGTCGAGGCCGTGGTCGAGGGCGGCCGGCACCGGCTCCGCCCGATCCTGATGACGGCGCTGGCGACCATCTTCGCCCTGCTCCCGATGGCCCTGGGCGTCACCGGCGAGGGCGGCTTCATCGCCCAGCCGCTCGCGGTCGTCGTCATCGGCGGTCTGATCACGTCGACCCTGCTGACCCTGCTCCTGGTCCCGACGCTCTACGCGATGCTGGAGCTGCGCAAGGAGCGGCGGGCGAAGAAGCGGGCGGCGAAGAAGGGCGCACCGGCCCCGGCGCAGCCCACCTCCGACGAGCCCGAGCCCGCGAAGGTGTAGCCGCTCGGCACCCGTGGCCCCTTTCCCCCTTGAGCTGTCCTTATCCTGTGGACTCCAACTGCTTCGCGGGGGAAGGGGAACGGGGCGGTGTCACTGCGCATGGAGGAGCCGAGGTCGGTCGGCGGCTATCGGATCGTCGACCGGCTGGGGTCCGGCGGCATGGGGGTCGTCTACCGGGCCCGGGCCCGTTCCGGGCGCGAGGTCGCCGTCAAGATCGTGCATGCCCAGTACGCCGAGGACCCCGTCTTCCGGGCCCGCTTCCGGCAGGAGATCGCCGCCGTCCGCAAGGTGAGCGGCGCCTTCACCGCGCCGGTCGTGGACGCCGACCCGGAGGCCGTACGGCCCTGGATGGCCACCCAGTACGTGCCGGCGCGCTCGCTCGCGGAGTGGATCGAGCAGGCGGGGCCGCTGCGCGCCGCCGAGCTGCGGGGCCTCGCCCTCGGGCTGGTGGAGGCGTTGCGGGACATCCACCGGGCCGGCGTCGTGCACCGTGACCTCAAGCCCGGCAACGTCCTGATGGCCGAGGACGGCCCGCGCGTCATCGACTTCGGCATCTCCCGCGCGGCCGGCGACCGGACCCTCACCGAGACCGGCCACATGATCGGCACTCCGCCGTTCATGTCTCCCGAGCAGCTCACGGACGCCCGTACGGTCGGCCCCGCCTCGGACGTCTTCTCCCTCGGCGCGCTGCTGGTCTACGCGGCGACCGGCCGCGGCCCCTTCGACACCGACAGCCCGTATCTGACGGCCTACCGGGTGGTCCACGAGGAACCGGACCTGGAACCGCTGACTCCGGCCCTGCGCGCCATCCTGACCCGCTGCCTGGCCAAGGACGCCGCCGACCGGCCCGGACTGGACGCGCTGGCGGAGGAGTTCGCGACCGGCCTGCCCGCCCCCGCGCCCGGCGACCTGCCCACCGTGACCCTGCGCCGGCCCGACCCGGAGCCGACCCGCCCCGCGGCGTCCGGGCGGCGGCCCGGGGTGCGTCGCCACCGCGCCCGGCTGCTCGCGCTGGCCGGGGCGTCCGGGGTCCTGGGGATCGCACTCACCGCCTATCTGCTGCTCGGCCCCTCGCAGGGAGGCAGCACCACAGGGGCCGGCGGCACCGTCGGCGCCACGGAGTCCCGCCGCTGGGCGCCGGTGCCGGCCGGCTGGCGCCCCTGGCGGACCACGGTGTTCGCGGACGCCGCGCACGGCGTCACCAAGGCACCCCACGGCTTCGGCGACGGCACCATCTCCTGCGCGCAGGAGTCCGGCTCCCTCTACTGCGCCGGTGACCAGGTCCTGCCGGTCCGGCTCGACGCGCTGACCGGCAAGGTGCTCTGGCGCAGCGACGACGGGCCCGGTCCCAGTGCGGCCCGGTACGAGAACTATGTCCTCGGGGTGCACGACGGCGTGCTGTTGCTGCGCCGGACCCGGTTCCTGGACATGGGCGGCCGCAGCGTGCCGTCCGTCGTGGCGCTCGACACGGGGACCGGGAAGGTGCTGTGGTCCCGGCCGATGTCGGACGAGATGGCCGACATGCCGGCCCTGGTGGCCGGCCTGGCCCTGGCACCCGACACGGGTGCCGGCCATGCGTTCGTCGCGTACTCCCTGCACGGCGGCGGCCGCCGCTGGTCGATGCCGCTGCCCGCGGACCACTCCTGCGACGTGTACGACCCGGACGGCGGCCTGTATGCCGTGTGCAGCCGGTTCACGGGTACCCGGCCGGGCGCCCGGCTGCTCTCCGTCGACCCCGCCGACGGCACCACCCGCACGCTGGCCGTGCTCCCGGCCCGCACCACCTATCTGGGCGCCCTCGGCGGCCGATTGGTCTTCGCCCAGCAGAGCGGGAGGGGGAGCCAGGGCCCGGACGGCACGGTCTACGGCCACGCGATCCTGGTCGACCGGGAGACCGGGGCGCAGCGGACGGTGGCGCTGGCGGGCGGGCCCAAGGGGGACGTGACCCTCGCGGGCGGCATGCTCTGCTTCACCGTCTCCAACGGGCTGGTCACCGCCCACTCCCCGGAGACGGGAAAGCGGCTGTGGCGGACCCGGACGACCCTGGAGCAGCCGGGCCGCCCGGTGGCCGACGGCCCGGACGGCACCGTGTTCCTGGCCAGTGTCAGCGGCCGCGCGGCCGCGCTGGACGCCCGCCGGGGGCACCGGCTGTGGGAGTCGTACCCCCTGGCCGGCGGCGCGCAGAGCGGCTACCCCGCGCTGGCCCTCCTGGACCGGGGCGCGCTGCTGGTCACCGCGCCCGACGGCACCGTCTTCTCCCTGGACCCGGCGCACCCGGAACGCACTCCGGCCTCGGCGTGACCGCACGCCGAGGCCGGGAGCGACCGGATACACCGGTTACGGCAGGGCGAGCATCCGCTCCAGCGCCAGCTTGGCGAACGCCTCCGTCTCCCGGTCGACCTCGATCCGGTTGACCAGGTTGCCCTCGGCGAGGGACTCCAGGGCCCAGACCAGGTGGGGCAGGTCGATGCGGTTCATGGTCGAGCAGAAGCAGACCGTCTTGTCGAGGAAGACGATCTCCTTGCCCTCGGGGGCGAAACGGTTCGCCAGGCGGCGTACCAGGTTCAGCTCGGTGCCGATGGCCCACTTGGAGCCGGCCGGGGCGGCCTCCAGGGCCTTGATGATGTACTCGGTGGAGCCGACGTAGTCCGCCGCGGCCACGACCTCGTGCCGGCACTCGGGGTGCACCAGGACGTTCACCCCGGGGATGCGCTCGCGCACGTCGTTGACCGAGTCCAGGCTGAACCGGCCGTGCACCGAGCAGTGCCCGCGCCACAGGATCATCTTGGCGGCGCGCAGTTCCTCCGCCGTCAGCCCGCCGTTCGGCTTGTGCGGGTTGTAGACGACGCAGTCCTCCAGGGACATCCCCATGTCCCGGACGGCGGTGTTGCGGCCCAGGTGCTGGTCCGGCAGGAACAGCACCTTCTCGCCCTGCTGGAAGGCCCACTCCAGGGCCCGCTGGGCGTTGGAGGAGGTGCAGATGGTGCCGCCGTGCTTGCCGGTGAACGCCTTGATGTCGGCCGAGGAGTTCATGTACGAGACGGGGACCACCTGCTCGGCGATCCCGGCCTCGGTCAGCACGTCCCAGCACTCGGCGACCTGCTCGGCCGTCGCCATGTCGGCCATCGAGCAGCCGGCCGCCAGGTCCGGCAGCACGACCTTCTGGTCGTCGGACGTCAGGATGTCCGCGGACTCGGCCATGAAGTGCACACCGCAGAAGACGATGTACTCGGCCTCCGGGCGCGCGGCCGCGTCCCGGGCCAGCTTGAAGGAGTCACCCGTGACGTCGGCGAACTGGATGACCTCGTCACGCTGGTAGTGGTGACCGAGCACGAAGACCCTGTCGCCGAGCTTCTCCTTGGCCGCGCGGGCGCGCATCACCAGGTCGGGGTCGGACGGCGACGGCAGGTCACCGGGGCACTCGACGCCCCGCTCGCTCTTCGGGTCGGCCTCGCGGCCGAGCAGCAACAGGGCGAGCGGAGTCGGCTGCACGTCGAGTTCCGGGGTCTGGGCGGTGGTCACGACACGCACCCTTTCTACTTTTCGTCTAACTGACGCTATCTATCATAACCGCTTCACGTCACTTTGACGATGGCCATAGCGTCGATGTGACGTGAATCCCGTGCAGGCAGCCCCCGGGATCGCTGTCCGCGTCTGCGGGCATGTGCGAGCATGAAGACAGAACCGCCAACGCGACAACGCGACTGCCCGGCCCGGAATGAATCCGCGGAAGCGCCGGTTGCACTCGTCGGCAAGCAGTCTCCGTACAACCCGGGAGAGATGTAGATGTCCGTATCGGACGAGACCAGCACCGTCACCGACGGCATCATCCTGACCGACGCCGCCGCGGCCAAGGTGAAGGCCCTGCTCGACCAGGAAGGCCGCGACGACCTCGCGCTGCGCGTCGCCGTCCAGCCCGGCGGCTGCTCCGGCCTGCGCTACCAGCTCTTCTTCGACGAGCGCTCGCTCGACGGCGACGTGGTGAAGGACTTCGGCGGGGTCAAGGTCGTCACCGACCGCATGAGCGCTCCGTACCTGGGCGGCGCCACCGTCGACTTCGTGGACACCATCGAGAAGCAGGGCTTCACGATCGACAACCCGAACGCGACCGGCTCCTGCGCCTGCGGCGACTCCTTCAGCTGAGCCGAAGGCATGACGAAGGCGGCGGTCCGTGCAGCGGGCCGCCGCCTTCGTCGTACGTCCACGCCCCTCAGGGGCGCGAGGGCGCCTGCGGCGCGCCGGGCGCGATCCGGCCGCCGTCCGCGCCGACCACCGCCCGCCCGTCCAGCGGCGCGGCCAGCCGTACCGTCTTCACGAACTCCTTGGCGATCATCACACACACCTTGCCCCGCCAGGGGTGCTCGGTCACGGTCACGGTCACCCGCTCACCGCTCTCCCGCGCCGCCGCCGTGTAGTCGGCGCACACTCCGCCGTAGAAGCGCACGGTCAGCTCCCGGCCCTTCGCCGTATAGCCGGTCACCTTCACCGTCCCCGGCGCCGCGGACCCGGTGGGCGCCGGGGGAGTGGCCGGCGTCGCCGAGGCCACGTACCGCGGATCGACCGCCGGATACGTCACCGTGGACGCGCTCCCCGGCTCCGCCCCGCGCACCTCGAACAGCCAGGACGGCACCAGCGTCTGCCGCCCCGCGACGGAGTGCGCGGCCAGCCCGAACACCGCCCTGCCCACGGTCATCGTGTCCGCGGACGCCCCCGCCGACGGCGCCGTCCGGCACGGCTTCTCCAGCCGGTCCTTCAGCGGCATCGAACGGGTGCACCCGCCGATCCCCATCCGGTGCCCGCCCTTCGGCGCCGCGTTCATCAGCTCCAGCGTCCTGCGCGCCCCCAGGACCGGATACACGGCCCCCTTCACCGGCGTCCCCAGCAGCCCGTGCCCGCCGACCAGCACGCCCTTCCTGTCGACGGTCAGGCCGGTCGTCCAGCCGTACGTCGGCAGCCCGCCGACCACCGGATCCGCGTCGACCACCCGCTGGGCGCCCAGCACCTGGTCCGCCTCGATCTTCGCGCCGCCCAGCCCGGCCGCCTCCAGCACCGGCGCCGCCGCCTTCTCGGCCGCCGCCGCACTCACCGGGGTGCCCGCGGGGGCCATCGGGTCATGCGCGCACAGGACGCCCTTCTTGCAGTCGTCCGTGCCCGGCGCGTACCGGCTGAAGGTCCAGCTGCCCGGCGCGTCCCGGTTCACCTGGAGGCGCGGCCCGGTGCCGTCCTTGCCGCCGACCCGCCAGATCCGGCCCTCGGCCACCGGCGTCCCGTCCACCCCCAGCGCCTTCGCCAGCCGGGCCACCCGGTCCCGGCCGATCTCCGCCCCCGGCCCGTACACCGGCGCCGAGCCGGGCCCGTCCGGCAGCTCGCCCTGCGCCACGTACCGGGCGCCGTACGGATCCCGCTCCCCGGCGCCGTCCAGGACGAGCGGCGGGGGAGTGGTCCCCGCGCCGGCCCCGGCCGAAGCGCTGCCCCGGCCGTCCGGGCCACCGCCCGCGGCGAGATACGCCCCGCCGCCGCCGACCAGCAGCACGGCGGCGGCGACCGAGAGGACGGCCCAGGACGACCGGCGCCGTCCGGCCCGCTCGCCGCCGCCCTCTTCGACCGCGGTCACGTCGCCCCCGGTGGTCACGTCGTCCCCGGGGGTCCCGGACGCCCCGGGGGTCTCGGGAGTCTCGGAGTTCTCGGGCCGCTCGCTGTTCACCGCATCGCTCCTCGCTGGGTCGTATCCCGCATCCCCCGCCCGGGGGACGGCGATGGGACGCGGCAGAGGAGCGCACGGTTCCCGGAAAACGCGCCCCGGCTCAGTCGCCGTAGTCGGACATCGCGTCCAGCAGCCGGGCGGAGCGCGCGGGCACGGTCACCCCGTGGATCAGGGACGGCGGCACCGGCCGGGACTTCGGGCGCTCCGGCACCGCCCAGTGCGGAACCATGCGGGCGCAGTCACCGCGCAGCGCGGCCAGACCCTCTTCCAGGTCGGCCGGGGCGGTGGTGGAGTGGACCTTGAGGTTCGTCATAGTCGAACCGTAGGCACACGAAGACTGCGAAGAAAGATCTACTATCGGGTAGTTTTGCCACCTACAGCGGCGACCTCCGACCGGGTAGCGTGAACTGTCAATCCCGCCTCCCGCAGGAGAATCTCCGTCGTGCGCATTGCAGTCACCGGCTCCATCGCCACCGACCACCTCATGACTTTTCCCGGCCGTTTCGCCGACCAGTTCGTCGCGGACCAGCTGCACACGGTCTCGCTCTCCTTCCTGGTCGACAACCTGGACGTGCGCCGCGGCGGTGTCGCCGCCAACATCGCCTTCGGCATGGGCCAGCTCGGCACCCGGCCGATCCTCGTCGGCGCCGCCGGCTTCGACTTCGACGAGTACCGGGCCTGGCTCGAGCGGCACGGCGTGGACACCGACTCGGTCCGGATCTCCGAGACCCTGCACACGGCCCGCTTCGTGTGCACCACCGACGCCGACCACAACCAGATCGGCTCCTTCTACACGGGCGCCATGAGCGAGGCCCGCCTCATCGAGCTGAAGACCGTGGCCGACCGGGTGTCCGGCCTCGACCTGGTCCTCATCGGCGCCGACGACCCCGAGGCGATGCTCCGCCACACCGAGGAGTGCCGCTCCCGGGGGATCCCCTTCGCCGCCGACTTCTCCCAGCAGATCGCCCGGATGGAGGGCGAGGAGATCCGCATCCTGCTGGACGGGGCGACGTACCTCTTCTCCAACGAGTACGAGAAGGGACTCATCGAGGCCAAGACCGGCTGGAGCGACGCCGAGATCCTCTCCCGCGTCGGCCACCGCGTCACCACGCTCGGCTCCCGGGGCGTGCGGATCGAGCGGACCGGCGAGGACCCGATCGAGGTCGGCTGCCCGGAGGAGGAGCGCAAGGCCGACCCCACGGGCGTCGGCGACGCCTTCCGCGCCGGGTTCCTGTCCGCCCTCGCCTGGGGCGTCTCGCACGAGCGCGCCGCCCAGGTCGGCTGCATGCTGGCGACGCTCGTCATCGAGACGGTGGGCACCCAGGAGTACCGCCTCCAGCGCGGCCACTTCATGGAGCGCTTCACCAAGGCGTACGGCGAGGAGGCCGCGGACGAGGTCCGCGCCCACCTGAGCTGACCGGGCCGGGGCACGCGCCTCAGGCGACCCTGCGCACCACGTAGGCCGTACCCCGCCGAGCCGGTTCCTCTCCGACGTACTCCTGGCCCCGCATCTCGCACCACGCGGGGATGTCCAGCCGCGCCGCCTCGTCGTCGGAGAGGACCCGTACGGTGCCGCCCACCGGCACCTGCCCGAACACCTTCGCCAGCTCGATCACCGGGATCGGGCAGCGCTTGCCGAGCGAGTCGACGACCAGCTCCCCGGGGCCCGGCTGCCCGGCCGGCGCCGCCGCCGGAGCCCCCAGCTGCTCGCGCACCCCCGCCACCGCCCCCGGCAGCACCTCCAGGAACCGCTCCACATCCGCCTCGGCCACGCCCATCGGCAGCGACACCCGGACGTTTCCCTCGCTGAGCACCCCCATGGCCCTCAGCACATGGCTCGGGGTCAGCGTGCTGCTGGTGCAGGAGGACCCGGAGGACACGGAGAAGCCCGCCCGGTCCAGCTCGTGCAGCAGCGTCTCGCCGGAGACATAGAGGCAGGAGAAGGTGACGATGCCCGGCAGCCGCCGCTCCGGATCGCCCACCACCTCCGCGTCCGGCACCAGCCGCGGCACCCGGTCCCGGATTCGCGCCGTCAGTTCCCGCAGCCGTACCGACTCCTGGGCCGCCTCCGCCCGCACGGCGCGCAGCGAGGCGACGGCCGCCACGATCCCCGGGATGTTCTCGAACCCCGGCGCCCGCCCCGACTCCCGCTCGTCCACCGCCTCTTGGGCGGCGAACCGCACCCCCTTGCGCACGACGAGCAGCCCGACCCCCGAGGGCCCGCCCCACTTGTGCGCACTGGCCGCGAGCAGCGACCAGCCGCCCTCGACGGGCCCCCAGCCCAGCGACTGCGCCGCGTCCACCAGCAGCGGCACCCCGGCCGCCCGGCACACCTCGGCCACCTCCGCCACCGGCTGTACGGTGCCCACCTCGTGGTTGGCCGACTGCAAGCAGGCCAGCGCGGTGTCCGGCCGGAGCGCGGCGGCGTACTCCGCGGGGTCGACGGCTCCCGTCCGGCTGACGGCCACCTGGGTGACGGTGCCACCCTCCGAGGTGTGCCGGTCGGCGGAGTGCAGGACCGAAGAGTGTTCGACGGCGGACACGATCAGGTGACGCCCCACCCGCCGCCGCCCGGCCAACGCCCCGGCCACACCCGTGTGTACGGCCCGGGTCCCGGACGAGGTGAACACCACCTCGTCGGCCCGGCACCCGATCGCCTCGGCAGCCGCCTCCCGGGAGGCATCGAGCAGCATCCGGGTCTTTCGCCCCTCCCGGTACAGCCGCGCGGGATCGGCCCACCCCTCATCCAAAGAGGCCAACAACGCCTGACGGGCCACAGGGTGGAGAGGAGCGGCGGAAGCAGCATCAAAGTAGGCCATACGGCAACGCTAAACCGCCGGTCAGGGGGACGCTCCAAAGGGGCGCGAGGAACGGCGCGACCAGCCACAACAGGCCCGCAGCCGCCAATCAAGCGAACCACCCGAGTTAGTAGGCACCCCTCCTCGCGAACCCTCGGAGAGGGTGGGCTAGGGTTTGGTCCGCATAAACATCCAAACCCCTGCCCGACGCAGGGCGGCGACCGACCAGCGAGAAGGCCGCAGCCGACCGCGCGGGCGAGACTCTCGGGAAGGCGCTACGTGAGTCCCAACGGCTCCGACCGCTCGCCGCGGCGCCCGATGCGGCGGAAGCTGCTGCAGGCACTGACCGCGGGCCTGGTCCTGGCGACCGCAACCGGTTGCACATACAAGGACTTCCCCCGCCTTGGCATGCCCACCCCGACCACGGAAGAGGCTCCGCGGATCCTCTCCCTGTGGCAGGGCTCCTGGGCTGCCGCGCTGGCCACCGGCGTGCTGGTGTGGGGCCTGATCCTGTGGAGTGCTTTCTTCCACCGGCGCAGCCGCACCAAGGTCGAGGTACCTCCGCAGACTCGGTACAACATGCCGATCGAGGCCCTGTACACGGTGGTCCCGATCATCATCATCTCGGTGCTCTTCTACTTCACGGCCCGGGACGAGTCGAAGCTCCTGGACCTCTCCAAGAAGCCCGACGTCACGGTCAACGTGGTCGGCTTCCAGTGGAGCTGGGGCTTCAACTACGTCGAGAACGTCCCGGGTGTCTCCGGTGACGCGAAGACCGACAAGAACCTGGACGCCATTCCGGACCGGTTCAAGAAGGACTTCCCGGCGAACGCCGGCGGTGTCTACGACGTCGGCACGCCCGGTACCCGGAACCCGCAGACGAACAACCCCGGTCCGACCCTCTGGCTCCCCAAGGGCAAGACGGTCCGGTTCGTCCTGACCTCCCGGGACGTCATCCACTCCTTCTGGGTGGTGCCGTTCCTGATGAAGCAGGACGTCATCCCGGGCCACACCAACGCCTTCCAGGTGACCCCCAACAAGGAGGGCACCTTCCTCGGCAAGTGTGCTGAGCTCTGCGGCGTCGACCACTCCCGGATGCTGTTCAACGTGAAGGTCGTCTCCCCGGCAGCGTACGAGCAGCACCTCAAGGACCTCGCCAAGAAGGGGCAGACCGGTTACATTCCCGCCGGCATCGCGCAGACGAGCCACGAGAAGAACCGGGAGACGAACAACCTGTGAGCATCCTCAACGAACCCCAGGGTGCCGCGGCAGCTGACGGCTCGTACTCCGACGAGCTGCCCGTCAGGCGCAAGCAGCCCGGCAATGTCGTGGTGAAGTGGCTGACGACCACCGACCACAAGACGATCGGGACGATGTACCTCGCTACGTCGTTCGCGTTCTTCCTGATCGGCGGCGTGATGGCGCTGCTCATGCGCGCCGAGCTGGCCCGTCCGGGCTTGCAGATCATGACGAACGAGCAGTTCAACCAGGCGTTCACGATGCACGGCACGATCATGCTGCTGATGTTCGCGACGCCGCTGTTCGCCGGCTTCGCGAACTGGATCATGCCGCTTCAGATCGGCGCGCCGGACGTGGCGTTCCCGCGGCTGAACATGTTCGCCTACTGGCTGTACCTGTTCGGCTCGCTCATCGCCGTGGGCGGCTTCCTCACCCCGCAGGGTGCGGCCGACTTCGGCTGGTTCGCCTACTCCCCGCTGTCGGACGCGGTCCGCAGCCCGGGTGCCGGCGCCGACATGTGGATCATGGGTCTGGCCCTCTCCGGCTTCGGCACCATCCTCGGCTCGGTCAACTTCATCACCACGATCATCTGCATGCGTGCCCCGGGCATGACCATGTTCCGCATGCCGATCTTCGTGTGGAACGTGCTGCTGACCGGTGTGCTGGTCCTGCTCGCCTTCCCGGTGCTGGCCGCCGCGCTGTTCGCCCTGGAGGCGGACCGCAAATTCGGTGCCCATGTGTTCGACGCGACCAACGGCGGAGCCCTGCTCTGGCAACACCTCTTCTGGTTCTTCGGCCATCCAGAGGTGTACATCATCGCGCTGCCGTTCTTCGGCATCATCTCCGAGGTCATCCCGGTCTTCTCCCGGAAGCCGATGTTCGGCTACATGGGCCTGGTCGCCGCCACCATCGCGATCGCCGGTCTGTCCGTGACGGTGTGGGCCCACCACATGTACGTCACCGGTGGTGTGCTGCTGCCGTTCTTCTCCTTCATGACCTTCCTGATCGCCGTCCCGACCGGTGTGAAGTTCTTCAACTGGATCGGCACGATGTGGAAGGGCTCGCTGTCCTTCGAGACGCCGATGCTCTGGGCCGCCGGCTTCCTGATCACCTTCACGTTCGGTGGTCTGACCGGTGTCATCCTGGCCTCGCCCCCGATGGACTTCCACGTGTCCGACTCGTACTTCGTGGTGGCCCACTTCCACTACGTGGTCTTCGGTACGGTCGTCTTCGCGATGTTCTCCGGCTTCCACTTCTGGTGGCCGAAGTTCACCGGCAAGATGCTCGACGAGCGCCTCGGCAAGATCACCTTCTGGACGCTGTTCATCGGCTTCCACGGCACCTTCCTGGTCCAGCACTGGCTGGGCGCCGAGGGCATGCCGCGCCGGTACGCCGACTACCTGGCGGCCGACGGCTTCACCGCGCTGAACACGGTCTCGACCATCTGCTCGTTCCTGCTCGGCCTGTCGATCCTGCCGTTCCTGTACAACGTCTGGAAGACGGCCAAGTACGGCAAGAAGATCGAGGTCGACGACCCGTGGGGCTACGGACGTTCGCTCGAGTGGGCGACCTCCTGCCCGCCGCCGCGGCACAACTTCACCACCCTGCCGCGGATCCGCAGCGAATCCCCGGCGTTCGACCTGCACCACCCCGAGATCGCCGCGCTCGAGCAGCTTGAGTACGCCGGCCACGGCGCCAGCGCCGTCGAGGGCAGCAAGGAGGCCGGCAAGTGAAGATCCAGGGCCGGATGTTCATCTGGCTGAGCTTCTTCATCCTGATCATGGCCGTCGTGTACGGCGTGTGGTCGAAGGAGCCGGCCGGTACCACGGCGCTGTTCATGGCCTTCGGCCTGAGCATCATGATCGGCTTCTACCTGGGCTTCACCGCCCGGCGGGTCGACGCGGGTGCGCAGGACGACAAGGAGGCCGACGTCGCGGACGACGCGGGCGAGCTGGGCTTCTTCAGCCCGCACAGCTGGCAGCCGCTCATGCTGGGCGTCGGCGGCGCGATCGCCTTCCTCAGCATCGCGGTCGGCTGGTGGCTGATCTACTTCTCCGCGCCGTTCATCCTGATCGGCCTGTTCGGCTGGGTGTTCGAGTACTACCACGGTGAGAACCGAACCCAGTAGCACACGCGCACACATCCGGGAGCCCGGATCCTCCGCCAGGAGGGTCCGGGCTCCCGGCTTTGCGTATCCGTCGTTCGCAGCAGTGTCGTTCGCTCGTACGGGTTACGTGCCGCGCCGGTAGGGTCTCCCTCTCATAGCGTGATCGTATGAACCACACTCCGCGGACCCGCACCGTCGTCAGCTGCACCTTGCTGGTGACCGCCCTCGGCGCGGGCGTCACCGCCTGCGGTTCGGACGGCAACCCCCTGTCGGCCAAGCCGTACGACGCAGCGGGCCTGATCGACTTCAACGGCCCCGTCGGTGAGGGGAAGCGGGCCGATCCGGACAAGCCCCTGGAGGTCACCGCCAGGAGCGGCGACGGACGGATCACCGACGTCACCGCCCAGGACTCCACAGGACGCTATGTGGCGGGCGAACTCGCCGCCGACGGCAGCCGCTGGCACAGCACCTCCCCGCTGGCCGCCAACGCCCACTACACGGTCACGGTGAGCACCGAGGACGAGGACGGCGCGCCCGGCCGCAAGGTCCTCGCCTTCGACACCAGCAAGCCCACCAGCAAGAAGCGGCTGACCGTCACCTTCGGGCCGGACGCGGGCCAGTACGGCGTCGGGCAGCCCATCACCGCCCAGCTCGACCAGGAGATCAAGGACCGGACCCAGCGGGCCGTCGTGGAGCGCGCCCTGCGGGTGGACTCGACACCGGCCGTGCAGGGCTCCTGGTACTGGGTGAGCGACAAGGAACTCCACTACCGGCCCAAGGAGTACTGGCCCACCCACACCACCATCCAGGTGCACAGCAACCTGGAGGGCATCAGGATCGGCGACCGGCTGTGGGGCGGCCGGAGCAAGCCGCTGAAGCTCACCATCGGGGAACGCATCGAGGCCGTCACCGACGCCGCCGCGCACCAGCTGACGTTCTACAAGAACGGCGAGGAGATCAACCAGATCCCGGTCACCACCGGCAAGCCCGGCTTCGAGACCCGCAACGGCGTCAAGGTGGTCCTCGCCAAGCAGTACTTCGTGCGGATGCGCGGCACCACGGTCGGCATCGCCGAGGGCAGCTCGGACTCGTACGACCTGCCGGTCTACTACGCCACCCGGGTCACCTGGTCCGGCGAGTACGTCCACGCCGCGCCCTGGTCCGTCGGCTCACAGGGCTACGCCAACGTCAGCCACGGCTGCACCGGGATGAGCACGTCCAACGCCGAGTGGTTCTTCGATCACATCCACGAGGGCGACATCGTCAGGGTCGTCAACTCCAACGGCGACCCCATGGAGCCGTTCGGCAACGGCTTCGGCGACTGGAACGTCGACTGGAGGAAATGGCGCGAGGGCAGCGCCCTGTCCAGTGGCTCGCCGGACGGCCCGGCGGCTCAGGACGCGGTACGCCTGCGGCCCACGGCGGTGTGAACACCCGCAGGGGGCGCGCGGAACCGCACGGCGGCCCGGCCCGGGCCGGCACCCGCACAGGCTCCTCGCGCCCCGTCGTCCCGCTACGCGCTCAGCAGCCGCTTCTGCCGCAGCAGGGAGGCCAGCTGGGAGGCGAACTCCACCGGGTCCACCGGCAGCGTGACCGCCGCGTCCGCCCGGCTCCACGTGGCCAGCCAGGCGTCCTGCGGCCGGCCCATCAGCAGCAGCACCGGCGGGCAGCCGAACACCTCGTCCTTGATCTGCCGGCACATCCCCATGCCCCCCATGGGCACGGCCTCGCCGTCCAGGACGCACACGTCGATGCCGCCCTTGTCCAGCTCGCGCAGCACCGCCTCCGGCGTCGCGCACTCGACGAACTCCACGACAGGGACGTCCGGAGCGGGCCGGTGGCCGGCTGCCAGCCGGACCTGTTCCCGCGTGTTGGAGTCGTCGCTGTAGACCAGCACCGTGGCGGTCGGCTGCATTGTTCCTCCGGGACGTCAGCGTCGTACGGACAGCACGGACAGGGCCGTTCGGGCGGATGTTACTCCCGTCGAAGTCCCCATGAACACCACGTCAACACCGGTCCGGCGGGTGGCAACACTCCGAACGGCACCCCCCGGAGTGAGCGCGAGATAAGCGACCGACATAATGTCGGTCGTGGCGACAGCAACGACAGTAGAAACCGGGCACGCGCACCCGTCGGTCAGCCGGCCGAACCTCACCAGCGTCGGAACCATCATCTGGTTGAGTTCCGAGCTGATGTTCTTCGCGGCCCTCTTCGCGATGTACTTCACCCTCCGGTCCGTCACCGGTCCGGATCACTGGAAGCACATGGCCGACGCGCTCAATGTGCCTTTCTCCGCGACGAACACCACGATCCTGGTGCTCTCCTCGCTCACCTGCCAGCTCGGCGTGTTCGCTGCCGAGCGGGGCGACGTGAAGAAGCTCCGTGGGTGGTTCATCCTCACCTTCATCATGGGCGCGATCTTCATCGGCGGTCAGATCTACGAGTACACCAGCCTGGTGAGGGACGAGGGCATCTCCTTGTCCTCCGACCCGTACGGCTCGGTGTTCTACCTGACCACCGGCTTCCACGGCCTGCACGTGACGGGCGGTCTCATCGCCTTCCTGCTGGTCCTCGGCCGTACCTACATGGCCAAGAGGTTCACTCACGAGCAGGCGACCGCCGCCATTGTCGTGTCCTACTACTGGCACTTCGTCGATGTGGTCTGGATCGGCCTCTTCGCCACGATCTACCTGATCAAGTAGCGGGACCGACTCCCGCACATCCAGAAGCACGACGCAGAAGATCCTGACACCGGGGTAATCCGTGAAAAAGCTCTCCGCACGACGACGCCATCCGCTGGCGGCGGTCGTCGTCCTACTCCTCGCGCTGGCGGCCACTGGGGGGCTCTACGCCGCGTTCGCGCCCGCGGGCAAGGCGCAGGCCGATGAGACCTCCCAGTCCCTGACCACCATCTCGGAGGGCAAGAAGCTCTACGAGGTCGGCTGCGCCAGCTGCCACGGCACCGGTGGCCAGGGCTCCTCCGACGGCCCCAGCCTGGTGGGCGTCGGCGCCGCCGCCGTCGACTTCCAGGTCGGCACCGGCCGGATGCCGGCCGCCACCTCGCAGGGCGCCCAGGCCGTGCGCAAGAAGCCTGTCTACAACCAGGCCCAGATCGACCAGCTCGCCGCCTACATCGCCTCGCTGGGCGCCGGCCCGAGCGTGCCGACCAAGCAGCAGTACGGTCCGGACGGCGCGGACATCGGCAAGGGTGGCGAGCTGTTCCGCACCAACTGCGCGCAGTGCCACAACTTCGCCGGCAAGGGCGGCGCCCTGTCGATGGGCAAGTTCGCGCCGAGCCTTGAGGGCGTCGCGCCCAAGCACATCTACGAGGCCATGCTGACCGGCCCGCAGAACATGCCGTCGTTCCCGAACACGACGATGTCCGAGAAGAACAAGAAGGACATCATCGCGTACCTCAACGCGGTCAACGGTGACAAGACGGTGAACCCCGGCGGCCTCGCGCTGGGCGGGCTCGGCCCGGTCACCGAGGGCCTCTTCAGCTGGATCGCCGGCCTCGGTGCCCTGATCGTCGTCGCCGTGTGGGTCGCCGCTCGGACCGCAAAGGCCAAGAAGTCATGAGTAGCCAAGACATTCCAGAAGAGAACCTGCCCGCTGCGCAGGAGGCCGGCCACGGCGCCGTAGGCGTCGCGGACGAGGAGAACCCGTTCGCCGACCCCGGCCTGCCGCCCCACGAGCACCGGATCCAGGACATCGACGAGCGTGCCGCCAAGCGGTCCGAGCGCGTCGTCGCCCTGCTGTTCACGGTCTCGATGCTGGCCACCGTCGCCTTCATCGCGTCGTACGTGACGATCCCGGTCGACAAGTCGATCTTCGTCTTCCCGATCGGGCACATCAGCGCGCTGAACTTCGCGCTCGGTCTGACCCTCGGCGTGGCGCTGTTCTGCATCGGCGCGGGCGCGGTCCACTGGGCCCGCACCCTGATGTCCGACGTGGAGGTCGCCGACGAGCGTCACCCCATCGAGGCGTCCCCCGAGACCCGCGCCAAGGTCATGGCGGACTTCCGCCAGGGCGCCGCGGAGTCCGCGCTCGGCCGTCGCAAGCTGATCCGCAACACGATGCTCGGCGCGCTCACCCTGGTGCCGCTCTCCGGCGTCGTGCTGCTGCGTGACCTGGGCCCGCTGCCCGGCACCTCGCTGCGCCACACGCTGTGGGCCAAGGGCAAGCTGCTGGTCAACGTGAACACCAACCAGCCGCTGCGTCCCGAGGACGTCGCGGTCGGTTCGCTCACCTTCGCGAAGCCCGAGGGCCTGGAAGAGACCCAGGAGGACTTCCAGAACGAGATCGCCAAGGCGGCCCTGATGATCGTCCGGCTCCAGCCGGAGAACATCAAGGACAAGCGCGAGCTCGACTGGTCGCACGAGGGCATCGTCGCCTTCTCCAAGATCTGCACCCATGTCGGTTGCCCGATCTCCCTGTACGAGCAGCAGACGCACCACGTCCTCTGCCCGTGCCACCAGTCCACCTTCGACCTCTCCGACGGTGCCCGAGTGATCTTCGGCCCGGCCGGCCACGCCCTGCCGCAGCTGCGGATCGGGGTCAACTCGGACGGTTACCTCGAGGCCCTCGGCGACTTCGAAGAGCCCGTCGGTCCTGCTTTCTGGGAGCGCGGATGAGCACTAACTCCAACGACGAGTCCCGCCCCCGCGGGAAGGCACCGGCCGGCGAGCGCGTCGCCGACTGGGCCGACGGCCGGCTCGGGATCTACTCCCTGGCCAAGGCCAACATGCGCAAGATCTTCCCCGACCACTGGTCGTTCATGTTGGGCGAAGTGTGCATGTACAGCTTCATCATCATCATCCTCACGGGTGTGTATCTGACGCTGTTCTTCCACCCGTCGATGAACGAGGTGGTGTACCACGGCAGCTACGTCCCGTTGCAGGGCATCCAGATGTCGGAGGCGTACTCCTCCACCGTGCACATCAGCTTCGACGTCCGGGGCGGTCTGCTGATCCGGCAGATCCACCACTGGGCCGCGCTGATCTTCCTGGGCGGCATGCTCGTCCACATGATGCGCGTGTTCTTCACCGGCGCGTTCCGCAAGCCGCGTGAGATCAACTGGCTCTTCGGCTTCCTGCTGTTCTTCCTGGGTCTGATCACCGGCTTCACCGGTTACTCGCTCCCGGACGACCTGCTGTCGGGTACGGGTATCCGCTTCATCGAGGGCGCGATCCTGTCCATCCCGATCGTCGGCACGTACATCTCGTTCTTCGCCTTCGGCGGCCAGTTCCCCGGCCACGACATCGTGGCCCGGTTCTACTCGGTGCACATCCTGCTGCTGCCGGGCATCATGCTCGGCCTGATGGTGGCCCACCTGATCCTGGTCTTCTACCACAAGCACACGCAGTTCGCGGGTCCCGGCAAGTCCGAGAAGAACGTCGTCGGCATGCCGCTGCTGCCGGTCTACATGGCCAAGGCCGGAGGCTTCTTCTTCCTGGTCTTCGGTGTCATCGCGGCCATCGCGGCGATCGCGCAGATCAACCCGATCTGGGCCATGGGTCCCTACCGTCCGGACCAGGTGTCCACCGGCGCCCAGCCCGACTGGTACATGGGCTTCGCCGAGGGTCTGATCCGCTTCATGCCGGGCTGGGAGATCAACGTCTGGGGCCACACGTTCGTCCTGGGCGTGTTCATCCCGCTGATGCTCTTCCCGATCCTCCTGTTCGCGATCGGTGTCTACCCGTTCATCGAGACCTGGATCACCGGCGACAAGCGCGAGCACCACATCCTGGACCGTCCGCGCAACGCGCCGACCCGTACCGCTCTCGGTGTCGCCTGGCTCACGCTCTACGGCGTGACCCTGATCGGCGGTGGCAACGACCTGTGGGCCACCCACTTCAGCCTGTCGATCAACGCGGTCACCTGGTTCGTCCGGATCAGCTTCTTCGCCGGACCGGTCATCGCCTTCATCGTGACCAAGCGGATCTGCCTCGGTCTCCAGCGCCGCGACCGCGACAAGGTGCTGCACGGCCGGGAGACCGGCATCATCAAGCGCCTGCCGCACGGTGAGTTCATCGAGGTGCACGAGCCGCTCAGCCAGGAGCAGCTGCACACGCTCACGGCTCACGAGCAGCTCAAGCCGGCCGAGATCGGCCCGACGGTCGACGAGAACGGCGTCGAGCGCAAGGTGAAGGGCTCGGAGAAGCTGCGCGCCAAGCTCAGCAACGCCTACTACGGCGAGGACTCCCAGATCCCGAAGCCGACGGTCGAGGAGTACAAGGAGATCACGGCCGGTCACGGCCACCACTGATCCCACCCGTTGCTGCAAGGCCACATGGGCGGCCCCCCGGAGAACTCCGGGGGGCCGCCCCTTTTTTTGGAACTTCTTATATGACTGGGTCGGGGTAGGAAGCTAGGATCATCGTGGTCGCGATCTTGAGCCGTGGGCATTTCTTGCTCAGACAGGCGTGCCCGCGGCATGACAGACGGGGAGACAGTAATGCCGGATCCTGCTGCCGAAGCCGGATTTTTCTTCAACCCAACCGATCCGAACTTCCGCCGAGACCCTTATCCGGCGTATCGGAAGCTCCGTGATGAATTCCCGCTCCTTCCCGGGCCGCTGAACTCCTGGGTGGTGAGCCGGTACGACGACGTCGAATTCCTGCTTCGTGACCGCAGGCTCGGCAAGGACCTCAGCAAGACCGCCTACTTCGCCCAGCTGGCGGGCGGGCCCGACGAGGAGCCGCCGCCCTTCCTGGGACTGGGCATGGACGGCTGGGACGGCAACCTCTTCAAGCTGCTCGACCCGCCGGACCACACCACGCTGCGCACCCTGGTGGCGGCGCCCTTCACGCCGGCCGCGGTCGAGGCCCTGATCAAGTCGGTCACGGACATCACCGACGAGCTGCTGGCCGACCTGCCCTCGCACTTCGACGCCATGGAGGTGCTCGGCGCGCTGCTGCCGGTCCGTGTCCTCGGCGACATGATGGGCATTCCGCGCGAGGACCAGAAGCAGTTCGTCGACTGGTCCACCGAGATCGCGCGCCTGCTGGAGCTGGGCGCGGCCCCGCCGGACGACCTGGCGGCGGCCTCGCAGCGCGCGGTGGCCGAGTGCACGGAGTACTTCGTCAAGGCCCTCGAGGCCCGCCGGGCCGAGGGCGGCACCGATCTGATGTCCACGCTGCTGAGCGTTGCGGACACCATCGAGGGGCTGACGGTGCACCACGTCGCGGCGATGTGCGTGCTGCTCATCGTCCCGGGCCTGGACACCTTCGCCAACCTCATCGGCAACGCCGTGGTGCTGCTGGCCCAGCACCCGGAGGTGCTGAACCGGCTGGCCGAGGACCCCGCTCTCGGGGACGACGTCCTCGACGAGGTGCTGCGTCTGGAGCCCCCCACGCACGCGTCCTGGCGGGTCGTCAACGAGCCGATCGAGCTGCACGGCCAGACCATGCAGACCGGCGACGTGGTGCTGCTGATGCTGGCCGCGGCCAACCGCGACGAGCGGGAGTTCGAGAACCCCGACGCGGTGTCGCTGGGCGCGCACGGCCGCAAGCACCTCTCCTTCGGCCGGGGCATCCACTACTGCCTCGGTGACAACCTCTCGCGTCTGATGGCCAAGGAAGCGCTGATCGGCCTCGCACGGCGGTGCGGCACCCTGGAGCTGGAGGGGGACGAGGTCGACCTCAAGCCCGGTCTGTGGCTGCGGGGCCCGGCCCGGCTGCCCGTCAAGGTGACCGCCCGGGAGGCCTCGGCATGACCTCTGCCGCTGAGGCCGTCTCCACCGAACCGATTCTGCTGGAGCTGGTGGACGACGACGGCCGCACGATCGGCGTCGCCGAGAAGCTGTCCGCGCACCAGGCCCCCGGCCATCTGCACCGGGCGTTCTCGGTCTTCCTCTTCGACACCGAGGGCCGGATGCTGCTCCAGCAGCGCGCCCTGACGAAGTACCACTCGCCGGGCGTGTGGTCCAACACCTGCTGCGGCCACCCCTACCCCGACGAGCCCCCGCAGGACGCCGCCGTGCGCCGCGTGCGCGAGGAACTCGGCCTGGTGGACGTCTCCCTCCGGACGGCCGGCACGGTCACCTACGAGCACCCGGACGAGATCTCCGGGCTGGTGGAGAAGGAGTACAACCACCTGTTCGTGGGCGTGGTGGAGGCCAAGCCCGAGCCGGACCCGGAGGAGGTGGGCGACTACCGCTTCGTGAACCGCGCGGAACTCGACGCGCTGCGCGCGAAGGCCCCGGTCTCCGCCTGGTTCGAAACGGTCCTGACCGCGGCCCTGCCGGGCGTACGGCAGGTCGCCCCGGGCGGCGGCTGGTAAGGCACCCGGGAACAGCGAAGAGCGGTCGTGGCGGGGGGATCCCGGCCACGACCGCTCTTCTTCGTCCGCGGTGCGGGCGTTACGACAGAGCGCGCAGCACCGCGTCGTTGGCCTCGGCGTCGCCGACGGTGAGCCGGACGCCCTCACCCTCGAAGAACCGGGCCAGGACCCCGCTCCGCTCCAGGGCCGCGCGGAGCTGCGGCACCCGCTCCGGCTCGTCGAACCAGAGGAAGTTCGTCCGGCTCGGCAGCACCGCCCAGCCGGCGGCGGTGAGCCCCCGGGCCAGCCGGTCGCGTTCCCGCACGATGCGTTCCACCCGCGCGCCCAGCTCGCCCTGCTCGCGCAGGGAGGCCTCGACCGCGGCCACCGCCAGCGAGCTGATGGCGAAGGGAAGCTGGAACTCGTTGATCCGCCGGGCCAGCTCGGGGCTGGTCAGGCCGTAGCCGACGCGCAGGTCGGCGAGGCCGTACGCCTTGGAGAAGGTGCGCAGCACCAGCAGGTTGGGGAACTCCCGTACCCACTCCGCCGAGTCCGGACGCTCCTCGGGCGCGACGAACTCGATGTACGCCTCGTCCAGCACGACCGTGGTCCCGGCCGGGACCAGGGCGAGGAACTCCCGCAGCGCCTCGGCCGTGACAAACCGTCCGGTCGGATTGTGCGGGTTGCAGACGATCACCGCATCGGCCTCCGCCGCCGCCTTCGCCAGGCCGGTGAGATCCTGGTGGCCGCCCGGCAGCAGCGGGACCTCGAGCGGACGGGCCGCCGTCATCCGCGCGAGCAGCGGGTACGCGTCGAAGTTGCGCCACCCGTACGCCAGGCCGCCGCCGGGACGCACGGTCGCCTGGAGGGCCTGGAGCGCGACACCGACCGACCCGGAGCCCACCACGACACCCTCGCGCGGGAAGCCGAGCCAGTCGGCGAGGACGCCCTTCAGCCGCTCCGGATAGAACTCCGGATACCGGTTGACCGCGGTGGCATGCCGGGCGATCTCCGCGACCACCGATTCCAACGGCGGAAGCGGATTCTCGTTCAGGGCCAGCCGGTGTTCCACGGGCATCAGCTCACACCCAGGGATCTGAGCAACTCGCGGGCGTCCTCCAGATTGTTGTCGATGCCCAGCTCGTTTCCGTTCAGCATCGGGGTGCCGAAGTGACGCTCCATCTCCACGATGAATTCGACCACCCCCATCGAGTCGATTCCCGACTCCTTGAAGGTGACCCCCGCGAAAAGGGAGTCGGTGGATTTGGGAAAACGCTCGTCAAGCAGTGACTTCAGGTTTTCGTCAAGGTTGCCCATGGTTCTCTTCTCGCTTGTACGACTGCTCAGCTCTCGGTGATGGGGACGAGCGAGCCCGGCCAGGTGAGCAGGGCCGAGCCCCAGGTCAGTCCGCCGCCGAAGCCGGTGAGGACGACGGACTGCCCCGCCTCGAACCGGCCGTCCGCGGCGCCCGCGGCGAGCGCCAGCGGGATGGACGCGGCCACGGTGTTGCCGACCCGGTCGATGTTCTTCACGACCCGCTCCGCCGGCAGGCCCAGATCGCGGGCGCAGGTGTCGAGAATGCGCACATTGGCCTGGTGCGGCACCAGATGGGCGAGATCGTCCGGTGCCAGCCCGGCCCGGTCGAGGACGGCCCGTACCGAGCCGCTCATGTGCCGGACGGCACGCGCGAAGACCTGGGGCCCGTCCATGTGGAAGTAGACGTCCGACGGCGCCGGACCGGTCCCGGCGAGCCGCTGCTCCGAACCGCCGGCCGGCACGGTGATGAGATCCACCCCCCGACCGTCGCTGCCCAGGTCGAAACCGAGCAGCGCGCCGTCCTCCGTCCGCTCGCCCGCCCGGAGCACCGCGGCCCCGGCGCCGTCGCCGAAGATGACCCGGGTGGTGCGGTCGGCCGGGTCCAGGATCGTGGAGAAGGTGTCCGCCCCGACCACCAGGGCGGTGTCGACCACCCCGGTGCCGATCAGTCCCGCCGCGGTGGCCAGGCCGTACACGAACCCGGTGCACACCGCGGCCACGTCGAACGCGCCCACCCCGGTGAGCCCGAGGGCGTCGGCCACCACCGGGGCCGTCGCGGGACAGGGCCGGTCGGGGGTGCTGGTGGCCACCACCACGAGGTCCACCCGCTCGGTGCCCGCCGACTTCAGCGCCCGCCGGGCGGCCTCCGTCGCCAGGTGGCCGGTGCTCATGCCGGGCGACGCCACATGGCGCCGCTCGATGCCGGTGCGGGTTCTGATCCACTCGTCGGTGGTGTCCAGCTCGGCCGCGAGCATGTCGTTGGTGACCACCCGGGGCGGGACCCAGGTACCCAGCCCGCCGAGGACCGCGGTGCGTGTCATGGTCGGTGCTCCCTTATGCGGCGCTGCCGCCCTCGAAGGCGGGCCGGACGCGGTAACCCCGCTGCGCCGCCTGCTGGTTGATCTTCCGGGCGCGGGCGATGGCCTGGGCGGTACGCGCGATCATCAGCCCCGAGGTGAGGCCCAGCCCCTTCCGCGAGGTCTTGAAGAAGGCGTAGTCGTCCTTGGCCAGGGTCGGGAACATCGAGTCATGGAGCTGGATGTCGGCCTCCATGAACGTCCGCGACGTCGGGTGCAGCGCCTGCGGCCAGGAGCGGCCGGCGTCCAGGTGCTTCCTGGCCACACCGATCTCGTACCGGATCAGCTCCCGCACCGGGTCGCTGATCCGCCCGCTGCCGATCTGCCGGTCCAGGTCCTCGCGTTCCACGCCGAACCGGGCGAGGTGCTCCAGCGGCAGGTAGAGCCGCCCGAGGTCCATGTCCTCGCGCAGGTCCCAGATGAAGTCCAGCAGCTGGAAGGCCGTGATGGTGTGCCGGCACAGCTCCTCGGCCTCGTCGCCGCGCGGCTCGAAGATCTGGTTGATCCAGGTGGCGGGCAGCAGGGTGACGTTCTCGAGGAAGTCGTCGAGCGCGGCGTCGTCCGCGTACTCGTACGTCGTGAGCGCCCGGCGGTTGCCGGCGACGAACTCCGGCACGCGCAGGTAGGGCAGGTCCCAGGTGCGCAGGGTGTGCACCAGGGCGCGGGCGACGGCCGCGTCGGTCTCCTCCGAGCGGGACAGCGGCCGGTCCACCGGCAGCGGGTCGCCCTTGGCGACGGCCAGGTAGGTGCGCTCCCACTCGTCGAGCCGGCGGTTGCGGACATCGACGCTCAGGTTGATGTCGTCGGTCAGGTTGTCGACGTAGGCGACGAAGGTGATGAAGGCGTCGAAGTAGGGACGCTTGGCCTCGGGGAACATGTACCGGCCCAGGAAGCGTCCGCGGCCGATCTTGCGGAACAGCTGGGAGACGGTGATGTAGTCGGCGCGAAGACCGGAGTCCTTGATGCCCGCGAGATCGAGCTCTTGAACCATCGTCATGTCTGTGCTCTTTCGTGTGGGCCGGCCCGACGGCCGGCCGCTAGAGGGTGCTTCCGCTCATCTCGTACGAGTCGACGGACCGCCGTTGCCGCGGCACCGTCACCGTGGGCTCGTCGGCCGGCAGGAAGGAGGCGAAGGGAGGCATCTCCTCGACCGGGAGCCGGAGTTCCAGCACACCGGGGCGCCGGCCGTCGAGGGCGTGGTCGTCCAGGTGCCGGACGAGTTCCGCACGGGTGCCCGCGCTCGCGACCCACAGCCGGTCCGGGGAGCCGAGCCCCCGCGCCACCGTGCACACATCGGCCGGCCGGTAGTCCACCGCCGTGATGCGGGAGTCGAAGAACTTCTGCTGCCGGGTGGCGCACATCCCGTGCATGCCGTTGTTGAAGACGACATAGAGGATGGGCAGTTGCAGTTCGACGGCGGTGTGCAGCTCCAGTCCGCTCATCAGGAAGGCGCCGTCGCCGCAGAACACCACCGTCCGGGTGGACTCGGAGCAGCCGAGCTGGGCGCCGATCGCGCCGCCGATGCTGTACCCCATGCCGCCCATGCCCAGCGCGATCGTCGAGGTCGATCCCGGCGGCACGGACCCGTAGTGCATGGAGGCGACGGCGCAGTTGCCCGCGTCGTACAGCAGATGGCCCCCGGGCGGCAGGTGCTCCTGGATCAGCTGGACGGCCTCGCTCTGGAGGAGCACGTCGTCGGCCGGGGGAGTGTCCCGGCCGGGGAGCCGGTCGGCCCGCCGGGGCAGGAACCGCGTCATCGTGTACCCGTCGACCACCGGGGCGGTGAACGGGCTCACCTCGCGCAACTGCTCCAGCAGCTGGAACACCCGGCCGGCGTCCCCGCGGACCAGCAGGTCGGCGGCGCCGGAGCGGGCCAGCTGGCCCAGGTCCACATTGACCGCGGCGGCCTTCGCCGGGTCCCAGCCGGGTATCGCCCGGCGGGTCATCATGCTCAGTCCGGTACCGACCAGCACCACGAGGTCCGAGCGCTCCGCATAGGCGGCGGCCGAGGGATGGCCGCCCTCGCCGACGACCCCCAGGTACAGGGGGTTGTCGTTCGGGAACTCGCCCCGGGCGCCCATGGTCGTCACGACCGGTATCCGGGCGCGCTCCGCGAAGAGCTGTACCGCCTCGGGGGCGGCGGACCGGCGTACCCCGTGGCCGAGCAGCAGCACCGGTGAACGGGCCTCGCCCAGCCGCTCGAACAGCTCCCGCACCGCCGGCTCGTCGACCGGTCCCGGGTCGGCGAAGGCGTTGAGGTCGCGGGGCCAGTCGGCGGGCGGCTCGCCGACCTCCAGCTCGTTGCTGTCCCGGGGGATGAGCAGGGCCACGGGACCCTTGCGCCCGCTGAGGGCCGTGCCGAGCACATCCCTCAGGGCGGGCCAGAACGCGTCCGCCCCGGTGATCCGGACGGTCTTCTTGGTGACCGCGCTCAGCAGGGGCAGCGCGTCCACCGTGCGGCCGATGCCGGAGGAGTCCTGGAAGGACCCCTTGCCGTCCAGGGCGGCCGGCGGCTGGCCGACGAGGGCCAGCACCGGCACCGATTCGGCGTAGGACTCGGCCAGCCCCGCCACCAGGTTCACCATGCCGCCGCCCGAGGTCGAGCAGCACACGCCCAGGGTCCGGTGGATCCGGGCCCGGGCGTCGGCCATGAACGCCGCGCCGTCCTCCCGTTTCGCCAGGACCGAGGTGAGCCGCCCCTGTCCGAGCCGTTCGACGGCGTCGTGGATGTGCTCGATGTTCGCGCCGCTGACACCGAAGACATACCTGGTGTCCAGGTCCCGCAGAACGGTGACCAGCGCGTCGGCCAGCCGCATCGTCCTACCCCCGTTCGTCGTGGATGTGCTGCCCCGGCTGTGCCCCGCCCCGCGTCAGCTCTGTGCCGAACCGAAACGGTGCTCGAGGATCCGCTTGAGGTTGCCCATCTCGATGCTGTGGCCGGCGTGGAACATGGGCCAGATGTCACCGACCCAGACGCGGTCGGTGCGGGCCCGGCCCTCGGCGATGTAGTCCGGGACGTTCTCCGTCTTGCGGTCGTAGTAGGGGTGCTTGCAGTTGGTCCACAGCACCACGGTGCCCGGCTTGTTGAGGACCTTCGAGGAGTCGATGATCGTCAGGTAGTAGCGCATCCACAGCTCGTGGCCCTGGTCCCAGGCACACGGGTAGATCACCAGGCCGTGCTCGGGGCCCTTCTGGGCGTCGGCGCGGATGTAGATGTCCGTGTTCGGCTGGATCATCTCGTCGGCCTTGTACAGACCGCCGCCCAGGTGCCTCATGTTGCGGATGCTGTACGTCCACTCCTCCAGGGAACGGGCGTTGGCGGCGTACTCGAAGACGATGTCGTACGGCACGTTGATGTGCTCGGCGAGGGAGCAGTAGTCGCCGAACACCTCGTTGTGGTCGTACGTCTCCTTCGTCTTGCTCTCCATCAGCTTCATCATGTCGTCCATGCCGGTGTTCTCGTTCCACACCAGGCCCAGCTCCACCAGGTCGGAGCGGTCGAGGACGTAGTTCTGCGCGAGGCCCGACTCGTCGGGGACGCGGTTGGCCATGTTTCCTCCTGAATGAAGCAATGGTGAACACACAGGTGGTGCAGGACATGCGGTGATGCTGGACATGCCGGCGGTGCCGGGCATGCGGTGATGGTCGTAGAGGGGCTGTCCGGACGGCCGGGACGGCTCAGTTCCAGCGCCAGACCATGGAGGCGACGAGTTCGCCGCCGTGGGAGAACGTGCCGAACGCCACCAGGTCTCCGGGGGAGATCAGCTTCTTCTCCAGGGCGTCGGCGAAGGTCACCGGAAGGGAGCCCTGGAACAGGTTGCCGTAGATGCCCAGGGTGTCGTGCGCACGGGAGTCGTCGAAGCCGCAGCGCTTGCGCCACTCCGCGACGTACTTCTCGTTCGGCTGGTGGGTGATGAGGCGGGCGATGTCCTCGTTCCGTACGCCGGCCTTCTCCAGGGCGGTCTCGACGGCCCGCGGGAGCTGCTCCATGGTGACGGTGTAGAGCCGCGCCAGCATCTTCTGGTCGAAGTTTACCGTCAGGGCGCCGGAACCGTGCGCCCAATAGGGAATTTCCATTCCGTCGACGGCACTCGGCTCGACCTTGAGCGCGCCCCAGTTCTCACCGAAGGACTGCTCGTGCACGGAGAGAATGGTGGGTTCCTCGCCGGCGGTCAGCAAGGTGGCGGACGCCCCGTCGCCGAGCACCCGGGATTCCGGGCTCTGCTGGAATTCCTCCAGCCGGGAGACGAAGTTGGTGACCGTGACCACGGCCACCGTACGGTACTGGCCCGAGTCGATGAAGGCCTTGGCCGTGTTGATCGAGGAGACCCAGGAGCAGCAGCCGTTGTCCACCTGGAGAACCGCTGCCGAGGTCGCGCCCACCGCGTGCTGAATCGCGGTGCCCACACCGGGCGAGAAGGCGTCGTTCAGCTGGGAGGCGCAGATGATGAGATCCACGGTCGCCGGGTCCACGCCATTGCGCTCGAGCAGCTTCTCGAGAGCGGCGGTACCCAGCCGGGCGGAGGTGTACTCGGGCCACGCGAAACGTCGTTCGTGAACGCCCGCGAAGAACGCATGGTCACTCAGGTCGCTGTCCTCGGAAAGCAGCTCACTGTTTCGAACCACTTTTTCCGGCATGAAATTGACTACATCGACAACGCGAGTCGATACCACAAAAATTCCCAATCTTCGCGGTGGGAGTGCTAGTCATGCATTGACCGGGAGAACCAGGAGAGGTGTGGCGAAAAGAAAAAAGAGAATGCGCTGCACGTTCCCCCCTCGAGTCCCCCGTTGACGCTTTGGAGTGGCGTTTATGTCGAGCGTGCTTGCAAGTGGCGCAAAAGCGATGGCAACTCTATGATCATCACGGTCACGGCCAGATCTCAGTTAGGTAACCGTAAGGTAACGGTCGCTCTGGGGGGAAGATATCCGCGATGTCCGGGTGTGCCAGGGAAAGCGGCCTGGACTTCGTTCAACATGCATTGGTTCCGGTGTTCAAACGTAAGATTCCTTACTTTTGAGTGGCCGCACTGTGAGACCGGCGCCCCGCGCCCCGCCCGGCTGGATAGGCTGGGATCCTCCCCGCGCGCGCGGTGGTGGATGGCTGAAACCGACGACTCAGGAGCGGCCGTATGAGCGCTGTGACCCCCGCTGGAGGCGACACCGCGGCGGGCCGTTCCTGGCCCGAGGTGCTGAACGCCCTGCTGTCCGGGCGCGACCTGGACGCCGGTGCGACGTACTGGGCGATGGACCGGATCATGCGCGGCGAGGCCACGGACGCGCAGATCGCCGGGTTCGTGGTGGCGCTGCGGGCCAAGGGCGAGACGGTGGAGGAGATCACCGGGCTGGTGGACGCGCTGTACCGGCACGCCACCGTCATCGAGGTGTCCGGGAACACCGTCGACATCGTCGGAACGGGCGGGGACGGCGCCAAGACCGTCAACATCTCCACGATGTCCTCGATCGTCATCGCCGGTACCGGCGCCAAGGTCGTCAAGCACGGCAACCGGGCCGCTTCCTCGGCCTCCGGCGCGTCCGATGTGCTGGAGGCGCTCGGCGTCAACCTGGACCTGGCGCCGAAGCGGGTGGCCGAGGTCGCCGAGGAGGCCGGCATCACCTACTGCGCCGCGGTGAAGTTCCATCCGGCGCTGCGTCATGTGGCCGCCGCACGCGGCCAGTTGGGGATCCGCACGGTCTTCAACGCGCTCGGCCCGCTGGCCAACCCGGCCCGGGTCAAGGCGCAGGCCGTCGGTGTCGCCGACCCCCGGATGGCCCCGATCATGGCCGGCGTCTTCGCCGCCCGTGGTCACTCGTCCCTGGTCTTCCGCGGCGACGACGGGCTCGACGAGCTGACGACCACGGCCACCTCGCGGGTGTGGGTGGTACGCGACGGCAAGGTGACCGAGGAGGCCTTCGACCCGCGGGACGTGGGGCTGGAACTGGTACCCGTCGAGGCGCTGCGCGGGGCGGACGCCACCTACAACGCGGGTGTCGCGCGGCGGCTGCTGGACGGCGAGAAGGGACCCGTGCGGGACGCCGTGCTGCTGAACTCCGCGGCCGCGCTGGTCGCCCTGGAGCCGGGCCCGGGGTCCCTGGCGGAGCAGCTGCGGGACGGGATGGAGCGCGCGGCCGAGTCGATCGACTCCGGGGCGGCGGGCCGGCTCCTGAAGCGCTGGGTCGCGGCCACCAACGCCTGACGTCCGCCCGGCGGGGCGGCCGTACAAGTCGCCCCGCACTGCGGGAAATTGGCGTCAGATCTTGATCAGCCGGCCGGGTCGGGGGATATGCTAGCGTCAAGTGCATTCCCTCGTGGTGATGTGTGTGCCTCCGCTTTGTCCGGAGCACGCATCTGAACGGGGACAACGAAGGGATGACGGGGGCATGGATGAGGGACAGCTGTACCCAGCCATGGAATAGGAATCCGACGCCGCCGGACCGTCGATTACGTCCGGTCCATACCTGAGCCGACTCGGCTCCGCACCGTTTTTATGCGACTCCGCGCGTGATGCGCGTGTCTTCACCACCGGGCGGCACCGACCGCCCCGAAAAGCGCCGGAACATTCTCACCGGCCCTTGCTCTGCCCATTCCGGCCTTCTCGACGGCCGTCACATCCGCAGACCGAACCGGTAACCGCACCCAGCACGGGTGCGGAACAGGCCTGCGCACTCTGGCGACACCCTCTCCTCCCTCGTCGGCAACCCCTCGGACGTGCCGTCGACGCACACCCGCACTTGTTCGCGCCAGCGCATTCAGCAAAAGGAGAACACGGTGACCAACTTGATGCTTCTGCCCGACGGCATGCGCCGCTGGTCCATCGAAAACGGTGTCTCCCTCGACGAGGGCTACAAGGCGATGGCGGACAAGCTCGAAGAGTTCATCGGCTGGACCCGGGAGGAGGGCATCAAGACCCTCTACATCACGACGTCCTCGGTGAAGAACTTCAACCGCCCCGAGGCCGCGGTGACGACGTTCCTCGACGCGTTCGACGACCTGGCCCAGCGCGTCCACGGCAGCTGCAACTTCGCGTACTCCGGCTCCCTGGACCTGGTGCCGGAACGCTACCTCGAATCGCTCGAGACGATGCGGAAGGCGTCGGACGCCGACTCGGACTTCACGGTCCACTACATCCTCGGAATGTCCCTCTCCCGCGAGGTCATCGGGATCTTCAACAAGCTCAACGGGAAGATCCCGGTCATGACCGAGGAGATCCTGGCCAGCAACGCGTACGTCCCGGAACAGGTCGACTTCGTCATACGCACCGGCGGCGCCGTCCGTATGTCGTCCTTCTTCCCGCTGATGTCCCCGTACGCCGAGCTGTACTTCTCCCCGCTGCTGTTCCCGGACGTCACGCGGGCCGACTTCGACGCCGCGATGAAGGACCTCCGCAACCGCGAGCGCCGCTACGGCGGCTACCCGGAGTCCGGCATGCCCGAGTCGAGCTGACGGCACGGCCGACGGCCTCGGCATGCCTCGCCGGCATGCCGAGGTCCCGATATGCGGACAGGAGTTGCGGCGCGGCGATCAGCTCCGTTACGTTCCTGTCCAGGTCATGAGCGACAGCCACAAGGCCCCGGCCGGCTGTCCGGCAACCCTCCGTCCGTGGCGGGGTGCCCCGGGTGAGGACCAGGTCGTAGGCAGCGAGGTCTACGGCAAGCGCGGACCCCTCGCACGCTGAGTCGAAGCGTGGACCAGGGGTCCTGGTCGTCGAGGAGTCTTCCGTGAGCAAGCGAATGCGTTAGGGCCGCCGAGCCCCGCCTCCGCGCACCCTTTTCCCCTTTCTCCGTGCTTGAGCGACCTCTGCTCGCGCGGTGATCCCACACGCCTCACGGGAGTTCCGCCATGTCCGTCTCCACCGCTGCCGCCGACCAGTCCGTTTGTGCCCCTCTGCCGGTTCTGGGGCGGGATGTCACCGTTCCGCTGGTCACCGGCGGCGAGGTCACCTACGCGGCCCTCGACTACGCGGCCAGCGCCCCCGCCCTCCAGCGCGTCTGGGACGACGTCGCCGCCTACGCCCCCTACTACGGCAGCGTCCACCGCGGCGCCGGCTACCTCTCCCAGCTCTCCACCGACCTCTTCGAGAACGCCCGCCGCACGGTCTCCGACTTCCTCGGCTGCCGCCCCGGCGACCAGGTGGTCTTCACCCGCTCCACCACCGACTCGCTGAACCTGCTGGCCCGCGCGCTGCCCGCCGGCTGCCAGGTCTTCGTCTTCGAGACCGAGCACCACGCCTCCCTGCTGCCCTGGCAGGACACCCGGGTCACCTACCTCGACGCCCCGCGCACCCCGCGGCAGGCGGTCGAGACCCTGGAGCGGGCGCTCGCCGGCCGCGAGCCCCACGGCCCGGCCCTGGTCTGTGTGACCGGCGCCTCCAACGTCACCGGCGAGCTGTGGCCGGTGCGCGAGCTGGCCGCCGCCGCGCACGCGCACGGCGCCCGGATCGTCGTGGACGCCGCCCAGCTCGTCCCGCACCAGCCGGTGGACGTCCGCGACCTCGACGTCGACTGGATCGCCTTCTCCGGACACAAGCTGTACGCGCCGTTCGGCTCCGGCGTCCTGGCCGGCCGCGCGGACTGGCTGCGCGCGGCCGAGCCGTACCTCGCGGGCGGCGGCGCCAGCCGCACGGTCACCCGGCGCCCGGACGGCGGGGTGGAGGTGGCGTGGCACGAGAGCGCGGCCCGGCACGAGGCCGGCTCGCCGAACGTCATCGGCGCCTACTCCATCGCGTCGGCGTGCAAGGCGCTCACCGAGGCCGGCTGGGACACCCTGGTCGCCCGTGAGCAGCATCTGATCCGCCGGGTGCGCGAGGGGCTCGCCGAGATCCCCGAGGTACGGATCCTCTCCCTGTTCGGCGACGACGCCCCGCGCGTCGGGGTGATCTCCTTCGTGGTCGACGGCTGGAACAGCTCCCACTTCGCCGCCGCCCTCTCCGCGGAGTACGGCATCGGCGTCCGCGACGGCCTGTTCTGCGCCCACCCCCTGGTCCGCACGCTGCTGGGCAGCGACCCGCAGACCCAGGGCGAGTGCGGTGCGCCGGAGGCGGCCCCGGGCGAGAAGTCCCTCAACGCCGTGCGCGTCAGCTTCGGCGCGGGCACCCCCGACGAGCACGTCGACCGGTTCGTGAGCGCGGTCCGGGAACTGGTCAGGGACGGTGCCAAGTGGACGTACCGCACGGAGGACGGCCGCTGCGTGCCGGCGGTGTGAGGGGCCGTACCTCCCGGTGAGGCGGTGTCCGGACGGTCAGGAGTCGAGGCCGATCGCGAACGCCGCCTCGAGGTCGTGCTGCGAGTAGGTACGGAACGCCACATGCGTGTCCGTGCCCTCCACGCCGGGGATCTTGCTGATCCGGCCCGGGATCACCTCGGCGAGGTCCTCGTGCTCCCGCACCCTGACCATCGCGATCAGGTCGTAGGTCCCCGTCACGGAGAACACCTCGCTCACCGAGTCCAGCGAAGCGATCTGCTCCGCGATCTCGGGGATCCGGTCCACGCTGGTCTTGATCAGGACGATCGCGGTGATCACGGCTGCTTCTCTCCCTCGGGCGCCTGGGCAGGGGCGGCTTTCACTCTATCCGTACGGCCGTAACGCACCCACGCGTAGCCGAAGCCCAGCCCGAAGCCCACCAGGTGCGCCAGATACGCCACCCCGGGGCCCTGTCCCGCCCGCCCCGCCGAGAGCCACTGGAGCGCCGCCCAGAACGGCAGCACGACCCAGGCCGGGAACCGTACCGGCAGGAAGAGAAGGAACGGCAGAAGACTGGTCACGCGCGCCCGCGGGAACAGGTAGAGGAAGGCGCCGAGGACCGCCGAGATCGCCCCGGAGGCACCCACCAGCGACTGCTCCGAGGCGGCGTTGGCGGCCGCGTAACCGAGCAGGGCCAGGTAGCCGCAGCCGACGTAGAAGAGTGTGTACTCCACCCGGCCCATCCGCTCCTCGGTCATCGCGCCGAAGACGAAGAGGAAGAGCATGTTGCCGAGCAGATGCACCCAGCTCCCGTGCACGAACAGCGCGGTGAGCGGGGTGAGCGCCGCCCTCGGCACGCCCTCGAACAGCTCGGCCGGGACCACGCCCCAGCGGTGGAAGTACACGCGCTGCGCGGCGAGCAGGGACTCCCCGGAGCCGTACGCCCCGGTGAGCCCGGAGGCCGGGCCCAGCACGAAGATCACACAGCACAGGGCGATGAGGGTGTAGGTCATCGGTGCCGATGTGTTCCGGACCGCCCTCAGGGTCCGGCCCGCCGTGCTCCAGTTGCCGATCATGGACACAGAGCATGACGTAAGGGGACGCAAGGGGATAGACCGCCTCGCCGCCGTGAACGGACGGGCGGCGAGTCCCCGGCAGGCCGTAGGGTTACGGCCACACGGGTCCGCCCCCCGGGCGCGGACCGACCCGAGAAGGAAGCGAACAGCCACGATGACGGTTCCCCTGCCGACCGCCACGACGCGTTGGCGCTGCACCCTGTGCGGCAACCTCACCCGGTTCGACGTGACCCGTTCCTCGAAGGTGGTGGAGTACGTCCACCTCGACCTGGCGGGTGAGCCGAAGGTGGAGGAGCGCGAGGTGGTCAGTGAGACCATCGAGTCGGTGCGCTGCCGTTGGTGCAACGCGGTGGACCAGGTGGAACTCGTGGACAGGCCGGGCGCCGACTCCTGAGCGGAGCGGCCCCGGGTACAGCGGACGGCTTAGGGGTGTGACGGATGGTGGAGACCGCAGGCGGGGGGCCGGAAGACGGCACCGCTGAGGTGCTTGACCGTCCGCTGCCCGACGGCGTGCGCCGCAGGGTCGTACAGATCGTCTCGGACGGCTTCGGCGGGCTGACCGTGGCGGAACTGCCCGCGCAGCTGCGGCAGTATGCCCGGTTCGCCCCCAACCGCCGGGCGAAGTTCGCCGGGAACGCCATGGCGGCGGCGCTGGAGACCGATCCGCTGTTCCGGCAGCGCATCGGGGAGAAGTTCAGAGAGGCGCATCCGGAACTCTCCGGCGCCCTGGACTCCGGCTCGCCGCCCCCGGCCGCGGACCCGCTCGATGTGGCGGCCGCGGCCTATGTACTGCGCCCCGCGGGCTGGGTGAAGCTGGTCACCGCGGCCGGCGAGGAGGCCCAGCGCGCGGACGCCGAGCGCGCCGACGAGGAGAGCCGGGCGGAGCTGGAGCGGCTGCGCGCCGAGCTGGCCCAGGCCCGCGAGCACACCCGGGCGGAGACCGAACGGCTGCGCGCGGAGCTGGAGTCGGCGAAGAAGGAAGCGGAATCGCTTCAGCGCAAGCTGCGGGCCGCGCTCAGCGACGTCAAGCGGGGCGAGGCCGCGCTGCGCAAGGTGCAGGCCGAGATGGAGGCCGTACGCGCCGAAGGGCAGACGCAGCTGTCGGCCGCCGAGAGCGAGTCCCGGCGGCTCAAGGCGCGCCTCGGCGAGGCGGAGGCCGCGCTGGAGGCGACCCGCCGGGCCGCCCGCGAGGGCCGCAGCGTGGAGGACATGCGGGTACGGCTGCTGCTGGACACCCTGCTGGACGCGACCCAGGGGCTGCGGCGCGAACTCGCCCTGCCGCCGGTCTCGGTGCGCCCGGCGGAGACGGTGGACGCGGTGGAGCCGGGCCGGATGACCCCCAAGGACATCGCGGCCCGCGCCCTGTCCGAGCACGACCCGGCCATCCTCGACCAGCTGCTCGCGCTGCCGCAGGCGCATCTGGTGGTCGACGGCTACAACGTCACCAAGACCGGCTATCCGCAGATGCCGCTGGAGAAGCAGCGGCTCCGGCTGCTCGGCCAGCTCTCGGCGCTCGCCGCGCAGACCGGCGCCGAGGTGACCTGTGTCTTCGACGGCGCCGAACTGGCCGCGCCGGTGCTGCTCGCGCCGCCGCGCGGCGTCCGTGTGCTGTTCTCGAAGCCGGGGATCACCGCCGACGAGCTGATCCGGCAGCTGGTGCGCGCGGAGCCGCCGGGCCGTCCGGTCATCGTCGCCTCCACCGACCGCGAGGTGGCCGACGGGGTCGCCAGGGCGGGTGCCCGTCCCGTCGCCTCTGCGGTGCTTCTGAAGCGACTGTCCTGAACGCCCAACGGGCCTAGCTAATGCCCGAATTGGCCGCATCGTCACGCAACGTAGCGTCAATCGCGCCTCACCCCGTGTGAGTTATGGGCAAAGAATGACTTGCGTGATGCGATTTTCTGCTGTGAGGATTTGAACTGATCACAGCTGGGTCACTAGGGTCTGGGCTCGAACCTCCGAACGGGTGATCACTCACAAGAAGGAGTTCGTCCTCAGTGGCGTCCCACCGTCGACCCAAGCAGCCGAGCCGCACCCGCGTGACCGTGCTCACCACCGCCGCAGCCGCTGCCGTCGCGCTCAGCGCGAACGCCGCCAACGCCGCGCCCAGCGAGAAGCTCAGCAAGGACGAGGTCAAGGCAAAGGTCGACAAGCTCTACGAGCAGGCCGAGCAGGCCACCGAGAAGTACAACGGCGCCCAGGAGAAGCAGCAGAAGCTGCAAAAGGAAATCTCCACCATCCAGGACAACGTCGCCCGCGGCCAGCAGGAGCTGAACAAGCTGCGCGACGGCCTGGGTTCGCTGGCCACGGCCCAGTACCGCTCCGGCGGCATCGACCCCTCGGTCCAGCTCTTCCTCTCCTCGAACCCGGACGACTACCTCGACAAGGCGTCCACCCTCGACCAGTTGAGCAGTCAGCAGGTCGACGCGCTGAAGAAGATCCAGGACAAACAGCGCGAACTCGCCCAGGAGCGGGCGGAGGCGAGCGACAAGCTCAAGGACCTCTCCGCCACCCGCACCGAACTGGGCAAGAAGAAGAAGGAAGTCCAGGGCAAGCTCGCCGAGGCGCAGAAGCTCCTCAACACCCTGACGGCCAAGGAGAAGCAGGAGCTGGCGCAGAAGCAGCAGCGCGCCGACCGCTCCTCCACCCAGCGGGTCGACATGGGGAACAAGGACACCCCGCCGGCCTCCGGCCGCGCCGGCGCCGCGTTCTCCGCCGCCCAGAGCAAGATCGGCTCGCCGTACGTCTACGGCGCCTCCGGTCCCTCCTCCTTCGACTGCTCGGGCCTGACCTCCTGGGCCTACGCGCAGGCCGGTGTCTCCATCCCGCGCACCTCGGAGGAGCAGGCGAACATCGGCACCCGCATCTACAGCATCAACGACCTCCAGGTCGGCGACCTGGTCTTCTTCTACGGCGACATCCACCACGTCGGCCTGTACGCCGGCAACGGCATGGTGCTGCACGCCCCGCACACCGGTGCCGTGGTCCGCTACGAGGCCATGTCGGACATGCCGTTCCAGTTCGGCGTTCGCGTCTGACCCGCGGTCCGACCCGCGAAACGTCCACCGCCCGAGGGCGCCCGAACGGGCGAATCCCCGGGACCGGAACTGACTCCACGCCCCGCCGGTGACCTGCGTCAGCGGCGGGGCGCGACCGTATGCGGGCCGAAGACGGCGCACGAGGTCTTTGGCCGGAGCCCTTCCGCACGGCTACTGTCTGCCGCGTTTCCCCGGCGCCGGGGCCTCCCCGTCCCCAGGCGCCGGGGAACGGTATCTGTCCGTGAACAGAAGGACTGCCGTGGGGTCCCACCGTCGTCGCCTTGCACCATCCGGATTCGACCGGGGCGCCGCCGCCCTGTGCGTACTCTCCGCCGCGGCCGCCGCGTTCGGCGCCGTACCGGCGCAGGCGGCGCCGCACGGCGACGCCCGTGCCGAGGTGGACCGGCTGTACCAGCAGGCCGAACAGGCGACCCAGGCCTTCGACAAGGCCACCGAGCGCGAGGACACGCTGCGCCGCGAGGTGAGCGACGCGCAGGACCGCATCGCCCGCCGGCAGCAGCAGGTCAACTCCCTGCGCGAACAGCTCGGTTCGCTGGCCGGCGCGCAGTACCGGGCGGGCGGCATCGACCCCGCGGTGGCGCTGCTCTTCTCCGACGACCCGCAGGACTACCTCGACAAGGCGTCCACCCTCGACCGCATCGGCAGCCAACAGGCCGGCCGGCTCAAGGAGCTGCGGTCCGCGCTGCGCGACCTCGCCCAGGAGCGCGCCGAGGCCGCCGGGAAGCTCGGTGAACTGGAGCGCAGCCGCAAGGCGGTCGCCGCGCACAAGAAGACCGTGGAGGGCAAGCTCGCCGCGGCCCGGCGGCTGCTGAACGCGCTGCCGCCGGCCGCCCGCGCCGCCTACGACCGGGCCTCGCGCTCCGACGACGCCGGCCGCGCCGATCTGTCCGGCATGCCCGGCGCGGCGGACCTGCCGGACCTGACCGGCGCCGTCGCTCCCGACGCCCGCGCCGCCGCCGCGGTGGCCGCCGCGCAGTCCGCCCTCGGCCGGCCCTATGTGTGGGGCGCGAACGGCCCCTCCGGCTTCGACTGCTCGGGTCTGATGCAGTGGTCGTACGCACACGCCGGAGTGCACCTGCCGCGCACCTCGCAGGAGCAGCGGTTCGCCGGCCGGCAGGTCCCGCTCTCCCAGGCCCGCCCGGGAGACCTGGTCGTCTACCGCGCCGACGCCAGCCATGTGGCGATGTACGTCGGCAACGGCCAGGTCATCCACGCCCCCTACCCGGGCGCGCGGGTCCGGTACGACCCGGTGAACATGATGCCGGTCTCCTCGGTGACCCGGCCGTGAGACCGGTTCCCCGGCCGTGGCCCCGGGGGTGCCCTTTACGATCGGCAAATGGCTGGTCGTAGACGGGTGCGGAGTGCCGCGGCGGTGGCGGCCTGTCTGCTGGCCGTACCCCTCGCCGGGTGCGGCGGGCGGACGGGTGCCGACTCCGCGCGGGCGGAGGTGCAGCGGGTCCTGGACCGGCGCGCGGCGGCGCTGCTCGGCCACGACGAACCGGCCTACGGCGCCACCGGCACCCGGACCGAGTACACCAGGCTGCGCGCCCTTCCGCTCGCCTCCTGGGCCTACACGGTCACCGCGGTGCACCGTACGGCCTCCGGTGCCACCGCCGACGCCGAGCTGCGCTACCGGGTCGCCGGGTACGACACCGCACCCGTGGACGCCCGCCGCACCCTGACGCTCGGCCGCACCGCCGACGGCCGGTGGTACGTCAGCGCCGACCGGCCCGCCGGCCGGGCCGGGCAGCAGCTGTGGGACCAGGGCACGGTGACCGCGGTCAAGGGCGCGCACAGCCTGGTCCTCGGCACCGGCCGCTCCGCCGCCGCCCTGCGCGCCTTCGCCCGGCTGGCCGACCGTGCGGTGCCCGCGGTGTCCCGGGCCTGGGGCACGGGCTGGACCCGGCGGGTCGTCGTGCTCGTCCCGCGGTCCCTGACGGACATGGCGGCCCTGCTCGGCTCGCCCGCCTCCGACTACCGGGGGATCGCCGCCGTCACCACCGGCGAGGTGGGAGGTGCCGGGCGGGCCCCCGCGGACCGGGTGGTGGTCAACCCGGACGCGTACGCCGCCCTGGGCGACCTCGGCCGGCAGGTCGTCCTCACCCACGAGACCACCCATGTGGCCACCCGCGCCCACACCACCGCGGCGACCCCGCTGTGGCTCTCCGAGGGCTACGCCGACTGGATCGGCTACCTCGGCACCGGCCGCACCCCGGACGAGATCGCGCCGGAACTGGCCCGCGCGGTGCAGGGCGGCCGGGTGCCCTCGGCGCTCCCGGCCGACAAGGACTTCCGCTTCACCAGCGACCCCACCGAGCTGGCCCGGGCCTACGAGGGCGGCTGGCTGGCCTGCCGGATGATCGCCGACCACTGGGGCACGGCCCGGCTCGGCACCTTCTACCGGGCCGTCGGCGCCCACCGCGAACGGGCCGGCGCGGTCGAGACGGCCCTGCGGAAGGTGCTCGGCACCACCCCGAAAGCCTTCACCACCCGCTGGCGCGCCTACATCAGAACCCAGCTCGGCTGAGCCTCCCGAGGGCTGGACGGCGCGCCTGCGCCGCGTGCCGGGTCAGGAGGGGACCGAGGTCTTCCTTGTGCGGGTGGCCTGATCGGGGACAGAGGGGAGGGGCGGGAGTGGTGGGACGGTCGAGCGCCACAGGGTGCGGGCCGCGAGGAGGGCGGCCGCGGCCAGCAGGCCGTTGCGTACGGCCAGCAGCGTCAGGCCGTATCCGTCGCTCAGCACCACGTGGAGGAAGCCGAGCGGGAACTCCAGGACGGTGACGAAGGACGCGGCCGCCACCAGCAGCGCGGGGACGCCCATCCGGCTCGCCCGGTGCGTCATACAGACCGCGGCCAGGCCGATCAGCCACACCAGGTACTGGGGGCTGATCACCCGGCTGGTCACCGTGAACAGCAGTGCCGCGGTGAGCGCGGCGTCGGCGAGGGAGTGCGCCCCGGTCCGGGTCGCGCGCAGCCGCCACCGCACCAGCCAGGCGAAGGCGATCCCGGTCAGCGCCAGCGCGCCCGCGCTCACCGTGGCCACACCGGGCCCGACGAACTCGACCGAGCCGTAGTTCAGCAGCACCTGCCCCGGCCAGCCGAAGTGCCGGGCCACATGGAAGACCAGGCCGCCCAGCGACTCCACCTCGGTGCCCCGGTCCCGCTGGAAGGTCAGGAACGCGAGCGCCCCCGGCATGGACACCGCGAACAGTGCCGCGACCACGGACCCGGTCACCGCCGCCGACCGCCACGCCCGCCGCCCGGCACCGGCCAGCAGCAGCGCAGGCCACACCTTCAGCAGCGCCCCGAACGCGGCCAGCGCACCCAGCACCCGCGGCCGCCGCGCCCCGGCCAGCAGCGCCGCCACCGCCACCGCGGTCACCATCACGTCGTAGCGGGCGTACACGGTCGGGCCCAGCAGCGGCACCGCCACCACCCACACCAGGGCGCCGTGCGCGGAGCGGCCCGGACGCCGGCCCGCGGCCAGCAGCAGGACCAGCACGGCCGCGTCCGCCAGGCACGCCAGGACGAAGAAGGCGTGCGGATACGACAGGAAGGGCAGCGCGGCGGGGGAGAGCACGGCGAGGGCCGCGGCGGGCGGGTACTGCCAGGTCACGTCGTCCAGCGGAAACGTTCCCTGGCGCAGCACCTCGTACCAGCCCTGGTAGATCACCGACACGTCCGAGGTGACGTCCGGGCCCGGGAAGACGAACACCCCGAACACGAAGAGCAGCAGGACCGCACGGGTGACGACCCAGGTCGCGAGCAGCCATGCCGGGGGCCGCCCGGTGCCGTTCGTCTCCACGTGCTCCCCTGCCGTTCGATTTCGGGTCGGGCACCATGATGTCGTGCCCTCCTGTGTACCTGCCACAGACCCGGCCGGGCCGTCCGATTCGGTAGGGTCGGCGGCGATGCGCAAGACCCTGATCGTCACCAACGACTTCCCGCCCCGGCCGGGCGGCATCCAGGCCTTCCTGCACAACATGGCGCTCCGCCTGGACCCCGGCCGGCTGGTCGTGTACGCCTCCACCTGGAAGCGCGGCCGGGAGGGCGCCCTGGCCACGGCCGCCTTCGACGCCGAGCAGCCCTTCACCGTCGTACGCGACCGTACGACCATGCTGCTGCCCACCCCGCAGGCGACCCGGCGCGCGGTCGGGCTGCTGCGGGGACACGGATGCACCTCCGTCTGGTTCGGCGCGGCGGCCCCGCTCGGCCTCATGGCCCCGGCGCTGCGCCGGGCCGGCGCCGAACGGCTCGTCGCCACCACCCACGGGCACGAGGCGGGCTGGGCCCAGCTGCCCGCGGCCCGGCAGCTGCTGCGGCGGATCGGGGAGTCGACGGACACGATCACCTATCTGGGCGAGTACACCCGGTCGAGGATCGCCACCGCGCTGACCCCCGAGGCCGCCGGGCGGATGGTGCAGCTGCCGCCCGGCGTGGACGAGAAGACCTTCCACCCGGACTCCGGCGGCGCCGAGGTGCGCGCCCGGCTCGGCCTCACCGACCGCCCGGTCGTGGTCTGCGTCTCCCGGCTGGTCCCGCGCAAGGGCCAGGACACCCTCATCCGGGCCATGCCCCGCATCCTCGCCGCCCAGCCGGACGCCGTGCTGCTCATCGTGGGCGGCGGCCCCTACGAGCGCGAGCTGCGCCGGCTGGCGGCCGAGACCCAGGTCGCCTCCGCCGTCCGCTTCACCGGCGCCGTCCCCTGGTCCGAGCTGCCCGCCCACTACGGTGCCGGCGACGTCTTCGCCATGCCCTGCCGCACCCGGCGCGGCGGCCTGGACGTGGAGGGCCTCGGCATCGTCTACCTGGAGGCGTCGGCGACCGGGCTGCCGGTGGTCGCCGGCGACTCCGGGGGCGCTCCGGACGCGGTCCTGGACGGGGAGACCGGCTGGGTCGTCCGGGGCGGTGAACCGGCCGAGGCCGCCGAGCGCATCGTGGCCCTCCTCGACGACCCCGAGCTGCGCCGCCGCATGGGCGAGCGCGGCCGCCGGTGGGTGGAGGAACGCTGGCGCTGGGACCTGCTCGCCGAGCGGCTCAAAGCCGTGCTGTAAACCGAACTTCCTTGACCTGATGGTGCGTTGACGCTTGGCGGAAGCCCGTAATCCGCCCATGCTGCGCGCATGGCACCCAAACTGATACAGCGTCAGCTGACGAGACGTCACATCCTGGGCATGGCCGCCCTCCAGACCGCGGCCGCCCTCGGCTTCACCCGCATCGGACTCCAGTCGGCCCGGGCGGCCGAGCCCGCGCCGGTCGAGTCCGCCCCCGCCGTCGTCGTGGGCTCCGGATACGGCGGCGCCGTCGCCGCCCTCCGGCTCGGCCAGGCCGGCATCCGCACCCTCGTCCTGGAGATGGGCCGGCTGTGGAACACGGCCGGCCCCGACGGCACGGTGTTCTGCTCCACCACCGCCCCCGACCGGCGCTCCATGTGGTTCCGCAGCCGCACCGAGGCCCCGCTCGCCACCTTCCTCTGGCTGGACGTGGTCAACCGGGACATCAGCGCCTACCCCGGCGTCCTGGACCGCGTGCACCACGACGCCATGTCCGTCTACGTCGGCCGCGGCGTCGGCGGCGGCTCGCTCGTCAACGGCGGGATGGCGGTGACCCCGCGACGCTCCTACTTCACCGAGCAGTTCCCCACCGTGGACGCCGACGAGATGTACGGCACGTACTTCCCGCGCGCCCGCGCCGCGCTCGGCGTCAACACCGTCGACCCGGCCTGGTTCGAGTCCACCGACTGGTACCGCTTCGCCCGCACCTCCCGCAAGGCCGCGGCCTGCACGGGCCTGAAGACCACCTTCGTCCCCAACGTCTACGACTTCGGCTACATGCAGGCCGAGGCGGCCGGCACCGCCACCCGGTCCGCGCTCGCCGGCGAGGTCATCTACGGCAACAACCACGGCAAGCGCAGCCTCGACAAGACCTACCTCGCCGCCGCCCTCGGCACCGGCAACGTCACCCTGCACACCCTGGAGAAGGTCACCTCCGTCCGCCGGGCGAGCGACGGGTCGTACCTCCTGACCGCCGACCGGATCGACGCCACCGGCGCGGTGGTGGAGCGCAAGCAGTACGGCTGCACCTACCTCTTCCTCGGCGGCGGCAGCCTCGGCACCACCGAACTCCTGGTCCGCGCCCGGGACACCGGCACCCTGCCCGACCTGAACGCCGAGGTCGGCGCGGGCTGGGGCACCAACGGCAACACCATGCTCGCCCGCGCCAACCACCTCTGGGACACCGTCGGCGCCGACCAGTCGACCATGCCGGTGCTGGGCATCGACGACTGGGACAACGCCGACAACCCGGTCTTCGCCGAGATCGCCCCGCTGCCCATGGGCTTCGAGCACTGGGTGAGCCTGTACCTGGCGATCACCCGGAACCCCGAGCGGGCGTCCTTCTCGTACGACTCCCGGACGGACGCGGTACGGCTCGGCTGGACCGCCGAGCAGAGCGCGGTGTCGGTGGCCATGGCGAAGAAGCTCTTCGACCGGATCAACCTGGCCAACGCCACCCTCTACCGCTACGACCTCTTCGGCTCGGCCGGCAAGGTCTTCGCGGACGACTTCACCTACCACCCGCTCGGCGGCTGCGTCCTCGGCCGGGCCACCGACGACTACGGCCGGGTCAAGGGATACCCGCGGCTCTACGTCACCGACGGCTCGCTGGTGCCCGGCTCGATCGGCGTGAACCCCTTCGTCACCATCACCGCGCTCGCCGAACGCACGATGGCGCGGGTCCTCGCCGAGGACACCGCGCCATGACGCGAGGAAGCGGCTACTTCTGGTAGATGGCCTCGATCTCGGACGCGTAGTCCTTCGCCACCACGTTCCGCTTGAGCTTCAGCGACGGGGTCAGATGGCCCGACTCCTCCGTGAACTGGGAGGGAAGAATGCGGAACTTCCGCACCGATTCCGCCTTCGACACCGCGGCGTTGCCGTCGTCCACGGCCGCCTGGATCGCCGCCAGCAGATCCGGGTCCTCGCGCAGCGACGCCGCGGTGGAGCCCGCCGGCTTTCCGTGCTCGGCGGCCCACCGGCCCAGGAACTCCTCGTCGAGGGTGACCAGCGCGCCCACGAACGGCCGCCCGTCGCCCACCACCATGCACTCCGCGACCAGCGCGTGCGCCCGGATCCGGTCCTCGATCACCGCGGGGGCGACGTTCTTGCCGCCGGCCGTGACGATGATCTCCTTCTTCCGGCCGGTGATCCGCAGATAGCCGTCCTCGTCGAGGGTGCCGATGTCACCGGTGTGGAACCAGCCGTCCGCCAGGGCCTCCGCGGTCGCGCCCGGGTTGTTCCAGTACTCCTTGAACAGGTGCTCGCCGTGCAGCAGCACCTCGCCGTCGTCCGCTATCCGCACCACCGAGCCCGGCAGCGGCTGGCCGACCGTGCCGATCTTCTGCCGGTCCCAGGGGTTGAAGGCCGTGGCCGCGCAGGACTCGGTCAGGCCGTAGCCCTCCAGCACCGTGAAGCCGATGCCCCGGAAGAAGTGCCCGAGCCGCTCGCCGAGCGGGGCGCCGCCGGAGATGGCGTACTCCCCGCGGCCGCCGAGCACCGCCCGCAGCTTGCTGTAGACCAGCTTGTCGAAGACCTTGTGCTTGACCTTCAGACCGAAGGACGGACCCGAGGGGCTGTCCAGCGCCTTGCTGTAGGCGATCGCGGTGTCCGCCGCCCGGTCGAAGATCGCGCCCTTGCCGTCCGCCTGGGCCTTGGCCCGCGCGGAGTTGTACACCTTCTCGAAGACCCGCGGCACGCCGAGGATCAGCGTCGGCCGGAACGCGGCCAGCTCGTCGGTGAGGTTCTTGATGTCCGGGACACAGCCGAGCTTGATCGGCGCCATCATCGGCGCGATCTGCACCAGCCGCCCGAAGACGTGCGCGAGCGGAAGGAAGAGCAGCACCGAGCACTCACCGGTGCGGAACAGCGGACGCAGCCGCTCCACCACGTTCCCGCACTCGGCGAAGAAGCTGCGGTGGGTGAGGACACAGCCCTTGGGCCGGCCGGTCGTGCCGCTCGTGTAGACGATGGTCGCCGGGTCGTCGGCCCGGGCGAGCGAGCTGCGCTCCTCCACGGTCGCGTCCGACAGGCCCTCGCCGAGCCGCCCCAGCTCCGCCACCCCGCCGGCCTCGATCTGCCAGACGTGCTTCAGGGCGGGCAGCGTCTCGCGCACCGACTCCACGGCGGCCAGGTGGTTGTCCAGCTCCACGACGCACGCGGTGGCGCCCGAGTCCGACAGGATCCACTGGACCTGTTCCGGGGAGCTGGTCTCGTACACCGGCACGGTGACCGCGCCCGCGGACCAGATCGCGAAGTCGAGGAGCGTCCACTCGTAGCGCGTGCGGGACATCAGGCCCACCCGGTCGCCGGGCTGGACACCGGAGGCGATCAGGCCCTTGGCGGCGGCCCGGACCTCGGCGAGGAAGGCGGCGGCCGTCACGTCCTGCCAGGCCCCGCCGGTCTTGCGGGCGATCACGGCGACGTCGGGATGCTGCGCGGCGTTTCTGCGGACGATGTCGGTCAGATTGCCGTCCGCAGGGACCTCGTACAAAGCCGGAAGGCTGAACTCGCGCAAGACTGCTGCTCCTCATAGGGCGCCGGCGCCACGACGTTGTGCGATGCGACGGTGCGGTCCAAGGCTCGGGCTAGTGCTCAAAATCCGGTGATTGAAATTCAGAGCACGACTGGACTGCCCGGACGTTACCCGCCGGTATGGCTTCTACGACAGGGGGTCCCTGCGAGATGTTCGCTGCGTCACACATGTGCGGCGTTCCTTCGCGCACAGTAGTCCACGGCCGAAGCAACCGGCGAGTAACCGCAGGCGGCACCGAGACTGTTCACAACTGCACCGCTCCGCCTACCCTTGATCGTCATGGCCTCCACACCCTCCGCCCAGCGCGGGACCCGCGTCCACGTGGTCAGCGACGTACACGGCAACGCCCGGGACCTGGCCAGAGCCGGTGAGGGTGCCGACGCCCTGATCTGCCTCGGCGACCTCGTCCTCTTCCTCGACTACGCCGACCACTCGCGCGGGATCTTCCCCGACCTGTTCGGCACCGAGAACGCCGACCGGCTCGTGGAGCTGCGCACCGCCCGCCGCTTCGAGGAGGCCCGCGCCTTCGGCGCCCGGCTGTGGGCGGGCATCGCCGCGGACCGCGCCACCGCCATCGAACAGGCGGTGCGCAAGCAGTACGCCGAGCTGTTCGCCGCGTTCCCCACCCCGACCTACGCCACCTACGGCAACGTCGACATGCCGCATCTGTGGCCGGAGTACGCGCGCCCCGGGACCACCGTCCTGGACGGGCAGCGGGTGGAGATCGGCGGTTGGACCTTCGGCTTCGTCGGCGGCGGACTGCGCACACCGATGCGCACCCCGTTCGAGATCAGCGACGAGGAGTACGCCGCGAAGATCGAGGCGGTCGGCGAGGTCGACGTGCTGTGCACGCACATCCCGCCGGAGGTGCCCGAGCTGGTCTACGACACGGTCGCGCGCCGCTTCGAGCGGGGCAGCCGTGCCCTGCTGGACGCCATCCGCCGCACCAGGCCCCGGTACTCCCTCTTCGGGCACGTCCACCAGCCGCTCGCCCCCCGGATGCGGATCGGCGCGACCGAGTGCGTGAACGTGGGGCACTTCGCCGGGACCGGACGGCCCTTCGCGCTCGCCTGGTGACCGGCCGGACATGCGGGTGAAGGGGGCGGGCCGACGGCGCGGTAGCCTTCACGCTGCACACACGTGCGCAGCCCGGCGCACGAAAGACTCTCTTCGGTCCGGTATCTGGAGGAGCCACGGCGATGGCGGAACACACCAGTTCGAGCATCACGATCGAGGCGGCTCCGGCCGACGTCATGGCGGTGATCGCCGACTTCGCGCGCTACCCGGACTGGACCGGTGAGGTGAAGGAGGCGCAGGTCCTCGCCACCGACGGCCAGGGCCGCGCCGAGCAGGTCCGCCTCGTCATGGACGCGGGCGCCATCAAGGACGACCAGACCCTCGCCTACACCTGGACCGGCGACCACGAGGTCTCCTGGACCCTGGTGAAGTCCCAGATGCTGCGCTCCCTGGACGGCTCCTACCTGCTGAAGCCGGCGGGCGCCGGGGCCACCGAGGTGACCTACCGCCTCACCGTCGACGTCAAGATCCCGATGCTCGGCATGATCAAGCGCAAGGCGGAGAAGGTCATCATCGACCGGGCGCTGGCGGGCCTGAAGCAGCGCGTGGAGTCCGACCGCTAGCTCCCACCGCGCCGGGCGCCGGTCCGGCACCCCGTCCGTTACGGTTCACCCTCATGCGCACCATCCTGATCACGGGCCCGGGCGGCAGCGGTCGTACCACCATCGCCGCCGCCACCGCGCTCGACGCCGCCCGCGACGGCATCCGGACGCTGCTGCTGAGCGCCGACCGCACCGACACCCCCGGCGCCGCACTGGGCCACCCGACCGGACCGGCCCCCACCGAGGCCGCCCCGCACCTCACCGTCTGGCGCCCGGACGCCACCGCCCGCTTCCGCGAGGACCTCACCGCCTTCCAGGACCGCGCGGCGAGCGTCCTCGACCTGCTCGGCGCCGCCCGCCTGGACGCCGAGGAGGTCACCCCGCTGCCCGGGGCCGAGGAACTGTCCTTCCTGCGGGCCCTCAGGGACGCGGCCCTCTCCGAGCGCCACGACCTCCTCGTCGTGGACCTCCCGCCCCTGCCCCAGGCCCTGGCCCTGCTCGGCCTGCCCGGGGAACTCCGCCGCTATCTGCGCCGGCTGCTCCCGCCCGAGCGGCAGGCGGCCCGCGCCCTGCGCCCGGTCCTCGGCCGGCTCGCCGGCGTCCCCATGCCCGCCGACTGGCTGTACGAGACGGCCGCCCGCTGGGACGTGGAGCTGGCCGCCGTGGAATCCGTGCTCGCCGACCCCGGCACCGCCGTACGGCTGGTCGCCGAACCCGGACCGGCCGGCACCGACGCCATCCGCACCGCCCGGCTCGGCCTCGCCCTGCGCGCCCTGCCCACCGAGGCCCTGATCGCCAACCGCGCCCTGCCGGACACCGCCCCGGACACCTGGTTCGCCGGACTCCTCGCCCAGCAGCGCAAGGCGCTCGCCGAGTGGCGCCCCGACCACGCCACGCACACCGTCGCCCACCTCGGCCGCGACCCCCAGGGCGCCGACGACCTCACCGCCCTCGCCGTCCCCGCCGTCAACCCCGCGACCACCCCGGTCGAGTGGCCCGTCACCGACGCGATCCGCGAGGACGGCGTGCTGGTCTGGCACGTTCCGCTGCCCGGCGCGATACGGGACGAGCTGGACCTCATCCGGCGCGGCGACGAACTCGTCCTCACCGTCGGCCCGTTCCGCCGGATCGTCCCGCTGCCCTCCGCCCTGCGCCGCTGCACCGTCGCCGGAGCCGGACTCCGCGAGGGCGAGCTGCGCATACGCTTCGCCCCCGACCCCGCCCTGTGGCCCGCCGCCGGCCGCTGAACCGGGCACGCCCGTTCGGGTAACGTCGTAAAGGCGAACCGCAGTCAGGAGTCCGCCATGAGCGAAGAGCGCCCCGCACCCGATCCGCACGAGGAGCCGGCCCGGGCGACCGACGCCGACGCCTGGGCCACGGCCTGCGCCGAGGACCTCGCCGCCGAGAAGGCCCGCCGCCGCACCGACTACGGCCCCCCGCCGGGCTCGGCCGCCGAGGAACTGAAGAAGCTCGTGGAGACGGTGGCCGACAAGCTCTCCGGCCTGCGCTCACCGCTCCTCGGAGCACTCGCCGGGCCCGCCGCCGAGCAGGTGGTGCGCCAGGTCGTCCAGCAGGCGAAGGCCGCCGTGGAACCCGTCATAGAGCGCAACCCGGACGTCTTCGACCACCTCGCCGCGGCCGGCGGCGAACTGCTGGCCGCCTACCGCTCGGCCGTCGAGGCCCAGGAGCGGCGCTGGACCGCCCGGACCGCCGACGACCTCGCCGAGGACTGGCGGGACCGGCGCGACAAGGGGGAGGACGGCGGCCCGGGGGAACGCATCGACCTGGACTGACGCCCTCGCGGGGCAGGGCCTCGGGTACGGTTGGCCGTAGCGGGGCTCGACCGAAACTGAGGGATTCATGGGACTCACCATCGGCGTCGACATCGGCGGCACCAAGATCGCGGCCGGCGTGGTCGACGAGGAAGGCAACATCCTCTCGACCTTCAAGGTGCCGACCCCCACCACGCCCGAGGGCATCGTGGACGCCATTGCCTCGGCGGTGGAGGGTGCGCGCGCCGGACACGAGATCGTCGGCGTGGGTATCGGTGCGGCCGGCTATGTGAACCGGCAGCGCTCCACGGTGTACTTCGCGCCGAACATCGACTGGCGCCAGGAGCCGCTGAAGGAGAAGGTCGAGGCCCGCGTGGGCCTCCCGGTCGTGGTCGAGAACGACGCCAACGCCGCCGCGTGGGGCGAGTACAAGTTCGGCGCCGGCAAGGGCCACCGCAACGTCATCTGCATCACCCTCGGCACCGGTCTCGGCGGCGGCATCATCATCGGCAACAAGCTGCGCCGCGGCCACTTCGGCGTGGCCGCCGAGTTCGGCCACATCCGGATGGTCCCGGACGGCCTGCTCTGCGGCTGCGGCTCGCAGGGCTGCTGGGAGCAGTACGCCTCCGGCCGCGCCCTGGTCCGCTACGCCAAGCAGCGCGCCAACGCCACCCCGGAGAACGCCGAGGTGCTGCTGTCCCTCGGCGACGGCACCCCGGACGGCATCGAGGGCAAGCACATCTCCATGGCCGCCCGCCAGGGCGACCCGGTCGCCGTGGACTCCTACCGCGAGCTGGCGCGCTGGGCCGGCGCGGGCCTCGCCGACCTGGCCTCGCTCTTCGACCCGTCCGCGTTCATCGTCGGCGGGGGCCTCTCCGACGAGGGCGAACTGGTCCTCGACCCGATCCGCAAGTCGTACAAGCGCTGGCTGGTCGGCGGCAACTGGCGCCCGGTGGCCGATGTGATCGCCGCCCAGCTGGGCAACAAGGCGGGCCTGGTGGGCGCCGCCGACCTGGCCCGGGAGCCCGACCCGATCATGTAGAGAAGCCTGTGTTGCCAAGGGGCGCGGGGGCTGTATCACCATGCGGCTCCGCCGCGTGGGCGCGACCAGCCACGACAACGCGGCAGTCGCCCGCGAAACCCCGCGCCCCGAGCTGTTCGGCGTACATTGATCTCCATGGCGCCGCTCCCCAACTCCACGACAGAGCCCGACGGTTCGGCCGTCATCCGCGTCCTCAGCTACAACATCCGCTCGATGCGCGACGACACCGCCGCCCTCGCCCGGGTGATCACCGCCTGCGCCCCCGACCTGGTCCTCGTCCAGGAAGCCCCCCGCTTCTTCCGCTGGCGCAAGAAGCTCGCCCGGCTGGCCGCGGCCTCCGGCCAGGTGATCCTCACCGGCGGCGCGACGGCCGCCGGCCCGGCGATCCTGTGCAGTCTGCGGGCCACCGTCGAACGCACCGAGGACACCCTCCTGCCGCTCACCCCCGGCCTCCACCGGCGCGGCTTCGCCACCGCGGTGGTCCGCTTCGGCGGCGCCCGCCTCGGCGTGATCAGCTGCCATCTCAGCCTGGACGGCAGCGAGCGGTACGAGCAGAGCGGCATGCTCCTCGACCGGCTCGCCGCACTCGGCACCGAGCACGCCGTCGCCGGGGGAGACCTCAACGAGGGCCCCGGCGGCCGCGCCTTCCGCCGGCTGGCCGGGCCGCTCCAGGACTGCCGGGCCGTCGCCCCCTGGGGCGGCGAGGACACCTGGACCCACAGCGAGCCGCACCGCCGTATCGACGCGGTCTTCGCCACCAAGGGCGTCGAGGTGCTCGGCTGCGGGGTACCCCTGGACCAGCCGGGCGTCAGCCGGGCAGACCTGAGGGCGGCCACGGACCACCTCCCGGTCCTGGCCGCCCTCAGAATCCCGGCCGGCTGACGCGCTCTAGACCACGGCCCCCCGGCCGGGGTCGCCGTCATCGTCGTCGTCCGTACGCATCCGGGCGACCAGCGTCGCGAAGCCCCCGAGGAAGCCGCCGATGCTCAGGGTCGCCAGCCACCAGGTCATGTCCCAGCCGAGCAGCACCGCGAGCAGCAGCAGCACCGGGCCGCCGACGACGCCCAGCCAGGCGAACTTGGCGGCGGTGTCGGCGGTCGGCAGCGGAGGCGGCTCGGGCGGTACGAAGTGACCCTCGTCGTCCTCGTCGAAGTCGTCCTCGGAGGGCTCGGCCACGGTGTAGTCGCGCGGACCGACCCCGGGCGCGAAGGACACCGAGCTGCCCAGCGGCCGTACCGGACGCTGCGCCGGCGCGGTCTCGCCCTCCTCCTCCGGCTCCTCGGGTTCCGGCAGCGCGAGATCCTCCACCCGCCGGAAGGGCCGGGAACCCGGCGGATCCGGCGGCTCCTCGCCGTACCCGGCGACGATGGCCAGCCAGGCGGCGTCCTCGTCGAACGGCACCCCCTGCTCCTCCGGCTCGGGGCCCTCCCGATCGCGGTCCCCGCGGTCGGAGTCGTGCTCAGCCAACTGCGGCCGTCCCTTCCTTGCCGACACTGGGTGCGAGCCGGCCGATGAAGGCGAGGCTCTCCTCGAAGATCCGGTCCGCGTCCTCGTCCAACGTCGCCACGTGGTAGCTGTGTTCCAGCACGACCTGCGATACGTCCGTGGACGACACCCGGCTCAGCACCCGCGCCGAGTCGGCCGCCGGTACGACATGGTCGCGGGCGCTGCGCAGCAGCAGCAACGGCTGGGTGACCTGGGGCAGCTCGCCGTCCAGCCGGCGCAGGAACTCCCGCAGCGAGTGCGCGGCGTGCAGCGGCACCCGGTCGTAGCCCAGCTCGGCCGCGCCCTCCTTCGCGATGTCGCTGGCGATCCCCCGGGTGGTCCGCACCAGGTGCCGGGCCACCGGAAGGGCGTACGCCGACAGCCCGTGCACCTTGTTCGCCGGGTTGACGACGACGACCCCCGAGACCCGCCCGCCGTGCCGCGCGGCCAGCCGGAGCGCGAGGGCACCGCCCATGGACAGGCCCGCGACGAACACCTGCGAGCAGCGCCGGGCGAGCACCCGCAGCTCGCGGTCCACCTCCGCGTACCAGTCCTGCCAGCCGGTGAGCTGCATGTCCTCCCAGCGGGTGCCGTGCCCGGGCAGCAGCGGCAGGGACACGGTGAGGCCGTGGGCCGCGTGGTGCTCCGCCCAGGGGCGCAGCGACTGCGGCGAGCCGGTGAAGCCGTGACAGAGGAGGACACCCACCTCCCCGCCCGCGTGGCGGTACGGCTCGGCTCCGGGGAGAACCGGCACCTTTCGACTCTCCTGTTCCTGGGCAAGGCCCCCGTCGGCGGCCGGCGGAGACGTGAAGAACTCGCGGATGTGGTTCACCGTACGCGACCGCACTGACACCGACCAGGGTCGTCGGCTCCTTCGCCGCTTCTCCGGGTTAAGGTCTGTTCGACGAAACCAGGAGGAGCGCGGGTGTTGTACGGCACGATGAAGGTCGCCATCGGAGGGCCGCTGAAGGTCGCCTTCCGGCCCTGGGTGGAGGGCCTGGAGAACATTCCGGCCGAAGGCCCCGCCATCCTGGCCAGCAACCACCTGTCCTTCTCGGACTCGTTCTTCCTGCCGGCCGTGCTGGACCGCAAGGTCACCTTCATCGCCAAGGCCGAGTACTTCACCACCCCCGGAGTGAAGGGCCGCCTGACCGCCGCCTTCTTCAAGGGCGTCGGCCAGCTGCCGGTGGACCGCTCCGGGGCGCGCGGCGCCGGCGAGGCCGCGATCAAGAGCGGCATAGAGGTGCTGCGCCGCGGCGAGCTGTTCGGCATCTACCCGGAGGGCACCCGGTCGCCCGACGGCCGGCTCTACCGGGGCAAGCCCGGCGGCCTCGCGCGCGTGGCCCTCGCCACCGGCGCCCCGGTCATCCCCGTCGCGATGATCGACACGGAGAAGATCCAGCCGCCCGGCAAGGTCGTACCGAAGCTGATGCGGCCCGGCATCCGGATCGGCAAGCCGCTGGACTTCAGCCGCTACCAGGGCATGGAGCACGACCGGTTCGTGCTGCGCGCGGTGACCGACGAGGTCATGTACGAGATCATGAAGCTCTCCGGCCAGGAGTACGTCGACATCTACGCGACCGCCGCCAAACGGCAGATCGCGGAGGCGGCGAAGGCGGCCAAGGAAGCGGAGAAGAAGACCGAGGCCTAGCACGGGCGACGGGGGGCGACGGGGGCACGGGGGCGTGGCGAAGCGCGAGCGGGTCATGAGGATGTCGGTCGAGCTGCCGCTGTGGCGCGCGCTCGCCGGCTACCGCGTGCTCACCATGCTCTACGCCATCGGCCTGTGCGCCACCGCGTACTCCCACTTCGTCCGCCCCTGGGTCGCCGTCGGCTACTACGCCGTCCTGGTGGTGTGGACCCTCGCCACCCTGCCCCGGGTCCGGAACGCGGCCGGCTGCACCAAGGGCTTCCTGGCCGCCGACCTGACCGTCGCCCTCACCGGCATCCTGCTCACCCCGCTCGCCGACAACCACGAGCGGATCGCGGGCGGCGGCCCCACCCTGCCGTCGATATGGACCGCCGGCTCGGTGCTGGCCTTCGCCGTCAAGGGCGGCTGGCGCTGGGCGGCCGTCGCCTCCACCGCCGTCGCCGCGGTCAACCTGGTCGAGCGCGGCAGCCCCGCCCGGGACACCGTGCACAACGTGGTCCTGGTCTGGGTCGCCTCCATCGCCATCGGCTACGTCGTCGAGGTCGCCCGCGCCTCCGAGCGCACCCTCGCCCGCGCCCTGGAGATCGAGGCGGCGACCCGGGAACGCGAGCGGCTGGCCCGCGACATCCACGACAGCGTGCTCCAGGTGCTGGCCATGGTGAAGCGCCGGGGCGCCGCCCTGGGCGGCGAGGCGGCCGAGCTGGGGCGGCTCGCCGGGGAGCAGGAGGTGGCCCTGCGCACCCTGGTCTCCGGCGGCCTGCTGCCGGTGTCCCGGGTGTCGGAGGACGCCCTGGCCGGGGCCGTCGTACGGCTCGTGGAGGAGCCCGCGGACGACGGCCACGACGGCCCGGTCGACCTGCGGACCCTGCTCGCCCCGCACGCGGGCGCCCGGGTCAGCCTGGCCGAACCCGGCGCACCGGTCGAGCTGGCCGCCGCCGCGGCCCGGGAGCTGGCCGCCGCGGTGGGGGCCGCGCTGGACAACGTGCGCCGGCACGCGGGCCCGGACGCCCGGGCCTGGATCCTGGTCGAGGACTGGCCGGACGAGATCGTCGTCACCGTCCGGGACGACGGCCCCGGCATCCCCGAGGGCCGGCTCGCCCAGGCCGAGGGCGAGGGCCGGCTCGGGGTGGCCCAGTCGATCCGCGGGCGGCTGCGCGACCTCGGCGGCAGCGCCGAGCTGATCTCCGTCCCCGGGCAGGGCACGGAGGTCGAACTGAAGGTACCGAAGAGCACGAAGGCGGGGCGTCGATGAGCGAGCAGCAGGAACAGGACCCGATCAGGGTCATGGTGGTGGACGACCACCCCATGTGGCGGGACGCGGTCGCCCGGGACCTCGGCGAGGCCGGCTTCGCGGTGGTCGCCACCGCCGGCGACGGCGAGCAGGCGGTCCGCCGCGCCAAGGCCGCCGCCCCCGACGTCCTGGTGCTGGACCTCAACCTGCCCGCCAAGCCGGGCGTCCAGGTGTGCAAGGAACTCGTCGCCCACAACCCGGCGTTGCGCGTCCTCGTGCTGTCGGCCAGCGGTGAGCACGCGGACGTGCTGGAGGCGGTGAAGTCCGGCGCGACCGGCTACCTGGTGAAGTCGGCGTCCACCGAGGAACTCCTCGACGCCGTGCGCCGTACCGCCGTGGGCGACCCGGTGTTCACTCCGGGCCTCGCGGGACTGGTCCTCGGCGAGTACCGCCGCCTGGCCGCCGAACCCGCCCCCGCCCCGGACACCGAGGAGCCCGGCGCGCCCCGGCTGACGGACCGGGAGACCGAGGTGCTGCGGCTGGTCGCCAAGGGCCTGAGCTACAAGCAGATCGCCGAACGCCTCGTCATCTCCCACCGCACCGTCCAGAACCATGTGCAGAACACCCTCGGCAAGCTCCAGCTGCACAACCGCGTCGAGCTGGTGCGGTACGCGATAGAGCGCGGACTCGACGACGCATAGGGCGTGTTCGCCCCGGCTCGGTCACCGGCACGCGCCGGAAACACCCTTCCCGCCTCTCCCGATGTGACGCAACTCACCATTAGCGTGACAGTGCGTCACACCACCGCGGCGAAGGGACATGTCCATGCGGGTCGGAGTACTCACCGGAGGCGGCGACTGCCCCGGGCTCAACGCCGTCATCCGGGCCATCGTGCGCAAGGGCGTGCAGAGTTACGGCTATGAATTCGTCGGCTTCCGGGACGGCTGGCGCGGCCCCCTGGAGAACGACGCCGTCCGCCTGGACATCCCGGCGGTCCGCGGCATCCTGCCCCGCGGCGGCACCATCCTCGGCTCCTCGCGGACCAACCCGCTCACCGCCGAGAACGGCGTCCGCCGCATCAAGGACAACCTGGCCAAGCAGGACGTCCGGGCCCTCGTCGCGATCGGCGGCGAGGACACCCTCGGCGTGGCCGCGCGACTGTCCGAGGAGTACGGGGTGCCCTGCGTCGGCGTGCCCAAGACGATAGACAACGACCTGTCGGCCACCGACTACACCTTCGGCTTCGACACCGCCGTCTCCATCGCCACCGAGGCCATCGACCGGCTGCACACCACCGCCGAGTCCCATATGCGGGTCCTCGTGGTGGAGGTGATGGGCCGGCACACCGGCTGGATCGCCCTGCACGCGGGCCTGGCCGGCGGTGCCAACGCCATCCTCATCCCCGAGCACCGCTTCGACGTCGACCAGGTCTGCGCCTGGGTCACCTCCCGCTTCCGGGCCTCCTACGCGCCGATCGTGGTCGTCGCCGAGGGCGCCATGCCCCGGGACGGCGAGATGGTCCTCAAGGACACCTCGCGGGACTCCTTCGGGCACGTCCGGCTGTCCGGGGTCGGCGAGTGGCTGGCCAAGGAGATCGAACGGCGCACCGGCAAGGAGGCCCGGACGACGGTCCTCGGGCACGTCCAGCGCGGCGGCACCCCGAGCGCCTTCGACCGCTGGCTCGCCACCCGCTTCGGGCTGCACGCCATCGACTGCGTCCACGACGGCGACTTCGGCACGATGGTCGCGCTGCGCGCCACCGACATCGTCCGCGTCCCGCTCGCCGAGGCCACCGCCCGGCTGAAGACGGTCGACCCCGCACTGTACGAGGAGGTCGGCGTCTTCTTCGGCTGACCACGAGGTGCGGTGTCCCGGCCGGGCTCCCCGACCAGGACACCGCACCGCTCACAGCCGGCCGGTCAGGACACTGACGTGCCGGCACCGCGCAGCCGGCCGATCAGCTCCCGCACCACCGCCGCCCCGTTCAGCGTGAGCACCGACTCGGGATGGAACTGGACCGACGCGAAACCGGGGCCGCGCAGGGCGTGCACCTCACCGTTCTCCGCGCGGCTCACCTCGATGCCGTGCGCCGCCAGCTCACCGGCCGCCTCCTCGTCGCAGCGGGCCACGAAACTGTTGTAGAAACCGACCGTCTCCGGCCGCCCGAACAGGTCGATCACCGTCTGCGCGCCCTGGTACGGCACCTCCTTGCGGACCAGCTCCAGCCCCAGCTCGGCCGCGATCAGCTCATGACCCAGACACACCCCCAGCACACCGTGCGGATGCTCCCGGATCACCGCGGCGGCCAGACCGCGCAGGAAGCGCATCTTCGGATCGGCCGGATCGGCGGGGTCGCCCGGGCCCGGACCGAGCACCACCGGACCCTCGTGCGCGAGCACCGCCGCCCGCAGCCCCGGCTCGTCGTAGCGCCGCACGGTCACCTCCAGACCGGTGGAACGCAGCACATGGGCGAGCATCGCGGTGAACGTGTCCTCGCCGTCCACGACCAGCGCGTGACCGGCCAGCTCCCGGCTCTGCTCCTGCATCCGCAGCCAGAACGGCGCCAGCGAGGCCCGGCGCCCGTCGAGCGCCGCCCGCACCCGCGGGTCGTCGGCCAGCCGGGGCCGCTCCCGCTCCGCGGCCGCCCGGGACGGCCGTACCCCCAGGGCCGCGAGCACACCCGCCGCCTTGGCATGGGTCTCGGCGACCTCGCCCGCCGGGTCCGAACCGCGCACCAGCGTCGCGCCCACCGCGACCCGCAGCCCGCCCGCCGCGTCGATGTCGGCGGTGCGGATCAGAATGGGGGAGTCCAGGGTCTGCGCGCCCCCGGAGTCCCGGCCGAGCAGCGCCAGCGCACCGGCGTAGTAACCACGCCCGCCGCTCTCGTGCCGCTCGATCACCCGGCACGCGTTCTGCACCGGCGACCCGGTCACGGTCGCCGCGAACATCGTCTCCCGCAGCACCTCCCGCACATCCATCGAGGACCTCCCGCGCAGCTCGTACTCGGTGTGCGCGAGGTGTGCCATCTCCTTCAGCCGCGGCCCGACGACGACCCCGCCCCGGTCGCCGACGGTGCACATCATCTTCAGCTCCTCGTCGACGACCATCGACAGCTCCTCGATCTCCTTGCCGTCGGCGAGGAAGGAGAGCAGGTGCTCCGGCGTCGGCCCCGCCGCCGGATAGCGGTAGGTCCCGCTGATCGGGTTCATCACGACCGTGCCGCCGGACATCCGCACATGCACCTCCGGGCTGGCCCCGACCAGCGTCCGCTCGCCCGTGTGCACGACGAACGTCCAGTACGCGCCCCGCTCGCCCGCCAGCAGCCGCCGGAACAGGGCGAGGGCGTCCGCGCGGGAGAAGCCGGGGATCTCGCCCCGGTACGTCCGCCGGATCACGAAGTTCGCGCCCTCGCCCCGGCCGATCTCCTCGCGCAGCACCCGGCCGACGATCCCGGCGTACTCCTCGTCGTCGACGTCGAAGCCGCCGTCGCGCACCCGGACCTCATGGCCGGGCAGCTGGTCCAGCGCCTCGGCGAGCGGCAGCGTGTGCGTCTCCTCGGGGCTGAGCACCGCCAGCGGCGTCCCGTCGTCCCGTACGTCGAAACCGCGCTCGCGGATCTGCCGGAACGGCACCAGGGCGAGGCCCTCGTCGGGCAGGTCGGCGAGCCGGCCGTAGGTGCGGACCGGGCCGATCAGCACCTCCACGGTGTGCTCGTCGTGGCCCGGGGTGCGGCGGCGCAGCAGGGCGAAGGGGCGGGGGTCGGACAGCAGGTCCTGGAGGTTCACGGGTCATCCTTCTCGGTCTTCCGGCGCGGTCTGCCGACGGAGAGGAACGACCCGGAAAACACCGAAGGCCGCCCCTCGGGCGGCCTTCGCGAAGTCGTGGGTACGCGCAGTCAGCGGGCCGCCGGAGAAGCGGTCCACCACCAGTTCCGGCCAGCGCGGTGCTGGGTCGAAAGCGCGAACATGCCGGAAACCCTAGGGCCGGGGCGCGCCCGTGTCCACTACGCCGGGGTCGGGCGCCGGGTCCCGGGACCCGGCGTCCCACAGTTTGGGCGTGGGACTGACACCGCGCACGCAGCCCGTAGTCTGGGGGCGTGAACGCAAACGCCTCCATCCTGGACATGAACACCTGGCGACACCTCCCCGCGGCCCAGCAGCCGGAGTATCCGGACCAGGGAGCTCTGCGTAAGGTCGTCAGCGAACTGGAGAGCTTTCCGCCGCTCGTCTTCGCAGGCGAGTGCGACCAGCTGCGCGCCCGGATGGCGGCCGTCGCCAAGGGAGAGGCGTTCCTTCTCCAGGGCGGCGACTGCGCCGAGGCCTTCGACGCCGTGTCGGCCGACCACATCCGCAACAAGCTCAAGACGCTGCTCCAGATGGGCGCCGTCCTGACCTACGCGGCCTCCGTGCCCGTGGTGAAGGTCGGCCGGATCGCGGGCCAGTACTCCAAGCCCCGCTCCAAGCCGACCGAGACCCGTGACGGCGTGACGCTCCCGGTGTACCGGGGCGACTCCGTCAACGGCTTCGACTTCACCGAGGCCAGCCGCATCCCGGACCCGGAGCGGCTGAAGCGCATGTACCACGCCTCGGCGTCCACGCTGAACCTGGTGCGTGCCTTCACCACCGGCGGTTACGCCGACCTGCGCCAGGTGCACGCCTGGAACCAGGACTTCGTGAAGACCTCGCCGTCGGGCCAGCGCTACGAGCAGCTCGCGCGCGAGATCGACAACGCGCTGAACTTCATGCGGGCCTGCGGCACCGACCCGGAGGAGTTCAAGACCGTCGAGTTCTTCTCCTCGCACGAGGCGCTGCTGCTCGACTACGAGTCCGCCCTGACCCGGGTCGACTCCCGCACCGGCAAGCTGTACGACGTCTCCGCGCACATGGTGTGGATCGGCGAGCGCACCCGGCAGATGGACCACGCGCACATCGAGTTCGCGTCCCGGATCAGCAACCCGATCGGCATCAAGCTCGGCCCGTCCACCACGGCCGAGGAGGCGCTCCAGTACATCGACCGCCTCGACCCCGAGCGGGAGCCGGGCCGGCTCACCTTCATCGTCCGGATGGGCGCCGACAAGATCCGCGACCGGCTCCCCGAGCTGGTCGAGAAGGTCACGGCGTCCGGTGCGACGGTGGCCTGGGTGACCGACCCGATGCACGGCAACACCTTCGAGGCGGCCTCCGGGCACAAGACCCGCCGCTTCGACGACGTGCTGGACGAGGTCAAGGGCTTCTTCGAGGTCCACAAGGCGCTCGGCACCCACCCGGGCGGCATCCATGTGGAGCTGACCGGCGACGACGTCACCGAGTGCGTGGGCGGCGGCGACGAGATCTTCGTCGACGACCTGCACCAGCGCTACGAGACGGCCTGCGACCCGCGGCTCAACCGCAGCCAGTCGCTGGACCTGGCGTTCCTGGTCGCGGAGATGTACCGGGACCAGTGAGCATCCGAAGGGGCGCGGATCACACCGGATCCGTGCCCCTTCCCCTTTCGCGGACCCAGGGACATAGGTAAGGTTAGGTTTGCCTCACCGGAAAAGCGGGATGGCAGTCCATACAGCGATCCCGTCGGGAGGTGAACCGCGTGTACGTCTGTAGCTGCTTCGGCATCACCGAAGCCCAGGTCATGCAGCACGCGGAGGACGGCGCCTGCACCCCGCGCCAGATCGCCTCGGCCTGCAAGGCGGGCACCGACTGCGGCTCGTGCGTCCGCCGGATCCAGGCCATCCTCGGCCGTGGCGCCTGCCCCCGCCGGGAGCTGGCCGACCAGGGCCGGCCGGTGCTCACCGAGCTGCCCGAGGCGGCCTAGCCGCTGCTCTCCGGCCTAGCTCTCCGGCTGCTCGATCAGCTGGGCGATGTACAGCGCCTCGCCGAGCTTGTCCACCAGCTCCAGCTGGGTGTCGAGGTAGTCGATGTGGTGCTCCTCGTCGGCGAGGATGTCCTCGAAGATGTTCGCGGACGTGATGTCGCCCTTCTCGCGCATCACCTTGATCCCGCGCCGCAGCCGGTCGATCGCCTCCACCTCGATCTGCCGGTCGGCCTCGAACATCTCCCGGACCGTCTGCCCCACCCGCACATGGAACAGCCGCTGGTAGTTGGGCAACCCCTCCAGGAACAGGATCCGGTCGGTGAGCACCTCGGCGTGCTTCATCTCGTCGAACGACTCGTGCCGCGTGTACTTGGCGAGCTTCGTCCAGCCGAAGTTCTCCTGCATCTTCGCGTGCAGGAAGTACTGGTTGATCGCGGTCAGCTCGCCGGTGAGCTGCTCGTTGAGGAACTCGATGACCTCGGGGTCGCCCTGCATCGCAGCGGCTCCTTCCACACGGGGTAACGGGGAGGGTGTGCGGCGGCATGATTGCACCGGCAAGGAAGATCGTCCAGTAAGTGCGTACTTAGTAAGTACATGCTGAGTTGATGGCAGTTGTCCGGTTCCGGTGGCGGTGGTCAAGGGCACCGCCCAAGGTCTGTCAGGATGGATACATGGGGCATCCGGTGGAGCGAGAGTCTGGAGCGACGACAGGGTCCGAGCTTCCGCCGGGTCAGCGGCTCCAGCGCGGCTGGCCGGTCACGCACTACGGACCGGTGCCGAAGTTCCGGCCCGAGCGCTGGGAGTTCCGGGTGTTCGGCGCTACCGCCGACGGCGACAAGCGCACCTGGACCCACGAGGAGTTCACGGCCCTGCCGTACACCACCGTGGTGGCCGATCTGCACTGCGTGACCAAGTTCAGCATGCTCGGCGCGGAGTGGGGCGGGATCCCCGCCCACGCCGTCGTGGACCTCGCACCGCCGGCCCCCGACGTCACCCATGTGATGGTCTGGGCCGAGTACGGCTTCAGCTCCAACCTGCGCCTGACCGACTTCCTCTCCGACCGCACGATCTTCGCCACCCACAAGGACGGCGAGCTGCTCACCGCCGAGCACGGCTTCCCGGTCCGGCTGATCGTGCCCCACCTGTACGCCTGGAAGGGCCCCAAATGGGTCCGCGGCGTGGAGTACATGACCGCCGACCGGCGCGGCTTCTGGGAGGAACGCGGCTACCACAACATCGGCGACCCCTGGAAGGAACAGCGCTACTCCTACCAGGAGGAACCGGGGGAGGGGCCGGAGCTGTGACCCCGGCCGCCCGGCGGCTCAGCCGTCCCTGAGCTTCTTCAGGCGCTCCACGTCCGCCGCGTGCCCCTCCTTGCCGCCGGGCGTCTCGATGATCAGCGGCACGCCCGCCGTCGCGGGATGGGTCATCAGCGCCCGGAACGGGTCCTCGCCGATGTGACCGGCGCCGATGTTGGCGTGCCGGTCCTTGTGCGCGCCGACCACGTCCTTGGAGTCGTTGGCGTGGATCAGCTTCAGCCGGCCCTCGCCCACCGTGTCCACCAGCAGGTCCAGCGTCCGGTGCATCCCGTCCGGCCCGGTCAGGTCGTGTCCCGCGGCGAAGACATGGCAGGTGTCCAGGCAGACGCCCAGCTTCGGATGGGCGTCCAGCGCCTCGAAGTACGGCCCGAAGTCCCAGGTGCGGGAGCACAGCGAGGACCCCTGGCCCGCGGTCGACTCCAGCAGCAGGAAGGGGTCGTCGTCGTGGGTCAGCTCGTCCAGCAGCGGCAGCAGATGCGTGCGCACCTGCTTCAGCGCGACCTCCCGCTCCCGCCCGCCGGTCGCGCTTCCCGTGTGCACCACCACACCGAGCGCACCGATCTCCCGGCCGCGCCGCAGCGAGTGCCGCAGCGACTCCACCGAGCGCTCCACGGTCGCCTCGGTGTGCGAGCCGAAGTTGATCAGATAGGGGGCGTGCACATACGCCGGGACCGACTCCTCGGCGCACGCCGCGCGGAACGCCTCGTCCTGCCGGGGGTTCCCGGCGGGCGTCGCCCAGCCGCGCGGATTGGCGACGAAGACCTGCACGGTCTCCGCCCCCAGCTCGCGGGCGTACGACAGCCCCACCGAGTGCAGGCCGCCGGCCACGGGCACATGACCGCCGACGGGGTTGCGGGGCAGGGAGGAGGACGGGTCGGGACTCACCCGTTCAGGGTGTCATGCCCGCCCCGCCGTCCGGACCGCGGCCGCCGGTGACCCCCGTCACCGGATGGTGATCGTGACGGTCGATCCCTTGGGCGCCTTGTCGCCGCCGGCCACCGACTGCTTCTGCACGGTGTCGCCGAAGATCCCGAGGAGCCCGCGGTCCTCCTCCACCTGGAAGCCGGCGTCCTGGAGCGCCTTCTTCGCGTCGTCCACGCTGTCGCCCACCACGTCCGGGACCTCGACCATCTCCGGGCCCTTGGACAGCGTCAGCGTCACCGTGTCGCCCTCGGCGGCCCGGCTGCCGTCGCCCGGGCTCTGCCGGGCCACCTTGCCCTTGTCGTACTCCGAATTGACCTGCTCGGGGGCGATCTTCACCTTCAGACCGGCGTCCGTCAGATCCTGCCGGGCGCTGTCCAGGTCCTCACCGGTGACGTCCGGCACGTCGATCGGGCTGCCCTTGCTCACGGTCAGCGCGATCGCCGAGCCCGCGTGCCGCTTGGTGCCCGGCCCGGGGGCCGTGGAGACGACCGAGCCCTTGGGGACGTCCTCGCTGAACTGCTGGGTGACCATGCCCGGTTCCAGCCCGTCCGCCTTCAGCATGGCCCGCGCCTTGGCCAGCGGCCGGCCCGTCACATCCGGCACGTTGACCGTCTCCGGACCGAGGGACACCGTCAGCGTCACCCGGTCGTGGTCCCGGACGCGGGCGCCCGGCGCCGGGTCGGTGGTGATGACCGTGCCCCGCTGGACCGTGTCGCTGTACGCCTTCCTGACCTGCCCGACGCGCAGCCCGGCCGCCTGGAGCCGCTCCCGTGCCTGCGCCTCGGTCTTCGCCAGCAGCGGCGGGACCTTGGTGAACTGGCCGGAGTTGATGTACCAGACCCCGGCGCCCACGCCGAACACCAGCAGCACCGCGGCGACGACGGTGACCATCAGCCGCCGGGAGCGCCGCGGCGGGGCGGTGGGACCGGGCGGCACGGGCGGCCCGCTGAACCGGGTCGTCCGCTCGACGGGCGCCTCGTCCGCCTCCTCGTTCACCGGCAGCGGCCGAGGCACGGTGAGCGAGCGCGGGATCACGCTCGTCCGGTCCTCGGCGTTGTCGTGCTCCGCGGACCGCGCCTGCGGCGGCACCGCGTCCAGCTGCTCGTCGCTCAGTCCCTGCCGCGCCTGACGCACCCGGGCGAGCAGCGCCACGGCGTCCGCCGGCCGGTCGTCCGGGACGCGCGCGGTCGCCACGGCGACCAGCTCGTCCAGCGCGTACGGCAGCCCCGGCACCAGCGCCGACGGCGGCGGCACGTCCTCGTGGATGTGCTGGTAGAGCACCTGCGCGGGGGAGTCCCCGGAGTGCGGCTTGGCACCCGTCAGCATCTCGTAGAACATGACCCCGCACGCGTACACGTCGACGCGGGGGTCCGCGGTGCCCTGCTCGATCTGCTCGGGCGCGAGATACGAGACGGTGCCGAGCACGGAACCCGTCGTGCTGGTCACCGTGTCCACGGACCGTACGAGTCCGAAGTCGGCAACCTTGACCCGGCCGTCGTCCCCTATCAGCACGTTCTCGGGCTTCATGTCCCGGTGCACGAAACCGGCCCGGTGGGCGGCGCCGAGCGCGGCGAGCATCGGTTCGAGGATGTCCAGCGCGGCCCGGGGGCGTACGGCGCCGCGCTCGCGCAGCACGTCGCGCAGGGTGCAGCCGGCGATGTACTCCATCGCCAGATACACATACGACCCGTCGGTGCCCTGGTCGAAGACCTGCACCACGTTCGGGTGGTCCAGCCGGGCGACGGACTTCGCCTCCCGGATGAACCGCTCCACGAAGGACCCGTCGGCCGCGAGCGTCGGGTGCATCACCTTCAGCGCGAGGACCCGGTCCAGGCGGGTGTCCAGGGCCCGGTAGACGGTGGCCATCCCGCCGGCCGCGATCCGTGCGTCGACGCGATACCGGCCGTCGAGCACCTGCCCGACGAGAGGGTCCTGAAGGGTCGTATCCACGCACGCGAGTCTACGAGGCCCCCAGACCCCCCCACCCCGCCCACCCCGGACCGAACCCGACCTGTAACACCCACCCCCAGCGAGCCCGCCCCCCAGGAAAGTCCCGCCCCCCAGAACCGGCAGACTTCCCCCACCCACCCGCACCCGCCGACGGCGAGGCCGCCCCACAGGAGAGTCCAACCCTCCAGTTGGCAGTAACGGGTGGTGCGCGGGTGGGAGAACCGGATCAGAACGCCGGCCGCTCGGGGTCGAGGTGGGCCATTCCCGCCGTAGGAGACGACGCCTCCGCGAAGTGCCTGCGCGGAATCCGCCCGGCCAGCCGAGCCAACCGCCCCGCCTCCACCCCCTGCTTCATGGCGGCAGCCATCAGCTCCGGCTCCTGCGCCCGCGTCACCGCCGACGCCAGCATCACCCCCGCACACCCCAGCTCCATGGCCAACGCCACGTCGGACGCCGTACCCGCCCCCGCGTCCAGAATCACCGGCACCCGCGCCTGCTCCACGATCAGCTGGAAGTTGTGCGGATTGCGGATGCCGAGCCCGGACCCGATCGGCGACCCCAGCGGCATGACCGCGGCACAGCCCACGTCCTCCAGCTTCCGCGCGAGCACAGGATCGTCATTGGTGTACGGCAGCACCGTGAACCCGTCGTCCACCAGCGTCTCCGCCGCCTCCAGCAGCTCCACCGGATCCGGCAGCAGCGTCCGCTCGTCGGCGATGACCTCCAGCTTGACCAGGTCCGTACCCAGCGCCTCCCGGGCCAGCCGAGCGGTCAGCACGGCCTCCCCGGCGGTGAAGCAGCCCGCCGTGTTCGGCAGCACCCGGATCCCGAGCTTCTCCAGCACCGACAGCACCGAGCCGTGCACCGAGGGGTCCACCCGGCGCATCGCGACCGTCGTCAGCTCCGTGCCGGAGGCGATCAGCGCCCGCTCCAGCGCCTCCAGGCTGGGGGCCCCGCCGGTACCCATGATCAGGCGGGAGGAGAGGGTGATGTCCCCGAGGACCAGCGGATCGTCGGCCATGGCTCAGCCTCCCTGGACGGCGGTGAGAACCTCGACCCGGTCTCCCTCGGCGAGCGCCGTGTCCGCCCACCGGCTGCGCGGGACGACGGTCTCGTTGAGGGCGGCGGCCACTCCGGAGGGCGCCGGGGTCAGCATCTTCACGACGGTGTCGAGAGCCGTACCGGGAACGATCTCCTGCGGCTCCCCGTTGACGGAGATGATCATGCGGGCTGCTCCACGAGGACGGCGCCGAAGCGCTGCGGGGTGAACGGGCGGGCCTCCTGAGGCAGTTCACCACCGGCCAGCAGCTGCCCCATCAGATCCCCGGTGACCGGGGTGAGCAGGACACCGTTGCGGTAGTGCCCGGTGGCCAGCAGCAGCCCGGCGAGACCGGACGGGCCGAGCAGCGGCGCGTTGTCGGGGGAGCCGGGGCGCAGTCCCGCGCGGGTCTCGGTGAGCGGCAGCTCGGTGATCCCGGGCACCAGCTCATGGGCGTCGCGCAGCAGCTCGTACACCCCGCCCGCGGTGACCGTGGTGTCCCAGCCCAGCTCCTCGCTGGTCGCGCCGACGACCAGTTCGCCGTTCTCCCGCGGCACCAGATACACCTGGCTGCCGCGGACCACGGCCCGCACGGTCCGGCTCAGGAACGGCGCGTACCGCTGCGGCACGGTCAGCCGCAGCACCTGCCCCTTGACCGGCCGCACCGGCGGCAGCAGCGCGTCCGGCACCCCCGCGAGCCGCCCGCTCAGGCTGCCCGCCGCGAGTACCACCTGCTCGGCACGCAGCTCGGTGCCGTCCGTCGTGGTGACCCCGGCGGCCCGGTCCCGGGCCACGTCCAGCCGCTCGGCCCAGGCGCGGTGGAAGACCACACCGGTCCGCTCGCACGCGGTCACCAGCGCCGCGGCCAGCCGCCGCGGATCGATCTGGTGGTCGCCGTCGACGCGCAGCCCGCCGCGCACCCCGGGGGCCAGCATCGGCTCCAGACGGCGGCACTCCCGGCCCGACAGCCACTGCGACTCCAGCCCCGAGCGCTGCTGGAGCAGGTGCAGTTCGCGCAGGTGGGCGCGGTCGTCGGCGTCCAGGGCGACGGCGAGCGTGCCACAGCGGCGGTAGCCGAGGTCCTGGCCGGTCAGCTCGGTCAGCTCGGCCGCGAAGCCGGGGTAGCGGCGCGCGGACTCCAGGTTGAGGGCGAGCAGCGTCTCCTCGCCGTAGTGCAGTTCCGTGACCGCGGCCAGCATCCCGGCCGCGACCTGCGCGGCCCCGCCACCGGGCTCGGGGTCCACCACGGCCGTGCCGAGCCCGCGCTGCGCCGCGCGCCAGGCCGTGACCAGGCCGATGATTCCGCCCCCGATGACGAGGACGTCGGACGTACGTGACGACATGGGCGTCCAGCCCCTCCCTTCGCCGGAATGACCCGGATCAGGTTCGTACGGTCGGAGGCCGCCAGCCTCCCTCTCAGCCCGGTACGTCCGGGCTCCCGCGAGTGCTTGTACGGTGGCCACCCTAGCCCGCCCCGCTCACCACCCGTAAGGAGCCCCTGGCCGTGCCCCGCTCGCTGGATGGACTGACCCTCGCCCCCGTGGCCGATCAAGCCGCAGGTCAGGTGGGTACCCGTACCCGCTTCTCGTACCACGAGAAGGACGGCGAGATCTGGGCCGAGTACGCGGGCGGGGACGTGGTCCGCGGCCATCTGGTCGGCACCCGCGAGGGCGACCGGCTGGACTTCCGGTACGTGCAGCTGAGGACCGACGGGACGACCGCCTCCGGGCACTGCGTCTCCACGGTCGTCGAACTGCCCGACGGGCGGCTGCGCCTGGAGGAGACCTGGGAGTGGGAGTCCGCGCCGGGCTCCGGGACCAGCGTTGTGGAAGAGATCACCGAGCCGGCCCCCTGACTGACAATCCGTCAGTTGTCTATGGTGATCGGGTGAGTGGTGATCGGGTGAGCGAGCAGACAGCGCACGAGGGCCTCGGGCAGGCCCGGCGGGTGGTCGTCGTCGGCGCGGGCATGGCCGGGGTGCAGACCGCGGTCGCCCTGCGCGAGCAGGGGTTCCGCGGCGAGGTGACCGTCATCGGCGCCGAACCCCACCAGCCGTACGACCGGCCCCCGCTGTCCAAGGCCGTGCTGCTCGGCAAGGCCGAGGACTCCGCCTTCGACGTGGACTTCGAGTCGCTCGGCGTCCGGCTGCGGCTCGGCTGCGAGGTGCTCGGCCTGCGCCCGGACGCGCACGAGCTGGACACCGAGGCCGGCCCGGTGCCGTACGACGTCCTCGTGCTGGCCACCGGTGCCGAACCGGTCACCCTGCCCGGCACCGAGGGGGTGCCCGGGGTGCATCTGCTGCGCACCCTGGACGACGCCGAACGGCTGCGGCCGGTGCTCGCCCGGCAGCACGACATCGTGGTCGTCGGCGCCGGCTGGATCGGCGCGGAGTTCGCGACGGCCGCCCGGGAGGCCGGCTGCGCGGTGACCGTCGTGGAGGCCGCCGACCGGCCGCTGGCCGGTGCGCTGCCCGCCGAGGTCGCCGCCCCCATGGCCGCCTGGTACGCCGACGCGGGCGCCGAACTGCGCACCCACGCGCGCGTGGCGCGCGTCGAGCCCGGCGCGGTGGTGCTCGACGACGGCACCCGGCTGCCCGCGGGCGCGGTCGTCGTCGGCATCGGCGCCCGCCCGGCCACCGGCTGGCTGGCCGGCTCCGGTGTCGAGCTGGGCGCGCACGGCGAGGTCCGCACCGACGACCACCTGCGCACCTCGGTGCCGGACGTGTACGCCGTCGGCGACTGCGCCTCCTTCCCCTCGGCCCGCTACGGCGTCCGGCTGCTCGTCCACCACTGGGACAACGCGCTCCAGGGCCCGCGCACGGTCGCCGCGAACATCGTCGGCGACGCACCGCAGGCCTACGACCCGGTGCCGTACTTCTGGTCCGAGCAGTTCGGCCGCTTCGTGCAGTACGCCGGGCACCACGCGACGGCCGACCGCCTGGTGTGGCGGGGCGATGCGGCCGGGCCCGCCTGGACCGCCTGCTGGCTGAGCGGGGACCGCCTGGTGGCGCTGCTGGCCGTGGGCCGGCCGCGGGACCTGGCCCAGGGCCGCCGGCTGATCGAGGCGGGCCGGCGCATGGACCCGGTCGCCCTGGCCGACCCGGCCAGGCCCCTGAAGGACGCCACGGCCGGCTGATCTGCGGCGCACGGGGCCACGGCGGCGGCGCACCCGGACGGCGACCGATCGCGGCGCCCGCCGCAAAGCGCCTACCCTTGTCCACGTGACCGAGATTGACGCAAAGATCGATGCTCTCGTCCCCGCCTGGCTCACCCTGCCCGACATCGCCGAGATGCTCGACGTCGAGGTGACCCGGGTGCGGCAGCTGGTCAAGGAGGGCCAGCTCATCGCCGTACGACGTGGAGAGAACCGCGCACTGCACGTCCCCGCCGCCTTCATCGACGGGGACAAGGTCGTCAAGGGCCTGTCCGGGACCCTGACGCTCCTGCGGGACGACGGCTTCACGGTGGAAGAGATGATCGAGTGGCTCTTCACCCCCGACCCGACCCTGCCCGGCACCCCCGCGCAGGCCCTGAGCGAGAATCGCGGCACGGAGGTGAAGCGCCGGGCCCAGGCGCTCGCCGTCTGAGCCGAGCCGCATCAGGAGGTGGCGTACGGGCCCCGGGCCCGTACGCCACCCGCCACGCCGCCAGGGACACCGACCACCGGGGGGACCCGCCATGTCCGACACCGCCCGCGCCGCACTCGCCGACGCCCGCGTGTACCTCTGCACCGACGCCCGCCGGCGCCAGGGCGACCTCGCCGAGTTCCTGGACGCGGTCCTGGCCGGCGGTGTCGACATCGTGCAGCTGCGCGACAAGGGCATGGAGGCCGCCGAGGAGCTGGCCCATCTGGAGGTCTTCGCCGAGGCCTGCGCCCGGCACGGCAAGCTGCTGGCGGTCAACGACCGCGCGGACGTCGCCCATGCGGCCCGCGCCGACGTGCTGCACCTCGGCCAGGGCGACCTGCCGGTCCCCGCGGCCCGTGCCATCCTCGGCGACGGGGTCCTGATCGGCCGCTCCACGCATGCCGAGTCCGAGGCCGCCGCGGCCGCCGTCCAGGACGGTGTGGACTACTTCTGCACCGGCCCCTGCTGGCCCACCCCGACCAAGCCCGGCCGGCACGCGCCCGGCCTGGACCTGGTCCGCTACACGTCCGGCCTCGGCACCGACCGCCCCTGGTTCGCCATCGGCGGCATCGACCTCGGCAACCTGGACCAGGTGCTGGACGCCGGCGCCCGCCGGGTGGTCGTGGTCCGCGCGATCACCGAGGCCGACGACCCGGGTGCCGCCGCGGCGGAGTTCGCCAAGCGGCTGCGCCAGCTCTGAGGGGCATCCGAGGGGTGTCCGCGGGACGGCTGTCCGGAAATGTGTCCGGAATTCTGTCCAAGGGGTGGACAGAAGGACGGCAAATCAGGCAAATTTGCGAGATCCGGTTGGGTGACCGCCCACCCCTGGCTAACCTGCCCGTATGGCCCTCGGAACCGCATCCACCAGGACTGATCGCGCCCGCACGATCCGCGACATCCTGGCCACCGGCAAGACGACGTACTCGTTCGAGTTCTCTGCGCCGAAGACCCCCAAGGGCGAGCGGAACCTGTGGAGCGCGCTCCGGCGGGTCGAGGCGGTCGCTCCCGACTTCGTCTCCGTGACCTACGGTGCCGGCGGCTCCACCCGCGCGGGCACGGTCAAGGAGACCCAGCAGATCGTCGCGGACACCACGCTCACCCCGGTCGCCCACCTCACCGCGGTCGACCACTCCATCGCCGAGCTGCGCAACATCATCGGCCAGTACGCGGACGCCGGCATCCGCAACATGCTCGCCGTGCGCGGCGACCCGCCCGGCGACCCCATGGGCGAGTGGATCGCGCATCCCCAGGGCCTGACCTACGCGGCCGAACTCGTCCGGCTCATCAAGGAGTCGGGCGACTTCTGCGTGGGCGTCGCCGCGTTCCCGGAGATGCACCCGCGCTCCGCCGACTGGGACACCGACGTCGCCCACTTCGTGGACAAGTGCCGCGCGGGTGCCGACTACGCCATCACCCAGATGTTCTTCCAGCCGGAGTCGTACCTGCGGCTGCGCGACCGGGTGGCGGACGCCGGCTGCGACACCCCGGTCATCCCGGAGATCCTGCCGGTGACCAGCGTGAAGATGCTGGAACGGTTGCCAAAACTGAGCAACGCGCACTTCCCGGATGCCCTGAAAGAGCGGATCCTCACAGCGAAGGACGATCCGGCGGCGGTACGCTCCATCGGTATCGAGTTCGCCACGGAGTTCTGCGCACGGCTGCTGGCCGAGGGAGTGCCCGGACTGCACTTCATCACGCTCAACAACTCCACGGCGACCCTGGAAATCTACGAGAACCTGGGCCTGCACCACCCTCCGCAGGCCTAGACCGGCCACACCGCCGTACGACACACTGCGGAACGGCCACTGGGAGAGGGGCGTACATGGGCTGGACGGTCCTCTACATCGCGTTCGGCGTCGTCGCACTGTGGTTGCTGGGCGAGGTGCTGCTCCAGTACAAGGCGCGGCTGCGCTGGCGGCTGCTCGCCTTCGCCGGCTTCCTCGGTGTCGTGCTGGGTGTGCTCATCCCGTCCGTCATCGTGATCGGGCTCGGCGCGATCGCCTTCGCGGTCGGCCAGACCTATGTCACGCTGTCGTTCCGCCGCGGCTTCGCGGCCGGCTGGGCGGTCAAGCGGCCCGAGGCGGAGTCCGGCGGCGGCAGCAGCAAGCGCCGCCGCGGCAGGGCGGACCGGCAGGTGGCACCCGTGGCGGGCACCGGACCGGAGCCCGCCGCCGACGAGCCGGGCCCGGACGAGGACGCCTACGGCACCCCGCAGGGGGGCTACGAGGACTACGACCGCGACGACGTCTTCACCCCCGCCCAGCCGCTCGCCGCCACCGCCGCCGAGACCACCGCCGTCTACGAGCCGCAGCCGCTGCCCGAGGACACCGGCAACTACGGCGTCTACAGCGACACCGCCTACTCGAACCCCACCCAGCCCCAGGCCGGCGAGCAGCAGGCGTACGCCTACGACTACTCGGCCTACGGCACCCAGGGGTACGGCTACGACTCCGGCGGCCAGCAGGGCTACGCCAACTACTCCGACCCGTACATCGGCAGCCAGTCCTACGGCGGCGGCGCCTACGACACCGGCTACCAGCAGCAGGGCTACGCCCAGGACCCGTACGCGGGCGGCGGCTACTCCGAGACCCCGCCCGGCGGGGTGTGGGTGCCGCAGCAGCGCACCGACGAGACCCACGGCGGCGAACTCCCGCAGGAGCAGCCGTACCCGTACCACGGCCAGCCGCAGCCGGGCGCCGAGTACGGCGAGCACTACCGCTTCTGAGGCCCCGTGGCCCGCTCACTGCGAGCCGCGGAACTCCGGGCCCTCCACGATCAGCCCCGCCACCAGCGCGCCCGACATGCCCGCGTGCGCAAGCCCCCCGCCGGGGTGGGACCAGCCGCCCACCCGGTAGAGACCGGGCAGCCGGGTGGTGTTCGCCGGGTGCAGGAAACGCCCCTGGCCGGCGGCGAGGGCGGGAGCGGGCACCGCCCCGAGGGAAGCGCCCGTCTCCTCGGCGGTGTGGGCCGGGGTGCGCACCTCCTGCCACAGCACCCGGTCCGGCAGCCCCGGGACCGCCGCCCGCGCGGCCTCCAGCACCAGGTCCGTGTACCGGCGGACGGTGTCCGGCCGGTCCCAGCCGGCGTCGGTCGGCACCACTGCGGACAGCACCACCGACTCGTGCGCGTCGTCCGGTCTGAGCGCCGGGTCGTCGGGGCGCAGCACCGTCACCGTGGGACACCGGGGCAGGTCGCCGCCCGGAGAGACCAGGAAGTCCAGCTCCGCCTCCTCGTCCGGGGCGTGGACCACCGTGCGGTGCACGGCGTCCGCCTCCCGGCCGCCGCGCAGGGCCAGCGACACGGTGAACCGCCCGGGCCGGAACGCGTCGGCGGCGGCCCGCACATCGCCCTCGGCGTCCAGCGGATGCCCGGTCAGCGCCGCCAGCCGCGCCGGATGCACGTCGGCCACGACCTGGTCCGCCTCCGCCACGGACCCGTCGCCCAGCTCCACACCGGCCGCGCGGCCGTCCTTCTCCACGATCCGGGTGACCTCGGCGCCGAAGACGAACTCCACCCGCCGCGCCAGACACCGTTCGTACACCGCGCGCGCCAACTCCCGGATCCCGCCGCGCACATACCAGGTGCCGAAAGCGTGCTCCATGTACGGCAGCACCGCCGCGCTCGCCGGGGCGCTCCGCGGATCGAGGCCGTACCCGAGCACCTGGCTGTACAGCAGGGCCCCCAGCCGCTCGTCGCGCAGCTCCCAGGCGGCGATCTCGGCCGGTGTGCTCGCCCGGCGGGTGCGCAGCAGCCGCTTGTGCGGGACGGCCGGGTACGGCTCCTTCGCGGCCAGCACCTGCCAGTCGGGCCACAGCGGCTCCTCCAGCAGCGGGCGGCGGGTGCGGTCCCAGGCCTCGCGGGCGCGGATCAGGAAGTCGCCCCAGCGCCTGCCCGCACCCGCGCCGAGCGCCTCCTCCAGCGCCGCGACGACACCCCCGCGCGAGGCGTTCGGCAACCGGACCTCGGTGCCGTCCGCGAAGAGGTGCCGCGAGGACGGGTCGACCTGGACCAGTTCGACGCAGTCCTCCAGCGGCTCCCGGCCGGTCTTGACGAACAGGTCGCGGTAGACGGCGGGCAGGGTCAGCAGCCCCGGGCCGGTGTCGAAGGCGAATCCGTCGCGCTCCAGCCGGCGCACCGCGCCGCCGTACGTCTCCGTACGCTCGTACACCGCCACCCGGTGGCCCGCGACGGCCAGCCGGGCAGCGGCCGCCATCGCGCCCATCCCGGCGCCGATCACCGCAATCCGTGCCATGCCTGCGACTTTATCGACCCGCACCGACCATCCGGTCCGCGGGCCGGGGCGTGGGCCCGGGTGCGCGCTTCTGAGTACCCGTACCTAGACCGCGAGATGAGTACCCGCGCGGATGGGCTGGGACCCACGCGGGCGACACAGTGGAGACACGGCAAGGGGCGCGGCCCGGCACCGCCGGCACGGGGCGGCGGAACGGCGCCCGCCACCTGGCCGCTCCTTCCGCCGATCCGTCGGCGGAAGCGAGACGGGGGACCCGGGGACGACCACCCACGGGGGACAACGGGGAGACCGTGCGGGGGAGCACGGTGCAGTACGGGGAGCGGGAAGGCGCCGGTCCGGTGACGGGCCGGCGCCTTCCCGCGTCCGCCCGCCCGCCGCAGCCCCTGTGCCGCTCGCCCGCTCAGGCCCGCCCGCTGACCCGGCCCTGGAGCAGCCGGGACAGCGCCGCGTGCACATCGTCCAGGGAGCGCTCCGGCTGGAAGGACTTCCAGTCCAGCGCCGCCACCAGCACCATGCCGACCAGCGCGGCCGCCGTCAGCGGGATGTCGATCTCGTCGCTGAACTCGCCGCCCGCCACGCCCTCGCGCAGCACCCCCTCGACCACGGCGACGGCCTCCTGCCGGACCACCATCAGCGTGGACTGCCAGGCGCGGTTGGTGCGCCACAGCTCGGCCACGTAGAGCTGGGTGAAGGCCGGGTAGCGGTCGATGAAGACCAGCCCCGCGCGGACCATCGCGTCCAGCGCGTCCACCTTGCTGCCGCCCTGGGCGGCCGTCCGCTCCGCCGCCTCCTTGAGGGAGGCGGTGAGCAGGCCCACTCCGTGCCGCAGCAGCTCCTCGAAGAGGACCGACTTGCTCGCGAAGTTGTAGTAGACCGTGCCCTTCGCGACCCCGGCCCGCTCGGCGATCTCGTCCACCGTGGTGGCGGAGAAGCCCTGCTCGGCGATGAGCGTGACGGCCGCCTCGTAGAGCTTCTGCCGGGTGGCCTCGCGGCGTGTACTCCCGCCCGACCTGGCGCTGCTGCTTTCCATGGGCCAGATTCTCACAGGTACGCGCGTGTGCGGTGCGCTCCCGGGGGTCACAGGCTCAGCTCCGGGTGCAGCCGGTCCAGGGTCCACACCTGGCGGCGCCGGGCCGCGAGCGCGGTGAGCGCGAGGGCGCCCAGGGTGAACGCGGTGAGCACCGCGCACGCCTGCCACACCGGGCCGAGCCCGCCGCCCGTGATCAGCCGGCGCAGCGCCGACACGACGTAGCTCATCGGCAGATACGGGTGGATCGCGGAGAAGAAGCGGGGGCTGGTCTGCACCGGGTAGGTGCCGCCCGCCGAGGTCAGCTGGAGCATCAGCAGCGCGAGGACGAGGATCCGGCCGGCCGCGCCGAAGCGGGCGTTCAGCCACTGCACGATCGCCGCGAAGCACGCGCTGACCAGGAACAGGAAGCCGACCGTGCCGCCCGCCCGCTGCATGTCCAGCCCGACCGCCCAGTGCAGTACGGCCATCAGGGCCGCCACCTGGAGCACTCCCACGGCGACCACCGGCAGCCAGCCGGCGAGCGCGATCCGCCAGGCCGGCGCACCGGCCGCGAGCGCACGCCGGTTGAGCGGCGCGATCAGCATGTAGGCCACCATCGCGCCGACCCACAGGGACAGCGGGATGAAGTACGGGGCGAACCCGGTGCCGTAGTTCGGCGCCCGGTGCAGGTCGTGGGAGGCCAGCTGGACGGGGTCGGCCATCACGCCGGTGCGCTTGTCCCGGTCCTGCTGGTCGTAGTCGGGGATCTTCTTCGCGCCGGAGTGCAGCCCGCCGGCCAGCTTCGCGGAGCCGTCGGAGAGCTTGTACAGGCCGCCGTTCAGGGTCTCGGCGCCCGACTTCGCCGTACCGATGCCCGTGTCCAGCGCGGTGGCGCCCGTCTGGGCGGTGCCGAGCCCGGTGTGCAGCTTCTTGGCGCCGGCGGCCACCTTCTGGGCACCGGCGTTCAGCTTGTCGATCTTCTTGACGGCGTCGCTGACGTCCTCGGCGAGGTGCGGCGCGCGCTCCTGGAGGGCCTCGGCCTGCTTCTGGAGCGTGGCGAGGTTGGCCCGCATGGTCGTCAGGTCGCCGTTCTGGTCGGCGATGAGGGTGTTGAGGTCGTCGGCGACGCCGGCCACGTCGGTGGCGGCGGTCCGGGCCTTCTTCAGCTCCGGGCAGGCGGGGTCGGGCACGGTCGCGGTCTCACAGCGGGCCGTGTAGACGTCGCCCAGCACCTTCGCCGAGGCGTGCGCGGCCTTGGCGGCGCCGGGTGCGGCCTTCACCAGCGTGTCGAGGTTGTCCTTGACGGTCTTGGCGGAGTCGGCGACCAGCCGGGCGGTGTCCCCGATGGTCTTGCCGTTGTCGTTCAGGAACGGGCCCGCCTTGGCGTAGACGCCGTCGACCTTGTCGGCGAGGGCCTGGGTGCCGTCGGCGACCTGCTGCGAGCCGTCCTCGAGGTCGCCGGCGCCGGTGTTGAGCTTCTTCAGGCCCTTGAGCAGCTTTCCGCTGCCGGTCTTGGCGTCCTTCAGCCCGTCGGCGAGGTCCTTGGAACCCTTCTCCGCCTTGCCGATGCCGGTGTCGAGCTTGTCGGCGCCCTCGGCCGCCGTGACCGTGCGGTCGTGGATGGTGGAGAAGGAGACGAAGATCCGGTCCAGGAAGGCCCGGGAGGACTTGGTCGACGCGGCCGTGCGGATCTCGCTGAAGACCGAGCGGGAGATCTGGCCGACGATGTAGTTGTTCGCGTCGTTGGTGCGCACCTGGAGGGCGCCGGCCACCGGGCTGTCGCCCGAGCTGGACGCGATCCGCCTGCTGAAGTCGCGGGGCATGGTCAGCGACAGGTAGTAGGTGCCGTCCTCGACGCCCTTGCGGGCCTCCGCGTCGCTCACCCGGTGCCACTCGAAGGTCCGGCTGTGGCGGAGTCCGGCGACGATGTCGTCGCCCGCGGTGATCTTCCTGCCGTCCGCGGTGGCGCCCTTGTCGTCGTTCACCAGGGCCACCGGGATGCGGTCGAGCCGGCCGTAGGGGTCCCAGAAGGAGCACAGGTACAGGGCGCCGTAGAGCAGGGGCAGCACGAGCAGCGCGATCAGGGCGGCGCGCGGCAGCCGGCCGCGGCCGAAGCGCCTCAGCTCAAGCGCGGCCAGCCTCGGTGAGCGCATCACCGGCGTCCTCCTTCCGCTCGGTGTGCGGCTCGGTGTCCTCGTGCGAGGTGCCGGTCGGCTCGGTGTCCTCGTCGGGGGTGGCGGCCGGTTCGGTGTCCTCGTCGGGGGCGCCGGTCGGCTCGGTGTCCTTGCCGTTGGAGCCGGTGGTGCCGGTCGGCACGGTGACGCAGTCCTCGGGTGCCGTCCGGCAGACGGCGGCCACCGTCGTCCCCGCGCGCGTGAGGGACCGCAGCAGGGCCCAGACCTCGGCGCGCTCGGCGTCCGAGAGCTTCGTCTCGATGTCGTCCACCCCGAGCAGCCGCGGCCGGCCGAGCAGGGCCAGTGCGATGGACAGCCGCAGCTCCTGGAGCCGCTCCAGGTCGCGTACGGCCGTCCGGGAGCCCTTGGGCAGTTCCTCCAGGTCGAGCCCGGCGGCGGCCAGGGCCGCGTCGATCCGCAGCCTCGCCTCGTGCGTGCGCTGGGGGCGGGGCCGCAGCAGCTCGCGCAGCGAGTCGCCGAACCTGCGCTGGAGCAGGGCCCGCTCGCGCAGGTGCTCCCCGACGGTCAGCGCGGGCTCCAGGTCCGTCACCCCGGCCACCCCGGCGACCGCGCTGATCCGGCGCAGCGCGGCCATCTGCCGGGGAAGTTTGGCCCCGCCGACGGTGGCCACTCCCTCGGTGGGCTTCATCCGCCCGGTGAGTGCGAGCAGCAGACACGTACGGCCGGAGCCGGACGGTCCCTCGATGGCGATCAGCGAGCCGGGCTCCGCGGTGAAGGTGATGCCGCTGAAGGCCCACCCCCGCGGCCCCTTCAGCCCGAGGCCCTCGGCCGTGACGTCGACGCCGTCCACAAGCCCCCCTGCCTGGTTCCCGTATTTTTGAACTGACTGGTCAGTTCAAAAATACGCCCGAACCTGCGATCGAGGCAAAACCCCAGGTCAGAACGGATTGTCAGTGGCATACCGCACGATGTGCACATACGGCACCCGTGCCGTCACCCAGACGACAGGAGGTTCGTCATGGCCCACTCGTCCGCCGCCGCCCGCCGGCGCGCCGCCACCGGCCCTGCCCCCTCACTGACCGGCCCGGCCGGCGATGTGCACCCCGTGCTCCGCCGCGCCCCGGCCCCGCCCGCCGCCCTCGACCTGCTCGCCCAGGCCCGCGCCGGCCTGACGGAGGCCGCGCGCCTCGACCCGCCGAACGAGCGCTACGCCACCGCCCACCTCGCCGCCCTGCGCACCGCCGCCGCCGTGCTCGCCGCCCGCGGCCGCCCCGAGACCTCCCCGCGCCGCCGCGCCCGCATCCGCAGCGCCTGGGAGGTACTGCCCGAGATCGCCCCCGAGCTGACCGAGTGGAGCGCGCTGTTCGCCTCCGGCGCCGCCCGCCGCGCCCGCGCCGAGGCCGGCATCCGGGGCGCCGCGAGCCGGCGGGACGCCGACGACCTGATACGGGACGTGGCGATGTTCCTGCGCATCGTCGAGCGGCTGCTCGGCCTCCAGCCGGTCCTGCCCCAGCCCCGCCAGGACACCGGCGAGCCGCCCGGCCCGGACACCCCGGGGACGCGGAGCGACCTTCCGGACGCGGGCTGACCACCGTCTCGTCCGCCCGGCGAGACGGACACCGCCGCCACCCCGCGCGATGAGGGGCCGGGGCGCCGAAGGCAATAGGGTGGGGTTGCCTGAAGCCGTCCAGCCCCGCGAGGAGTCAACTGCCGTGTCGGACCCGATGCGCCCGCCCGTCTCCCACCACCACGCGCAACGGGAGTCGCTGCGCTCCGGCACCCCTCGGTCCCGTGCCTCGCTCCGTACCGCCGTGGTGTGGGAGGTCCTCCAGGACGCCCTCGACGGCCGGGTCAAGGCCACCGGCCGGGAGTCGCTGGACGTCCTCGACACCGGAGGCGGCAGCGGCAACTTCGCCGTGCCCGTCGCCCGGCTCGGCCACCGTGTCACCGTGGTCGACCCCAGCCCCAACGCCCTCTTCGCGCTGGAGCGCCGCGCCGCCGAGGCCGGCGTCGCCGACCGGGTCACGGGCGTGCAGGGCGACGCCCACGGCCTGTTCGACGTGGTCGAGCGCGGCGGCTACGACGTCGTGCTGTGCCACGGTGTCCTGGAGTACGTCGACGACCCGGCCGAGGGCGTGCGCAACGCGGTCGCCGCGCTGCGCCCCGAGGGTGTCCTCAGCCTGCTCGCCGCCGGCCTCGGCGGTGCGGTGCTCGCCCGCGCCCTCGCCGGCCACTTCACCGAGGCCCGGCGGGCGCTCCAGGACCCCGAGGGCCGCTGGGGTACCGGCGACCCGATGCCCCGCCGGTTCACCGCCGAGCAGCTCACCGCGCTGGTCGAGGACGCGGGCCTCACGGTCGGCGCGGTGCACGGCGTGCGGGTCTTCGCCGACCTGGTGCCCGGCGTCCTGGTGGACACCGAGCCCGGCGCCCTGGACGCGCTGCTCCAGCTGGAGGCCGCGGCGGCCGAGTTGCCCGCCTTCCGCTCCGTGGCCACCCAGCTCCATGTGCTCGGCGAGACGCCGGGTGGCGCGGAGGCCTGAACGCATCGCCGGTGCGCCTTCCGTACCCGGCGCTGATCAGGGGCTCGGCAGCGGATGCAGTACGCCACAAGCCCCCCGAACGAGCGGTTTGCGCCGTATGATCGAGGTACACCACCCGGCATGACGGGTCGGCCGCCGGGGAATGGAAGCCTCAGCGAGCCGGATGGCCACCCCGGACTGTGGATGGTCAATTGGCGTAGAGGGGCGGGTTTCACGGGGGCGATTCCCTGCCTATCCTGAAGGGACCCCCCGGGTCGCCCCGGCGACTGCACGATGAGGAGGACTCCGTGCCGCTCTCGGAGCACGAGCAGCGCATGCTCGAGCAGATGGAGCGAGCGCTGTACGCCGAAGATCCCAAGTTCGCGTCAGCGCTTGAGGGAAGCGGGCTGCGTACGTACACCCGGCGGCGGGTCTACCAGGCGGTCGCGGGCTTCCTCGTGGGTATCGCGCTCCTCATGACCGGAATGGTCATGCAGCTGATCTGGGTCAGCGTGGTGGGTTTCCTCGTCATGCTGGGCTGTGCCGTGCTCGCCGTCACCGGCTGGCGCAAGGCGCCGAAGCCCGGTGAGCACCCGGTGGGCGCCGTGCGCCGTCAGGCCCGGCCGAAGCGCTCCATGATGGACCGGATCGAGCAGCGCTGGCAGCGCCGCCGGGACGAACACGGCCGCTAGCGGTCACACGGCCCGTACAGAGACTCCGTGAGGGGCGACCACCACCCGGTGGCCGCCCCTCACGCATGTGCAGGCGCCCTCGCGCCCCCGTGCTAGCCCCGCTGCTCCGAGGCCCTGCGCAGGGCCGGGCGGGGCATGCGGAGGCGGGAGCGCAGGGCCGACCAGCGGGCGGATGCCGCCCACAGCAGCCGTGCCGAGGAGCGGGGCAGGAACCGCGCCCGCAGCCGCACCCCCGTGCTCACCGTGGCACGCAGGGCCGCGATCACCCGGTGCACATCCTCCGCCGCCCCGGTCGCCGGACGCGGCCGGGGCGCGTACAGCACCTGCTCCACCGCGCCCGCCAGCCGGTGCACCGCGTCCCCGGACGCCGGGTCCAGGCGGCCCAGCCGGACGATCCGCTCGGCGGCCCGGCGCGGGGTCAGCGACTCGTCCGGGGCGATGCCGTGGTCCCAGGCGCTGTCCGTCAGCTCCTGCCAGGCCGCCAGGGTGTGGGCCGCCGCCCCCTCCTCGGTCCGCGCGTGCCCGCCGAGCCGTGCGGAGCGCACCCGCGCCCGCCACAGCATCGGCGACAGCGGCACCGCCAGGACCAGCAGTGCGGCCAGCCCGATCAGCAGCGGCCACCAGGGGCCCGTACCGCTGCCGCCGCCGGCCGGAGCCGCCGCGGCCGAGGCGCTGGAGCAGCCGTCCAGCTTCTTGAGCTGACCGGTGCAGCTCTCGCTCGGCGAGGCCGCCGCCGAGGGCGCCGAGGAGGCGTTCCGGGACGGCAGGGCCGGGTCCGGCAGCGAGGTGCCGGGGCTGCTCGACTGGGTGTACGACGGCATGGTGCCGCGGGTGGGAGTGGGCTCGAAGCGGGTCCAGCCCACACCCTCGAAGTACAGCTCGGGCCAGGCGTGCGCGTCCTTCAGATTGACCGCGACCGTGCCGTCGGCCTGCGGGGTGCCGGGCGCGAAGCCCACCGCGACCCGGGCCGGGATGCCCAGGGTGCGGGCCATCGCCGCCATCGCGAAGGAGAAGTGGACGCAGAAGCCCTCCTTCTTCTTCAGGAAGTTGGCGATCGCGTTCGGCCCGCGGCCGACCGCCACCTGGGTGTCGTACTGGAAGCCGCCGCTGACCGCGAAGTAGTCCTGGAGCTTGACCGCTTCCTCGTAGTGGTTCGCCGCGCCCGCGGTGACCTGCTGGGCGGTGCGGGCCACCACCTGCGGCAGCGACGCGGGCACCTTGGTGTACTCGCGTTCCAGGGCCGCCGGCGGCTCCGGCGCGGAGGCCAGCTGCTGGGCCGTCGGCCGCACGTCCAGGCTGGTCACCTGGTAGTGCGCGCTGCGGGTGTTCTGGCCGTGGTCGCCGACGAGGGTCATGCCGACCGGCTCGTACCGCCAGTTGCCGTCGATCCGGACCGAGCTGGGCGGGTACGGCATCGGCAGCCAGTCCTGGGCGTACCAGTCCGCCGTCGTGACGTTCGTCCGCACCGTGCTGCGCTTGATGTCCGGGCCCAGCCCGATGGGCGTGGGGAAGGTGTCGGGTACGCCGACGATGCGCCGCTGGGCCGGCTTCCAGGTGGTGCCGTCGAAGTCGTCCAGCGAGACGATCCGCAGATACAGGTCCGAGATGTCGTTCGCGGTGGTGCGCACGGACAGCACCTCGCGGTCGTTGTCCGTGTTCAGGCTGTCGCGCAGGGACACCAGGGGGTTGACCGCGGAGATCGTGCCGCCGTCGCCGCTGCCCCCGCCCACCCCGGTGCCGGCGGCGGCCAGCAGGCCGCCCTGCATGCCGGGCAGGGCGAGCGGCACGATCAGCGCCACCCCGAGCGCGACCGCGCCGATCCGGCGTCCGGTGCGCACCGGTGCCACGGCGCCTTCGGGACCGCCCGTGGAGCGGGGGCCGCCGCCGAAGACCCGGCCCCACTGTGCGAGCCGCTCCCGGCTCTCCGCGAGCAGCAGCATCAGATAGCCGCCCGCCGCCACCAGGAACCACAGCCAGTCGGCGCCCCCGTCCGACAGGCCCGCGGCCACCGAGTACAGGGCGAGCAGCGGCAGCCCGGCCGGAGCCGCGCTGCGGTAGGTCACCGCGAGACTGTCCACCAGCAGACCGATCAGCAGCACCCCGCCGATCAGCATCAGCCGGATGCCGTCGGTGAGCGGTGCCGGTATCGCGTACTGGTTGACGTCCTGCGCGCCCTGCCGGAACAGCTCGGCGAAGAACCGGAAGGTGTCCGGACCCGGGATCAGCCCGAGGAGCGCGTGCTGACGGGCGAAGACCAGGGTCAGCAGGATCAGCATGGTGAGCGCCTGCGCCGCCACGGTCAGCGGCCGGGCCAGCGGCACCCGCCGGGCCGCGGCGCCCACCCCGGTCTGCACGGCCACCAGCGGCACCAGTTCCAGCAGCCAGGTCGGCCGGTCCACCAGGGGCAGCAGCGCGGTCGACGCCATCAGCGTGGCCGCGGCGGCGAACAGGGACAGTCGTGCCCGCCCGCTCATCGAGACGCCTCCCCGCTCAGGGCGGCCAGGCCGGAGCGTTCCCGCTCGGCCTGCCGCCACAGGTCGTCCAGCGCGGCACCGCGCGGCACGCTCAGCGCCGTCCAGCCCGCCTCGCGCAGCAGGCGCAGCCGCTCGCCGTGCCGGTCGCCCGGGCGCGGCACATCGATCGGCTCCCGCACCCAGGTGTCCGGGTCCAGCACGAAGGCGACGGCACCGCCGCTGCGCCGGCTCATCTTGGCGGCGGTCGCCGCCTGTCCCTCGTCCAGGTCGCCGAAGAAGGCGATCAGCAGGCCCTCGTTGCCGCCGCGCAGCACGTCGTACGCCCGGGACAGGCCGGTGCCGTCGGAGTGGTCGATCACCGCGAGCGTGTCCATCATCAGCCCGGCCGCGTCCGCGGTCTCCGGGCCGCTGCCCGCGAACCCGTCGGCGCCCTCGCCGGGCACCACGCTGCCGCTGTCCGTCAGCAGCCGTACCGAGAAGCCGCGTTCCAGCATGTGCACCAGCACCGAGGCGGCACCGGAGACGGCCCACTCGAAGGCCGAGTCGGGGCCCGCGCCCTCGTAGGCGCCGCCCCGGGTGTCGAGCAGCACGGTGCAGCGGGCGCGCCGGGGCTGCTCCTCGCGGCGCACCATCAGCTCGCCGTAGCGCGCGGTGGACCGCCAGTGCACCCGGCGCAGGTCGTCGCCGTAGCGGTAGCCGCGCGGGATCACGTCGTCCTCGCCGGCCAGGGCCAGCGCGCGCTGCCGCCCGTCGCCGTACCCCTGGGCCTCGCCGCCGAACCGGACCGGGGCCAGCGGCGCCACGTGCGGGACGACCGTCAGAGTGTCGAACGCCGAGAAGGAGCGCGTCAGTTCGCACATCCCGAACGGGTCCGTCAGCCGCAGCTGGAGCGGGCCCAGCGGATAGCGGCCGCGCAGATCGGAGCGGACCCGGTAGGAGACCTCGCGGCGGCCGCCCGGCTCCACGCGGTCCAGCACGAAGCGCGGGCGCGGTCCGAGGACGTAGGGCACACGGTCCTGGAGCATCAGCAGACCGGTGGGCAGCCGGGAGACGTTGTCCACCCGCAGATGCACCCGGGCCTCGCTGCCGGCGGGTACGCGCGCGGGGGACAGGCGGCGGGTGCCGGCCACCTGGTAGCGGGTGCGGTACAGCACCGTCGTGCAGATCAGCGGCAGCGCGGCGAGCAGCAGACCGACCCGCAGCAGATCGCTCTGGCCCAGCACATAGGCGCAAGAAGCGGCGGCGATACCGGCCGCCAGGAAGGAGCGGCCGCGGGTGGTGAGGCCCGCGAGGGCCGTCCGGACCCCGCCCGCCTCCCCGCGGTCCGGTTCGGCCGGCCCGGTCCCCCCGGCGCTCATCACAGACTCCGCGGGGGCTGCTGGGGATAGTCCGGCAGGTTCCGGCCGAGCACGCCGAACGCGTTCTGCTGTCCCGGGGTCGCGGGCACCGGCGTGTGCTGGAGGATCTCCTGGACGACCTGCTCGGCCGTACGGCGGTTCAGCTGGGCCTGGGCGGTGGGCAGCAGCCGGTGGGCGAGGACGGCGACGGTCAGCGCCTGGACGTCGTCCGGCAGCGCGAACTCCCGGCCGGCCAGGGCCGCGGACGCCTTCGCGGCGCGCAGCAGATGCAGGGTCGCGCGCGGGGAGGCACCGAGTCTCAGGTCGGGGTGGGTGCGGGTGGCGGCGACCAGCTCCACCGCGTACCGCCGGACGGCCTCGGAGACGTGGACCTCGCGCACCGCCTCGATCAGCTTCGCGATCTCGTGCGCGTGCGCCACCGGCTGGAGGTCCTCCAGGGGGCTCACCCCGCCGTGCACGTCCAGCATCTGGAGCTCGGCCTCGATGCTCGGATAGCCGACGGAGACCCGGGCCATGAAACGGTCGCGCTGCGCCTCGGGCAGCGGGTAGGTGCCCTCCATCTCGACCGGGTTCTGCGTGGCGACCACCATGAACGGCGTGGGCAGTTCGTAGCTGTGCCCGTCGATGGTGACCTGCCGCTCCTCCATGGACTCCAGCAGCGCGGACTGGGTCTTGGGGGAGGCGCGGTTGATCTCGTCGCCGATCACGATCTGGGCGAAGATGGCGCCCGGCTTGAACTCGAAGTCCCGGCGCTGCTGGTCCCAGATGGACACCCCGGTGATGTCCGAGGGCAGCAGGTCGGGCGTGAACTGGATGCGCCGCACCGAGCAGTCGATGGACCGCGCCAGCGTCTTGGCGAGCATCGTCTTGCCCACCCCGGGGACGTCCTCGATCAGCAGGTGGCCCTCGGCGAGCAGCACGGTCAGCGCGAGCCGTACGACCTCGGGCTTGCCCTCGATCACGCTCTCCACCGAACCGCGCACCCGTTCCACCGTGGCGGTCAGATCAGTGAGGCTCGCTCGATCGTCATAGGTCGTCACCCGGCCCTCCTCGGCCCTTTTTCCGGGCCGGCACGCTCGGTGCGCAGCCGGCCCACCCCGAAACACGGACACCACGCGGAAAAGGTTCCGCGTGCCGTCCCACCCGCATTCTTGCCGCCGTTACCGATTCGTGTCACTCGCCTGTGGACAACTGCCCGCACGATGTCGGTCTTACGACTTTTCGACCGCGTCATCGACGCGGTCGCCGCAGGGATGCCTCGGGGTGGCCCGCCGGTGCGGCCCGTCTCAGGCCGGGTCGACCTCGCGCAGCAGACCGGTGCGTACGTCGAAGACGAAGCCGCGCACATCGTCGGTGTGCAGCAGGAACGGCGAGGTGCGCACCCGCTGCATGGACTGGCGCACATCCTGGTCGACGTCCCGGAAGGCCTCCACCGCCCACGCCGGGCGCTGGCCGACCTCCATCTCCAGGTCGTGCCGGAACTCCTCGGTGATGGCCTCCATGCCGCATCCGGTGTGGTGGATGAGCACGATGCTGCGGGTGCCGAGCGCCCGCTGGCTGATCGTGAGGGAGCGGATCACGTCGTCGGTGACCACACCGCCGGCGTTGCGGATGGTGTGGCAGTCGCCGAGCTGGAGGCCGAGCGCGGCGTGCAGGTCGAGACGGGCGTCCATACAGGCCACGACCGCCACCTTGAGGACGGGCCGGGCGTCCATGCCGGGGTCGGTGAACTCTGCGGCGTACCGCTGGTTGGACTCCACCAGGCGGTCGGTGACACGGCGCTCGCCGGATATGGCGCCTTCGGATCCAGTGGGAACTGCTGCGGAAGTCGTCATACTCATGCACGTTACTGGTCGCCGACGGCCACGGCGCGCTGTGAGAGCGGACAAAGAACGCCATCATGGCTTGTTGTGGGCTACCCCACACGGAGGGCAAACCCGACCCGGACGGGTGAATCCGTTCGAACCCCGGTTCCGGCCGGGCGCCGGTGCGCGACGCGCAGGCCGGTTGATTGACCGCGAGACAGGGTGGACTAAAGTGACGCGAAGCGGGAGGCGTGGCTCTCCCTGCTGGTGAAAACCCCGGAGACCCGGCACCCGCCCGGACGTCTCCCCACGTGCGCGGCGCGTACGTACGGCTCGGCCTCCTCCCGCTCCCGGTCGGCTGACGCTTCCGGCGCCGGCGGACCGGACCGTCACGAGCTGGCGGGGACCCGGCGGTGCGTACGGCCCGCGCCGGATCCTGAGAGGCCCCCTTGAGCCAGAGTCGACACGTCCCGGTGATGCTCCAGCGGTGCCTGGACCTGCTGGCGCCCGCCCTGGAGCGCCCGGGAGCCGTGGTCGTCGACTGCACCCTCGGCCTCGGCGGGCACAGCGAGGCGCTGCTGACCCGGTTCCCCGAGGCCCGGCTGATCGGCCTGGACCGGGACAAGGAGGCGCTGCGGCTGTCCGGCGAGCGGCTGGCGCCCTTCGGCGAGCGGGCCACCCTGGTGCACGCCGTGTACGACGAGCTGCCCGACGTACTCCACCGGCTCGGCCTCGCGCGGGTGCAGGGCGTGCTCTTCGACCTCGGTGTCTCCTCCATGCAGCTGGACGAGGCCGACCGCGGCTTCGCCTACGCCCAGGACGCGCCGCTGGACATGCGCATGGACCAGACGACCGGCATCAGTGCCGCCGAGGTCCTCAACACCTATCCGGCGGGCGAGCTGGTGCGCATCCTGCGCGCGTACGGCGAGGAGAAGCAGGCCAAGCGGATCGTGGCCGCGATCGTCCGGGAGCGCGAGAAGGAGCCGTTCAGCAACAGCGCCCGGCTCGTGGAGCTGATCCGGGACGCCCTTCCGCAGGCCGCCAAGCGCACCGGCGGCAACCCGGCCAAGCGCACCTTCCAGGCGCTGCGCATCGAGGTCAACGGCGAGCTGTCCGTGCTGGAGCGGGCGATCCCGGCCGCCGTGAAGTCCCTCGCCGTGGGCGGACGGGTCGCCGTGCTGTCGTACCACTCGTTGGAGGACCGGCTGGTCAAGCAGGTCTTCGCGGCCGGTGCCGCGACCACCGCGCCGCCCGGGCTGCCCGTCGTACCCGAGCGGTACCAGCCGCGGCTCAAGCTGCTCACCCGCGGTGCCGAACTTCCCACCGAGGAGGAGATCGCCGAGAACCGCCGGGCCGCACCGGCCAGGCTGCGCGGTGCCGAGCGCATCAGGGAGGACGTCGAGTGAGGCCGGGTAAGCCGCCGGAGGGCCAGTGAACAGGAAACCCCAGCCGAGCAGGAAACCGGGGAAGAGGCCGGAGTTGCGGGGGAGGGCCGCGCGGCTCGCCCGGCTCCTGCCGGCCGGCCGCGCCCGGGCCGCCCGTACGCCGTTCGTCCTGCTCGTCGTCCTGCTGCTCGGCGGCGGCCTCATCGGGCTGCTGGTGCTGAACTCCGCGCTCAGCGCGGGCTCGTTCAGAATGAGCGACTTGCAGAAGCAGACGAAGAGCCTCACCGACGAGGAACAGGCCCTGCAACGGGACATCGACGCCTACTCCGCGCCCGACGCGCTCCAGCGCCGGGCCCGCCAACTCGGCATGGTCCCCGGCGGCGACCCGGCCTTCCTCAACCCCGACGGCACGGTCCGGGGCGTGCCCAGCCCCGCCTCGGCCGAGCCCGCCGCCCTCACCGCCCCGCTCGCCCCGGACCCCCTGACCCCGGCCGTCGGCCTCCCCGCCACCCCGGCCGCACCCGCCACGGCCCCGGCCACCCCCGCGAGCAGCCCCACCCCCACGGCCGCCCCCACAGCCGCGCCCCTCTCCGCCCCGGCCGCCCCGGCGGCCACCCCCCAGCCCGCCTCCACCCCGACCCCCGGCAGGTGACGGAAGTGTCCGACAGGGAACCGCCGCGCCGCCGTGTGCCCGGGCCCGCCAAGCCTCCCCGGTCGGGGAGTGCCGTGCGGCGGCAGGCCGGGCCCGGTGCCCGGCCGGCGCGCCGCCCGGGCGGTGCCCGGCCGCCGGCCCCGCGCCCGCTGAAGCTCGGCAGCCCCCGGCCCCGGCTGCGCATGGTCAGCCTCGCGCTGACGCTGGTGCTGATCGCCTTCGTCGTACGGCTGTTGCAGGTGCAGGCCGTGGACGCCAGTGCGTACGCCGCGCGGGCCGAGCAGAACCGGTATGTCGTGCATACGCTGACCGCCGAGCGCGGCGGGATCACCGACCGCAACGGCGTGGCCCTCGCCGTCAGCGAGGACGCCTACGACATCACCGCCGACCCGACGATGTTCACCAGGAAGCAGCTGAAGATCGGCGACGGCCCGGAACAGGCCGCCGCGCTGCTTGCGCCCATCCTCGGCCAGGACCAGGCCACGCTGGTGAAGAAGCTGCGGCCGGCGAACCGGAACTCCCGGTACGCCAAGCTCGCCGCCCGGCAGACCCCGCAGGTCTGGAAGCAGATCAAGGACCTGAAGGCGGCGCTCGCCAAGAAGGCCGAGACGGACAAGAACACCGTCAACGTGCTCGCCGGCGTCTTCGCCGACCCCAGCAGCCAGCGCGTGTACCCCAACGGCGACCTCGCCGCCGGGATACTGGGCTGGGTCAACGCCGACGGCCGCGGCGGCGGCGGCGTCGAGCAGGCGCTGGACAAGGAGCTGACCGGGAAGAACGGCACGCTCCGGTACGCCCAGTCGGGCGGGCGGGAGGTGCCGACCGTGGGCTCCACGGAGACGCCCGCCGTCCCCGGCAGCGACGTCGAGCTGACCATCGACCGCGACATCCAGTGGGCCGCGCAGAACGCCATCACCGAGCAGGTGCAGAAGTCCCGGGCCGACCGGGGCTATGTCATCGTCCAGGACACCCGCACCGGGCAGATCCTGGCCATGGCCAACTCACCCGGCTTCGACCCCAACGACCTGTCGAAGGCCGACGCGGAGGCCATGGGCAACGCGGCCGTCCAGGACGCCTACGAGCCCGGCTCCACCGCCAAGGTGATGTCCATGGCGGCCGTGATCCAGGAGAACGTGGCCACCCCGCTCACCCATGTCGTCGTACCCAACCGGCTGCACCGCGGCGACCGTCTCTTCCAGGACGACGTCGACCACGGCACCTGGTACCTCACGCTCAACGGCGTGCTCGCCAAGTCCAGCAACATCGGCACCATCCTCGCCACCGGCCAGCTCGGCAGGACCCAGCCGGAGGCCAACCGGGTCCTGTACTCCTACCTGCGCAAGTTCGGCATCGGCAGCTACACCGGACTCGGCTTCCCCGGCGAGACCCCGGGCATCCTCGCGCCGTACCAGAAGTGGTCCACCTCGCAGCAGTACACGATCCCCTTCGGCCAGGGGTTCTCCATCAACGCCCTGCAAGCCGCCTCCGTGTACTCGACCATCGCCAACGGCGGGGTGCGGATCCAGCCGACGCTGGTGCGCGGCACCAAGGGGGCCGACGGACGCTTCACGCCCGCGCCGAGGCCCAAGGAGACCCGGGTCGTCAGCGCCCGAACCGCCAGGGCCGTGGCCCAGATGCTGGAGTCCGTGGTGGACGACGAGCAGGGCACCGGCATCAAGGCGCGCATCCCGGGGTACCGCGTGGCCGGTAAGACCGGCACGGCCAACCGCGTGGATCCGGCCACCGGCAGGTACCGCGGCTACACCTCGTCCTTCGCCGGTTTCGCCCCCGCCGACAACCCCCGTATCACCGTGTACTGCGCCATCCAGAACGCCACCTCCGGCAGCTACTTCGGCGGCCAGATCTGCGGCCCCGTCTACAAGCAGGTGATGGAGTTCGCGCTGAAGACCCTCCAGGTCCCGCCGACCGGGGCACCACCCGCCAACCTGCCCGTCGACTACAAACCCTGACCAGTTTCGACCAGCCCTGATCAGCCCGAACAGCACCGGAAGACCAGGAACGCACCTGTGACAACGATCACCCCACACCCTGGGAACCACGACGGCCCGGAGTCCTCGCTTCGCCCCGGACCGGGTACGCCCGGTACGCTCACCGCCGTGCCACACGCTGATCAGTCCCAAACCACCCAGAAGGGCGCTTCCGTGACATATCCGGGACCGCCGCGACCGGTTCAGGTCTCCGCCACACCCCTCGCGGAACTGGCCGATCAGCTGGGTGCCGCCGCTCCGGACACCGCCGCCGAGGTCACGGGGATCACCCACGACTCGCGCGCCGTCCGCCCCGGCGACCTGTACGCCGCCCTCCCCGGCGCCCGTCTGCACGGCGCCGACTTCGTCACCCAGGCCGCCGGTCTCGGTGCGGTCGCCGTGCTCACCGACCCGACGGGCGCCGAGCGCGCCGCGGCGAGCGGACTGCCGGTCCTGGTCGTCGACGACCCGCGCGCGCGGATGGGCGAGCTGGCCGCGACGATCTACGGCCACCCCGGCCGGGACCTGCTCCAGATCGGCATCACCGGCACCTCCGGCAAGACCACCACCGCCTACCTGGTCGAGGGCGGCCTCAGGACCGCGAAGTCCACCGGTCTCGTCGGCACCGTCGAGATGCGCATCGGCGACGAGCGCATCAAGTCCGAGCGCACCACCCCCGAAGCCACCGACCTCCAGGCCCTGTTCGCCGTCATGCGCGAACGCGGGGTGGAGGCGGTCGCCATGGAGGTCTCCAGCCACGCGCTGGTGCTCGGCCGGGTCGACGGCTGCGTCTTCGACATCGCCGTCTTCACCAACCTCAGCCCGGAACACATGGAGTTCCACTCCGACATGGAGGACTACTTCCGGGCCAAGGCGCAGCTGTTCACGCCGGAGCGCAGCAGGCTCGGCGTCGTCAACGCCGACGACGAGTACGGCCGCCGGCTGGCCGAGGAGGCCACGGTCCCCGTGGTCACCTTCTCCGCCGAGGGCCACCCCGACGCCGACTGGCGGGCCGAGCACGTCCAGGTCGGCCCCATGGACTCGACGTTCACCGTCGTCGGCCCGAACGGCGTGCGCGTGCACGCCCGGTCGCCGCTGGCGGGCCCCTTCAACGTGGCGAACACCCTCGCCGCCATCGTCGCCCTCGCCGCGGCCGGCCTCGACCCGCAGGCCGCCGCCGACGGCATCGCCGCCGTCCCCGGCGTCCCCGGCCGCCTGGAGCGCGTCGACGCCGGGCAGCCCTACCTCGCGGTCGTGGACTACGCCCACAAGACCGACGCGGTCGAGTCGGTGCTCAAGGCGCTGCGCAAGGTCACCAAGGGCCGGCTGCACATCGTCCTCGGCTGCGGTGGCGACCGCGACCAGACCAAGCGGGCCCCGATGGGCGCCGCCGCGGCCCGGCTCGCCGACACGGCCGTACTGACCTCCGACAACCCCCGCTCCGAGGACCCCCTCGCGATCCTCGCGACCATGCTCCAGGGCGCGGCCTCCGTGCCCGCGCACGAGCGCGGCGAGGTGCTCCTCTTCGAGGACCGGGCCGCCGCGATCACCGCCGCCGTGGGCCGTGCCCAGGCCGGTGACACCGTGCTGGTCGCGGGCAAGGGTCACGAGCAGGGCCAGGACATCGCCGGCGTGGTCCGTCCCTTCGACGACCGCCAGGTGCTTCGCGAAGCTATCCAGAAGACCCAGGGATGAACTTGTGATCGCCCTCTCCCTCGCCGAGATCGCAGCAGTCGTCGGCGGGCAGACGCACGACATACCGGATCCGTCCGCAGCCGTCACCGGGCCGGTGGTCCGGGACTCCCGCGAGGTGGTGCCGGGCAGCCTGTTCGCCGCCTTCGTCGGCGAGCGGGTGGACGGCCACGACTACGCGGCGCAGGTCATCGAGGCGGGCGCGGTCGCCGTACTGGCGTCGCGCCCGGTCGGCGTGCCCGCGATCGTCGTGGACGACGTCCAGACCGCCCTCGGCGCCCTCGCCCGGCACGTCGTACGCCGGCTCGGCGCGACCCTCGTCGCCCTGACCGGCTCGGCGGGCAAGACCAGCACCAAGGACCTGATCGCCCAGGTGCTGCGGCGCAAGGCGCCGACGGTGTTCACGCCCGGCTCCCTCAACAACGAGATCGGGCTGCCGCTGACCGCGCTGACCGCCACCGAGGAGACCCGGTTCCTCGTGCTGGAGATGGGCGCCCGCGGCATCGGCCACATCCGCTACCTCACCGGCCTCACCCCGCCGAAGATCGGCCTGGTGCTCAACGTCGGCAGCGCCCACATCGGCGAGTTCGGCGGCCGTGAGCAGATCGCCCAGGCCAAGGGCGAACTCGTGGAGGCGCTGCCCGAGGACGGCGCGGCGATCCTCAACGCCGACGACCCGCTGGTCCGGGCCATGGCGTCCCGTACCAAGGCGAAGGTGCTCCTTTTCGGAGAGTCGGCCGAAGCGGACGTACGCGCCGAGAACGTACGACTCACGGACAGCGGACAGCCCTCCTTCAGGCTTCACACACCCTCCGGTGCAAGCGATGTGACCATGCGCCTGTACGGTGAGCACCACGTGTCGAACGCGCTCGCCGCGGCCGCCGTCGCCCATGAGCTGGGCATGTCCGCGGAAGAGATCGCCACCGCGCTCTCCGAGGCGGGCTCCCTCTCCCGCTGGCGCATGGAGGTCACCGAGCGCCCGGACGGCGTGACCATCGTCAACGACGCCTACAACGCCAACCCCGAGTCCATGCGGGCCGCCCTCAGGGCGCTCGCGGCCATGGGCAGGGGGCGGCGCACCTGGGCGGTGCTCGGCAAGATGGCCGAGCTGGGGGACGAGGCGCTCGCCGAGCACGACGCCGTCGGACGGCTCGCCGTCCGGCTCAACGTCAGCAAGCTCGTCGCCGTCGGGGGGAATGAGGCCTCCTGGCTGCAACTGGGCGCATATAACGAGGGTTCGTGGGGTGAGGAGTCGGTGCACGTGTCCGACGCACAGGCGGCGATCGACCTGTTGCGCAGCGAGTTGCGCCCGGGGGACGTCGTACTCGTGAAGGCGTCCCGTTCGGTGGGGCTCGAGAGCGTGGCCCAGGCGCTCATCGAGACCGGTGCCCAGGGTGAGGTTGCCGCCCGATGATGAACCAGATCCTGTTCTCGGGCGTCATCGGTCTCTTCCTGACGCTGGTCGGCACCCCGCTGCTGATCAAACTGCTCGCGCGCAAGGGCTACGGCCAGTACATCCGTGACGACGGCCCGCGCGAGCACGCCAGCAAGCGCGGTACGCCGACCATGGGCGGTATCGCGTTCATCCTGGCGACGGTCGCCGCCTACTTCCTGTCCAAGGTGATCACCGGCAAGCCGCCGACGTTCTCCGGCGTGCTGGTGCTCGGCCTGATGGTCGGCATGGGCCTGGTCGGCTTCCTGGACGACTACATCAAGATCGTCAAGCGGCGTTCGCTGGGTCTGCGGGCCAAGGCGAAGATGGCCGGCCAGCTGATCGTCGGTATCGCCTTCGCCGTGCTGTCGCTGATGTTCTCCGACGCGCGCGGCAACACCCCGGCCTCCACCAAGCTGTCGTTCATCACCGACTTCGGCTGGTCGATCGGCCCGGTGCTGTTCGTGATCTGGGCGCTGTTCATGATCCTCGCGATGTCGAACGGCGTGAACCTCACCGACGGTCTGGACGGTCTCGCCACCGGCGCCTCCGTGCTCGTCTTCGGCGCCTACACGTTCATCGGCGTCTGGCAGTACCAGGAGTCCTGCGCCAACGCGATGACGCTGACCAACCCGCACGCCTGCTACGAGGTGCGCGACCCGCTCGACCTCGCCGTGGTCGCCTCCGCCCTGATGGGCGCCTGCCTGGGCTTCCTGTGGTGGAACACCTCGCCGGCGAAGATCTTCATGGGCGACACCGGCTCGCTCGCCCTCGGCGGTGTCCTCACCGGCCTGGCCATCCTCTCCCGCACGGAGCTGCTGGTGGCCATCATGGGCGGCCTGTTCGTCCTCATCACCATGTCGGTCGTCATCCAGGTCGGCTCCTTCCGGCTCACCGGTAAGCGCGTCTTCCGGATGGCACCGCTCCAGCACCACTTCGAACTCAAGGGCTGGTCCGAGGTCCTGGTGGTGGTCCGGTTCTGGATCATCCAGGGCATCTGTGTGATCGTCGGACTGGGCCTCTTCTACGCAGGATGGGCAGCGGAAAAGTGACCTCCAGCTCGGAGCTCTTCCAGGGCAAGCACATCACCGTCGCCGGACTCGGTGTCTCCGGCGTCCCGGCGGCGAAGGTGCTGCACGCGCGCGGTGCGGTCGTCACGGTCGTCAACGACGGCGACGACGCACGCGCGCGCGAGCAGGCCGCGGAGCTGGAGGCGCTCGGCATCACCGTGCGCCTCGGCGACGGGGCGACCCTGCCGGAGGGCACCGAGCTGATCGTCACCGCGCCCGGCTGGAAGCCCGACAAGCCGCTGTTCCAGGCGGCCGCGCAGGCCGGTGTGCCGGTCTGGGGCGATGTCGAGCTGGCCTGGCGGCTGCGCGGCCCCGACGCGGCCCCCTGGCTCGCGGTCACCGGCACCAACGGCAAGACCACGACCGTGCAGATGCTCGCCTCCATCCTGACGGCGGCGGGCCTGCGCACGGCCGCCGTCGGCAACATCGGCGTCTCCCTGCTGGACGCCGTCCTCGGCGAGGAGCGCTACGACGTCCTCGCCGTCGAGCTGTCCAGCTACCAGCTGCACTGGGCGCCCTCCCTGCGCGCCCACTCCGCCGCCGTCCTCAACCTCGCGCCCGACCACCTCGACTGGCACGGCTCCATGGAGGCCTACGCCGCCGACAAGGGCCGCATCTACGAGGGCAACACCGTCGCCTGCGTCTACAACGTGGCCGACAAGGCCACCGAGGACCTGGTGCGCGAGGCCGACGTCGAAGAGGGCTGCCGCGCCATCGGGTTCACCCTGGGCGCCCCGGCCCCCTCCCAACTCGGCGTCGTGGACGGCATCCTGGTCGACCGCGCCTTCGTGGAGAACCGGCAGAAGAACGCGCAGGAGCTGGCCGAGGTCTCCGACGTCAACCCGCCGGCCCCGCACAACATCGCCAACGCCCTGGCCGCCGCCGCCCTCGCCCGCGCCTTCGGGGTGCCCGCCACGGCCGTACGGGACGGTCTGCGGGCCTTCCGCCCGGACGCCCACCGCATCGCGCACGTCGCCGACCTGGACGGCGTGGCGTACGTGGACGACTCCAAGGCGACCAACACCCATGCCGCGGAAGCGTCGTTGGCGGCATATGAGTCGATCGTATGGATTGCGGGCGGTCTGGCGAAGGGCGCGACCTTCGACGAGCTGGTCGCCGCGTCGGCGAAGCGGCTGCGCGGCGCCGTGCTGATCGGCGCGGACCGGGAGCTGATCCGCGAGGCCCTGGCGCGACACGCCCCGGAGGTCCCCGTGGTGGACCTCGACCGGACCGACACTGGGGCGATGCTCCAGGCGGTGACGGAAGCGAAGCGGCTTGCCCGGCCCGGGGACACGGTGCTCCTTGCCCCGGCCTGCGCCTCCATGGACATGTTCACCAACTACAACCAGCGCGGTGACGCGTTCGCGGCGGCGGTCCGCGAACTCCGCGCCTGACCCCGGCCGCCCGCCGGGCGGATCCTGGGAGGGACGCGTGGGACGGCCGACGTTCAGTGGAGGCGCCGATGCCCAGTAGCCGTACCGGTCGTCCGCCCGTGCAGCGGGCGTCCCGGCGTCCCGTCGTACCCCGGCCGCCGCGCGAGAACCCCGTGCAGCGGCTCTGCACCCGCGCGCGAAAGGCGTGGGACCGGCCGCTGACCGCCTACTACCTGATCGTCGGCGGCAGTGTGCTGATCATCGTGCTGGGCCTGGTGATGGTCTACTCGGCCTCCCAGATCACCGCGTTGCAGCTGTCCCTGCCCGGGTCGTTCTTCTTCCGCAAGCAGTTCCTCGCCGCGGCCATCGGCGGCGCGCTGCTCTTCGTGGCCTCCCGGATGCCGGTGAAGCTGCACCGGGCGCTGGCCTACCCGATCCTCGCGGGCGCCGTCTTCCTGATGGTCCTGGTGCAGATCCCCGGGATAGGGATGGCGGTCAACGGCAACCAGAACTGGATCTCCCTCGGCGGCTCCTTCCAGATCCAGCCCAGCGAGTTCGGCAAGCTCGCGCTGGTGCTGTGGGGCGCGGACCTGATCGCCCGCAAGCAGGAGAAGAAGCTGCTGAACCAGTGGAAGCACATGCTGGTGCCGCTGGTGCCGGTCGCCTTCCTGCTGCTCGGGCTGATCATGCTCGGCGGCGACATGGGTACGACGATCATCCTGACCGCGATCCTGTTCGGGCTGCTCTGGCTCGCCGGGGCGCCGACCCGGCTGTTCGCCGGGGTGCTGGGCGTGGCCGTGGTGCTCGGCGCCATCGCCATCGAGACCAGCCCGCACCGGATGGCCCGGCTCGACTGCATCGCGGCCACCGACCCCGGCCCCAACGACATGTGCTGGCAGGGCGCCCACGGCATCTATGCCCTCGCCTCCGGCGGATTCTTCGGCTCCGGGCTCGGCGCGAGTGTGGAAAAATGGGGTGAACTCCCGGAAGCGCACACCGACTTCATCTTCGCCGTGACCGGTGAGGAACTGGGCCTGGCGGGGACGCTGTCGGTGCTCGCCCTGTTCGCGGCTCTAGGCTATGCGGGTATCCGCGTGGCCGGACGCACGGAGGACCCCTTCGTGAGGTATGCCGCGGGAGGCGTGACCACCTGGATCACCGCCCAGGCGGTGATCAACATCGGTGCGGTGCTCGGCCTGCTGCCGATCGCCGGTGTCCCCCTCCCGCTGTTCTCCTACGGAGGGTCCGCCCTGCTGCCGACCATGTTCGCCATCGGGCTGCTGATCGCCTTCGCGCGCGACGAGCCCGCTGCGCGGGCAGCGCTTGCGATGCGGCAACCTCGCTTTGGTAGAAAGCGGGCGGGAGGCTCCGGTGCGGAGCGGGGGCCTCGGAGATGGAACACGATGCGACGGCGTGCCTCGGCGGCGCGTTCGTCCGGAGAGCGGTGAATTTCGGTGCATGTCGTACTCGCCGGTGGGGGGACCGCCGGCCACATCGAGCCCGCGCTCGCCCTCGCGGACGCCCTGCGCAGGCAGGACCCGACCGTGGGAATCACGGCCCTGGGCACGGAGCGCGGCCTGGAGACCCGGCTCGTCCCGGAGCGCGGCTACGAGCTGGCGCTGATCCCGGCGGTGCCGCTGCCCCGTAAGCCCACCCCCGAGCTGATCACCGTCCCGGGCCGGCTGCGCGGCACCATCAAGGCCGCCGAGCAGATCCTGGAGCGCACCAAGGCGGACGTCGTGGTCGGCTTCGGCGGCTATGTGGCGCTGCCCGGCTATCTCGCCGCCAAGCGGCTCGGCGTGCCCATCGTGATCCACGAGGCCAACGCCCGGCCCGGTCTGGCCAACAAGATCGGCTCGCGGTACGCGGCCCGGGTCGCCGTCTCCACGCCGGACAGCAAGCTGCGCGACGCCCGCTACATCGGCATCCCGCTGCGCCGCTCCATCGCCACCCTGGACCGCGCCGCCGTCCGCCCGGAGGCCCGCGCCGCGTTCGGGCTCGACCCGAACCTGCCGACGCTGCTCGTCACCGGCGGCTCGCAGGGTGCCCGGCGCCTCAACGAGGTCGTCCAGCAGGTCGCCCCCTGGCTCCAGCAGGCCGGTATCCAGATCCTGCACGCGGTCGGCCCGAAGAACGAACTGCCGCAGGTGCACCAGATGCCGGGGATGCCCCCCTACATCCCGGTAAGTTACCTGGACCGGATGGACCTCGCGTACGCCGCGGCCGACATGATGCTCTGCCGCGCCGGCGCGATGACCGTCGCCGAACTCTCCGCCGTCGGGCTCCCGGCCGCCTATGTCCCGCTGCCCATCGGCAACGGCGAACAGCGGCTCAACGCCCAGCCGGTGGTGAAGGCCGGCGGCGGACTCCTCGTCGACGACGCGGAACTCACGCCCGAGTGGGTGCAGCAGAACGTGCTGCCCGTGCTCGCCGACCCGCACCGGCTGTACGAGATGTCCCGCGCGGCAAGCGAGTTCGGTCGCCGGGACGCCGACGAACTGCTCGTCGGCATGGTGTACGAGGCGATCGCCTCGCGCCGTTAGGACCGTATGACGAAAGGGCAGTGAGAGCGTGGCCGGACCGACGACCGCCGAGCGCGGGGAACGCCAGCAGGAGTCGTCCGGCCCGCCGCCCGTCCGCCGGCTCGGCCGGGTCCGCCTTCGTGCGGTGGTCGTCCTGGCCGCGGCCGTCGTGTTCCTCGGCGCCGCTGTCTGGGTGCTGTACGGCTCCGAGTGGCTGCGGGTGGAACGCGTCACGGTGTCCGGCACCCGGGTGCTGACCCCGGCCGAGGTGCGCGAGGCGGCCGCCGTGCCGGTCGGGGCGCCGATGATTTCCGTCGACACGGATGCCATCGAGGCGCGTCTTCGCCGGAAATTGGCCCGAATTGACGCCGTTGATGTGGTTCGTTCCTGGCCGCATGGAATCGGCCTGAAAGTGATTGAGCGCACTCCGGTTCTCCTGGTGCCAAAGGGTGCGAAGTTCATCGAAGTCGACCACGAAGGTGTCCGTTTCGCCACGGTTTCCCAGGCACCGAAAGGCGTTCCGCTGCTGGAATTGTCCGCATCCCGTTCCGGTTCCGGCGCCGCCAGCTTCCGGCGCTTCGGCATCGACCGGCTGGACCGCGAGGCGGTGCGGATCGCGGCCGACCTGCCGGCCGCCGTCGCCAGGGCCACCAGGGCCGTCCAGGTGCGCTCCTACGACGACATCGTCGTGGAGTTGGGCGACGGGCGCACCGTGGCCTGGGGCAGCGACGAGAACGGCCGCGCCAAGGCAAGGGCCCTCACAGCTCTCATGAAAGCAGCTCCCGGCGCGCGGCACTTCGATGTCAGCGTTCCCACCGCCCCTGCGTCATCGGGGAGTTGACGCACATCAGCGCAGGCCAGCACCCTGGTTGGGCACTGCTATGGCTGATCACATAGGGTGAAAAGAAAAACGGGAGGTTCGGCGTGTTCGTTGAACGGGCGCCACTTGTCGACTTAGTGTCCTGTTCAGAAGACTCCAGGGAACAGACACACTGGTAACCCTAAACTTCAGGGTTAGGGTTCGGGTCGGCGCTACGGACCGTCCCATTCGGCATCCGTCGTCCCGGCGCGGGGCACCGCCCGGCGGCGACAACGTAATTCGAGGCGAGAGGCCTTCGACGTGGCAGCACCGCAGAACTACCTCGCAGTCATCAAGGTCATCGGTGTCGGCGGCGGTGGTGTCAATGCCATCAACCGGATGATCGAGGTCGGTCTCAAGGGCGTCGAGTTCATCGCCATCAACACCGACGCGCAGGCGCTGTTGATGAGCGACGCCGACGTCAAGCTCGACGTCGGCCGCGAACTCACCCGCGGACTCGGCGCCGGCGCCAACCCGGCCGTCGGCCGCAAGGCCGCCGAGGACCACCGCGAGGAGATCGAGGAGGTCCTCAAGGGGGCCGACATGGTCTTCGTGACGGCCGGTGAAGGCGGCGGCACCGGCACCGGCGGCGCGCCCGTCGTGGCCAACATCGCGCGCTCCCTGGGCGCCCTGACCATCGGCGTGGTCACGCGCCCGTTCACCTTCGAGGGACGGCGCCGCGCCAACCAGGCCGAGGACGGCATCGCCGAGCTGCGCGAAGAGGTCGACACCCTCATCGTCATCCCCAACGACCGGCTGCTGTCCATCTCGGACCGCCAGGTCTCGGTCCTGGACGCCTTCAAGTCCGCCGACCAGGTCCTGCTCTCCGGTGTCCAGGGCATCACCGACCTCATCACCACGCCCGGTCTGATCAACCTGGACTTCGCCGACGTCAAGTCGGTCATGTCCGAGGCCGGTTCGGCCCTCATGGGCATCGGCTCGGCCCGCGGCGACGACCGCGCGGTGGCCGCGGCCGAGATGGCGATCTCCTCGCCGCTGCTGGAGGCGTCCATCGACGGCGCCCGCGGGGTGCTGCTCTCCATCTCCGGCGGCTCCGACCTCGGTCTGTTCGAGATCAACGAGGCGGCCCAGCTGGTCAGCGAGGCGGCCCACCCCGAGGCCAACATCATCTTCGGCGCCGTCATCGACGACGCCCTCGGCGACGAGGTCCGGGTCACCGTGATCGCGGCCGGCTTCGACGGCGGCCAGCCCCCGGCCCGCCGGGACAACGTCCTCGGCTCGGCCTCGGCCTCGGCGCCCACCCGCCGCGAGGAGCCCGCTCCGGTACGGCAGTCCGAGCCCAGCCGTCCCTCCTTCGGCACGCTCGGCAGCGTCAAGCCCAAGGAGGAGCCGGAGCCGGTCGCCGAGCCGGTGGCCGACATCCCGGTCGCCCCGCCGGTGACCCCGGCGCCGCGCCCCTCCTACACGGACAGCGCGGCCGAGGAGCTGGACGTCCCGGACTTCCTCAAGTGATAGGACAGCAGGAAAGCGTGAGCGGCGCGCACTTCGCCTTCACCGACCGGTGGGGTGGGGTGAGCGCCGCTCCGTATGAGGAGCTCAACCTCGGCGGCGCGGTCGGCGACGACCCGGCGGCCGTACGGGCCAACCGGGACCTCGCCGCCGCATCCCTGGGCTTCGGCCCGGACCGGGTCGTCTGGATGAACCAGGTGCACGGCGCCGAGGTGGCCGTGGTGGACGAACCGTGGGGCGAGCGGCCGGTGGTGCCGGAGGCCGACGCGGTCGTCACCGCCCGGCGCGGACTCGCCCTCGCCGTGCTCACCGCGGACTGCGTGCCGGTCCTGCTGGCCGACCCCGTCGCCGGGGTCGCCGCCGCGGCCCACGCGGGCCGGCCCGGCATGGTCAAGGGGGTCGTCCCGGCCGCCGTACGGGCCATGATCGAACTCGGCGCCGTCCCCGGGCGGATCGTCGCCCGCACCGGACCGGCGGTGTGCGGCCGGTGCTACGAGGTGCCGGAGGCGATGCGCGCGGAGGTGGCCGCCGTCGAGCCGGCGGCGCACGCCGAAACCAGCTGGGGCACGCCGGCGGTCGATGTGAGCGCCGGGGTGCACGCACAGCTCGACCGGCTCGGGGTGTGCGACCGGGCGCAGTCGCCGGTGTGCACGCTGGAGTCGGGGGACCACTTCTCGTACCGCCGCGACCGCACCACGGGTCGGCTCGCGGGCTATGTCTGGCTGGACTGATGGGGCATGACGGACCGTAAGACCGAACTCGCCGCGAACCTGGCGAATGTGGAGGAACGCATCGGCGCCGCCTGTGCGGCGGCCGGGCGGGCGCGGGAGGAGGTGACCCTGATCGTGGTCACCAAGACCTACCCGGCGAGCGATGTGCGGATTCTGTCGGAACTCGGTGTGCGCCATGTCGCCGAGAACCGGGACCAGGACGCGGCACCGAAGGCCGCCGCATGTGCGGATCTGTCCTTGAAGTGGCATTTTGTCGGCCAGTTGCAGACCAACAAGGTCCGTTCCGTGGTCGGTTACGCGGATGTCGTGCAGTCCGTGGACCGTTCCAGGCTTGTCACGACTCTGTCGAAGGAGGCCGAGCGCGTCGGGCGCGAGGTGGGGTGCTGCATCCAGGTCGCGCTGGACGCGGGTGAGAGCGGCCGCGGTGAGCGCGGGGGCGTGGCTCCCGAGGGAATCGAAGAGTTGGCCGACCTTGTCGCCGCCTCGCCCGGGCTGCGGCTCGACGGACTGATGACCGTCGCCCCGCTCACCGGCGAGTACGCGGGACGCGAACAGGCGGCGTTCGAGCGGCTCATGGATTTGTCGACTGACCTGCGCCGAGCCCATCCGGCTGCAACCATGGTGTCAGCAGGGATGAGTGCGGACCTCGAACAGGCCGTGGCCGCCGGGGCGACACATGTACGCGTCGGCACCGCGGTACTCGGAGTCCGCCCGAGGCTCGGGTAACGTCGCCAGGAAGTCGGACCACAGCAGAAAATATGGTCAATGCCCGTGAAGGTGGGCGCAACGACCACGTGGATCGCGGGCACTTGGCAGTCGTCAGTCGATCCACCACAGAGCGGAGGACTCAGAGCATGGCCGGCGCGATGCGCAAGATGGCGGTCTACCTCGGCCTCGTGGAGGACGATGGGTACGACGGCCGCGGATTCGACCCCGACGACGACTTCGAGCCCGAACTGGACCCGGAGCCCGAGCGGGACCACCGACGGCACGAAGTGTCGCATCAGTCACATGGTGCACATCAGTCCCAAAGGGACGAAGAGGTGCGAATCATCCAACCGCCCGCGCCTCGCGAGCCGGTGGCCCGTGCGACCTCGCTCACCGCGGAATCCTCGCGTCCGGCGCGGATCGCGCCCGTGGCGTCCATCACACAAGAACGTCAGTCCCTGGAGAAGAACGCACCGGTGATCATGCCCAAGGTCGTGTCCGAACGAGAGCCGTACCGGATCACCACGCTTCACCCGCGGACCTACAACGAGGCCCGTACCATCGGGGAACACTTCCGTGAGGGCACCCCGGTGATCATGAATCTGACTGAGATGGATGACACAGACGCGAAGCGACTTGTCGACTTTGCGGCCGGTTTGGTGTTTGGTCTTCACGGCAGCATCGAGCGGGTGACGCAGAAGGTGTTCCTGTTGTCTCCTGCTAACGTCGATGTCACGGCGGAGGACAAGGCCCGCATCGCAGAGGGCGGGTTCTTCAACCAGAGCTGAGACGCAGACCGGACCGAAGCACGGAAGAGCACGGGAAACAGGGGAGAGGGAAGCGCAAGCCATGAGCGTGTTCGCGCAGGTGATCTACATCGCGCTGATGGTGTTCCTCGTCGTGCTGATCTTCCGGCTGGTCATGGACTACGTCTTCCAGTTCGCCCGCTCGTGGCAACCCGGCAAGGCGATGGTGGTGCTCCTGGAGGCCACCTACACTGTCACCGATCCACCGCTGAAGCTTCTGCGGCGGTTCATCCCGCCGCTGCGTCTCGGGGGCGTGGCGCTCGACCTGTCCTTCTTCGTACTGATGATCATCGTCTACATTCTCATCGCCATCGTGCAGAACTTCATGAGATGAGCGTGTGGACGACCCGGTCTTGCCGACTGCCGATGACTACGTTGAGGTGAAGAGATGCCGTTGACCCCCGAGGACGTGCGGAACAAGCAGTTCACGACCGTCCGCCTCCGAGAAGGCTATGACGAGGACGAGGTCGATGCCTTCCTCGACGAGGTCGAAGCCGAACTGACCCGTCTGCTCCGCGAGAACGAGGATCTGCGCGCCAAGCTGGCCGCCGCCACGCGCGCCGCCGCGCAGAACCAGCAGAACATGCGCAAGGGTCCGCCGGAGCAGGACCAGCAGCAGAACCCCCAGCAGCAGGGCATGCGAGGTCCCGGCGCGCCGGTGCCCGCCGGCATATCGGGCCCGCCGCAGCAGCAGATGGGTGGCCCCATGGGTGGCCCGCCCCAGCTGCCGAGCGGCGCCCCGCAGCTGCCCGCCGGTCCCGGCGGCCAGGGCGGCCCGCAGGGTCCCGGTCCGATGGGCCAGGGTCCGATGGGTCAGGGCCCGATGGGTGGACAGCCCCCCATGCAGCAGCAGATGGGCATGGGCGGCCCGATGGGCGGCCCCATGGGCGGCCCCGGCATGCCCGGTCAGGGCCCTGGTGGCGACAGCGCCGCCCGCGTCCTCTCGCTGGCCCAGCAGACCGCCGACCAGGCGATCGCCGAGGCCCGCTCCGAGGCCAACAAGATCGTCGGCGAGGCCCGCAGCCGCGCCGAGGGTCTGGAGCGTGACGCCCGGGCCAAGGCCGACGCCCTGGAGCGGGACGCGCAGGAGAAGCACCGCGTCGCGATGGGCTCCCTGGAGTCCGCCCGCGCCACGCTGGAGCGCAAGGTCGAGGACCTGCGCGGCTTCGAGCGCGAGTACCGCACGCGTCTGAAGTCGTACCTGGAGTCGCAGCTGCGCCAGTTGGAGACCCAGGCCGACGACTCCCTGGCCCCGCCGCGCACCCCGGCGACCGCCTCGCTGCCGCCGTCCCCGGCGCCCTCCATGGCCCCGGCCGGTGCGAGCAGCCCGTCGTACGGCGGCAACCAGACGATGGGCGGCAACCCCGGCCCGTCCGCCCCGTCCTACGGTGGCCAGCAGCAGATGACCCCCGCGATGACCCAGCCCATGGCCCCGGTCCGTCCGCAGGGTCCGTCCCCGATGGGCCAGGCGCCGTCGCCGATGCGCGGCTTCCTGATCGACGAGGACGACAACTGAGCACCCCACGGTGAGTAGTACGCCGTAGGCGTCGGCAACGCTCAATAGGGCGGGCCCCTGGACTCCGGTCCGGGGGCCCGCCCTTTTTACGCGTGTTGCGTGACAGAACCGCGTGTTGCGGGACGGAACCCGGAAGGGCCCGGCCTCCGCGGGGAGACCGGGCCCTTCTCGGTCAGCGCTCGGCGCGCTGTGCCTTACAGCGTGTGCCTTACGCCTTGTGCAGCCGGAACGTCAGGGACAGCCCCTCGTCGGTGAACGGCTCACCGAAGCTGTCGTCGCCCTCGCCCTGCTGGAAGTCCGTCGACAGGACCTCCTCGGCGATCAACTCGCTGTGCTCGGCCAGCGCGGCGGCCACCGCCGGGTCGGTCGACACCCACCGCAGCGCGATCCGGTCGGCCACGTCGAGACCGCTGTTCTTGCGAGCCTCCTGGATCAGCCGGATCGCGTCCCGGGCCAGACCCGCCTGCCGCAGCTCCTCCGTGATCTCCAGGTCCAGGGCGACCGTGGCACCCGAGTCGGAGGCCACCGACCAGCCCTCGCGCGGGGTCTCGGTGATGATCACCTCGTCCGGGGCGAGGGCGACGGTCTCCCCGTCGACCTCCACGGACGCCGTTCCCTCGCGCAGCGCCAGCGACAGCGCGGCCGCGTCGGCGCTCGCCACCGCCTTCGCCACGTCCTGCACCCGCTTGCCGAACCGCTTGCCCAGCGCACGGAAGTTGGCCTTGGCGGTGGTGTCCACCAGGCTGCCGCCGACCTCCGACAGGGACGCCAGCGAGGTGACGTTCAGCTCCTCGGTGATCTGGGTGTGCAGCTCCGGGTCCAGGGACTCGAAGCCGGTCGCGGCGATCAGCGCGCGGGACAGCGGCTGGCGCGTCTTGACGCCCGACTCCGCGCGCGTGGCCCGGCCCAGCTCCACCAGCCGGCGCACCAGGACCATCTGCCGCGACAGTTCCGGGTCGATCGAGGACGGGTCCGCCTGCGGCCAGGCGGCCAGATGCACCGACTCCGGGGCGCCCGGGGTCACCGGCACGACCAGGTCCTGCCACACCCGCTCGGTGATGAACGGCGTGATCGGCGCCATCAGCTTGGTGACCGTCTCCAGCACCTCGTGCAGCGTGCGCAGCGCGGCCTTGTCGCCCTGCCAGAAGCGGCGCCGCGAACGGCGGACGTACCAGTTGGACAGGTCGTCGACGAACGCGGACAGCAGCTTGCCGGCGCGCTGGGTGTCGTACGTCTCCAGCGCCTCGGTGACCTGGCCGACGAGGGCGTGCAGCTCGGACAGCAGCCAGCGGTCCAGCACCGGGCGCTCGGCCGGGGCCGGGTCGGCGGCGCTGGGCGCCCAGCTCGTCGTACGGGCGTACAGGGCCTGGAAGGCGACCGTGTTCCAGTAGGTCAGCAGCGTCTTGCGGACGACCTCCTGGATGGTGCCGTGACCGACCCGGCGGGCCGCCCACGGGGAGCCGCCGGCCGCCATGAACCAGCGCACCGCGTCCGCGCCGTGCTGGTCCATGAGCGGGATCGGCTGGAGGATGTTGCCCAGGTGCTTGGACATCTTGCGGCCGTCCTCGGCGAGGATGTGGCCGAGGCAGACGACGTTCTCGTACGACGACTTGTCGAAGACCAGGGTGCCGACCGCCATCAGCGTGTAGAACCAGCCGCGGGTCTGGTCGATCGCCTCGGAGATGAACTGCGCCGGGTAGCGGCTCTCGAACAGCTCCTTGTTCTTGTACGGGTAGCCCCACTGCGCGAACGGCATCGAGCCCGAGTCGTACCAGGCGTCGATGACCTCCGGCACGCGCGTGGCCGTCTTGCCGCAGCCGTCGTGGCGGCAGGCGAAGGTGACCTCGTCGATGTACGGCCGGTGCGGGTCGAGGCCCGACTGGTCGGTGCCGGTCAGCTCGGTCAGCTCCGCGCGGGAGCCGACGCAGGTGAGGTGGTCGTCCGCGCAGCGCCAGATCGGCAGCGGGGTGCCCCAGTAGCGGTTGCGGGAGAGCGCCCAGTCGATGTTGTTGTTCAGCCAGTCGCCGAAGCGGCCGTGCTTGACCGTCTCCGGGAACCAGTTGGTCTTCTCGTTCTCCTGGATGAGGCGGTCCTTGATCGCCGTCGTACGGATGTACCAGGAGGGCTGCGCGTAGTAGAGCAGCGCGGTGTGGCAGCGCCAGCAGTGCGGGTAGCTGTGCTCGTACGGGATGTGCTTGAAGAGGAGGCCGCGCTGGGACAGGTCCTCGGTGAGCTTTTCGTCCGCCTTCTTGAAGAAGACGCCGCCGACCATCGGCACGTCCTCCTCGAAGGTGCCGTCCGGGCGGACCGGGTTCACCACGGGCAGGCCGTAGGAGCGGCAGACCTTGAGGTCGTCCTCACCGAAGGCGGGGGACTGGTGGACCAGACCCGTACCGTCCTCGGTGGTGACGTAGTCGGCGTTGACGACGTAGTGCGCCGGCTCCGGGAACTCGACCAGCTCGAAGGGCCGCTGGTACGTCCAGCGCTCCATCTCGGCACCGGTGAAGGTCTGCCCGGTGGGCTCCCAGCCCTCGCCGAGGGCCTTGGCGAGCAGCGGCTCGGCGACGACGAGCTTCTCCGTGCCGTCGGTCGCGACGACATAGGTGACCTCGGGGTGCGCGGCGACCGCCGTGTTGGACACCAGGGTCCAGGGGGTCGTCGTCCAGACCACGAGCGCGGCCTCGCCGGCGAGCGGACCGGAGGTGAGCGGGAAGCGGACGTACACGGACGGGTCGACGACCGTCTCGTAGCCCTGCGCCAGCTCGTGGTCCGACAGGCCCGTGCCGCAGCGCGGGCACCAGGGGGCGACGCGGTGGTCCTGGACCAGCAGCCCCTTGGAGAAGATCTCCTTCAGCGACCACCAGACCGACTCCACGTACTCCGGGTCCATGGTGCGGTAGGCGTCGTCCAGGTCGACCCAGTAGCCCATGCGGGTCGTCAGCTCGGCGAAGGCGTCGGTGTGCCGGGTCACGGACTCACGGCACTTGGCGTTGAACTCGGCGATGCCGTACGCCTCGATGTCCTGCTTGCCGGAGAAGCCCAGCTCCTTCTCGACCGCCAGCTCCACGGGCAGGCCGTGGCAGTCCCAGCCGGCCTTGCGGGCCACGTGGTAGCCGCGCATGGTGCGGAAGCGAGGGAAGACGTCCTTGAAGACGCGGGCCTCGATGTGGTGGGCGCCGGGCATGCCGTTGGCGGTGGGCGGGCCTTCGTAGAACACCCATTCAGGGCGGCCCTCGGACTGCTCCAGGCTCTTGGCGAAGATCTTCTGCTCACGCCAGAAGTCGAGCACGGCGTGCTCAAGAGCGGGCAGGTCGACCTGTGCGGGCACCTGGCGGTACGTCGGCGCTGTCATCTGCGAGCATCCTCCAACGGACTTGCTGCCTTCCGTCGGAGGGACGAGAGCCTGCTGTTCAGCCTGCGCCGGTGCGGCGCGCTCCCGCGGTACCACCCTCCTTGGCCCGCCGCCGCGCCGTACGCGTCGGTGAGCCCGCTCATTGGCTCGCGAAGCCGGTTCTACCGGCCCACAGGGGGCTTTCTTCCGGCGGCTCCGGGGTGATCTTCACGACGCGCTCACCCCCGGGCTCACACCGTCCCCGGGTCGCTCTGGGCTGCGTACGCCGCTACTCGTCCCCATCCACGCTTTTCGCTCCGCCCAGTGTACGGCGCCGCGCGGACAGCGGCCGACCGTATTCCGGGGCGGCGCGGCGGAGGGCGCGGAAGGCGGCCGGATGACCCGAATGGCGAGGGGGCGGGGGGACGCGTCCGGCGAGCCCCGGCCCGGCGGATTACCCGGCGGGGAGCTGGGCACAACGGTTGCAGGCCCGCTGCGCGGGGGTGCGGGCGGGCGAATCGGGCGGTGTGCCCCGTTGCCGCGGGACTCGAGTCGATTTATCGTCCCAGCACGATTCGCGAGCAAGATCACAATATGTGAAGGGGCCGCGGCCATGGTGGCGAAAGAGACCGCCGTACAGCAGGGTGCCGCCTCCACGGGCCGGGCGGGACCGGTGAAGACGGCCGCCGGGAAGACGGCTGCCGGTAAGACGACCGCCGGTGCCGGGAAGACGACGACTGCCAGGAAGGCGACCGCGCAGAAGCCGGCCGCGAAGAAGACGGCGGCGAAGAAGACTGCCGTGAAGAAGACAGCCGTGAAGGAGCCGGCTGGGCAGAAGGCGGCCGCGCAGCAGACAGCGGCGAAGAAGACGGCCGCGAAGCAGACGGTGGCGAAGAAGACGGCCACGAAGCAGGCGGCGGCGAGGCGGACGGCGGCGAAGGACGCTGCCGTGAAGGAGCCGGTCGGGCAGCACGCTGTCGGCCGGCAGGCCGCCGAGAAGACGGCCGCCGGGACGACGGCCGTCGAGCGGGCCGCCGGAAAGAGCACGGCCAAGAAAGCGGGCGCGGCGCGGGCCGCGAAGCAGACGGGAGCCACGACAGTGGGTGCGAAGAAGACTCCTGGTACGGCCACGGCCGAACAGACCGCAGTGCCCAAGGCGCGGGCCTCCGCGGCGGACCCCGGCGAGCTGGCGGTACGCCCCGGAGAGGACCCCTGGACCGCACAGGAGGTCGAGGAGGCCCGTACGGAGCTCCAGTCGGAGATGACGCGGCTGCGCGAGGAGATCAGCTCCTCCGAGGCCTCCCTGGTCGGCCTGATGCGGGACTCCGGGGACGGCGCCGGCGACGACCAGGCCGACACCGGCACCAAGAACATCACGCGCGAGCACGAGCTGGCGCTGGCCGCCAACGCGCGCGAGATGCTGACCCAGACCGAGCGCGCCCTGGAGCGGCTGGACGCGGGCACCTACGGCCTCTGCGAGAACTGCGGCAACCCCATCGGCAAGGCGCGCATGCAGGCCTTCCCGCGGGCCACCCTGTGCGTGGAGTGCAAGCAGAAGCAGGAACGTCGCTCCTGAGCGTCCGGGGCCGTCGGACCGTGCCGTAGTCTCGTCCTCAGTCAGGCACCTAGGTCGAGGGACTCACGTGGCAGAGGCGGAGCGCATCATCGGTACGCCGGATACCCCGGACGACACAGAGCAGTCGGCGGCGGCCCAGCAGCGGACGGGCCGCCGGCGCCGGATCGGCGTGCTGTTCGCGGTGGCCGCGTTCGCCTACGCGCTCGACCTGGTCAGCAAGCTGCTCGTGGTCGCCAAGCTGGAGAAGCACGCGCCGATCCAGCTGCTCGGGCAGTGGCTGGAGCTGCACGCCCTGCGCAACCCGGGGGCCGCCTTCGGTTTCGGGGCGGCCTTCACGGTGATCTTCACGCTGATCGCCGCGGCCGTGATCGTCGTGATCATCCGGCTGGCCCGCAAGCTGTACAGCCTGCCCTGGGCGATCGCGCTCGGCCTGCTGCTCGGCGGCGCCCTCGGCAACCTCACCGACCGGATCTTCCGCTCGCCCGGCCTCTTCGAGGGCGAGGTCGTGGACTTCATCGCGCCCAAGGGCTTCGCGGTGTTCAACCTCGCCGACTCGGCGATCGTGTGCGGCGGCATCCTGATCGTGCTGCTGTCCTTCCGCGGCCTGGACCCGGACGGCACCGTCCACAAGGACTGAGGCCGAGGCCGTCCACAGGCGGTTTTCCACAGGCTCGTGCGGGCCGGTTCCGCCCGTCCGGCATACTCGACGGGTGAGCACGATTCCCGAGATCCGTACCCTGCCCGTGCCCGACGGCCTGGAGGGCGAGCGCGTCGACGCCGCCATCTCCCGCATGTTCGGCTTCTCCCGCACCAAGGCCGCGGAGCTGGCCGCGGCCGGCAAGGTCCAGGTCGACGGCGCGGTGGTCGGCAAGTCCGAGCGGGTGCACGGCGGCGCCTGGCTGGAGGTCGAGATGCCGCAGGCGCCCCAGCCGGTGCAGGTGGTCGCCGAGCCGGTCGAGGGCATGGACATCGTGCACGACGACGATGACGTGGTCGTGATCGTCAAGCCGGTCGGCGTGGCCGCGCACCCCTCCCCGGGCTGGACCGGCCCGACCGTCATCGGCGGTCTCGCCGCCGCCGGATACCGGATCTCCACCTCCGGCGCCGCCGAGCGCCAGGGCATCGTGCACCGGCTGGACGTCGGCACCTCCGGCCTGATGGTCGTCGCCAAGTCCGAGTACGCGTACACCTCGCTCAAGCGCCAGTTCAAGGAGCGCACGGTCGACAAGCGCTACCACACCCTGGTCCAGGGCCACCCGGACCCCACGAGCGGCACCATCGACGCCCCGATCGGCCGCCACCCGAACCACGACTACAAGTGGGCGGTCACCGCCGACGGCAAGCCCTCGGTGACCCACTACGACCTCGTCGAGGCGTTCCGCGCGGCCTCCCTGCTGGACGTGAAGCTGGAGACCGGCCGCACCCACCAGATCCGCGTCCACATGGCCGCCCACCGCCACCCCTGCGTCGGCGATCTCACCTACGGCGCCGACCCGACCCTCGCCAAGCGGCTGCGGCTCACCCGCCAGTGGCTGCACGCCGTACGCCTCGGTTTCGAGCACCCCGGGGACGGCAGCTGGGTGGAGTTCGAGAGCCACTACCCCGAGGACCTCCAGCGAGCCCTCGACCAGGTCCGCGAGGAGACCTACGCGTGAGCGTGCCGTACACCCTCCGGGTCGCCGAGGACCCCGCCGACCGCGAGGCCTGCTTCGCGGTCCGCAAGGAGGTCTTCGTCCACGAACAGGGCGTCGCCGAGGACATCGAGTACGACGCCTACGACGCCGTGGCCGTCCATGTGCTGGCGGTCCGGGCGGACGGGGTGCCGCTCGGCACCGGGCGGCTGCTGCACGGCGCCGCGGCCGCCGCCAAGACCGGCGGCGACCCGGAGGTGGGCTCCCTGGGGCGGCTCGCCGTCTCCCGGGAGGCCCGCGGGCTCGGCGTCGGCGTGGCCCTGGTGCGGGCCATCGAGGACGCGGCACGCGCCCGCGGCCTCACCGCGGTCGACCTGCACGCCCAGACCCACGCCCTCGGCTTCTACGAGCGGCTGGGCTACGCGGCGTACGGCCCGGAGTTCCCGGACGCCGGCATACCCCACCGGGCGATGCGCCGCGCGCTGTAGCGGCGCACCGCCGGGCCACCGGCCGGCCCCGCTGTCAGGCGGCCTGATCGAACACGGCCGCGAAGCGCCTGGCCTCGGCGGCCGTGTCCGCGCCGATGTCCGGGCGGGCGAGCAGCAGCTCCACGATCTCCCGCCCGGGGCGCTGCCCCGAGGTGGCCAGGATGATCTCCTGGTTCTCCCGGAGCCAGCGCAGCGCGTGCTCCTCGGCCGCCCGGAGCTGCTCCGCCGCCAGCAGGTCCAGCGGCAGCAGCGACCTCAGCACCAGCCGTGCCTTGAAGTGCGGCATGTGCAGCCCGAGCCACTGGAGGGACCAGCCCACCACCGAGCCGAGCCGCTCGGCCGGGAAGGTGCGGACCCGGAGCAGGGCGTCCAGGTAGAAGCAGATCTCGAAGCCCGTGGGGTCGGGGCGGACCTGGTCGTGGGTGAGCCCGGCCAGCGGTTCGGCGACATGCCAGGGGATGTCGCTGCGGGCCAGCAGGGACTTCAGCAGCCGGGGCGCGCTGACCTCCCCGAGATGGGTCGCGCTCCAGCGCACGGCGCAGCCCGCGATGGTCTCCATCTGCTCCGGTGTGAGGTCGGAGCGTTCGAGGAGGGGTTCCAGCACGAGCTGGACGTCATGCCCGGACCGTTCGTCGGTCACCCAGTCCCGGGAGTGGCCGACCAGCCGGGCGAGATCGGCCGCCGTGGGCCAGCGCGACGCGTTGAGCCGATGGAGCACGTCCGTCGCCTGCGGGGTGCCGCCGTGCAGCTCCAGCCAGCGCAGGGCGGTGCGTACCGTCTTCCGTCCCTCCTCCGGTGCCATGTGCCGCTTGAGCAGCGTCTTGAGGACGAACTGCGCCTCGTGCAGCAGGGCGTGACGCTGCATCCAGCGTTCGGTGTGCTCCAGCGCGGTCGCGGCCTGGGCCGGGCTGAGATCCTCGCGCATCAGCAGCCCGCGCAGCACCAGACGTGCCTGGGGCGTGTCCCCCTGCTGCCCGAGCCACCGTTCCGCCGTGGCGACGGCACGGCTGTGCATGGCGCCGGCGAGGCGGCGCCGGGTGAGGACCCGGTTGAGATGGTGCGCGCTGTCCGGATCGGTGAAGTGCGCGTCGACCCGGTCCAGCACGAGCGCGGCGAGCGAGTCGAACTCCTCCTGGGACAGGCCCTTCTGACTCAGCAGGGCGCCGACCAGGTCCAGGCTCGGAAGCCCGTCCCCGCTCTGCCGCAGATGCGCGACGGCGTCGGCGATCGAGTCCCCGGCCGCGGCGCTGCGCCCCTGCGCCCTGACCTTCGCGGCGTGGACGGCGGCGAGCTTGACGTGCCCGGGGTTCTTCTCCAGCCAGGTGGAGGCCGCTTCCAGGGTGATGGTCAGCTGCTCGTCGGTGATGTCGGGCCGCCCCAGCAGATCGGCCAGGAGCAGGCCGGCCAGGTGGTGCTCGCAGTGCGTGGCGCCCCAGACCGTGGCGAGCTCGACCGCGGTGCGGGTGTCGGTCTCGTTCAGGTCCTCGCGCCGCAGCAGGGCACGCACCGTGCGCTCCGAACGGTAGGTGTCCAGATGCTCCCGCGCCCAGGACAGCGCACGGCTCACCGCCTGTTCGACCTCCTGCTCGGTGAGGTCGTGGCGGAAGAGCAGGTTGCCGAGGATGCGGCTGGACAGCAGGACGTCGCTCTGGTGCTGCTCTATCCAGCCGAGGGAGAGGCCGAAGACGGTGCGCAGCTGCGGGCCGTCCATCTCCCAGCCGTTGAGCAGGTGTTGCAGGACGAAACCCGCCCCCTCCTCATCGCCGTGCCCGGTCAGCCAGCGCACCGCCTTGGCGACCGTCTGCGGGACGGCGGCCGCCGGCAGATCGGTCCGGGCGAGGAGCGCGGCGAGGACCCAGCTGCTGCCGGTCTCTGACTGGTGTCCGTCGAGCCAGGAGAGCGCGGTGGCGGACGCCCGGGCGACCGTGTCGGCGGTCAGCCCCTGGCGTTCGAGCAGCGCGCCGATGACATGGCTCGCCGAACTGCCGTCCCCGTGTGCCGCGAGCCAGTCGAGCGCCGCCGCGACATGCCGTTCGGCGTCCTGGGCGGACACGTCGCGCTGCCGCAGCAGCCGTACCAGGGCGTAGCTGTTGTCCTCGTCGTGGGGCTGGCCCTGGAGCCGCTGCTCCGCGTAGCCCGTCGCCATGCCGCGTTCGTCGGGGGTGAGGCCGTGGCACTCGAGCAGCGAGTTGATGAGGCGGTCGGCCTGGTGGGCCAGCGCGTGCAGCCCCAGCCAGTGGTCGGCGTGGGCCACGAAGCGCCGGGTCTCCGCCGGTGTCAGGTCCGGCCTTTCGATGACGACGCGGATGAAAAAGTCGGCGGCGGAGTCCGCTGCGTGCTGGTCCAGCCACTCGTCGGCGAGCCGGACCGCGCGGTCGCGTTCCGCCTCGGTGAGGTCCCGCCGTCTGAGCAGCACGTCCAGCACATAGGTCCAGTCGGACTCCTTGGGCTGCTCCTCGGTCCACAGGATGCCCCGCCGTACGGCGGAGCGAAGCTCCTCGCCGGCGAGGTCCTCGCGGGCGAGCAGCTTGCTGAGCACATGGCTGGCGTCCTGGCGGGTGCCGTACAGGTCGAGCCAGTCGTCGGCCCAGGCGAGGACCTTCCGGGTCTCCTCGGGGTTGGCTCCGGGCTGGCCGACCAGAGGGCTGATCACATGGCTCGCCTCGGGCGTGAGACCGTTCTTGTCGAGCCATTCCCCGGCCCGCAGGGCGGTCTGCCGCCGCACGGCGGGGACGAGGTCGTCGCGGGCGAGCAGCTTGGACAGCACATGGCTCGCCTCGTGCAGGGTGCCGTGTTCCCGCAGCCACGGGCCGGTGCGGCTGATGGCCAGGTGCGCGTCCTTCTGCGGCAACGTGGGGTGTTCGAGCAGCTTGCCGAGCACCTGCGCGGCCTCGCGCTTGCCGCCGTGGTACACCAGCCACCGGCCGGCGGCGGCGAAGACGCGCTGCTCCTGCTGCCGGGTCAGATCCCTGCGGGCCAGGATCCTGGTGAGCAGGACACCGGCCTCGGCGAGCTGGCAGTTGTTCTCCAGCCACTGCACGGCCGCCTGGATCACCTCGGCGAGGAACTCCGTGCTGACCTCCTCGCGGTCGAGGAGGATGCTCAGCACATAGCCGCCCTCGCGCCGCCGGCTGTAGGTCTCCAGCCACTGGAGCGCGGTGGGCACCAGGCGCCGGGCGGCGGCCACGGGCAGGTTCTTGATCCCGCGGCGCAGCACATGGCGGGCGTTGACGGTACCGCCGTACTCCTCCATCCAGGGGTCGACGATCGCCTGCCAGTGCTCCACCAGGGGGCCGGCCCACGGGGGTCCGGAGCAGATCGCGCCGAGCGCGTAGCCGCCGACGTCGGGGTCGCGCTGCATGACCTGGCCGATGGTGGACGCGTTCGCGGCGAACCAGTCCGAGAGACAGTCGCGGACCTCCGTGTCGCGTTTGCGGAGCGCGAGGTCGTTCAGCTGGCGGGCGAGGTTCGTCGAGTAGCGGCCGATGGTGCGGGGTTCCGTGAAACAGCCGGACAGCAGGTCGTAGGTGCGCCCTTGGTCGACCGTCATGCCGTCCGGCAGGATCACCGACTCGACCAGCTGGTCGCAGACGATGTCGTGCGCCACCTCCAGGTGCCCGTCCCCGTCGCCTTCCAGCCAGCCGAGGCCGACCAGGGCCGTCAGGACGGTCTCGGCGCGGGCGGCGCCGCCCGGCTGCGCGGCGAGCGCGGTGGCCGCCGCGTCCAGCACCGCGGGCCGGGCCTGCGGACAGGCGGCCGCGGCCGCAGCGGCGGCGACCAGCTCGTCCGAGGCGTGCACGCCGTCCAGGGAAGACTTGGCGGCGGGCACGGTGAGCGCGTCCTCGCGCAGCCGCGCATGGAGCCATCGGGCCAGCTCGGTGCCTTCCCGTACGCCCGCGAGATCGGGCTGGGGGATGCGGTCCCGGGCACGGCGTTCGAGTTCGCAGGCGATGAGCAGCGCGAGGATGGGGCGGCGCCCGCACAGCTGCCGCATGCGCTCCGGGCCGATGTCGGCCATGGCGGTCGGGGCGAGCTGGTGGAGGGCCTGGTCCGCGACCAGCCGCAGGAACTCCTCGTCCTGCCGCAGATGCACCTCGCCGAAGAAGGACCGCAGCCGCGCCCGGTGCTGTTGCAGCCAGCCCGGCCGCACCGACGCCAGGAAGACCACCGAGATGCCCTCGCGGGCGGCATCGGGCAGCAGGCGGCCCTTGACGGCCTCCAGGTCGAGCGGTGACTCCCCTTCCCGCTCGGCCAGGAACAGGTTCAGGTAGTCCAGTACGACGAGGACGTCCCGCGAGTCGGCCTGGACCGCCCGTGCGATGTCCTCGGTGAGGGACGGCGAGCCGCCCGGCCGGACGTGCAGCACCCGCCAGCCGGCCTCCTGGGCCAGCCGGCCCACCTCGATGCCGGTACGGGTCTTCCCGGTGCCCGCCTGCCCGACGAGCAGCAGGCCGTCGTCGTTGCCGTCCAGGATGCGGTCCCAGATCCGGCGGGGGTCGGCCTCGTGGTCGGTGCCGGGGAAGACGAAGGGCAGATGGTCGGAGATGAGGTTCTTCTTGAACCCGGTCAGACCGGCCAGCAGGTCGTCCTGGTCGACGACGGCGGCGAGGGGGTCGGTGTCGCCGGTGATGTTCCGTGGCTTGACCCTGACGCCGTCGCTCTTCAGGACGGCCGCGAACTCGGGGTCGTCTTCGCAGGCCCGGGCGATCGGCTCGGCGGTGAGGCTGCCCGGTCCGGCCGGGGTCTGGCGGTGGGTCTGGACCCCGACGAGCCAGCGCTCCTCCGCGGTGAAGAACGCGGCTCCCGACATGCCCTTCCAGGGATCGGGCCCGGTCAGAACGGGTGCGTCCGTGGTGGCGATGTCCAGGTGGCCGGACTTCAGGTTCGAGCCGAGCCGGACGACGCCGTGCACCTCGACGTTGCCGCGCCCGGGGAGACCGGGGATCTCCTCCCGGCGGGCGTGCCGGGGAAAGCCGTTGCCGAACACCTTCACCGTGCCGGGCCCCGAGGGGAGGCAGCCGAAGGTGACCGCCGGCAGGCCGGGCAGGGGATCACGCAGCCGGAGGAGCGCCAGGTCCTGTGTCTTCGAACGCCATGCCACGTCGGCGGGGAGCCGCTCCGCGGAGCCGCCGAGCATGACGCTGATGGTGCGCGGTCTTCCGGTGTCCGTCTTCCGGAGCAGATGCTCGGCCGTCAGCACCAGACTCTTGGTGATGAGGAACCCCGAGCCGTAGTCGCCGTCCCCGCCCTGCTGTACGAGGATCTCCGCGACGCGAGCCGTGTAGTCGATGCGACCCCCCATGTGCTGCTCCCCTACGCGAGCAGGTCGGAGACGTCGTCACCGGTGAGCACGGTGGTCGGCTGCCCGTGCTCGTCGTACGTCTCGGCGCTCAGCCGCAGCTTGATCACATGGGTGCGGGTGTTCTTGCTCCCGCCGGAGGCCTCCCCGGAGAGCACCCAGAACTTCACCCCGCCCTTGGCCTGCTTCGTCTTCTCGACGGCGACCTGGAGCTCCAGGTCGAGGGATTCGATGCGGAACCGTACGTCCTTGCCGTCGGCCTCGTCCCGGGCGGTCTCGATCTCGGATCGCAGGGACGCGAGAAGGTCGGAGAGTTCGATGTCCATGGTGGCCTCCAGGCATGCCGAGGGCGGTGACCGGCGCGGCGGGTTCGGCGGATGTCACTGACATTACGTCAATTCTCCGGAAAAGAGCGGAGGTTGGCGATGCTGCTCGTTCCGTCCGGGGTGGGCGTGCAGTGTATGCGAGCGTGCCAGGGGCATGAAAGTCCCTCATGCCTGACCCTTTCGTCGCAGGTCGCGGTGGCAGACTGGGAGGCCTGCCGTGTGATCGTCGACCCCCGGAGCGCCGGCGTGGATCAGTTGGCCCTGTTGTTCGTGCTGCTGCTCGGGGCGCTGGTGAGCGTCCCGGTGGGAGACCGGTTCGGGGTGCCGGCTCCGGTGCTGATGACGCTGTTCGGCGGGGTGCTGGCGGTGGCCGACTTCGTGCCCAACGTGGACATCCCGCCCGAGCTGATCCTGCCCGGGCTGCTGCCGCCGCTGCTCTACGCGGCCGTACGGCGCACCTCCTGGCGGCAGTTCACGGCAAACAAGCGTCCGATCTTCCTGCTGGCCGTCGCGCTGGTGTTCGTCACGACGGTGTGCGTGGCGGTCGTCGCCGCGGCGATCGTGCCGGGGCTGCCGATCGCCGCGGCCGTGGCGCTCGGCGCCCTGGTCGCTCCGCCCGACCCGGTCGCGGCGACCAGCGTCGCCGGTCAGCTCGGACTGCCGCGCCGCCTGGTGTCGATCCTGGAGGGCGAGGGGCTCTTCAACGACGTCACGGCCATCGTGCTGTACCACGTGGCGATCGCCGCCGTGGTGAGCGGCACCTTCTCGCCCTGGCGGGCCGGCCTGGACCTGGTGCTGTCCGCCGTCGTCGCGGTGGGCGTGGGGCTGGTGCTCGGCTGGGGCGCGAACCGGCTGATGAACCTGCTGGGCGATCCCACCCTCCAGATCGGCATGACGCTGCTGGTGCCGTACGCCTCCTATGTGCTCGCGGAGAAGCTGCACGGCTCCGGGGTGCTCGCCGTGCTCACCACGGCCCTCTTCCTCGCCGAGTACTCCAGCGACGCCGACGACGTGATGACCCGGCTGGCCGGGCACACCTTCTGGGACATCATCGACACCCTCGTCACGGGCGTCGCCTTCGGGCTGATCGGCCTGGAGCTGCACAACGCCGTCAACACGGCCCGGGGCCGCTGGGGCGAGCTGCTGGGGTGGGCGGCGACCGTGGTCGCGGTGGTGGTCGTCGTACGGCTGCTGTGGCTGCTGCCGGCCACCTGGCTGACCAAACGGCTGCACGCCCTGCGGGACTACGACGAGGAGATCCCGATGAGCTGGCGGGAGACCGTGGTGATGTGGTGGTCCGGGATGCGCGGGGTGGCGTCGGTGGCGCTGGCCCTGGCGATCCCGTTGCGGACCGACGCGGGTGCCCCCTTCCCGCAGCGGGACGTCCTCGTCTTCATCGCCTTCGGGGTGATCATCGCCACGCTGGTGCTCCAGGGGCTGACCCTGCCGTGGCTGGTGCGGCGGCTCGGGGTGCGGGCCGACTCCGAGCGGGAGAAGGAGTTCGAGAAGGAGCTGGCGGTGCGGGCCGCGAAGGCGGCGAAGCGCAGGCTGCGGGAGATCGAGCAGGTGGAGGAGTTGCCCGAGGACCTGTCCGAGCAGATGCTGCGGCGGGCCTACGACATCGGGATCCGGATCAGCCCGGACATGGGGGAGGAGGAGCGGCGGGACGCCCAGCACCAGCGGGCCAGGCGGCTGAAGCGGATCCGCCGCATCCAGGGGGAGATGCTGAGCGCGGCCCGGCACGAGGTGCTGGCGGCGCGCAGCGAGCCGGGGGCGGACCCGGAGATCGTGGACCGGGTGCTCCGCCATCTCGACGTGCGCTCGCTGCGGTGATCCGGACGGCGTCTCCCGTGGCCGGTCAGGAGGTGCGGCGGGCGCGGGGTATGTCCGCCCGCTTGTGCAGGGGGACCGTGTCCAAGGCCCGGTGGGGTACCGGGGTGGTGGTGACGCGGGGCAGGGCGTACGGGTGGTGTTCCGCCAGCCAGGTGATCATCTCCTCGCGGACCGTGACCCGTGCCGTCCAGATGTCGTCGGCGTCCTTGGCGGTCACCAGCGCGCGGACCTGGATGGTGGTCGGCGTGGTGTCCGTCACCACCAGGCCGTAGGCCCGTCCGTCCCAGGCCGGGCAGGAGCGCAGGATGTCGCGCAGCTTCTCGCGCATCGCCTCGATGGGCGCGCTGTGGTCGAGGTGCCAGTAGACGATGCCGGTCATCTGCGGGGTGCCCCGGGACCAGTTCTCGAAGGGCTTGGAGGTGAAGTACGACACCGGCATGGTGATCCGGCGCTCGTCCCAGGTCCGTACGGTCAGGAAGGTCAGGGTGATCTCCTCCACCGTGCCCCACTCGCCGTCCACGACGACCGTGTCGCCGATGCGGACCATGTCGCCGAAGGCGATCTGCAACCCCGCGAACAGGTTGGACAGCGTCGACTGGGCCGCGACACCGGCGACGATGCCGACGATGCCGGCGGAGGCCAGCAGCGAGGCACCGGCCGCGCGCATCTCCGGGAAGGTCAGCAGCATCGCGGCGATCGCGACGACGGCGACCGTCGCCGACACCACCCGCATGATCAGCTCCACCTGCGTGCGCACCCGGCGGACCCGGGCGGCGTCCCGGTGGGCGCGCGCATAACGGCTGTAGCTGGTCTCCACGACCGCCGCGGCGATCCGGATCACCAGCCAGGCGGCGGAACCGATCAGCACCAGGGTCAGCGACCGGCCGATGCCCGCCTGGTGCTGCTCCAGCAGCTTCGTCTGGTCGTAGGAGCCGCGCAGCATGGCGGCGCACAGGACCAGCTGGTACGGGATCCGGCCGCGGCGCAGCAGTCCCCACAACGGGGTGTCGGGGCGGGCCGCGTCGGCCTTGCGCAGCAGTCGGTCGGTGAGCCAGCCGACGGCCACGGTGATCAGCACCGAGCCGCCGAGGACGACGAGAGGTCGGAGCAGGTTCTCCATGTCTGCGCGTCTAACCCGCCTCCGCGGGGCATGAACATGTGACTTCGGCGGCGTGCGGGGTACGGCGGCACCGGCACTGTCGTACCCGGCTGGCACCATGGCCTCATGAACATCATGCTCTTTCACTCCACCTACGGACTCAGGCCCGCGGTGCGCGAGGCCGCCGACCTGTTGCGCCGGGCGGGCCACGAGGTGTGGACGCCCGACCTCTTCGAGGGGCGGACCTTCGACACGGTCGAGGACGGCATGGAGTTCAACAAGGGCATCGGCAAGGAGGAGCTGCTGAAGCGGGCGGTGCTGGCGGCGGCGCCCTACTCCGACCGCGGGCTGGTGTACGCGGGCTTCTCGCTCGGCGCCTCCATCGCGCAGACCCTCGCCCTCGGCGACGACAAGGCGCGCGGCCTGCTGCTTCTGCACGGCACGTCGGACATCGCCGAGACCGCGCAGGTGGACGGGCTGCCGGTGCAGCTGCATGTGGCCGAGCCGGACCCGTTCGAGACGGACGACTGGCTGACCGCCTGGTACCTCCAGATGGGCCGGATCGGCGCCGACGTGGAGATCCACCGGTACGCGGGCGCCGGCCACCTGTACACGGACCCCGGCCTGCCGGACTACGACCGCGAGGCCGCCGAGGCCACCTGGCGGGTGGCGCTCGGCTTCCTCGACGAACTCCGGTCGGCGTAGCGGCGGGCCGCCCTCGGGGGCCGTGCCCCGGCCGGGGCTACACCGGGTCGTAGCTCCGCTCGACCTTCTGCGTGCCGCTGCGGGTGCGGTAGGAACGCTCCCAGCGGGAGGTCGCGTTCGGGTCGGTGCGGTCGGACAGGACGTAGTAGTCCATCTGCACCCGGGCGGCGGTGACGTCCAGGACGCCGTAGCCGTGCCGGTCGGTGTCCACCCAGTGGACGTGCCGGTTGGCGGCCTCGATGAGCGGCGCGGCGACCGCGGAGACGGTGCCCTCCGGGACCTTCACCATGTCGTCGAGGTTGTCGGAGGTCACCGAGGTGATCACGAACTCGGTGGCCGCCGACGCCGACAGCGGATAGGTGCCCGCGTCCACCGGCACGTCGTTGGCCCAGGACATGTGGATGTCGCCGGTCAGGAAGACGGTGTTGCCGATGGCGTTCGAGCGCAGGTGGTCGAGGAGTTCGCGTCGGTCGTGGGTGTAGCCGTCCCACTGGTCGGTGTTGACGCCTATGCCGTCCTGCGGCAGGCCGAGCAGCTTGGCGAGCGGCTTGAGCAGGTCGGCGGAGAGGGAGCCGATGACGAACGGCGCGATCATCACCGAGTTGCCGACCAGCCGCCAGCTGGTGTCGGACGCCTTCAGGCCCGCCTTCAGCCAGTCGAGCTGGGCGCGGCCGGTCATCGTCCGGTTCGGGTCGTCCACCGAGCCGCTGCCCGTGGCCGCCTGCTGGGAGCGGAAGGAGCGCAGGTCCAGCAGGGAGAGGTCGGCGAGCTTGCCGAAGCGCAGCCGCCGGTAGGTGGTGCCCTCGATCGCCGGGCGGACCGGCATCCACTCGAAGTAGGCCTGCTTGGCGGCCGCCTGCCGGGCCGCCCAGGTGCCCTCGGCGCCCTCGGTGTGGTTGACCGCGCCGCCCGACCAGGCGTTGTCGGCGAACTCGTGGTCGTCCCAGATCGCGATGACCGGGGCCTTCAGATGCAGCGCCTGGAGATCGGGGTCGGTCTTGTGCTTGGCGTGCCGGATCCGGTAGTCGGCCAGTGTGATGATCTCGTTGGCGGGCTCGTGCGGCCGCACGACCGTGCCGCGGTGCGCGTACTCGCCGGACTTGTACTCGTAGATGTAGTCGCCGAGGTGCAGCCAGGCGTCCAGGTCATTGCGGGCGGCGAGGTGGCGGTAGGCGGAGAAGTAGCCCGCCTCCCAGTTGGCGCAGGTCGCCACGCCGAAGCGCAGGCCGGCCACGTCCGCGTCGGCCGCCGGAGCGGTGCGGGTGCGCCCCACCGGGGAGTCGGTTCCGCCGGCCGAGAAGCGGAACCAGTAGTCGGTGGCCGGCCGCAGGCCGCGGATGTCCGCCTTCACGGTGTGGTCGGCGGCGGCCGTCGCGGTGGTGGAGCCCTTGGCGACGATGTCCGTCAGCGCCTTGTCCCGGGCGACGACCCAGCTGACCTCGGTGTCCGGGCCGATCCCTGAGCCGGGGACCGCCTCCGGAACCGGGGTCACCCGGGTCCACAGCAGAATGCCGTCGGGCAGCGGATCGCCGGAGGCGACGCCGTGCAGGAAGGCCGGGGCGTCGGAGGCGGCGCGCGCCGGGAGCGCCGCGGCCAGCGGGCCGGCCAGGACAGCGGTCGCCGCCGCGGCCTTGACGACCGTACGGCGGCGGGGAAAGCGGGATCCGAGGGCCTCGGGCGCCTCGGATGATCTGTATCGACTGGTCACGAGTGATCAGGTTACTGATCAGTATGAACGAGAGCGGGCGAACATCGAAAGTTCGCCCGCTCTTCATCCGAGGGCCGGCTGCGGCCGGTGTCAGCCCTTGAGGGCCGCGTCCACCACCTGGCGGTACTTGTCCACCGTCAGCAGCGGCTTGCCGCCGTTGAGCTGCTTGCCGTCCATGACGAAGGTCGGGGTGCCGCTCACGCCGTCCTTGTTGTCGTCGAAGGTCTTGGACATGCGCATCGCCCAGGCGTCGTAGGTGCCCTTCTTGACCGCGTCCTGGAACTTCGCGTTGTTCTTGAGCGCGGGGACCGTGTCGGCGACCTTGAGCAGGTAGCTGTCGTCCTTGAACGTGTCCGTGGTCTCGTTCGGGTGCCACTTCGCCGAGTACAGGGCGCTCTTGTACTCCATGAACGCCTCCGGGCTGACGTTCAGCGCGGCGCCCAGGGCGCTCAGCGCGTTCTTCGAGCCCTCGCCGTTGTCGTGCAGGTCGATGAAGGTCGCGCCGACGTACTGGAACTTGTACTTGCCGTCGTCGATGTCCTTCTTCAGGGTCGACCCGACGGTCTGCTCGAACTGGGCGCACACCGGGCAGCGCGGGTCCTCGTAGATCTTGAGGGTCTTCTTGGCGCTCGCCTTGCCGATGACGACCGTGGTGCCGTTCTCGCCGGAGGTGTTGGCCGGCGCGACGACCTTGGCGGTCTTCATGCTCTCCCAGTAGGTGGGCTTGTTGGCCTGGAGGACGGCGTAGCCGATGCCGCCGGCCGCGGCGAGCACGGCCACGACCGAGGCGGCCACGATCACCTGCCGCTTCGTCTTGTCGCGCTTGGCCTGGCGCTCGCGCTCCTGGCGCAGCCGCTCCCGGGCCGCCGTCTTCGCCGTCTGGCTGTTCCGCTTGCTCATGGTGGTGATCTCCGTGTGGGACGCGCACATGCCGTACGCGGGATACGTGTGGGGACTTGGTCGTGCTCAGGCGAAGGCCGGTGAGCACGGCGGTCCCCGGCGTCCCAGGGAGTGCGCGAGGAGCCGGTCGCGGGCCACCGCCGGTCGCGGGGCCGGGCGGAGCGGCGGCCCCGCCGGAAGGCGCCGGACCCGAACCGCGGCGACCGCCAGCAGCAGTGGCCGGAAGGTGCCGGCGGCGACCGCCCGCAGCAGCTGGGCCAGCGCCCGCTCGCCCCGGCGCAGCCAGGCCGCGGCCAGCAGGCCCACCCCGACGTGCGCGGCGAGCAGCAGCCAGGCCGCGGCCGGGCCGCCCTGGGTCACCAGGGCGGTCGCGCGGTCCGTGCCGCCGGCCATCTGCGCCAGCGGGGTGCCCACCCGGCCCGCGCACAGCACGTCGAAGCCGAAGGCGTGCAGCGTCCCGGCGACCGGGCCGCCGGTACGGCCGTAGCAGGCCTGCTGGCCGGTGGTGAAGACGGTGTCGGCGGCCAGCTCCAGCGGCACCAGCAGGGCCGCGATCCGGCCGAAGCCGCGCTCGCGGCCGGCCAGCGCGTACGCGGTGCCGAAGACCCCCGCCGCCACCGCCGCCACCGTCACCAGCGGCAGCGGCGACCGGGACAGCAGCACGTGCGACGCGGTGCCGATGGTCACGACGAAGGCCGTGAACAGCGCCGCGCGCACGGCTCTGAGGTGGGTCCCGGATATGTCCATAGCGAGAGAAGAGTCTGTCACGGAGGCGGTTAACGACCCCTAAAGGGTGCCTATGAGACCGCGCAAATCACAGCCCCGGAATCCGGCCGTTGCGGAACAGGTCCACGAAGATGTGGTGGTCCGCACGCGCGCGTGCCCCGTAGCTGTGCGCGAAGTCCACCAGGAGCGGGGCGAAGCCGTCCTCGTCGGCGGCGATCGCCGCGTCGATGGCCCGCTCGGTGGAGAACGGCACCAGGGACTCGCCGGACTGGTCGTCCGCCGCCGCGTGCATGGTCGCCGTGGCCCGGCCCAGGTCGGCCACGACCTGCGCGATCTCCTCGGGGTCGTCGATGTCGCCCCAGTCCAGGTCCACCGCGTACGGCGAGACCTCGGCGACCAGCTGGCCGGCGCCGTCCAGCTCGGTCCAGCCCAGCCACGGGTCGGCGTGCGCCTGGAGGGCGCGCTGGGAGATCACCGTGCGGTGACCCTCGTGCTGGAAGTACCCCGCGATGGCCGGGTCCGTGATGTGCCGGGAGACGGCCGGGGTCTGGGCCTGCTTGATGTAGATCACGACGTCGTTCTCCAGGGCGTCGCTGTGCCCCTCCAGCAGGATGTTGTACGACGGCAGGCCCGCCGAGCCTATGCCCACGCCCCGGCGGCCCACGACGTCCTTCACCCGGTAGGAGTCGGGGCGGGCCAGCGAGGAGTCGGGCAGCGTCTCCAGATAGCCGTCGAAGGCCGCCAGGACCTTGTAGCGGGTCGCCGCGTCCAGCTCGACGGAGCCGCCGCCCGGCGCGAAGCGGCGCTCGAAGTCCCGGATCTCGGTCATCGAGTCCAGCAGCTCGAAACGGGTCAGCGAACGGGCGGTGCGCAGCGCGCCCAGCAGCGGGCCCTCGGCGGTGTCCAGCGTGAACGGCGGCAGCTCGTCGCTCTTGGCGCCGGTGGCCAGCGCGTGGATCCGCTCGCGGTACGCGCCCGCGTAGATCCGCACCAGCTCGGTGATCTGCTCGTCACTGAGCGCCTTCGCGTACCCCACCAGCGCGATCGAGGCCGAGAAGCGCTTCAGGTCCCAGGTGAACGGGCCGACGTAGGCCTCGTCGAAGTCGTTGACGTTGAAGACCAGGCGGCCGTCCGCGTCCATGTAGGTGCCGAAGTTCTCCGCGTGCAGGTCGCCGTGGATCCACACGCGCGAGGTGCGGTCGTCCAGGTACGGTCCGCCCCGCTTCTCCTGGTCGAGGTCGTGGTAGAAGAGGCACGCCGTGCCCCGGTAGAACGCGAACGCCGAGGCCGCCATCTTCCGGAACTTCACGCGGAACGCGGCCGGGTCGGCGGCCAGGAGCCGTCCGAAGGCGGTGTCGAAGACGGCGAGGATCTCCTCGCCGCGCTGCTCGTCGCTGAGCTGGGTGATCGACATCGCGGGGTGCCTCCTGGTGCATGTACGTGTACGACAGCGTTTCTGCCGTCTCCAACGGGCGACGCCGCTGGGGAGTGCCCGGTTCCCGTGGGACGGTACGTGTGGAAGCGCCGCGTGTGTCAGTGCCGAGGCATAGACTTCGACGCTGTCCACCCGTTCCCCCTGGAGGCCCGAACCGTGTCAAAGCCGCCCTTCACGCACCTGCACGTCCACACCCAGTACTCGCTGCTGGACGGTGCCGCGCGGCTCAAGGACATGTTCAACGCGTGCAACGAGATGGGCATGACGCACATCGCCATGTCCGACCACGGCAACCTGCACGGGGCGTATGACTTCTTTCACTCCGCGAAGAAGGCCGGGATCACCCCGATCATCGGGATCGAGGCGTATGTCGCCCCCGAGTCCCGGCGCAACAAGCGCAAGATCCTCTGGGGCCAGCCGCACCAGAAGCGCGACGACGTCTCCGGTTCCGGTGGTTACACCCACAAGACGATGTGGGCGGTGAACAGGACCGGCCTGCACAACCTCTTCCGGCTCTCCTCCGACGCCTACGCCGAGGGCTGGCTCCAGAAGTGGCCCCGGATGGACAAGGAGACCATCGCCCAGTGGTCCGAGGGCATCGTCGCCTCCACCGGCTGCCCCTCCGGCGAGGTGCAGACCCGGCTGCGCCTCGGCCACTTCGACGAGGCCCTCAAGGCCGCCGCCGAGTACCAGGACATCTTCGGCAAGGACAAGTACTTCCTGGAGCTGATGGACCACGGCATCGAGATCGAGCGCCGGGTCCGGGACGGCCTGCTGGAGATCGGCAAGAAGCTCGGCATCCCCCCGCTGGTCACCAACGACTCGCACTACACCTACGCGCACGAGGCGGGGGCGCACGACGCCCTGCTGTGCATCCAGACCGGCAAGAACCTCTCCGACCCGGACCGCTTCAAGTTCGACGGCACCGGCTACTACCTGAAGTCCACGGACGAGATGTACGCCATCGACTCCTCGGACGCCTGGCAGGAGGGCTGCGCCAACACGCTCCTCGTCGCCGAGATGGTCGACACCACCGGCATGTTCGAGAAGCGCGACCTCATGCCCAAGTTCGACATCCCGGAGGGCTACACCGAGGTCACCTGGTTCAAGGAGGAGGTCCGCCGCGGCATGGAGCGCCGCTACCCGGACGGCATCCCCGAGGACCGCCAGAAGCAGGCCGAGTACGAGATGGACACCATCATCTCGATGGGCTTCCCCGGCTACTTCCTCGTGGTCGCCGACTTCATCATGTGGGCCAAGAAGCAGGGCATCGCGGTCGGCCCCGGCCGAGGCTCCGCAGCCGGCTCGATCGTCGCCTACGCCCTGGGCATCACCGACCTCGACCCGATCCCGCACGGCCTGATCTTCGAGCGGTTCCTCAACCCCGAGCGCATCTCGATGCCCGATGTCGACATCGACTTCGACGAGCGCAGGCGCGTCGAGGTGATCCGGTACGTGACCGAGAAGTACGGCGCCGACAAGGTCGCCATGATCGGCACCTACGGCACCATCAAGGCCAAGAACGCGATCAAGGACTCGGCGCGCGTGCTGGGCTACCCGTACGCGATGGGCGACCGCATCACCAAGGCCATGCCCGCCGACGTCCTCGGCAAGGGCATCCCGCTGTCCGGCATCACCGACCCGAGCCACCCCCGCTACAGCGAGGCCGGCGAGGTCCGCGCGATGTACGAGAACGAGCCGGACGTGAAGAAGGTCATCGACACCGCGCGCGGTGTGGAGGGCCTGGTCCGGCAGATGGGCGTGCACGCCGCCGGCGTGATCATGTCCAGCGAGACCATCACCGAGCACGTCCCGGTCTGGGTCAGGCACACCGACGGGGTGACCATCACCCAGTGGGACTACCCGAGCTGTGAGTCGCTCGGCCTGCTGAAGATGGACTTCCTGGGCCTGCGCAACCTCACGATCATGGACGACGCCGTCAAGATGGTGAAGGCCAACAAGGGGATCGACATCGACCTCCTGGCCCTCCCGCTCGACGACCCCACGACCTTCGAGCTGCTCCAGCGCGGCGACACCCTCGGCGTCTTCCAGTTCGACGGCGGCCCGATGCGCTCGCTGCTGCGGCTGATGAAGCCGGACAACTTCGAAGACATCTCCGCCGTGTCGGCCCTGTACCGGCCGGGCCCGATGGGCATGAACTCCCACACGAACTACGCGCTGCGCAAGAACGGGCAGCAGGAGATCACGCCGATCCACCCGGAGCTGGAGGCGCCGCTCAAGGAGGTCCTGGACGTCACCTACGGCCTGATCGTCTACCAGGAGCAGGTGCAGAAGGCCGCCCAGATCATCGCGGGCTACTCGCTCGGCGAGGCCGACATCCTCCGCCGCGTGATGGGCAAGAAGAAGCCGGAGGAACTGGAGAAGAACTTCGTCATCTTCCAGGCCGGCGCACGCAAGAACGGCTACAGCGACGAGGCCATCCAGGCGCTGTGGGACGTGCTGGTCCCGTTCGCCGGCTACGCGTTCAACAAGGCGCACTCCGCCGCGTACGGCCTGGTCTCCTACTGGACCGCGTACCTCAAGGCGAACCACCCCGCCGAGTACATGGCCGCCCTGCTCACCTCCGTCAAGGACGACAAGGACAAGTCGGCGGTCTACCTCAACGAGTGCCGCCGCATGGGCATCCGGGTGCTCCCGCCGAACGTCAACGAGTCCGAGTCGAACTTCGCCGCCCAGGGCGACGACGTGATCCTCTTCGGCCTCTCCGCCGTCCGCAACGTCGGCACCAACGTCGTCGAGTCGATCATCAAGTGCCGCAAGGCCAAGGGGAAGTACACCTCCTTCCCGGACTACCTCGACAAGGTCGAGGCGGTGGTCTGCAACAAGCGCACCACGGAGTCGCTGATCAAGGCCGGCGCCTTCGACACCATGGGCCACACCCGCAAGGGGCTCATGGCGCAGTACGAGCCGATGATCGACAACGTGGTCGCGGTCAAGCGCAAGGAGGCCGAGGGCCAGTTCGACCTCTTCGGCGGCATGGGCGAGGAGAGCAGCGACGAGCCCGGCTTCGGACTCGACGTGCAGTTCACCGACGACGAGTGGGACAAGACCTATCTGCTCGCCCAGGAGCGGGAGATGCTCGGTCTGTACGTCTCCGACCACCCGCTCTTCGGCCTGGAGCACGTGCTGTCCGACAAGGCCGACGCCGGCATCGCCCAGCTCACCGGCGGCGAGCACGCCGACGGCGCGGTGGTCACCATCGGCGGCATCATCTCGGGCCTCCAGCGCAAGATGACCAAGCAGGGCAACGCCTGGGCGATCGCCACCGTCGAGGATCTCGCCGGCTCCATCGAGTGCATGTTCTTCCCGGCGACCTACCAGCTGGTCTCGACCCAACTGGTCGAGGACGCCGTGGTCTTCGTCAAGGGCCGGCTCGACAAGCGCGAGGACGTGCCGCGGCTCGTCGCCATGGAACTGATGGTCCCCGACCTGTCCAACGCGGGCACCAACGCGCCGGTGGTCCTCACCATCCCGGCGGTGAAGGTCACCCCGCCCATGGTCAGCCGGCTCGGGGAGATCCTCAGCCACCACAAGGGCGACAGCGAGGTCCGCATCAAGCTCCAGGGCCCGCGCAAGACCACCGTGCTGCGCCTGGACCGGCACCGGGTCAAGCCCGATCCGGCGCTCTTCGGCGATCTGAAGGTGCTGCTCGGCCCGTCCTGCCTCGCGGGCTGAAACCCCGGGTGAGATCAGGCAGAAGGGGCGCACCCGGTGCGGGTGCGCCCCTTCTGTGTGCCTGGGCTTCAACTGCCCTTTAGTTATGGCCGAAGCTCCGCTGCTTCTTGCGGGCGACATCCGAGGGGCTGCCCTGGATGTGCGACACCGCCGACTCGTGCGCCTCCGTCGAGCGCTGCGCGTGCTCCTGCGTGTGCTCGGTCTGCGACGCGCGGCTCTGCGGGCGATCCTGCTTGCGGTTCTTGTTCTTGGCCATGGTGATCTGCCTCCTGTGGGGGATCTAGGGGCCAGGACCGGGACCAGATTCACATACGCTGACATCAAGCGCATGTCGGATAATTACCGTGCGTCACAGGGGGCGTGGCCGCACCGGAACCCGCAAACGCCACGCCGAAGATCGAGTTCGGGCCGTGAACCCCAGCGCCGTCGGGCAGACTCGAAGGAAGTCCGAAGCAAAACCTCCCGGGAAGAGGGTGTGTCGCGTGGACCGCTGCATCGTCCTGGTGGATGCCGGCTATCTGCTGGGAGCCGCCGCCAGCCTCCTTGCCGGTGAGCCCTCGCGGTCCCGGATCACCGTCGACCACGCCGCGCTGATCCAGGCCCTGCGCGAACGCGCGGAGTCCGACACCGAGCGCCCGCTGCTGCGCATCTACTGGTTCGACGGCGCCCCCGACCGGGTCCCCCAACCGGAGCACCGGCGGCTGCGGGTGATGCCCCGGGTCACCGTGCGGCTCGGCGCCCTCACCCGCAGCGACGGCCGCTGGGCCCAGAAGGGTGTGGACGCGGCCATGCACGCCGAGCTGACCGAGCTGGCCCGCAACCGCGCCTGCTCCGATGTCGTGCTCGTCACCGGCGACGGCGATCTGCTGCCCGGCATGATGGCCGCCAAGGAGCACGGCGTCGCCGTCCACCTGTGGGCCGTCCAGGCCGCCGACGGCGACTACAACCAGTCCGAGGACCTGGTCGCCGAGGCCGACGAGCGGCGCGTGCTGGACCGGGCGTGGATCATCCAGGCCGTCCGCGCCAAGGAACTGACCGGTGTCTGCGCGCCGCCGCCCGCGCCCCGCCCGGAGATCGCCGCGATCCTGTCCGCGCCGCTGCCCGAGTCGGCGCTCAGTGCGGCACCGGAGCGGCCCGCCGAGCCGGTCGCCCGCCCCTCCGCTGCGGCCACGGCGGAGAACGGCGCCCAGGAGCGGGTGCCCGCTGCCAAGGGCGTACCGACCCCCAAGGACCTCGCCGCGCTGCGCGCGCCCGGCGCCCAGCCCGTGCAGCACCCGGCCACCGCGACCCTGCGCTGGTCCTCCGACAAGGGCTGGGTGGACCGGCCGCCCACCGCCGCGGAGCCGCCCGAGATCGCCTCCATGCCGACGCTGGCCCAGCTCACCACGGCCGAGCAGCGCTGGGCGGACCGGGAGGAGGACATCACCACCGTCGGCGGCGACCCCTACGAGGTGGGGCAGGTCTTCGCCCGCCGCTGGATCTCCCGGCTCGGCGACCAGAGCCAGCTGGCGAAGCTGTCGCAGATGTACCCGCGCATCCCGCACCGCATCGACGGGGAGCTGCTGCGGTACGCGGCCCGCTTCGGGCTGCTGGCCCACAAGGACGACCAGATCGACGAGCACGACCGGTACGCCATCCGGGCGGGCTTCTGGCGGGAGGTCGACGTCCCGGCGGCGGCCGAGCCGGCCGGTCCGGCGAGCGCGGGGGAGTGACGGCGCGCGCCGTCGCGGCGGGGCTCACCGGGCGGCGCCTGCCGGGACGACCGCGGGAGCGTCCCCCGGATACGGCCCCAAAGGCGAGTAAAGGGCTCCGACCCCGTACTCTCGTCCCTTGTGAGTACGCGCGCGGGACAGGCACTACGGCATGACGAGGTCGTACGCGTGCGCGGGCTCAGGAAGACCTATCCGGCCGTGAAGGGGCGCCGCGGCGCCCCCGGCACGCCGGAGGTGCGGGCCACCGACGGCGTCGACCTGGTGGTGCGGCGCGGGGAGATCTTCGGGCTGCTCGGGCCGAACGGCGCCGGCAAGTCCACTCTCGTACGGCAGCTCACCGGGCTGCTGCGGCCGGACGCCGGCAGCGTCGAGATCCTCGGCCACGACATCGTGAGGCACCCCGAGCGGGCCGCGCGGCTCCTCGCCTACCTCGGGCAGGAGTCCTCCGCGCTGGACGAGCTGACCGTGGCCCTCGCCGCCGAGACCACCGGGCGGCTGCGCGGTCTGGACGCACGGCGGGCCCGCGCCGAGCGGGACGCCGTGCTGGAGGAGCTGGGCCTCACCCCGATCGCCGGGCGGGCCTTGAAGAAGCTGTCCGGCGGCCAGCGCCGGCTCGCCTGCTTCGCCGCCGCCCTCGTCGGCGAGCGGCCGCTGCTGGTGCTGGACGAGCCGACCACCGGCATGGACCCGGTGGCCCGGCGCGCGGTCTGGGCGGCCGTCGACCGGCGGCGCGCCGAGCGCGGTACGACCGTGCTGCTGGTCACCCACAACGTCATCGAGGCCGAGACCGTCCTCGACCGGGTCGCCGTCGTCGACCAGGGCCGGGTCATCGCCTGCGACACCCCGGCCGGGCTGAAGGCGCAGGTCGCCGGCGAGGTACGGGTGGAGCTGGTGTGGCGGGAACGCGCGCCGCTGGACGTGCCCGAGGTCGCCGTCCTGCGCGAGCGCGCGGTGGAGTCCGGGCGGCGCTGGACGCTGCGCCTTGCGCCCGAGGAGGCCCGGGCCGCCGTCGCCACGGTGACCGGCGGGGCCGCGTTCGCCGCCCTGGACGACTTCACGCTCGCCACGCCCAGCCTGGAGGACGTCTATCTGGCGCTGGGCGGGGCGGCCCGGCAGGGGCTGGTGAAGGCATGAGCACACGGGCCGTGGAACGCGTACGGGTGGGCGGGAGTGCCGTGGGGAAGAGGAGCAGCTCGTCGTGAGTGTCGTACCCGCCGAGGTTCTGCCGGGCGGTGCCCGGACCGTGCCGGAGAGGGCGCCGGGCGCGGGCGCGGCCGAACTGGGGCCGCCGGCGCGGCTGTGGCCGTCCCTGGTGGCCGTCTACCGGGCGCAGCTGTCCCGCGCGCGCGTGGCGCGGATCCCGCTGCTGTTCGTGGCGACCTTCCAGTCCGTCGGCATCGCCGTGATGATGCGCGGTGTCGTCGACAACACCGGTGAGGCCCGGTCCGTGGTGGCGGGCTCCTCGGTGCTCGTCGTGGCCTATGTGGCGCTGAACCTGCTGTCGCAGTACTTCGGGCAGCTGCGGGCCAGCGGCGGGCTCGACCACTACGCCACGCTGCCGGTGCCGCCGGCCGCGGTGGTGCTGGGCGCGGCGGGGGCGTACGCCTCCTTCACGGTGCCGGGCACCCTGGTGACCGCCGTCTTCGGCTGCGTGCTGTTCGGGCTGCCGCTGTCAAACCTGTGGATCCTGGTCGCCGTCATCCCGCTCGCGGGTGCCGCGCTGTCCGGGCTCGGCGCGGCCTGCGGGCTGCTCGCGCCCCGGCCCGAGCTGGCCACGCTCCTCGGTCAGCTGGGCATGTCGGCGGCGCTGCTGCTGGGCGTGCTGCCCGCCGACCGGATGCCCGAACCCATCCGGCTGGCCAGGGATCTGCTGCCCTCGACGTACGGCGTGGAGGCCTACGCACGGACCTTCGGAGCGCATCCGGACTGGGCCGCCGTCCTCGCTGACCTGGGGGTGTGCGCGGGCGTGGGCGTGGTCTCGCTGGCCGTGGCGACCCGGGCCTACCGCAGGGCCGCCGTCCGGTGACGCGGCCCACAGGCCGACCTGGCACGATGTCAGGGTGACCGCACCGCTGACTCCGCCACCGCACGACCACTCCGCGCCCGACGTCCGGCAGGCGCCGCCGCCCGTGACGGCGCCGGGCACGGGCGGGTACGAACAGGACGGCCCCGGGATGAAGACCGAACTGCGAGACGCCGCCGTGATCACCGTGGCGGTGGCGCTGGGCGGGGTGCTGCTCGGGCTGCTGTGGTGGTGGCTCGCGCCGCACATACCGCTGGTCGGGGACGAGGTCGACAAGAGCTGGGTGGTCTACCTCAAGGACGGCGAGGGGGAGCAGGCGATCGGGGTGGACGGAACGTTCACCCTGCTGGCGCTGGGCTTCGGGTTCGTCAGCGCGGTCGTCGTGTTCCTGCTGAAGCGGCGCGGGGGTGTGCCGGCCGTGGTGGCCCTGGCCCTCGGCGGGCTGCTGGCCTCGGTGCTGGCGTGGCGGCTCGGGGTCTGGCTGGGCCCGGAGAAGGACGTACTGGCCCACGCCAGGGCCGTGGGCAAGGGCGTCACCTTCCCGGCCCCGCTGAAGCTCTCGGCAAAGGGGGCACTGCTGGCCTGGCCGATCGCCGCACTGCTGACACACCTCGCCCTGACCGCCCTGTTCACCCCCCGCGACCCCGAAGCCCCCTACCCGACCCCCCAGAGCCCCTACGGGACACCGCCGGCATAACCCGGATCCCGGCGCCGGGGCGGATGCGCCGGGATCCGGAGCCCATGGCTCCGGCCACGGTTCGACGGGCGGCCGGCCCGGGCGGACGCGCCGGTCCTGAGCCGCTGGGTCCACCCTCGGGGCCGACGTGCCGGCCCACGCCCCCCCGCTCGGCGTTCGGTGTGCCGGCCCGAGCCGATGCGCCAGCCTGGGGCCGCTGCCGGCCCCGGGATCAGCCCCGGCCGCCTTCGATGCGCCGGCCTGGGCCCATGCCCCACTCCGAGCCCATAACCGGCCCCGGCCCAGGCCCCGGACGGGGTTATGTGACGGTGTCTGGGTCAGGCGCGGCCGATGGGGGCGAGTACGGCGTCCGTCAGGGTCGCCAGGGTGGCCGGGGACAGTTCCACTTCCAGGCCTCGGCGGCCCGCCGACACGCAGATCGTCGGGTGGGCCTTCGCGGAGTCGTCCAGGACCGTTCTGAGCTTCTTGCGCTGGCCCAGCGGGGAGATGCCGCCGCGGACGTAGCCCGTGGTGCGTTCGGCGAGGGCGGGGTCGGCCATCGCCGCCCGCTTGCCGCCGACCGCCGCCGCGAGGGCCTTCAGATCGAGCGTGCCGGCCACCGGGACCACGCCGACCACCAGGGCGCCGTCCACCTCGGCCACCAGGGTCTTGAAGACCCGGTCGGGGGAGACGCCCATGGCCTCGGCGGCCTCCTCGCCGTAGGAGGGGTGGGACGGGTCGTGGTCGTAGGAGTGGACCGTGAAGTCCACGCCGGCCGCGGTCAGTGCCACGGTCGCGGGCGTGCCGCCGGACTGCTGCTGCTTCTTCGACTTCTTCGCCATCGGTGCGCGCGCGTTCCCTCAGTTCAGACTGGTCGGCGTCCGCGTCAGCTCGAACGCGGGCAGTGACGGCAGGGTACGGATGATCGACGTCTCGGCGCGCAGGAGTTTCAGCTCGTCCCGGAGCCGGGAGGCGGTGTCCGGCGCCTGGAGCAGCCGCTGCTTGGTCGGGATGTCGTGCACCATCGCCGCGGCCACCAGATACGACACCACGCTCGGGTCGTCGGGCAGCTCCGCACTGGTGGACAGCGACCGCTCCCGGGCGCCCGCCAGCCGCTTCTGGTACTGGCGGAAGGCCCGCAGCACCCCCTCGGCCAGCGCGCCCGCCTCGTCGCCCGGCTCCTCCGGCAGCTCCTCCACCTCCGCGGTCAGGAACGGGCCCGACGCGTCCACGGACCGCAGCCGCACCCGGGTGGTGCCGGTCGCCAGCACCTCGAAGGTGCCGCCAGTGCGTTCCCGGATGGTCGCCGCGTCCGCCACACACCCCACCCCGTGGAAGGCCTTGAGGGGGTCGGGCCCGAAACCGGCCGTCGGGCCCAGCTCGGGCTGGGCCGTGGGGTCCGGCATGCCGGGCGCGCTGGGTGCCACCTCGTGGCCGTCGCGGATGGCCACGACGGCGAACCGGCGCGGCTCGTCCTCGGGGGTCTTCAGCAGCTCGCGCATCATGGCGCGATAACGCTCCTCGAAGATGTTGAGCGGCAGCACGAGCCCGGGGAACAGCACCGAGTTCAGCGGAAAGAGCGGGAGGCGGGCGGTGGTCACGGCGCCCCAGCGTAGTCGGCACCGGCACCGGCGTGTCCGCCGCGCTCCCCGAGCGGACCGGAGCACACCGGGACGAGCCCGGGCGGAGCGGGCACGGAGGGCGCCGTCAGCAGATGTTCGCGCAGCCGCAGGAAGTGGCCGAGCGGGTCGTCGGAGAACCGGCCCCAGGGGAAGGACGTGGCGTACGGGCCGATCAGGCACAGCTGGCTGCGGGCCTCCAGCGGGCGGTCCAGGCGCAACAGGACGTAGAGCAGCTTGTTGCGGATCTCGGCCAGCCAGGGATCGGCCGCCGCGAACCGCCCGGACAGCTCGATCGCCCGGTCGGCCGCCGCGTGCAGCCGGGCGGACGGCACCCCCGGGTCGCGGCCGCCCGCGTGGCCGTCGGTCAGGCAGCCGAACGCCGCCCGGGCCGGCAGCGCCTGGACGAGCGAGTCGGCGGGCGCGTCCTGGGCGGCGCGCTCGGCGAAGTCCAGGCAGGCCCCGTGCGCACCGTGCGGGAAGGCGGCCAGGTAGCGCAGGGCGGCCACATGGCAGCCGTAATGGTGCGGGGCACGGCGTACGGCCGCCTCCCACAGCTCTTCGAAGTACCGGTGCCCGGCCCGCGAGCCACGCGCGTGGTCCAGCGCGATCCGCCAGGGCACCGGGTCCCGCTCGTCGGCGCGGGCGGCGTCGGTGATCAGCGGGCTCACCTCGCGCAGCAGCTCGGCCCGGGCCGGCGAGGACCAGACCCGGTCCACCGCGAGCTGGGCCGCGACCAGCAGCCCGCCGGGGTCGTCCGGGGCGGCGGCGCGCCAGTCCTGGAACCACTCCGGGCGCGAGCCGGCGAAGCCGGCCAGGCGGCGGACGTAGCGGTCGTGGTGCTCCCAGTCGGCGGCGGCGCGGGTCGCGGCCAGCAGCCGGGCCGCGGCGGCGTACTCGCCCTGGCCGGCCGCGACCAGGGCGGGTGAGAGGCGGTCGTCGGGTGCGTCGAGTACGACGTCGGGCGCGCCGGACCCGGACCGGTCCTCGGCCGGCGGCCGGCCGGTGGGACCTGCGGGGCGTTTGGCCATCCGAGTGGGGCGGATGAACGACGGGAGCAGTGCCATGGTGCCGACTATTGAAAGTCCGCAGGTCGGCGCTGCGCCAGAGGGTCCGGGCAAGTCGCGGAAAGTTGTAGGGGCCGCGGTAAAGGGGCGGTAAAAGGTGACTGTTCATCCTATGTGCCGCCGGGCGGTGCAAACCGGTCAGTTCCGGCGCAGCAGCCGGGTCGCGCCCGCCGCCACCGTCGTCGCCAGGATCCAGCCGAGCAGGATCATCGCGGTCGCCAGCCACTGCCAGCCGCCGCGCAGCTGCCACTGCCCGACCTGGCCCAGGTCGATCACCGGCAAAAGCAGGTCCAGCGTGAACAGGGCGGGGCTCCAGTCCGGGTGGCCGTCGTGGTTCACCGGCGGATGGTCGGCGTGCCCGAACGCCAGCGTGCCCGCCGCCCACAGCACCGCCATCCACACCGCGGCCCGGCCCGGCCGGTAGCCGTAGGCCACCGCCCAGTCCTGGACGTACCCCCAGAACTTGGCCGCCAGCGGCAGGGTCTCCCGGCGCCGGCGCTGCTTGGCGAGCAGCACCTCGCGGGCGTCCTCGTCCTCCCCGGCCGCCCGCAGCACCGCGGCCAGCCGCTCGTACGGCTCCGGGGCGTACTCGGCGGTGGCCGCCGCGACCCAGTCCAGCCGCCGGGTCAGCGGGAAGGGGCCCTGCGGGACCAGGTTCTCGTAGGCGAACCCGCCCATGTGCAGCCGCCCGGCGTCCGGCCAGGCGCTCGCCCGGTCCACCAGGTTGACGATCCGGGCGCCGGACAGCACCACCTTGCCGCGCTGCGGCTTGTCGCCGAGGAACCGCAGCTCGGGCGTCTGCACCCGGCGCAGCGACAGCTCCTGGTCGTCGGTGAAGGAGAACCGCGCCCGCTCCAGGTCCACGGCGTCGCCGAACCGCCCGTCGTCCAGGCGTAGTCCGCCCTGGCACTCGAAGCGCTGGACGCGGGTCCCGCGCGCGGGCGTGGTGCCGCTCAGCAGCGGGCTGCCGATGCCCGCCGGGGTCAGGTACAGGGTGCGCTCCACGGTCAGCTGGGGGGCGTTCAGGGCCAGCCGGGAGTAGGGGTTGGCGAGGTGCGCGCCGCGCAGGCTGAGCGAGACGCCGACCTTGGCGCCGCGCAGGCTCAGCTCGCCGTGCGACTCCAGCATCTCCGCCTGGAGGTCCTGGCCCACCGTCATGCCGTCCCCGGCGATCGACCGGCCGCTGCGGTCGCGGTACACCACCGCCTGGTTGAGCAGCAGATCGGTGCCGATGTGGGCGTCGGTCAGCCGGACCCCGTTCTGGAACCGGCACCGCGGCAGATGCAGATCGCCCTCGGTGTGCACCCGGGCCGCCTCCAGTCGTGGCACCGAGCAGTCCACCATGCGGACGGTGGTGAACCGCGCCTCCGGCAGCCGGACCTCCTCGTCGAACCGGCAGCCGCGCAGCTCGACGTACGGCGTGATGTGGCCGCCGGCGAGATCCAGTGTGCCGGTGATCCGCACCCCGCTGAGCTTCAGGGCGGACACCCGGCCGGCGAGCGCCGGCGGGCCGTCCAGCAGCAGCCAGGCGACGACCCGCGCCCGTACGGACCGCTCGGGCCCCCACGGATGCCCGCCGTGCGGATCGTCCACCACGGCGTCCCCGCTGCTCAGGTCGTACAGGCTGCCGTTGCGGAAGGCCTGCCAGAGGCCGGCCTCGGCCGCGGTCAGGTCGTCCGGCAGATCGCCCGGCAGGTTCCCGGTGTGGAAGCCGGTCCCCTCGGTCACCGCTCTCCTCTCGCATGACTCTCGTACCGATGTTCACGCAGTCGGCGCAGCCGGTTGATGCCCGCTGAGTAACGGCCGTTACACAAAAAGTGAAGGGGATCTTCCGGGATCCGGCCAGCGTCTGTACCGCCCCTTGTCCCACGCTCTGTATCAGCCATTGATACGCGCCAACGGGCCGGGACACCGGTCTGAGAGAATTGGGACTGTGATTTCCCGAATCGATCTGCGCGGCGACGCCCTTCCCGAGGGCCCCGCCCTGCGCGACCTGCTGCCCCGAGCCGACTTCGACGTTGCGGCCGCCCTCGAGAAGGTGCGTCCGATCTGCGAGGCCGTGCATCATCGCGGGGACGCGGCGCTGATCGACTTCGCCGAGAAGTTCGACGGAGTACGGCTGGAATCCATCCGTGTCCCGGCCCAGGCGCTCACCGACGCGCTGGCCGCCCTGGACCCGGCCGTGCGCGCCGCGCTGGAGGAGTCCATCCGCCGCGCCCGCCTGGTCCACCGCGCGCAGCGCCGCTCCGCGCACACCACCCAGGTGGTGCCCGGCGGCTCGGTGACGGAGAAGTGGGTGCCGGTCGAGCGCGTCGGTCTGTACGCGCCCGGCGGCCGCTCCGTCTACCCGTCCTCCGTGATCATGAACGCCGTACCGGCCCAGGAGGCCGGGGTCGAGTCCATCGCGCTCGCCTCCCCGCCGCAGGCCGAGTTCGGCGGGCTGCCGCACCCGACGATCCTCGCCGCGTGCGCGCTGCTCGGCGTGGACGAGGTGTACGCGGCCGGCGGCGCCACCGCCGTCGCGATGTTCGCGCACGGCACCGAGTCCTGCGCCCCCGCCGGCATGGTCACCGGCCCCGGCAACATCTGGGTCGCCGCCGCCAAGCGCTACTTCACCGGCAAGATCGGCATCGACACCGAGGCCGGGCCGACGGAGATCGCGATCCTCGCCGACTCCACCGCCGACCCGGTGCACGTGGCCGCCGACCTGATCAGCCAGGCCGAGCACGACCCGCTCGCGGCCGCCGTCCTGGTCACCGACTCCGCCGAGCTGGCGGACGCGGTGGCGAAGGAACTGGAGCCGCAGGTCGCCGCCGCCAAGCACGTCGAGGACCGGATCGCGCCCGCCCTGGCGGGCAAGCAGTCCGCGATCGTGCTGGTCGACGGCATCGAGGAGGGCCTGAAGGTGGTCGACGCGTACGGCGCCGAGCACCTGGAGATCCAGACCGCCGACGCCGCCGCCGTGGCCGACCGGGTGCGCAACGCGGGCGCGATCTTCATCGGCCCCTGGGCCCCCGTCTCGCTCGGCGACTACGCGGCCGGGTCCAACCACGTGCTGCCCACCGGCGGCTGCGCCTGCCACTCCTCGGGCCTGTCCGTGCAGTCGTTCCTGCGCGGCATCCACATCGTCGACTACACGCAGGAAGCGCTGGCCGAGGTCGCGCATCACGTGGTGACGCTGGCGGAGGCGGAGGACCTCCCGGCGCACGGCGCGGCGATCAAGGCGAGGTTCGGCTGGAAGGTACCCGAGAGCAAGTGAGCGACGTAAGGATCGACGATCTGCCCGTACGGGACGAGCTGCGCGGCAAGTCCCCCTACGGAGCGCCCCAGCTGGACGTCCCCGTACGGCTGAACACCAACGAGAACCCCTACCCGCTGCCCGAGCCGCTGGTCGAGCGGATCGCGGAGCGGGTGCGCGAGGCCGCCCGCGACCTCAACCGCTACCCCGACCGGGACGCGGTCGAGCTGCGCACCGAGCTGGCCGGGTACCTGACGCGGACCGGCGGCTACCCGCTCGGCCTGGAGAACGTCTGGGCCGCCAACGGCTCCAACGAGGTCATCCAGCAGCTGTTGCAGACCTTCGGCGGACCGGGCCGTACGGCCATGGGCTTCGAGCCGTCGTACTCGATGCACGCCCTCATCGCGCGCGGCACCGGCACCGGCTGGATCTCCGGCCCGCGCACCGAGGACTTCACCATCGACCTCGCCGCCGCCGAGCGGGCCATCGCCGAGCACCGGCCGGACGTCGTCTTCATCACCACCCCCAACAACCCCACCGGCAACGCGGTCCCGCCCGAGACGGTCATCGCGCTCTACGAGGCGGCGCAGGCGGCCAAGCCGTCGATGGTGGTCGTGGACGAGGCGTACGTCGAGTTCAGCCACGGCGACTCGCTGCTGCCGCTGCTCGCGGGCCGCCCGCACCTGGTCGTCTCCCGGACCATGTCCAAGGCGTTCGGCGCGGCCGGGCTGCGCCTCGGCTATCTCGCCGCGGACCCGGCGGTCGTGGACGCCGTCCAGCTGGTACGGCTGCCGTACCACCTGTCGGCGGTCACCCAGGCGACCGCCCTGGCCGCCCTGGAGCACACCGACACGCTGCTGAGCTACGTCGAGCAGCTGAAGACCGAGCGGGACCGGCTGGTCGCCGAGCTGCGGGCCATCGGCTACGAGGTGACGGAGTCCGACGCCAACTTCGTGCAGTTCGGGCGGTTCGCGGACGCGCACACCGCCTGGCAGAAGATCCTCGACCGGGGCGTCCTGGTCCGGGACAACGGCGTACCGGGATGGCTGCGGGTCACCGCCGGCACCCCACAGGAGAACGACGCGTTCCTCGACGCGGTCCGCGATCTGAAGAAGGAGCTTGAGGCATGAACCGCGTAGGACGCATAGAGCGCACCACCAAGGAGACCTCCGTCCTGGTCGAGATCGATCTGGACGGCACCGGACGGACCGACATCGCCACCGGCGTCGGCTTCTACGACCACATGCTCGACCAGCTCGGCCGGCACGGACTGTTCGACCTCACCGTGAAGACCGACGGCGACCTGCACATCGACTCCCACCACACCATCGAGGACACCGCCCTCGCGCTCGGCGCCGCCTTCAAGCAGGCGCTCGGCGACAAGGTGGGCATCTACCGCTTCGGCAACTGCACGGTCCCGCTGGACGAGTCCCTCGCCCAGGTGACGGTCGACCTCTCCGGCCGCCCCTACCTCGTGCACACCGAGCCCGAGAACATGGCGCCGATGATCGGCGAGTACGACACGACGATGACCCGGCACATCCTGGAGTCCTTCGTCGCCCAGGCACAGATCGCGCTGCACGTGCACGTGCCGTACGGCCGCAACGCGCACCACATCGTGGAGTGCCAGTTCAAGGCGCTGGCCCGGGCGCTGCGCTACGCCTCCGAACGCGACCCCCGCGCGGCCGGCATCCTCCCCTCCACGAAGGGCGCCCTGTGAACAGCCTGTCCACCATCCTGATCGTCGTCGGCCTGTTCCTGGTCGGCGGCATCATCTCCTTCGTCAAGCAGAAGATGCCCACCAGCCTGATCGTGCTGCTCTCCATCGGCGCGGGCATGTGCCTGGTCGCGGGCGTCATGCGGCTGGGGGTGTGGAATTGAGCGCCAAGAACGTCAAAAAGGTCGTCGTCTTCGACTACGGCTTCGGCAACGTCCGCTCCGCGGAGCGCGCCCTCGCGCGCGTGGGTGCCGAGGTCGAGATAACCCGCGACTTCGACAAGGCGATGAACGCCGACGGCCTGCTGGTGCCGGGCGTGGGCGCGTTCGCCGCCTGCATGGAGGGGCTGCGGGCCGCGCGCGGGGACTGGGTCGTGGACCGCCGGCTGTCCGGCGGCCGCCCCGTGATGGGCATCTGCGTCGGCATGCAGATCCTCTTCGCGCGCGGCATCGAGCACGGTGTGGAGGCCGAGGGCCTGGACGAGTGGCCCGGCACGGTCGAGCCGCTCCAGGCCGACGTCGTACCGCACATGGGCTGGAACACCGTCGACGCCCCGGCCGACTCGCGGCTCTTCGCCGGCCTGGACGCCGACGCCCGCTTCTACTTCGTGCACTCCTACGCCGTGCACGACTGGCAGCTGGAGACCCACAACCCGGTCATCGAGGCGCCCAGGGTGACCTGGGCGACGCACGGCAAGCCGTTCGTGGCCGCCGTGGAGAACGGCGCCCTGTGGGCCACCCAGTTCCACCCCGAGAAGTCCGGCGACGCCGGCGCCCAGCTCCTCACCAACTGGATCGGAAGCCTGTAGACCATGGCCAAGCTCGAACTCCTCCCCGCCGTCGACGTCCGCGACGGCCAGGCCGTGCGCCTCGTGCACGGCGAGTCGGGGACCGAGACCTCCTACGGCTCGCCGCTGGAGGCCGCCCTCGCCTGGCAGCGCTCCGGCGCCGAGTGGCTGCACCTGGTCGACCTGGACGCCGCGTTCGGCACCGGCGACAACCGGGAGCTGATCGGCGAGGTCACCAAGGCGATGGACATCAAGGTGGAGCTGTCCGGCGGCATCCGCGACGACGCCTCCCTGGCCGCCGCCCTGGCCACCGGCTGCACGCGCGTGAACCTCGGCACGGCGGCCCTGGAGAGCCCCGAGTGGGTCGCCAAGGTCATCGCCGAGCACGGCGACAAGATCGCCGTCGGCCTCGACGTGCGCGGCACCACCCTGCGCGGCCGTGGCTGGACCCGCGACGGCGGCGACCTCTACGAGACGCTGGACCGCCTCAACCGGGAGGGCTGCGCCCGCTACGTGGTCACCGACATCGCCAAGGACGGCACCCTCCAGGGCCCCAACCTGGAGCTGCTGAAGAACGTGTGCGCCGCGACGGACCGCCCGGTCGTGGCCTCCGGCGGCGTGTCGTCCCTGGACGACCTGCGCGCCATCGCCGAGCTGGTACCCCTCGGTGTCGAGGGCGCCATCGTCGGCAAGGCCCTGTACGCGAAGGCGTTCACCCTGGAAGAAGCACTGGAGGCAGTGTCGTCATGACATCCGAAGCCGTGCGGCGCGTGCAGAGCGGAAGTCCCTGGGAAGAGAGTTTCGGTTGCGCACGGGCCGTCGCGGCGGGGGACCGCGTGCTGGTGGCCGGCACCTCGGCCTTCCGGGGCCGGGTGCTCTACGGCGAGGGCGATCCGTACGAGCAGGCCAAGGTGGCGTTCACCAGCGCGCTGGAGGCGATCGCCGAGTTCGGGCTGGGACCCGGCTCGGTGCTGCGGACCAGGATGTACCTGACCCATGCGCGGGACGTGGACGCCGTCGGCCGCGCGCACAAGGAGCTGTTCGACGGCGTCCGCCCGGCCGCGACCCTGCTGGTCGTGGAGGGCTTCGTCGATCCGCGCATCCTGGTCGAAGTGGAACTAGAGGCATACAGAGGAGCCGTGGATTCATGACCCTGGCGGTCCGAGTCATCCCCTGCCTGGACGTGGACAACGGCCGGGTGGTGAAGGGCGTCAACTTCCAGAACCTGCGCGACGCGGGCGACCCCGTCGAGATGGCCAAGGTGTACGACGCCGAGGGCGCCGACGAGCTGACCTTCCTGGACATCACCGCGTCCTCGGGCAACCGGGAGACGACGTACGACGTGGTGCGCCGCACCGCCGAGCAGGTGTTCATCCCGCTGACGGTCGGCGGCGGCGTCCGCACCGCCGAGGACGTGGACAAGCTGCTGCGGGCCGGCGCCGACAAGGTGGGCGTGAACACCGCCGCGATCGCCCGCCCCGAGCTGATCCGCGAGATCGCCGAGCGGTTCGGCCGCCAGGTGCTGGTCCTCTCGGTCGACGCCCGCCGCACCGGGTCGGGCTCCTTCGAGGTGACCACGCACGGCGGCCGCCGCGGCACCGGCATCGACGCCGTCGAGTGGGCGCACCGGGCGGCCGAGCTGGGCGCCGGCGAGATCCTGCTGAACTCGATGGACGCCGACGGCACCAAGGACGGCTACGACCTGGAGATGATCGCCGCCGTCCGCAAGCACGTCACCGTCCCGGTGATCGCCTCGGGCGGCGCGGGCAGGCTGGCGGACTTCCCGCCGGCCGTGGCGGCGGGCGCGGACGCGGTGCTGGCCGCATCGGTGTTCCACTTCGGCGACCTGCGCATCGGCGAGGTCAAGCAGACCCTCCGGGAGGCCGGACACCCCGTCCGGTAGCGCCCTCCCGGGGGTGCCGCTCAGATGCCCAGCTGCTTGGACTCGTGCAGCTGGGCGATCGCGGCCGCGTCGCCGTCCAGTTCCACCGTGGCCGCGCTCTGCCGGCCGAAGGCGAACATCAGCAGCTCGGCGGGCTCACCCGTGACGGTCACCACCGGTGTGCCCCGGTGCGCGACCGCCGTCTGCCCGTCCGGACGGCGCAGCACCAGGCCGGTCGGCACCCCCCGGCCCATCAGCCGGGCGGTGCGCTCCAGCCGGGACCACAGGGCGTCCTGGAAGACCGGGTCCAGCTCGCGCGGGCTCCAGTCCGGCTGGGCGCGCCGGACGTCCTCGGTGTGGACGTAGAACTCGACGACGTTGGCCGCCTCGTCGAGCTGTTTGAGCGCGAAGGGCGAGAAGCGCGGCGGCCCGGTACGGATCAGCTGGATCAGCTCCTCGTACGGCTTGGCCGTGTACTCGGCCATCACCTTGTCCAGGCGCGACGCGAGCGGCTTGATCACGGTGCCGCCGGCCGCGTCCGGCCGGCGTTCGCGCACCACCACATGCGCGGCCAGGTCCCGGGTGAGCCAGCCCTCGCAGAGGGTGGGCGCCTCGGGACCGACGGTTTCCAAGAGGTCGGCGAGCAGGAGCCGTTCACGCTTGGCGAAGGTCGACATGGTGTCAGCCTACGACCCCCGCCCGGTCCGCGCTGTGGACACTCGCCCGGGGCTGTCGGTCCCGCGCGGCACAATGGCACTCATGACCCGTACGACCGGCACCCCCCGGCCCAGCAGCCTCGATCCGGAGATCGCCGCGCGCCTCAAGCGCAGCGCCGACGGCCTCCTGCCCGCCATCGCCCAGCAGTACGACACCGGTGAGGTGCTCATGCTCGGCTGGATGGACGACGAGGCGCTGCACCGCACCCTGACCACGGGCCGCTGCACCTACTGGTCGCGCAGCCGCCAGGAGTACTGGGTCAAGGGCGACACCTCCGGCCACGTCCAGTGGGTGAAGTCCGTCGCGCTGGACTGCGACGCCGACACCGTGCTGGTCCGGGTCGACCAGGAGGGCGCCGCCTGCCACACCGGCGCGCGCACCTGCTTCGACGCGGACGTGCTCCTGAAGGACGCCGGTTCCGCCGTACCGGCCGTTGATCAGTAAGGTCTGCGGCCATGGACCTAGAGACCTTCCGCAAGCTGGCCGCCGACCGGCGCGTCATCCCGGTCACGCGCAAGCTCCTCGCCGACGGCGACACGCCGGTGGCGCTCTACCGCAAGCTGGCGGCCGAGCGCCCCGGCACCTTCCTGCTGGAATCCGCGGAGAACGGCCGTTCCTGGTCCCGGTACTCCTTCGTGGGCGTCCGCAGCGCGGCCACCCTCACCGCGCGGGACGGCGCGGCCCACTGGATCGGCACCCCGCCCGTGGGCGTCCCGGCCGACGGCGACCCGCTCGCCGTGCTGCGGGCCACCCTCCAGACGCTGCACACCCCGCACCAGGAGGGTCTGCCGCCGTTCACCGGCGGCATGGTCGGCTATCTCGGGTACGACATCGTGCGCCGCCTGGAGAAGATCGGCCCCGGCGAGCGCGACGACCTGCGGCTGCCCGAGCTGACCATGCTCCTGACCAGCGATCTCGCCGTGATGGACCACTGGGAGGGCTCGGTCCTGCTGATCGCCAACGCGATCAACCACAACGACCTCGACACCGGCGTGGACGAGGCCTACGCGGACGCCGTGGCCCGTCTCGACGCGATGGAGGCCGACCTCTCGCGCGCGGTGGCGCAGCCGCCCGCCGTGCTGCCGCCCTCCGAGCTGCCCGAGTACACCGCCCAGTGGGGCGGCCCCGACTTCCAGCGGGCCGTGGAGGACATCAAGGAGCGCATCCGCGCGGGCGAGGCCTTCCAGGTGGTGCCCTCGCAGCGGTTCGAGACGCCGTGCACGGCGAGCGCCCTGGACGTCTACCGGGTGCTGCGGGCCACGAACCCCTCGCCGTACATGTACCTCTTCCGGTTCGACGGCTTCGATGTCGTCGGCTCGTCCCCGGAGGCCCTGGTGAAGGTCGAGGACGGGCGGGCCATGGTCCATCCGATCGCCGGCACCCGGCACCGCGGGGCCACCCCGCAGGAGGACCAGGCGCTGGCCGAGGAGCTGCTCGCCGACCCCAAGGAGCGCGCCGAACACCTGATGCTGGTGGACCTCGGGCGCAACGACCTCGGGCGGGTCTGCGAGCCCGGCTCGGTCGAGGTGGTCGACTTCATGTCCGTCGAGCGCTACTCGCACGTGATGCACATCGTCTCGACCGTCACCGGTCGGGTGGCCGGCGGCCGTACGGCCTTCGACGTGCTCACGGCGTGCTTCCCGGCGGGCACCCTCTCCGGCGCCCCCAAGCCGCGCGCGATGCAGATCATCGACGAGCTGGAGCCGTCCCGGCGCGGGCTGTACGGCGGCTGCGTCGGCTATCTGGACTTCGCCGGCGACTCCGACACGGCCATCGCCATCCGTACCGCCCTGCTGCGGGACGGCACGGCATACGTACAGGCCGGAGCCGGCGTGGTCGCCGACTCCGACCCGGTGGCGGAGGACCAGGAGTGCCGCAACAAGGCGGCGGCGGTCCTCCGCGCGGTGCACACGGCCAACCGGCTTACCTCATAGGAGGGTTCAGCCGGTGAACGCGGCGGTGCCGTTCGGGGTGCCGAGCCCCGTCGGCCCGTCGTACCCGGCGGTGCCGGTGCACAGGTACGAGCCGCCGCAGCTGCCGTTGGAGCCGCTGGTGACGTCGTTCAGCGCCGAGGCGTGGGCGTAGGGGAACGACGCCGGGTAGGAGCCGCCGGACGGGGCGCCGGCCAGCGCGTAGGTCGCCGCGATCAGCGGGGCGGAGGCGCTGGTGCCGCCGAAGACCATCCAGCCGGTGCCCTGGCTGTAGGTGTCGTACACCGCGACACCGGTGTTCGGGTCGGCGACCGCCGAGACGTCCGCGACCGTGCGCTTGGCGCAGCCGCTGTCCTTCTGCCAGCTCGGCTTGGCGTCGTAGGAGGAGCAGCCGGAGCCCGCGCCGCTCCACACCGTGTCGGTCCAGCCACGGGCGTTGGAGGCCGTCTTGAGGGACGTACCGCCCACCGCCGTCACGTACTGCGAGGCGGCCGGGTACTCGGTGCCGTAGCCGTTGTCACCGGAGGAGACGGTGATGGCGACGCCCGGGTGGTTGAAGTACGTGGAGTCGTACGTCGCGTCGCTGGAGGACTCGTTGCCGCCGTAGCTGTTGGAGACGAACTTCGCGCCCAGCTTGACCGCGGTGTTCACGCCGGTGCCCAGGTTGGTCATGCTGGCGGTGCTGGCCTCGACCAGCAGGATCTTGCAGTTCGGGCAGGCCGCGCTGACCATGTCCAGGTCGAGCGATATCTCCTCGGCCCAGCCGGAGTTGCCGCGCGGGTACTTGGTGCCGCCGGTCTGGTCCACCTTCTTGAAGCAGCCGTTGGCCGTGGTGCAGGCCGACAGGCCGTACTGGGCGCGGTAGGTGGCGAGGTCGGCCTCGGCGTTGGGGTCGTCGTAGGCGTCGACGATCGCCACCGTCTGGCCCGTGCCGCCGGTCGCGGAGGGCAGGTTGTACGCCGCCTGGAGCGAGGCGGGGCCGTAGCCGGAGGGGGTGGCGGCCGCGGTCAGGGCGCTCTCGGCGTGCGCCGACAGCGGGGTGCCCGAGGTGACCTGGAGGGCCTTGCAGGCCATCTCGTCCTTCTTCGTCGGCGCGGCGCAGGCGTGCGCCACGGTGACGCCGTGGGACGAGGAGGTGGCGGCCTGGCCGACCGGGGCGGCCAGGGCCAGGGCTGCCGTGGCGAGCGTGGCCACGGCGGTGAGGGATGCGGTTCTGCGCAACGTACGTCCTATCCACGAGGTGGGGTGAACCAGGGAAGGGCTGTGGGGGGTGCGCGGTGCCACCCCGGCGCGTGGTGTCGTGTCGGGGTGGCGCAGAACGTACGGATGTCGGGACCGCGTCAACAAGACGCCTGTTGAAGGCGGAACGTCCCTTTGCCGTTCCTGGGGCATTCATGGGCCGTTCCTGAGCGTGCCATGACAGAAACCTGAGCGGTTCATGGGTTGACGGACCCGGGTGCGGGCTCTTCCGGGGTTCAGGCGATAGTGGAGTACGTGACTGCCGTACCTCACCCCCGTACCGAAGCCGCCGCGCCCGCCCGGTCCGGCCGCCGGAGCCTCGCCCTGGCCCTGCTGTGCGGTGCGCTCGGCGCGGCCGTCGCGCTGCTCGCCACCCGGCAGCGCTGGGCCGAGGGCACCGCGACGGTGGCCGGCGGCGCGTTCCCGCTGACCGCGAAGGGCAGCGATGTCACCGGCGTCCCCGCGGCCCTCGCCATAGTGGGCCTCGCCGCGCTCGTCGCCGTCTTCGCGGTCCGCCGGGCCGGCCGCGTGGTCGTCGCCGCGCTGCTCGCGCTCTCCGGCGCCGGGATCGCCGCCGCCGCCCTCGTCGCCGCCGGCGACGGCTCCGCGCTGGACGAGAAGGCCGCCCAGGCGAGCGGCGACACCACCGCCACCGTCGCCTCGCTCAGCCACACCGGCTGGCCCTACGTCGCGGCCGCCGGCGGCCTGCTGATCCTGCTCGCCGGCCTGCTCGCGCTGCGCTACGGCAGCCTGTGGCCCGCCATGTCCGGCCGCTACGAGCGCGGCACCGGCCGGCCCCGCCGCAACCCCCGCCCGGTGGACCCCGAGCGGCCCGAGGAGATCTGGAAGGCACTGGACCGGGGCGAGGACCCGACCGGCACCTGAACCGGGGTACCCGCAGGGCGTGCGCGAGTGTGGCGAACCAGACGCCACCCCCGCGTCCGGCACGCGTGCGCGTACGGGACAATGGACGCCGACACGTACACAGCAACGAGGAGCAAGTCATGGCGGGTAGCAGCCACGGTCACGGTCACACCCCTGCCGCGTGGACCGGTGTCATCATTTCCTTCATCGGTTTCTGCGTCGCCGGCGCCTTCACGGTGATGGCCCAGCCCGTCGGCTTCTGGGCCGGCATGGCGCTGATCCTGGGTGGCGCGGTGGTCGGCGGCATCATGCGCGCCATGGGCCTCGGCTCGAACCCCAAGCCCCTCGTGGTGGCCGGCGCGCCCGCCGTGAGCCGTGAGCCGGTCGCTGCCGAGAGCTGAGCCGACGGCTTTTCCGCGAGCTTCCCCGAGGGGCGGCCCGGCACCCAGGCGGTGCCCGGCCGCCCCTCGCCGCTTCCCGGGTGCGAGGGGCGGGCGGGGACGGCAGAATGCGGGCGTGACCGCCGACAGCAGCACGGCCCCGCCCCGCCCGCCCGAAGGCCCCGAGGCGCTCCCGCAGGCACCGGCGCCCGACTCCGCGTGGCGCCGGCTCGCCGTGCCGGCCGGCCTGTTCGCCGCGGTCGCCGGAGCCTCCGCGTACGTCGGCGCCGTCGACCCGAACGAGCCCGGCCACTACCCCGTCTGCCCGCTCTACGCGCTCACCGGCCTGTACTGCCCCGGCTGCGGCGGACTGCGCAGCGCGCACGCCGTCGTCCACGGCGACCTGGCCGCCGCACTGCACGACAACGCCTTCGCCGTGGCCGCCTACCCGGCCTTCGCGCTGCTGTGGGCCGTCTGGGTGGTGCGCGCGGTGCGCGGCCGGCCCTTCCGGCCGGGGCTGCGACCGGCGCAGGTGTGGGCGCTCTGCGCGCTGCTGCTGGTCTTCACCGTGGTCCGCAACCTCCCCCTCGGCAGCGGACTGCATCCCTGACCGATGGGGGAACGTCCAGGTAGTGGGACCACCGTCCGCCGGATGCGAGGCCTCGGCGTTCCTCCGGATACCATCGCAGTGACCACGGGTATTCAAAACCTGAAGGAACCACCGTCTGGAAGGGGGCCGCTCGCGTGAGTGTGCTCGACGAGATCATCGACGGAGTCCGTGCCGACCTCGCGGAGCGGCAGGCACGCGTCAGCCTCGACGAGCTCAAGGAGCGTGCGGCCAAGGCCCGGCCCGCCAAGGACGGGGTGGCCGCGCTCAAGGGCGACGGCGTCAAGGTCATCTGCGAGGTCAAGCGGTCCAGTCCCTCCAAGGGCGCGCTGGCCGCGATCGCCGACCCGGCCGGGCTCGCCGCGGACTACGAGGCGGGCGGTGCGGCCGTCATCTCCGTCCTCACCGAACAGCGCCGCTTCGGCGGCTCGCTGGCCGACCTCGAGGCCGTCCGCGCGCGCGTGGACATCCCGGTGCTGCGCAAGGACTTCATCGTCACGTCGTACCAGCTGTGGGAGGCCCGGGCGTACGGCGCCGACCTCGCGCTGCTGATCGTCGCCGCCCTGGAGCAGTCGGCCCTGGAGTCGCTGATCGAGCGGGCCGTCTCCATCGGCCTCACCCCGCTGGTCGAGGTGCACGACGAGGACGAGGTCGAGCGGGCCGTCGCCGCCGGAGCCAAGGTCATCGGTGTCAACGCGCGCAACCTGAAGACGCTGGAGGTCGACCGCGGCACGTTCGAGCGGGTCGCGCCGGAGATCCCGGACGGCATCGTGAAGGTCGCCGAGTCCGGCGTCCGCGGCCCCCACGACCTGATCGCCTACGCCAACGCGGGCGCCGACGCGGTGCTGGTCGGCGAGTCGCTGGTGACCGGCCGCGACCCGAAGGCCGCCGTCGCCGACCTGGTCGCCGCGGGCGAGCACCCCGCACTGCGGCACGGCCGGAGCTGATCTCCCGCTAGGCTGATCCCGATGACTCTCATCATGACGACCGTGGACCGGTACGCCCGCCTGGCGCGCGGCTGCCGCCCGAGGGGCTGCCGCGCCCCGGCGAGGCGTGTCCACGGCCGCCGCGTGCGGTACGTCATCGGCGATGAGCCGGGGCAAGTCAACGGCATGCGATGGCAGCAGCCGACCTGAGGGGCGCGGGGCTCTGTTCGATGTGCGGCCACCGCCGCGCGGGCGCGACCGGCCTCAGCCGGTCCGCAGTCGACTGACCACCCCGTCGCCCCACGGCGAACAGTGTTTTCCCACGCACTCACCGTGAGGTTCGGCATGCCCAACAACTTCTTCTTCCCCGACCCGGAGGGTCAGGTGCCCAGCGCCGAGGGCTACTTCGGCGCGTTCGGCGGCAAGTTCATCCCGGAGGCCCTCGTCGCCGCCGTGGACGAGGTCGCCGTCGAGTACGAGAAGGCCAAGCACGACCCGGAGTTCGCCCGCGAGCTCGACGAACTGCTCGTCCACTACACCGGCCGGCCCAGCGCGCTGACCGAGGTGCCCCGGTTCGCCGAGCACGCCGGCGGTGCCCGGATCTTCCTCAAGCGGGAAGACCTCAACCACACCGGCTCCCACAAGATCAACAACGTTCTCGGCCAGGCTCTGCTGACCAGGCGGATGGGCAAGACCCGGGTCATCGCCGAGACCGGCGCCGGGCAGCACGGCGTCGCCACCGCCACCGCCTGCGCCCTGTTCGGCCTCGACTGCACCATCTACATGGGCGAGATCGACACCCAGCGCCAGGCCCTGAACGTGGCCCGCATGCGCATGCTCGGCGCCGAGGTCGTCGCCGTGAAGTCCGGCAGCCGCACCCTCAAGGACGCCATCAACGAGGCGTTCCGCGACTGGGTCGCCAATGTGGACCACACCCACTACCTGTTCGGGACCGTCGCCGGACCGCACCCCTTCCCGGCGATGGTGCGGGACTTCCACCGGGTCATCGGCGTCGAGGCGCGGCGGCAGCTGCTGGAGCGCGCCGGCCGGCTGCCCGACGCCGCCATCGCCTGCGTCGGCGGCGGCTCCAACGCCATCGGCCTCTTCCACGCCTTCATCCCCGACGAGGGCGTCCGCCTCATCGGCTGCGAGCCCGCGGGGCACGGCATCGAGACCGGCGAGCACGCGGCCACCCTCACCGCCGGCGAGCCCGGCATCCTGCACGGCTCCCGGTCGTACGTGCTCCAGGACGACGAGGGCCAGATCACCGAGCCCTATTCGATCTCGGCGGGCCTGGACTACCCGGGCATCGGGCCCGAGCACTCCTATCTGAAGGACTCCGGCCGCGGCGAGTACCGCGCGGTCACCGACGACGCCGCCATGCAGGCGCTGCGCCTGCTGTCGCGGACCGAGGGCATCATCCCGGCCATCGAGAGCGCCCACGCCCTCGCCGGCGCCCTGGAGGTCGGCCGGGAACTGGGCCCGGACGGCCTGATCGTCGTCAACCTCTCCGGCCGCGGCGACAAGGACATGGACACCGCCGCCCGCTACTTCGGCCTGTACGACACCGACGCCGAGGTGGCCGCCGACGCAGCCGACACCGCCGAGATCGAGGGGGACGCCAAGTGAGCGGGAACATCCAGTTGCTGACCGACACCCTCGCGGGCGCCAAGGCGGAGGGGCGGTCCGCGCTCATCGCCTACCTGCCGGCCGGGTTCCCCACCGTGGACGGCGGCATCGAGGCGATCAAGGCCGTCTTCGACGGCGGCGCCGATGTGGTGGAGGTCGGGCTGCCGCACAGCGACCCCGTCCTCGACGGCCCGGTCATCCAGACCGCCGACGACATCGCCCTGCGCGGCGGCGTCCGCATCGCCGACGTGATGCGCACGGTCCGGGAGGCCCACCGGGCCACCGGGAAGCCGGTGCTCGTCATGACGTACTGGAACCCCATCGACCGCTACGGCGTCGAGCGGTTCACCGCCGAGCTGGCCGAGGCGGGCGGCGCGGGCTGCATCCTGCCCGACCTGCCGGTCCAGGAGTCGGCGCTGTGGCGGGAGCACGCCGCGAAGCACGGCCTCGCGACCGTCTTCGTGGTGGCGCCGAGCAGCAAGGACGAGCGGCTCGCCGAGATCACCGCGGCGGGCAGCGGCTTCGTCTACGCGGCCTCCCTGATGGGTGTCACCGGCACCCGGGAATCCGTCGGGGCCCAGGCCCAGACCCTGGTCGAGCGCACCCGGGCGACCGGCACCGGCCTGCCCGTCTGCGTCGGCCTCGGCGTCTCCACCCCGGCCCAGGCCGCGCAGGTCGCCGGCTTCGCCGACGGAGTGATCGTCGGCTCGGCGTTCGTACAGCGGATGCTGGACGCCCCGGACCAGGCCGCGGGCCTGGAGGCGGTGCGGGAACTGGCCGGCGAGCTGGCGAAGGGCGTGCGCGGACAGGCGTAACCCCTCCCTACCGGGACAACCTGGTCACTCGAACGGGTGGACCTCGGGCCGGGGAGGCGCGCTGCGCCTCCCCGGTTCGTTCTGGGGGTGTGAGCGAGAAGAACCGTGACGGAAAGCGCACCGCCCGGGAGCGGCTGGCGGTCGAGCGTGAGAAGCAGAGGACCGCGGAGAAGCGACGGCGCGCGCTGATCGTGGGCGCGAGCGTCGTCTGCGTCCTCGGCCTCGCGGCGGTGATCGGCGTGATCGCCGCGAACTCCGGCAAGGAGAAGAGCAGCAAGAGCGAGGGACCGGCCGTGGCGCCCTCCGGCGCGCAGGGCAAGGACAGCCTCGCGATCCCGGTCGGCAAGGACAGCGCGAAGTCGACGCTCACCGTCTGGGAGGACTTCCGCTGCCCGGCCTGCCAGGCCTTCGAGACGGTGTACCGGCCGACCCTCCATGAACTCGTCGACGCGGGCAAGCTCAGAATCGAGTACCACCTGGTCCGGCTGATCGACGGCAACCTCGGCGGCACCGGCTCGCTGCGCGCGGCCAACGCCGCCGCCTGCGCCCAGGACGCCGGTAAGTTCCGCGACTACCACGACGTGCTGTACGCGAACCAGCCCAAGGAGACCGACGACGCCTACGGCAGCGACGCCAGGCTGATCGACCTCGCCGGCAAGGTGAAGGGCCTGGACACGCCCGCCTTCCGGACGTGCGTCAAGGACGGCACCCACAACAGCTGGGTGAACAAGTCCCACAAGGCCTTCGCGGCCGGCGGCTTCACCGGCACGCCCACGGTCCTGTTCGGCGGGAAGAACCTCGCCCAGGACCAGACGATGACCCCGGCCAAGCTCAAGCAGATGGTGGAGGCGGCCGACCAGGGGTAGGCGTTTTCCGCCAGCCCGTTATGGACCCGTAGCCGGGCTGCTTGCCGTCCCCACCACCCGGCACGGTAGCGTCGGACCTGCCATGGAACTTGCCTACATTCCCAGCCCGTCGCGCGGGGTGCTGTATCTCGGCCCCATCCCGCTGCGCGGCTACGCCTTCTGCATCATCATCGGCGTCTTCGTCGCCGTCTGGCTCGGCAACAAGCGCTGGGTCGCTCGCGGCGGGCAGGCCGGTACGGTCGCCGACATCGCGGTGTGGGCCGTCCCCTTCGGCCTGGTCGGCGGCCGGCTCTACCACGTGATCACGGACTACGAGCTGTACTTCAGCCCCGGCCGTGACTGGGTGGACGCCTTCAAGGTGTGGCAGGGCGGGCTCGGCATCTGGGGGGCGATCGCGCTCGGCGCGCTCGGCGCCTGGATCGGCGCGCGGCGCCGGGGCGTCCCGCTGCCGGCGTACGCCGACGCCATCGCGCCCGGCATCGCGATCGCGCAGGCCATCGGCCGCTGGGGCAACTGGTTCAACCAGGAGCTGTACGGCCGGGAGACCCATGTTCCCTGGGCCCTGCACATCACCTCCTCCGAGGGCGGCCGGGTGCCGGGCTACTACCACCCGACCTTCCTCTACGAGTCGCTGTGGTGCATCGGTGTCGCCCTCGTCGTGATCTGGGCCGACCGCCGCTTCAAGCTGGGCCACGGCCGGGCCTTCGCCCTGTACGTCGCCCTGTACTGCGTGGGCCGCGCCTGGATCGAGCACATGCGGGTCGACTACGCCCACATCATCCTGGGCGTCCGGCTCAACGACTGGACCGCGTTGATCGCGTTCCTGCTGGCGGTCACCTACATCGTGGTGTCGGCGAAGCTGCGGCCGGGGCGCGAGGCGGTCGTGGAGCCGGCCGCCGCCGGAGCTGCGCCGCACAGCGTCCCGGACGGCTCCGCCGAGAGTGCCTCCGAGGCTCCGGAAGCCGCCGCCGAGGCGGAGCAGGAGGCCGAGCCCGTGGCCGGGGAGACCGAGCCTGCGGCCGAGGCCAAGGAGACGAAGGACGAGGCGGAGTCGGCGGGCAAGAAGAGCTGACCGCTGCCGGTACGACACCGAGGGCGCCCGGAAAGCTCCGGGCGCCCTCGGTGCGTCGGGCGCCAAGGGCGGTCAGAGCCGGTGGGTCAGGGACAGGGTCCGCCGCGCCGTCGCCACCACCGCCGCGTCGATGAAGCGGCCGTCGGGCAGCGCCTGGGCACCCTCCTCCAGGGCGGCTGCCTTGAGGATCGTCTCGGCGTGTTCGAGTTCCGCCGGGGTGGGCAGGTAGGCCCGTTCGATCACCGGCAGCTGGCGCGGATGGATGGCGGCGCGGCCCAGGAAGCCGAGGGCGCGTCCGTGGGCGCAGGACGCGGCGAGGCCGTCCAGGTCCCGGATGTCGGGGTGGACGCACTGCGTGGGCGGGGCGAGGCCCGCCGCGCGGGCGGCGACGATCACCCGGGAGCGCGGCCAGTCCAGGCCCGCGTCGGCCCGTACCCCGAGGTCGGCCCGGAGGTCCGCCTCGCCGAGGGCGATGCCCCGCAGGGCCGGGTGGGCGGTGGCGATGGTGAAGGCGTGCTCGATGCCGAGGGCCGTCTCCAGCAGGGCGTACAGGGGGACGGGGGTGACCGAGGCGGCCCGTCTGATCTCCTGCGCGGTCGTCACCTTGGGCAGCCGCAGCCCGGCCAGCCCGGGCAGGGCGGCCACGGCGGCGAGGTCGGCGGCCGCCCAGGGGGTGTCCAGGGCGTTGACGCGGACGTGCACCGGAACCGGCTGGGGGGTGCGCAAGCGCTCGGCGGTGGCCGCGCGGGCGTACTCCTTGCGGTCGGGGGCGACCGCGTCCTCCAGGTCGATCACCACCACGTCGGCGCCCGCCGCCAGCGCCTTGGCCACCACCTGTGGGCGGTCGCCGGGGGCGTAGAGCCAGGTGAGCGGGAACCGGGTCACAGGGCCCCCTCCGCGCGCAGGGCCGCGATGTCCTCCGGGGCGAGGCCCAGCTCGGTGAGGACGGCGTCCGTGTCGGCGCCGTGCGGCCGGCCGGCCCAGCGGATCGCGCCGGGGGTCGCGGAGAGCCGGAAGAGGAGGTTCTGGAGGCGCAGCGGGCCCAGCTCGGGGTCGTCGACCGTGGTGATCGTGTGCAGGGCCTGGTACTGGGGGTCGGCCAGGATGTCCCGGACGTCCTGGACCGGGGCGGCCGCGGCCTCGGCCTTCTCGAAGGCCGCGAGCACCTCGGCGCGGGAGCGGGCGGCGATCCAGGAGCCGACCGCCTCGTCCAGCACGTCGGCGTGCGCGGCCCGCTCGGCGCCGGTGGCGAACCAGGGTTCGGCGATCAGATCGGGGCGGCCCACCAGGTGCATCACCCGCTCGGCGACCGACTGGGCGGAGGCGGAGACCGCCACCCAGGTGCCGTCGGCGGTGCGGTAGGTGTTGCGGGGGGCGTTGTTGGCGGAGCGGTTCCCGGTGCGTTCCTGGACGTATCCGAGCTGGTCGTACCAGGTGGGGTGCGGGCCGAGGGCGGCGAGGATCGGCTCGATGAGCGCCAGGTCGACCACCTGTCCGGTGCCGCTGCGCTCCCGGGCGGCCAGCGCGGTCAGCACGGCGAAGGCGCAGGTCACGCCCGCGATGGAGTCGGCGAGGCCGAAGGGTGGCAGGGTCGGGGGCGCGTCCGGTTCCCCGGTGAGCGCGGCGAAGCCGCTCACCGCCTCGGCGAGCGTGCCGAAGCCGGGCCGGTGGGCGTACGGGCCGAACTGGCCGAACGCGGTGACCCGGGCGAGCACCAGCCGGGGGTTGGCGGCCGACAGCTCCGGCCAGCCCAGATCCCACTTCTCCAGGGTGCCGGGGCGGAAGTTCTCGACCAGCACATCGGCGTCCGCGGCGAGCCGGAGCAGGGTGGAGCGGCCGCCCGGCGTGGACAGGTCCAGGGTGATGGTCCGCTTGTTGCGGCCGAGCACCTTCCACCACAGGCCGATGCCGTCCTTGGCCGGGCCGTGCCCGCGGCACGGGTCGGGGGTGCGGGGGTGCTCGACCTTGATCACCTCGGCGCCGAAGTCGCCGAGCAGCGTGGCGGCCAGCGGACCGGCGAACAGGGTCGCGAGGTCCAGCACCCGCAGGCCGGCCAGCGGCGGTGTGGGCGTCGTACTCATGCGGTGAACTGCGCGTCGATCTCCGGGCGGTACGGCATCGACACCGACGCGCCCTCCCGCTGCACCGAGATCGCCGCCGCGGCCGCCGCCCAGGACAGCGCCTCGCGTACCGGTTTCTCCTCGGCGAGGGCCACCGCGAGCGCGCCCACGAAGGTGTCGCCCGCGCCGGTGGAGTCGACCGCGCTCACCCGTGGCGCGGGGACCACCAGCGGCTCGGTGCCCCGGGCCAGGTAGAGGCAGCCCGTCGCGCCCAGCGTGACCACGACCTGCGGCACCTGCTCCAGCAGCGCGGCCGCCGCCTCGCGCGGGTCGGTGCGGCCGGTGAGGGTGACCGCCTCGTACTCGTTGGGCACCAACAGGTCGGTCGAGGCGAGGAGTTCGGGCGGCAGCGGCTGGGCCGGGGACGGGGTGAGGACCGTACGGACGCCGTGCCGGTGGGCGGCCTGGGCGCCCGCGACGACCGCCGCCAGGGGGATCTCCAGCTGAAGCAGCAGGGCGTCGGCGGAGGCGATCACGCCCTCGTCGCCGGGGGAGAGGTGGTCGACGGTGCCGTTCGCGCCCGGGATGACGACGATGGAGTTGCCGCCCTCGTCGTCCACCACGATGTGCGCGGTGCCGGAGGCGCCCTCGACGGTGCGCAGGGAGTCGGTGTCCACCCCGGAGTGTTCGAGGGTGTCGCGCAGCCGCACACCGAAGGCGTCGTTGCCGACCGCGCCGATCATCGAGACGGTGGCACCGGCGCGGGCCGCGGCGATCGCCTGGTTGGCGCCCTTGCCGCCGGGGATCGTGCGGAACTCCCGGCCGGTCACGGTCTCCCCGCGCTGCGGGGCCTTCGTGACATAGGTGACGAGGTCCATGTTGGTGCTGCCGAGGACGGCGATGTGGGTCATGGGCGGACCGCCTCCAGGTGGGTGAGGTGGGCGAGGGTGTCGAAACCGGTGCCGTCGAAGTCGGCGACGGTGGTGGCGAGCCGGTTCTTCAGCGGGGCCCGCCAGTGCTCGGGGAGGGCGTCGGGGCGGCCGGCGAGCAGTCCCGCGACGGAACCGGCCGTGGCGCCGGCCGAGTCGGTGTCCCAGCCGCCCGCCACCGCACGGCCGATGGACCCGGTGAAGTCGCCGTCCGCGTGCGCGAGGGCGGCGGCGATCAGGGCGGTGTTGGGGATCGCGTGCACCCAGTGGTGGTCCGGGCCGTACACGGCGTGGAGTTCGTCCACCACGTCGTCGAAGTCGGCGGTGTCCCGGGCGAGTCGGAGGGCGTGGTCGATCGCCCGCGCCAGCCGGGAGCGCGGCGGCACCACCGAGCGGCCGGTGCGCAGACAGGCGTGCACGTCATGGCGGCCGGTGGCGGCGGTGGCGATCACGGCGGCGGTGAACATGGCCGCGTAGACGCCGTTGGCGGTGTGGGACAGGACCGCGTCGCGATAGGCCTGTTCCGCGGCGGCGGCCGGGTCGCCCGGATGGGTCCAGCCGTGCATGTCGGCGCGGATCAGGGCGCCGATCCACTCCCGGAACGGGTTGCGGTGGCGGGCCGTGTGCGGGGGTTCGATGCCGCTGAGGAGGTTGCGGTGGGTGACGCGTTCGGCGGTGAAGGTGCGGCCCGGGGGCAGCTCGTCCAGCCAGAGGCGGGCCACGTCCGTGGTGGTGAAGGCCTTCCCGTGGCGCTGGAGGAGCAGCAGGTTGAGGAGCGGGTAGTCGAGGTCGTCGTCCTCGGGCATGCCGTCGATGTTCTCGGCGAGGCTGGTGGCGGCCGAGCGGCGGTTCCAGGGGTGCCGGCCGAGCAGCTCCGCGGGGACGCCCACCGCGGTGAAGTAGCCGGTCAGGGGCCGGTTTCCGGCTGCCTCGGCGAGGGCGCGGATGGCGTCCAGGGGGAGCTTCTCGACCGGTTTGCCGAGCAGGCAGCCGATGGCCCGGCCCAGCCAGGCGGCTTCCAGGGCGGCGGGGGTGAGGTCCGCGGCGAGCCGTTCGGCGGGCCAGTTGGGGCAGCGGGACCTGATCGCCGTCAGGTCCGTCGGTTCGTCCTCGGCCAGCGTGCCGGGCAGATCGGCGAGTTCGTCCAGCAGGTCCTCGGCCAGCAGCCGCAGATAGCGGGAGGCGCGATGCGCGGAGGCGCCCGCCCGCTCCGGGGCGTCCGTGCCGCCCGCCGCCCGCCAGCGCGCCTCGATCGCCGAGGGCTCCCGCCCGTCCAGCCGGGCCTGGCGGAGTTCATGGCCGAGCAGGTCCTCCGGCTGGACCCAGGTCAGTCGGAGCATCGGTCCCCTCCCAGCGCGCCGAACGCCTCCTCGTGGGCGCGCCGCCGGCGCACGTCCTTGCGGAAGACCTCCCGCGCGACCTCGGCGAGGGTGCGGGCCGGCGCCCACAGGTCCAGCCGGCTGGCCTCCGCCACCGTCTTCGCCCACTCCTCGGGCACGGGCGAGCCGAGCGCGCCCGCGAGGGCACCGGCCATGGTGGCGATCGAGTCGCAGTCACGGCCGTAGTTGACCGAGCCCAGGACCGCGTGCCGGTAGTCGCCGCCGGAGACCAGCAGCATGCCCAGCGCGATGGGCAGTTCCTCGATGGAGTGCAGCCGGGAGGGGCGGCGGGCGGCCAGGGAGGGGGCGCGGTAGTCCGGGCCGACCGTGTCGTACGGCGCGACCGCCGCGCGCAGCGGCCGCAGCGCCGACTCGAAGTCGCTGTGCCGGCAGGCCACTTCGCAGACCTTCTCGATGGCCGTGCGGGTGCCGTCCTTGGCCAGCGAGAGGCAGGCGGCCACCACCGAGTCGGGGCTCGCACCCGGTGCGGTCGCGGCCGCCACCGCCGCCGCGAGGACACCGGCCGCCTCACGGCCGTACGACGACTGGTGCGCACCGGCGATGTCCAGCGCCTCGGCGTAGGCGGTGGCCGGGGCGGCCGCGTTGACCAGTCCGACGGGGGCCATGTACATCGCGGCGCCGCAGTTGACGATGTTGCCGACGCCCGCTTCCCGGGGGTCGGCGTGGCCGTAGGCGATCCTGGTCACCAGCCACTTCTCGGCGAGGAAGAGGCGGTGCAGGGGCAGGGTCTCGGCCTCCAGCTCCGGGATCCAGCGCGGGGTGGTCATCAGGTCCGGGACCAGGTGGTCGGCGACCGCGTAGGCGTCGAGGTGGTCGCGGACGCGGTCGTAGACCCGGATCAGCGCATGGGTCATCAGGGTGTCGTCGGTGACATGGCCGTCGCCCTTGTGGAAGGGGGCGAGGGGGCGGGCGGTGCGCCAGGCGTCGCCGTGCCAGGGGCCGACGATGCCGTGCACGCGGCCGCCGTGGCGTTCGGCGATCTGCTCCGGTGACCAGCCCTCGACCGGGCCGCCCAGGGCGTCGCCCACGGCGGCCCCGACGAGGGCGGCGGTGACGCGCTCCTCCAGGGCGGAGGGCTCGTGGTGTGCGGCCCTTTCACCTCCTGCCGGGTCCTCGCATGCTCCGAGTTCTTCGCACTCTTTGGGCCTCATGCCCCGAATCATCCCCCTGGACGGGCCGGTTGTGCGGCTTCCAGGAGTCCGGCGAGTTCCACCAGGTCGGTGCCGGTGAGGCGGGGCAGGGTGCAGCCCGAGAGGGTGCGGCAGGCGTCGCGCCAGGACTGCGGGACGGCCGCGCCGCCGCCGAGCGCGCCGGTGAGGGCGCCCGCGAGGGCGGGCGCGGAGTCGGCGACCCGGGAGAGACAGGCGGCGGCGGGCACGGCCTCGGCGATCCGGCCGTGCGCCGCGGTGGCCAGCGCGAGCGCCACCGGGACGGTCTCGGCGGCGGCGACGCCGTAGCTGTACACGTGGTCGACGATCTGGTGCTCCAGGAGCGGTACGAGGGCGAAGGCGGACTCCGTGTCCTCGGCGAGGGCGAGCGCGTGGCGGGTGTTGCGGCCGATCTCGGTGTCCGCGGGGAGTTCGGCGAGCGCTCCGGTCACACAGGTGTCCGGTTCCGCGCCGGCGAGGGCGAGGGAGAGCGCCGCGGCCATCGCCCGGGCGCCGTGCACGCCGTCGCCGTCCTGGGTGTAACGGGCGTCGAACTCGGCGAGGGCGGCGGCGCGCCCCGGGTCGCCGGGGTGGGCCACCGCGAGCACACAGGCGCGCACGCAGGCCGCGTCGTCGAAGTAGTGCGGGTTGTCGTGGCCGGTGGCGGGCGGGCGCAGCCCGGCGGCGAGGTTGCCCAGGCCGGCGCGGACGGAGATGCGGGCGCGCAGCGGGAGTACGGCGGACTCGACCTCGGGGGCGCGTTCCGCCGCGGCGGCGACCTCCGCGGCGACGGCGGTCCAGGTGAGGTCGATCGCGGCGCGCATCCGGCGCTCCCGGCCCAGGTCGCCCGGATCACCGAGGCCACCGGGGGCGCCGAAGGCGTCGGCGTCCCCGGCCCGCAGCACCGCTTCCGCGGCGAACACGGCCCATTCGGCGTCGTCGGACGGGCCGAGGCGGAGCGGCTCGGGGGGCTGGTTCAGGGCGATCGGCACGGGCAGGGTGGTCGTCGCGTTCTGCTCGGCGAAGGTGTCCAGTTCGCGGGTGAGCCGACGGGTCCATTCGGGCATCCGGGTGGCGCGGTGCCGGGCCGAGGGCCAGCCGGCGGCATCGCCCGCGGCGAGCCCGAGCAGGAGGCCCTCGATCCTGCGGGGCTTCATGGCTGTGCCTTGCTGTTGGGCTCTGCGGCCTGGCCGAGTCCGGGCTGGGGGCCGGTGTTGCCGGGGTGGGTGGGCCGGCCGGTGGTGTGGCCCGTGCCGAGCCCGGCCAAGGGGCTTTTGATCGTGTGGGGCTTCATGGCCGTCCCTCGCTGTCGTGCTCCCCGGACGGGCCGACCCCGACCAGGGGGTTCGCCCCACCGAGCCCGGTCGGCCGGTGTCCGGTCGTAAGGGGCCCGGGGGGCCGCCGGCGTTCCGGCTCGTCGGGTGGCCGAAGGTGTTCCCGCTCCTCCGGTGGCCGAGGCTCCCGCTCCCCGGGTGGCCGAGGGTGCTCCCGTGCCCCGGGTACCAGCAGTTCGGCGATGTCCAGGATGTGGCGGCCCGCCATGGCGGGCAGGCAGCGGCCGCGGGACGGGCCGATGGGGCGGGCCCAGTCCGGGGGGATGGCCGAGACGCCCTGGGTCGCACCGGACAGGGCGCCCGCCACCGCCGCCGTCGTGTCGGCGTCCCGGCCCATGTTGACGGCCGTGAGCACCGCCTGCCGGAAGTCGCCGTCGGCGGTGGCGTACGCGCCGAAGGCCAGGGCGACCGCCTCCGGGGCCAGGTCCGTCCACGGGTAGCCGCCGATCACGACCGCCGAGCGCACCGCCCGTTCGCCGCGGTGCGCCACGGCCACCGCTCGCCGCAGCGAACGGGCCGTCCAGGAATCCTCGGGGACGACCGCGAGCGCCGCGGCGACCACCACCGGGACCGGCGCCCCCGCCATCGCCGCCGCGACCCCTGCGGCGACCGCCTGGCCGCCGTAGATGCCCTCGCCCTCGTGGCTGACCGAGCCGTCGATCGCCGCGAGCCGGGCGGCCTCGTCGGGGCGTCCCGCGGCGAAGACGCCGAAGGGCGCCGCGCGCATCGCCAGACCGTCGCTCCAGGGGTGGCGGTGCTGGGCGGAGATGGGCGCGGCCAGGCCCCGGCGCAGGTTCTCCAGGGTGCCGCGCTCGCTGAAGCCCGCGCCCCGGAAGGGACCCTCGGCCCGGTCGGCGATCCACTCGTGCCAGGCCGCCTCCACATGGGCCGGGGTGAGCGCCGAGCCGTGCCGGGCCAGCAGCAGGCCGGAGAGGATCGCGTACTCGGTGTCGTCCGTGCCGCAGGGGTCCTCGGTGACATAACCGGTGATGCGGCCCCAGCGGGCGCGGATCTCGGAGGGCCTGAGGTTCTCGGCGGGGGCGCCCATCGCGTCGCCCACGGCCAGCCCCAGCAGGGCGCCACGGGCCCGGGCGCGCAGATCGGTGGCGTCCCCGGGCGCGGGGAGTGGGGGCAAGCAGGCGATCGATGCCATGGACGGCCTCCTTGAGGGCGGCACCGCGCGGACCCCGTGCCGGGGAAACCCTTTGCGGATGTGTCCCCCGGGGGGCCTCGCACCGAGCCGGTCGAGGGGCCGGGTTCACCCGCTCGCGCACCCGGGAAGCAGGGGGCTCCGATGCGCACGCCACGGAGAAAGCGCAGGTTAGCCCAGCCTTTCCTTGCTGGCGGGGGGCACCGGATCGGCGTAGATTTCCTGTAGTCGAAAAGTAGAACTCGTCCAAAGTTAGCTTTGGCTAAGCTATCCCGGGGGGCCCGCATGGCCATCATCGAAACCACCGCCGCGCTGCACGAGGCGCACCGCGACAACCACACCCACCGCGATGTCAACGGTGGCTGGCTGCGGCCCGCCGTCTTCGGTGCGATGGACGGCCTGGTCTCCAACCTCGCGCTGATGACCGGTGTGGCCGGCGGTGCGGTGAGCCATCAGACGATCGTCCTCACCGGGCTCGCCGGCCTCGCCGCCGGCGCCTTCTCCATGGCGGCCGGCGAGTACACCTCGGTCGCCTCGCAGCGCGAACTCGTCGAGGCCGAACTCGACGTCGAGCGGCGTGAGCTGCGCAAGCACCCGCAAGACGAGGAGGACGAGCTGGCCGCCCTCTATGTCTCCCGCGGTGTCGAGCCGCAGCTGGCCCGCGAGGTGGCCCGGCAGCTGTCCAAGGATCCCGAGCAGGCGCTGGAGATCCATGCCCGCGAGGAGCTGGGCATCGACCCCAGCGATCTGCCGTCGCCGCTGGTCGCGGCCGTGTCGTCGTTCGGCTCCTTCGCCCTGGGCGCCCTGCTGCCCGTACTGCCGTTCCTGCTCGGCGCGACCGCCCTGTGGCCCGCCCTGCTGCTCGCCCTCGTGGGGCTGTTCGCCTGCGGTGCCGTCGTGGCCAAGGTGACCGCGCGGACCTGGTGGTACAGCGGTCTGCGGCAGCTCGCGCTGGGCGGTGCCGCGGCCGGTGTGACGTACGCCCTGGGCGGCCTGTTCGGAACGGCCGTAGGATAAGCGTCCGGTACTTATGCGTTGGGCCGCATAAATAGCCGTTACTCGCTGGTTTCGACTGCGTGACCACCGGGCATGAGCCGTAAGCGCTGTGGGCAATGACGCCCGCCGCACCCTCGCGGGGTGAGCCGACGACGCTCCCCCCCGCCCCCTTCCGGGCCGCCGACGGACACCGATCCGACCGATCTCGTCCGCAGCGGTCCCCTCTTGACGTCCGCCGCCACCGCGCGGCACACAGCCGCCCCGTGCGGCGCCCTGCCGCCTCGCGCGGCACCCCCGCCGCCCCGCGCGGCACCGGCCACGGACCCCGTGGTGTCCACATGGTGGAACGGAGTATCCCGCTTCCCGAGAACCGCCCCATCATGTAACCTGCACGAAATTTTGCATCTCACGCAGAGGGCCAACGTCGTCCCTCGGCACCTGCCACATGCCTCATGACGACGACGGGAGAGCCGATGCGTACGCCGCGCCAGCCGTCCCAGCACTCCGCGAATGGCCAGAACTGGTCGTTCATGGATGCTCGCCCTGCTGCGCAGGGTATGTACGACCCCCGCAACGAACGCGACGCCTGTGGCGTCGGTTTCGTCGCCACCCTTACCGGCGAGGCGTCCCACACGCTGGTCGAGCAGGCACTCACCGTGCTGCGCAACCTGGAGCACCGCGGTGCCACCGGCTCCGAGCCCGACTCGGGCGACGGCGCGGGCATCCTCTGTCAGGTGCCGGACGCCTTCTTCCGTGAGGTGGCCGGATTCGACCTTCCCGCCGCCGGCTCCTACGCGGTAGGCATCGCCTTCCTGCCGGAGGACGGCATCGCGGACGCCGTCTCGAAGATCGAGACGATCGCGGCCGAGGAGGGCCTGACGGTCCTCGGCTGGCGCGAGGTCCCGGTCGCCCCGGAGCTGCTCGGCGCCACCGCCCGCTCCACCATGCCGGCCTTCCGGCAGATCTTCGTCACCGACCGCGCCAGCGAGGGCATCGCGCTGGACCGCAAGGCCTTCGTGCTGCGCAAGCGCGCCGAGCGCGAGGCCGGTGTCTACTTCCCGTCGCTCTCCGCGCGCACGATCGTGTACAAGGGCATGCTGACCACCGGCCAGCTGGAGCCCTTCTTCCCCGACCTGTCCGACCGCCGCTTCGGCTCCGCGATCGCGCTCGTCCACTCGCGCTTCTCCACGAACACCTTCCCGTCGTGGCCGCTCGCGCACCCGTACCGCTTCGTCGCCCACAACGGTGAGATCAACACCGTCAAGGGCAACCGCAACTGGATGGTCGCCCGCGAGTCGCAGCTGGCCTCCGACCTGTTCGGCGACGGCGACCTCTCGCGCATCTTCCCGGTCTGCACCCCGGACGCCTCCGACTCCGCCTCCTTCGACGAGGTGCTGGAGCTGCTGCACCTGGGCGGCCGGTCGCTGCCGCACTCCGTGCTGATGATGATCCCGGAGGCGTGGGAGAACCACGACTCCATGGACCCCGCCCGGCGCGCCTTCTACGGCTTCCACTCCACGATGATGGAGCCCTGGGACGGCCCGGCCTGTGTCACCTTCACCGACGGCACCCAGGTCGGCGCCGTGCTCGACCGCAACGGTCTGCGCCCCGGCCGCTACTGGGTCACCGACGACGGCCTCGTCGTGCTCGGCTCCGAGGTCGGCGTCCTCGACATCGACCCGGCCAAGGTCGTCCGCAAGGGCCGCCTCCAGCCCGGCAAGATGTTCCTCGTCGACACCGCCGAGCACCGCATCATCGAGGACGACGAGATCAAGGCGGCCCTCGCCGCCGAGCAGCCGTACGCCGAGTGGCTGGAGACCGGCGAGATCGAGCTGAGCGACCTGCCCGAGCGCGAGCACATCGTGCACACCCACGCCTCGGTCACCCGCCGCCAGCAGACCTTCGGCTACACCGAGGAAGAGCTGCGCGTCATCCTCGCCCCGATGGCCCGCACCGGCGCCGAGCCGATCGGCTCCATGGGCACGGACTCGCCGATCGCGGCCCTGTCCGAGCGCCCGCGCCTGCTCTTCGACTACTTCACCCAGCTGTTCGCGCAGGTCACCAACCCGCCGCTGGACGCGATCCGCGAGGAACTGGTCACCTCGCTGCGCAGCTCGCTGGGCCCGGAGGGCAACCTGCTCGAGCCGACCGCCGCCTCCTGCCGGTCCGTCGTGCTGCCCTTCCCGGTCATCGACAACGACGAGCTGGCCAAGCTCATCCACATCAACGCCGACGGCGACATGCCCGGCTTCAAGGCCGCGACCCTGTCCGGTCTGTACCGGGTGAGCGGCGGCGGCGACTCCCTCGCCGCGCGGATCGAGGAGATCTGCGCCGAGGCCGACGCCGCCATCGAGAACGGCGCCCGGCTGATCGTCCTGTCCGACCGCCACTCCGACGCCGAGCACGCGCCGATCCCGTCGCTGCTGCTCACCGCGGCCGTCCACCACCACCTCATCCGCACCAAGCAGCGCACCCACGTGGGCCTGCTGGTCGAGGCCGGCGACGTCCGCGAGGTCCACCACGTCGCCCTGCTGATCGGCTACGGCGCCGCCGCCGTCAACCCGTACCTGGCCATGGAGTCGGTCGAGGACCTGCTGCGCGCGGGCACCTTCATCGACGGCATCGAGCCGGAGCAGGCCATCAAGAACCTGATCTACGCCCTCGGCAAGGGCGTGCTGAAGGTCATGTCGAAGATGGGCATCTCCACCGTCGCCTCCTACCGCGGCGCCCAGGTCTTCGAGGCCGTCGGCCTGGACGAGGCCTTCGTGGAGAAGTACTTCAACGGCACCGCCACCAAGATCGGCGGCGTCGGCATCGACGTCATCGCCCAGGAGGTCGCCGCCCGGCACGCCAAGGCCTACCCGGCCTCCGGCATCGCCCCGGCGCACCGCGCGCTGGACATCGGCGGCGAGTACCAGTGGCGCCGCGAGGGCGAGCCGCACCTGTTCGACCCGGAGACGGTCTTCCGCCTCCAGCACTCCACGCGCAGCGGCCGCTACGACATCTTCAAGAAGTACACGGAGCGCGTGAACGAGCAGTCCGAGCGGCTCATGACGCTCCGCGGGCTCTTCGGCTTCAAGTCCGACCGCGCGCCGATCCCCGTCGACGAGGTCGAGCCGGTCTCCGAGATCGTCAAGCGCTTCTCCACCGGCGCCATGTCGTACGGCTCCATCTCCAAGGAGGCGCACGAGACCCTCGCCATCGCCATGAACCAGCTGGGCGGCAAGTCCAACACCGGTGAGGGCGGCGAGGACCCGGAGCGCCTGTACGACCCGGCGCGCCGCTCGGCGATCAAGCAGGTCGCCTCCGGCCGCTTCGGCGTCACCTCCGAGTACCTGGTCAACGCGGACGACATCCAGATCAAGATGGCCCAGGGCGCCAAGCCCGGCGAGGGCGGCCAGCTGCCCGGCCACAAGGTCTACCCGTGGGTCGCCAAGACGCGTCACTCGACGCCGGGCGTCGGCCTGATCTCGCCGCCGCCGCACCACGACATCTACTCCATCGAGGACCTGGCCCAGCTGATCCACGACCTGAAGAACGCGAACCCGCAGGCGCGGATTCACGTGAAGCTGGTCTCCGAGGTCGGCGTCGGCACGGTCGCGGCCGGTGTGTCCAAGGCGCACGCGGACGTCGTCCTGATCTCCGGCCACGACGGCGGTACGGGCGCCTCGCCGCTCACCTCGCTGAAGCACGCCGGCGGTCCCTGGGAGCTGGGCCTCGCCGAGACCCAGCAGACCCTGCTGCTCAACGGCCTGCGCGACCGTATCGTCGTGCAGACCGACGGCCAGCTGAAGACCGGCCGTGACGTGGTCATCGCCGCGCTGCTCGGCGCCGAGGAGTTCGGTTTCGCGACCGCTCCGCTCGTCGTCTCCGGCTGCGTGATGATGCGCGTCTGCCACCTGGACACCTGCCCGGTCGGCATCGCCACCCAGAACCCGGTGCTGCGCGACCGCTTCGCCGGCAAGGCCGAGTACGTGGTGAACTTCTTCCAGTTCATCGCGCAGGAGGTCCGCGAGATCCTCGCCGAGCTGGGCTTCCGCTCCATCGAGGAGGCCGTCGGCCACGCCGAGGCGCTCGACGTCGCCCGTGCCGTCGACCACTGGAAGGCGCAGGGCCTGGACCTGGAGCCGCTGTTCCACGTGCCGTCGCTGCCCGAGGGCGCGGTGCGCCACCAGGTGGTCGAGCAGGACCACGGCCTGGAGAAGGCGCTGGACAACGAGCTGATCAAGCTCGCCGCCGACGCCCTCGCCGCCGGCGACGCCACCGAGGCCCAGCCGGTGCGCGCCCAGGTCGCCATCCGCAACATCAACCGCACGGTCGGCACCATGCTCGGCCACGAGGTGACGAAGAAGTTCGGCGGTGCGGGCCTGCCCGACGACACCATCGACATCACCTTCACCGGTTCGGCCGGCCAGTCCTTCGGCGCCTTCCTGCCGCGCGGTGTCACGCTGCGCCTGGAGGGCGACGCCAACGACTACGTCGGCAAGGGCCTCTCGGGCGGCCGTGTCATCGTCCGCCCGGACCGGGCCGCCGACCACCTCGCCGAGTACTCGGTCATCGCGGGCAACACCATCGGCTACGGCGCGACCGGCGGCGAGCTGTTCCTGCGCGGCCGCACCGGTGAGCGCTTCTGCGTCCGCAACTCCGGCGCGCTGGTCGTCTCCGAGGGCGTGGGCGACCACGGCTGCGAGTACATGACCGGTGGCCACGCGGTCGTCCTCGGCCCGACCGGCCGCAACTTCGCGGCGGGCATGTCCGGCGGTATCGCCTACGTCATCGACCTGGACCCGGACAACGTCAACGCCGGCAACGCCGACGCGGTCGAGGCGCTGGACGACACCGACAAGCAGTGGCTGCACGACGTGGTGCGCCGCCACGCCGAGGAGACCGGCTCGACGGTCGCCGAGAAGCTGCTCGCCGACTGGGACACGGCCGTGCAGCGGTTCAGCAAGATCATCCCCAGCACGTACAAGGCAGTGCTCGCCGCCAAGGACGCCGCCGAGCGAGCCGGTCTGTCGGAGACCGAGATCACCGAGAAGATGATGGAGGCGGCGATCAATGGCTGACCCGAAGGGCTTCCTGAACCACGGCCGTGAGGTCGCCAAGACCCGTCCCGTCGCCGAGCGCGTCAAGGACTGGAACGAGGTCTACGTCCCCGGCTCGCTGCTGCCGATCATCAGCAAGCAGGCCAGCCGGTGCATGGACTGCGGCATCCCGTTCTGCCACAACGGCTGTCCGCTGGGGAACCTGATCCCCGAGTGGAACGACTACGCCTACCGCGAGGACTGGGCGGCCGCCCAGGAGCGGCTGCACGCGACCAACAACTTCCCGGAGTTCACCGGTCGCCTCTGCCCGGCCCCTTGTGAGTCGGCGTGTGTGCTCGGCATCAACCAGCCGCCGGTCACCATCAAGAACGTCGAGGTCTCGATCATCGACAAGGCGTGGGAGACCGGGGACGTCGCCCCGCAGATCCCCGAGCGCCTGTCCGGCAAGACGGTCGCGGTCATCGGCTCGGGCCCGGCGGGTCTCGCCGCCGCCCAGCAGCTGACCCGGGCCGGCCACACGGTCGCCGTCTACGAGCGCGCGGACCGCATCGGAGGCCTCCTCCGCTACGGCATCCCCGAGTTCAAGATGGAGAAGCGGCACATCAACCGCCGTATCGAGCAGATGCGCGCGGAGGGCACCCGCTTCCGGACCGGGGTGGAGATCGGCCGCGACATCAACGCGCGCGACCTGAAGAAGCGGTACGACGCGATCGTCATCGCCGCCGGCGCCACGACCGCCCGTGACCTGCCGGTGCCGGGCCGCGAGCTCAAGGGCATCTACCAGGCGATGGAGTACCTGCCCCTGGCGAACAAGGTGCAGGAGGGCGACTACGTCACCGCGCCCATCTCCGCCGAGGGCAAGCACGTCGTCGTGATCGGCGGCGGTGACACCGGCGCGGACTGCGTGGGCACCGCCCACCGGCAGGGCGCGGCCTCCGTCACCCAGCTGGAGATCATGCCCCGCCCGAACGAGGAGCGGAACCCGGCCAGCCAGCCGTGGCCGACCTTCCCGATGCTCTACAAGGTGACCAGCGCCCACGAGGAGGGCGGCGAGCGCGTCTACTCGGTCTCCACCACCCACTTCGAGGGCGACGAGGACGGCAACGTCCAGTGGCTGCACCTCACCGAGGTGGAGTTCGTCGACGGCAAGCTGACCCCGAAGCCGGGCACCGAGCGCAAGATCCCCGCCCAGCTGGTCACCCTCGCCATGGGCTTCACCGGCACCGACCGGGAGAACGGCCTGGTGGACCAGTTTGGTCTAGACCTCGACGAACGCGGTAACATCGCCCGCGACGCCGACTTCCAGACCAACGTGCCGGGTGTGTTCGTCGCCGGTGACGCCGGCCGCGGCCAGTCCCTGATCGTGTGGGCGATCGCGGAAGGCCGCTCGGCCGCCCGCGGGGTCGACCGCTACCTGACCGGTGCCAGCGACCTGCCGGCCCCGATCCGCCCGACGGACCGCGCCCTGGCGGTCTGACGGCACCCCTGAGACGTCCCGCACAACGGCGTGCGGAACACCGAACGGCGCCTGCCCAACTGTCCCCGACCGGACGCCCGGGCAGGCGTCGTCGCATGTCCGCACCCCTCGCTCACCCGCCCGCCGTTCTGCCGAGCGCGTCGTCGAGGAACACCGCCCGGCACTCCTCGGGGGTGCCCCACGCCGAGCGCAGGGCGCGGGCCCGGGTCAGCCACAGCGACAGGTCGTACTCCGCCGTGTAGCCGATCGCGCCATGCAGATGCAGCGCCGTACGGGCCGTGGTGTACGCCGCCTCGCAGGCCGCCAGCTTGGCCGCGGCCACGTCCGCCGGGCGCAGCGACACCGCCGCGCCGAAGACCAGGGGGCGGGCGAACTCCAGGGCGGTCCTGGCGTCCGCCAACCGGTGCTTGACCGCCTGGAAGGAGCCCACGGGCACGCCGAACTGGGTGCGCCGGCGCACATGGGCGACGGTCCGGTCCAGCAGTGCCAGTCCGGTGCCGAGGGCCTGGGCGGCGGTGGCCAGCCGGGTCCAGACCAGGGCGTCCGGAGGGGGCGGCCCGGCGGTGAGCAGCTCGCCGTCCGGGGCCAGCGGGGTGTGCCGGCGGGCCGGGTCGAGGCTGCGGCGGACCGGCCCTGCGGCGGTGGACAGCCGCAGCCCCTCGGGGGTGGGCAGCAGCCGGAGCGTGGCCGCGTCGCCGTCCAGCGCGTATCCGCCGGTCGCCGCCACCGTCGCCATCTCCGTCCCTGCCGCGAGCCCGGGCAGGAACCGCCCGGCCGTGCCGGGACCGGTGAGGAGCACGGCCGCCGCGACCGTCTCCGCCAGCGGGCCCGGGACCGCGTGGCGCCCCAGCTCCGTGAAGGCGACCGCCAGGTCCACCGGGCGCCGGCCCAGACCGCCGTACTCCTGTGGCACCGCGAGAGCGAACACCCCCGCCTCGGCGAGCCGCGCCCACAGCGCACGCCCGCGTGCCTGGTCGCCGCGGCTCCAGTCGCGGATCACCGCCGGGGTGTCCGCGGCCGTCAGCATCCGGTCCAGGGTGGCCGCGAAGGCGCGCTGCTCGGTGTCGAGGAGGAAGCGCATCAGCGGCGTCCCTTCGGCAGGCCGAGCAGCCGCTCGGCGATGATGTCGCGCTGGATCTCGTTCGTGCCCGCGTAGATGGGCCCGGCGAGCGCGAAGACATAGCCCTCCGCCCAGGCCGTGTCCGCGAACTCGCCCTCCCCGTCCAGCAGATCGAGCGCCGTCTCGTGCAGCGCGAGGTCCAGCTCGGACCAGAACACCTTGTTCATGCTGGACTCCGGGCCGAGCCGGGCGCCGTCCAGGAAGCGGCAGGCGGCCGCGTAGGTGAACAGCTGGTAGGCGCGGGCGCCGACCAGGGCGTCGGCCACCCGCTGCCGCAGGTGCTCCGGGCGGCCGCGCGCCCGCCAGAGGCCGAGCAGCCGGTCCGCCGCCGCCAGATAGCGGCCCGGGGAGCGCAGGGTGAGGCCGCGTTCGTTGCCCGCCGTGGACATCGCTATCCGCCAGCCCTCGCCGGGCTCGCCGATCACGTCCTCGTCCGGCACGAACACCTCGTCCAGGAACAGCTCGGCGAAGGCCGGCTTCCCGTCGAGACGGGCGACCGGGCGGACGGTGACACCGGGGGAGCGCAGGTCGAACATCAGATAGGTCAGCCCCTGGTGCGGCTTGCCGGCCCGCGGCTCGCTGCGGAACAGCCCGAAGGCCCGGTCGGCGAAGGCCGCCCGCGACGACCAGGTCTTCTGCCCGCTGAGCAGCCAGCCGCCCGCCGTCCGTACGGCCCTTGAGCGAAGCGCGGCCAGATCCGAGCCGGCCCCGGGCTCCGACCAGGCCTGGGCCCAGACGACCTCGCCGGTGGCCATCGGCGGCAGCACCCGCGCGCGCTGCTCCTGGGTGCCGTGGTCGAAGAGGGTCGGCGCGAGCAGGCTGACGCCGTTCTGGCCGACCCGGCCCGGCGCGCCCGCCGACCAGTACTCCTCCTCGAAGACCAGCCAGCGCAGCAGCCCGGCGTCCCGCCCGCCGTACCGCTCCGGCCACGACACCACCGACCAGCGGTCCGCGGCCAGTTCGGCCTCCCAGGCGCGATGGGCGGCGAAACCCTCCGCCGTCTCCAGGGACGGCAGCGGGGTGCGCGGCACATGGGCGGCCAGCCAGGCCCGCGCCTCGGCACGGAACTCCTCGTCGGCCTTCGAGTGGGTCAGGTCCACGGTCCCCGTCACCGTCCTTCCCTAACAAGTGTTTGGTAGGTTAGCGTGGCCCTATGACAGGCGTCGAGAGCCCGGCCTATGTGCCCGGGCACGGACTGCTGAAGGACCGCACCGCCGTCATCACCGCCGCCGCCGGCACCGGCATCGGCGGGGCGACCGCGCGCCGCTTCCTGGAGGAGGGCGCGCGGGTGCTGATCAGCGACGCCCATGCGCGCCGGCTGAAGGAACAGGAGGCGGAACTGGGCCGCCGCTTCCCCGGCGCGGTCACCGCCGTGCCCTGCGACGTCACCGACGAGGCCCAGGTGCACACGCTCTTCGACACGGCCGTCGCCCGGCACGGTCGGCTGGACATCGTCGTCAACAACGCCGGACTCGGCGGCACTTCGCCCCTCGCCGACATGACCGACGAGCAGTGGAACCGGGTCCTGGACGTGACCCTGGGCGGCACCTTCCGCTGCACCCGCGCGGCCCTGCGCGCCATGCGCGAGACCGGCGGCGGGGTCATCGTCAACAACGCCTCCGTCGTCGGCTGGCGCGCCCAGGCCGGGCAGGCCCACTACGCCGCCGCCAAGGCCGGGGTGATGGCCCTGACCCGGTGCGCGGCCGTCGAGGCCGCCGCCTACGGAGTGCGGGTCAACGCGGTCGCCCCCAGCCTCGCCCTGCACCCGCACCTGGTGAAGGTCACCACCGCCGAACTCCTCGAGGAACTGACCGAGCGTGAGGCCTTCGGCCGGTACGCCGAGCCCTGGGAAGTGGCCAACGTGATCGTCTTCCTCGCCTCCGGCTACTCCTCGTACATGACCGGCGAGGTCGTCGCCGTCAGCAGCCAGCACCCCTAGGACCACAATGGGTGCGTGTCGACCAAGAAGAAGCCCCAGGTGACCGCGGCCGCGGCCCGGCGCGGCGAACTCCTCAGCACCGCCGCCGAGGTCTTCGCCGAGCATGGCTACAACGCCACCACCGTCCGCAAGATCGCCGACCATGCCGGGATGCTCGCGGGCAGCCTCTACTACCACTTCGACTCCAAGGAGTCGATGCTCGAGGAGATCCTCCGGACCTTCCTGGACGAGCTGTGGGACGGCTACGACACCGTCCTCGCCTCCGGCCTCGGGCCCCGGCAGACGCTGGAGGCGCTGGTCACCGAGTCCTTCCGGGAGATCGACCGGCACCGCGCCGCCGTCGCGATCTACCAGAAGGAGAGCCGACAGCTCGTCGCCCAGGACCGGTTCGCCTTCCTCGCCGAGTCCCAGCGCCGGTTCGAGAAGGCCTGGCTGTCCACGCTCGAACGCGGGGTCGCCGAACGGGTCTTCCGCGCCGACCTGGACGTCCGGCTCACCTACCGGTTCGTGCGCGACACCGTCTGGGTCGCCGCCTCCTGGTACCGGCCCGGCGGACAGCACAGCCCCGAGGAGATCGCCCGCCAGTATCTGTCGATGGTGCTGGACGGGATCGCCGTACGCGAATGACACGGGTGGCAACACCCCTTCCTGCTGCGGGAGTCAGCATGGCCGAGGCCTATATCGTCGAAGCGGTCCGCACACCGGTCGGGCGGCGCGGGGGAGGGCTCAGCGAGGCCCACCCGGCCGACCTGGGCGCGCATGTCCTCACGGCGCTGATGGAGCGGACCGGGATCGACCCGGCCGCCGTCGAGGACGTCGTCTTCGGCTGCCTGGACGCGGTGGGCCCGCAGGCCGGGGACATCGCCCGCACCTGCTGGCTGGCCGCGGGGCTGCCCGAGGAGGTGCCGGGCGTCACCGTCGACCGGCAGTGCGGATCCTCCCAGCAGGCCGTGCACTTCGCCGCGCAGGCCGTGCTCTCCGGCACCCAGGACCTGGTGGTCGCCGGCGGCGTGCAGAACATGTCCCGGATACCCATCGGCTTCGCCTCCCGCCAGGCCGCCGTCCCGCTCGGCCTGACCGACGGCCCCTTCCTCGGCAGCACCGGCTGGCGTGCCCGGTACGGCGACCAGCCCGTCAACCAGTTCGCCGGCGCCGAGATGATCGCCGCGCAGTGGGGCATCAGCCGCGCGGACCAGGAGGAGTTCGCCCTGCGCTCGCACCGGCGGGCGCTGCGGGCCCTCGACACCGGCCGCTTCGACCGCGAGAGCGTCCCCTACGGCAGGGCCGCGGTGGACGAGGGCCCGCGCCGGGACACCTCCCTGGAGAAGATGGCCGCGCTGAAGCCCGTACTCGACGGCGGCACCATCACCGCCGCCTGCTCCTCCCAGGTCTCCGACGGCGCGGCCGCCCTGCTGCTCGCCTCGGAGCGGGCCGTCCGCGAACACGGCCTGCGCCCCCGTGCCCGCATCCACCACCTCTCCGTCCGCGGCGAGGACCCTGTCCGGATGCTGTCCGCACCCATCCCGGCCACCGCGCACGCCCTGCGGAAGACCGGCCTGACCATCGACGCGATCGACCTGGTCGAGATCAACGAGGCCTTCGCGCCGGTCGTCCTGGCCTGGCTGAAGGAGACCGGCGCCGACCCCGACCGGGTCAACGTCAACGGCGGCGCGATCGCCCTCGGCCACCCCCTCGGCGCGACCGGCGTCCGCCTGATGACCACCCTCCTGCACGAACTGGAACGCACCGGCGGCCGCTACGGCCTCCAGACGATGTGCGAGGGCGGCGGCCAGGCGAACGTGACGATCATCGAGCGTCTGTGAGAGGGACGGCGGTCACTGAACCTCTCCGAGCCCGCCCACATGCTTCAGTACCTCCTCCGCTTCCGTCATGATCCGTTCCAGCAGTTCCGCACACGACGGCAGGTCGTCGATCACTCCGGCGACCTGCCCGGCCGCCATCACCCCGAGGTCCGTACGGCCGTCCACCATGGCCGACTTCAGCAGCATCGGGGTGTTCGCGGCGAGCAGCAGCTGGCTCCAGGACAGCTCCTTGCCGTGCCGGTGGGCGAGGCCGTCGCGGACCAGTTGCCGCCAGGTCAGCCCCGACAGCCGCCGGAAGCTAGCCGCCCGCCGCACCGCGTGCGCGAAGGTCCGTATCCGGCCCGACCGCTCCAGCGCGTCCACCAGCTCCGAGCGCAGCATCCGGTGCGGCAGGCCGTCCACCGCCCGGGTGACCGTGACGTCCCGGACCGTCGCCGCCAGATACCGGGCCCGCACCGGCTCCGGCACCGTCGAGTCGGAGGTGAGCAGGAACCGGGTGCCCATCGCCACCCCGGCCGCCCCGTACGCCAGCGCCGCGACCAGGCCCCGCCCGTCGAAGAAGCCGCCCGCCGCCACCACCGGTATCCGCACCGCGTCCACCACCTGCGGCAACAGCACGCTCGTCGCCACCTCGCCGGTATGCCCGCCGCCCTCGCCGCCCTGCACGATCACCGCGTCCGCACCCCACGCGGCCACCTTCTCCGCGTGCCGTCGCGCCCCGACGGACGGGATGACCACGACCCCGGCCTCCTTCAGCGCGGTGATCAGCTCGCGCGAGGGCGCGAGCGCGAAGGAGGCCACCCGGACGCCCTCCGCCAGCATGATCTCCACGCGGTCCGCCGCGTCGCCCGCGTCGGCGCGCAGGTTCACCCCGAACGGCGCGTCGGTACGGGACCGCACCTCCCGGATCGCCTCGCGCAACCGGCCCGGTGTCATCGTCGCGGACGCCAGGATGCCGAGCGCGCCCGCGTTCGCCGCCGCCGAGACCAGCCGTGGGCCGGCCACCCAGCCCATCCCGGTCTGCACCACCGGATGCCGGACCCCGACCAGCCGGGTCAGTGCCGTGTCCATCAGGCCGGAACCTCCCTGGCCCGGGTGTTCCCGGGATCGATCACCTCACGGATCAGGCGCAGTTCGGCGGCGGTCGGCTCACGGGTCTGCGGCACCCCGTCCGGGATCACCAGCTCGAACCCGGTCGCCTCCCGGACCTGGTCCACCGTCACGCCCGGATGCACCGAGACCAGCCGCATGGTGCGCTCCGGCGTGGCGAAGTCGAAGACGCCGAGGTCGGAGACGACCCGTGGGATGCGGTGGTACGGCGCACCGGCCGCCCGGTCGTACCCCACCCCGCACACCATGTCGACCTTCTCGACGAAGACCCGCCGGGAATGCTTCGGGATCCAGTAACTGGTCGGGTTGTTGAGCGTGTTGACGGGCGCCCCGCGCACCCCGAGCAGCTGCCGGGCCGGCCTCGCCCAGTCGCCGATGCAGGAGATGTTCTGGTTGCCGTACCGGTCGATCTGGCTCGCGCCCATCATCACGTGCCGCCGGCCCCCGGTGACCAGTTCCAGATGCCTGCGGTACGGCAGCCAGCCCTCGACGGTGCCGTCCGGGCCCACGAGCTGCGCCTCCCCGTCGGTCAGCAGCAGATCCGGCGCGAAGGTCCGCCGGGCGAGCCGGGCGGCGACGGACGGGACCAGGCCCATCGGGCTCGCCAGGATCTCGCCCGCGCCCCGCCAGGCCTCGGCGCAGGCGATGACGCAGTACTCGGCACGGGAGACGAGCCCGCGTCCGGCGGCTGCGGCCTCGCTCATGACCCCTCCTCGACGGCCGCCCGGTAGGCGCGCTCGTCCCCGCCCAGATAACGCGCCGCGAACCGGGGCCAGTCGGTCGTCGCGTACCGCTTCTGGAACGCCTCGTCCCGGCCGTAGTCGGGGGCGCAGGAGGTGAAGTGGGCGCCGCCCGGTGCCTCCACCACCCCGGTCACCACATGCCGCCCTACCAGCAGGGTCTGCGGGGCTGCCGCCTTCGTCAGCTCGGCCGTGTCGACGATCCGCTCGCAGGACACATAGGCGCTGTCCGCCGCGGCGCAGAACAGGTCGTCGAAGTAGGGGTCCGGGCCCAGATACTGGCCGTTGCCCTGCCGGTCGGCGCGGTTGACGTGCACCAGAGCGGCGTCCAGGCGCAGGGCGGGCATGGCGACGAACGTCTCCCCGTCCTCGTACGGCGACGTGACCGTCCTCAGGCCCGGGTTGACCCGCATCACGTCCGAGCCGAGACCCGCCCGGACCGGCAGGAACGGCAGCCGGTTCGCGGCGGCGCGCAGCCCCCACAGGAACATCGCCTCGTCGATCTCCGTCAGTTCGAAGGCACCCCGCTCACGGGCCGCCCGGTAGTGCGGCTCCAGCGGGATCGAGTCGAGGGTGACGAAGGCGGTGACCAGCCTGCGGATCCGGCCGGCGGCGGCCAGCATCCCGACGTCCGGACCGCCGTACGACACGACCGTGAGGTCGCTGATCCCCGTCCGCAGCAGCGCCCTGACCAGGGCCATCGGCTTGCGCCGGGAGCCCCAGCCGCCGATGCCGAGCGTCATGCCGCTCGCCAGCCGGCCGGCCACCTCCTCGGCGGTCATCGTCTTGTCGGCCATCTACGCACCCTCCTTCCCGAACGTGTCGCGGACCCGGTCGGCCAGGCCGCTGAGGTTGGCCTCGAAGGTGAAGCCCTGCTCGAAGCGGTAGCTGCGGCGCACATCGACCGGATCGATGCCGTTGATCGCGGCCTTGGCCATCCGCAGCAGCCGCCCGTCCTTGGCGGCGATCTCCCGGGCCAGCTCCAGGGCCGCCGCCCGCAGCCCCGCACGCGGCACCACCCGCCACACCGAGCCGTGCCGGTGCAGCTCGGCGGCGCTCGCCATGCGCCCGGTGTAGTACAGGGCGCGCATCAGGTGCTGCGGGACCAGCCGGGCGAGATGGGTGGCGGCGCCCAGCGCGCCCCGGTCCAGCTCGGGCAGCCCGAAGACGGCGTCCTCGCTGGCCACGATCGCGTCCGCGTTGCCCACCAGCCCTATCCCGCCGCCCAGGCAGAAGCCGTGCACCGCCGCCACGACGGGGGTCTCGCACTCGTACACCGCCGCGAAGGCGTCCGCGCAGCCGTGGTTGGCGCCGATCAGCGCCCGCTGCCCGGCCGCCTGTATCTCCTTGATGTCCACGCCCGCGTTGAACCCGCGGCCTTCCGCGGCCAGGACCACGCACCGGACCCCCGGATCGCGGGCCGCCGTGCGCACGGCCGCGGCCAGCGCGGACCAGCCGGCCACCGGCAGTGCGTTCACCGGCGGGAAGTCGACCGTGACGAGCGAAATCCCCTTTTCCGGGGACGAGAGGGAGACACCCATGGACGCATCAGCTACCTTCGCACTCAACGCCTTTCCACCAAACATTTGTTAGGTGTGCGGCTTCGAAGCTAGCAGTCGGCGCGGACCAGCGGGAGGGCCTGTGGAAAACCCGGCGGCGCACCCTGTGGACAACTCGCTGCACGGCAGAACCGTCGTGGTCACCGGCGGCACCCGGGGGGTCGGCGCCGGGATCGCCCGGGCCTGCGCCGCAGCCGGTGCCCAGGTCCTCGCCTGCGCCCGCAGACCGCCCGAACACCCCCTGGACGGAGTCGAGTTCGCCCCGCTCGACCTGCGCGACCCGCCCGCCGTCCGGGCCTTCTTCGGCGCGCTGCCCCGCCTCGACGTCCTCGTCAACAACGCGGGCGGCACGCCGTACCGGCGGCTCGTCGACGCCGATGCCGAACGGCACGCGAAGGTCATCGAGCTGAACCTCGTCACCCCGCTGACCGCGTCCCTCGCCGCCTACGAGCACCTGCGGCGCAGCCGGGGCTCGGTGGTGATGGTCGGCAGCGTCAGCGGCACGCGTCCCTCGCCCGGGTCGGCCGCCTACGGCGCGGCCAAGGCGGGCCTGGCCGGTCTCGCCGCCTCCATGGCGGTGGAGTGGGCACCGGAGGTCCGGGTCAACACGCTCGTGGTCGGCATGGTCCGCACCGAGCTGTCCCCGCTGCACTACGGCGGCTCCGACGGCATCGCCGCCGTCTCCCGCACCGTCCCGCTGGGCCGCCTGGCCACCCCCGCCGACGTCGGCGCCGCCGCCGTCTTCCTCGCCTCCGATGCGGCCGCCTACATCAGCGGGGCGAGCCTGGAGGTGCACGGAGGCGGGGAACGGCCCGCCTTCCTGGCCGCCGCGACCGTCAACCGCCCACCAGGAGAACCGAGATGAACGGAATCTGCGCCGGCCGGGTCGTCGTCGTCACCGGTGCCGGACGCGGGCTCGGCCGGGCCCACGCCCTCGCCTTCGCGGCCGAGGGCGCCCGCGTCGTCGTCAACGACCTGGGCGTCGCACTCGACGGCGCACCGGACGGCGCGCCCGGCGCGGCGAACCCCGCCGAGGGCGTCGCCGCGGAGATCCGGGCCGCGGGCGGCGAGGCGGTCGTGCACGCCGGCGACATCGCCACCACCGAGGGCGCCGCCTCCCTGGTCCGGACCGCCCTGGAGCGCTACGGCCGGCTCGACACACTCGTCAACAACGCCGGCTTCCTGCGCGACCGCATGCTGGTCAACCTGGACGAGGACGACTGGGACGCGGTGATCCGCGTCCACCTCAAGGGCCACTTCCTGCCGCTGCGGCACGCCGCCGCCCACTGGCGGGCCGAGGCCAGGGCCGGGCGGAGGGCACAGGCCCGGATCGTCAACACCAGCAGCGGGGCGGGCCTGCTGGGCTCGGTCGGACAGGGCAACTACAGCGCCGCCAAGGCCGGGATCATCGGCCTGACCCTGGTCGCCGCGGCCGAACTGGCCCGCTACGGCGTCCAGGTCAACGCCGTCGCCCCCGCCGCCCGCACCCGGATGACGGAACGTGCCTTCGCCGAGGCCATGGCGGCCCCGGCGGCCGGGTTCGACGCCATGGCGCCCGAGAACGTCTCCCCGCTCGTCGTCTGGCTCGGCTCCGCCGCCAGCGACGGCGTGACCGGCCGGGTCTTCGAGGCGGAGGGCGGCCGCATCACCGTCATGGAGGGCTGGCGCCCCGGCCCGACCGCCGAGAAGGCGGCCCGCTGGACACCGGCCGAGGCCGGGCAGGAAGCACGCCGGCTGCTGGCCGCGGCCCACCCTCCAACGCCCGCCTACGGAGCGCACCCCTAGGTGTCGCACTCCAGCACCGTCCGGCACAACCCGCACCGCGCGCGGACCCGCCCCCGCACCGGCACCCTGATCCGCTGGTGACAGGTCGGACAGGGGAAGGAGACGCGCAGCTCACCGGAGGGGCCGGGGGCGAAGGCGTACGAGGTCCCGGACGCGTCCGGCGCCATCGGCACCGCATGCCGCCGGTCATGGGCGTACCGGCGCCGCCCCGCCCAGCCGGCGCCGGTCAGCGGCGGCTGCTGCCCGTCCCGGCGGGCCAGGGCCAGCCCCTTGGTGTAGGCGGTGTAGGCCTGCGGGCTGGTGAACCACACGGACGGGTCCTCGCCGAAGAGCAGCGCCCGCTTGGCCAGCACGTAGCCGAACTCCTCGGGGGTGAGATAGCCGAGCTTCTGGGAGGTGACGGCGTCCTCCCGGTAGGCGTCCAGGAGCAGCCAGCCCGCCCCCAGGTAGGCCGTCACCGTGTCGGTGAGGATCTCGTTCTCGGCCGTGGTCGGGAAGGCGAGGTCCAGCCGGTGCAGATAGACGTGCGCCACCTCGTGGGCGAGCGCGGCGCCGATGTCCCGGCGGTGCGTGCGGAACCGGTCGTTGAGTTCCACGAAGTACTCGGGCCCCGCCGCCAGTTCCACGTGCGCCGCGTGGGTCATCTCCCGGAAGCCGACGACCAGCCGCGCGTCCGGCAGCCGGAAGTGCCGCACGATCTCGTGGGCCACCCGCTGCGCACCCAGATGCAGGTCGTCGGTGTCGCAGAAGGCCACATCGGCGGGGACCACGCTGGCCGAGAAGGTCTGCACGGCGGTGGGGGACAGGCGCCGGTACAGCGCGGTGATCGCGGCCCGTACCGTCTCCAGATGCGGGTAGCCGTGCTCGACCGGTCCGCCGTTCGCCACCTGCGCACCCCCAAAGACGCCGGAGCCCTCCTCCACTGTAGGCGCCGCGGACCGCCGGTCACACGGGCAGCAGCCGGGGAGCCGGCCGGTCCGGGGCCGCGTCCTGGAGCTCCAGCAGCCACACGTCGTTCGCGCCCTCCCGGAGCACCGGCCCGGGCACGTACAGGGTCCGCTGCGGACCCACCGACCAGTAGCGGCCCAGCCCGAACCCGTTGACCCACGCGAAGCCACGCGTCATGCCGGGCAGCTCCAGCCGCGCGTCCCCGGCCCCGCGGACCACGGCCGTCCCGCGGTACAGCCCCGGTCCGCCCCGCCCGGGCGGCGCACCGAACGGCACCGCGTCCACACCGCCGCGGAAGGCGTCCAGATCGAGGCCACGCGCGCGTACCCCGTGCAGATACTGCCGCTCGTGCAGGATGCCGCCGGTGACGCCCTTCGCCTCGCCGAACCGCGGCCCGTAGTTCACCCGGCCCAGGGACTCCACCCACAGCTCCACGCGCGCGGGACCCGCCACGGGCTCCGGCAGCCGCGGCTCCTCCTCGGTGAGCACCCCGGCCCGCTCGCCGTCGACGTACACCACCGCCAGGTCCCGCAGCCCGCGCACGGTCAGCGGGTACGGCCGGCGCGGTCCGGGCACGTCCACCGTGTAGTGCACGAGCCCCCGGGTGACCCGCAGTTCCTCGAAGGAGGGCGGCAGCGCGGCGGTCACCTCCTCGCCGCCCAGCGCGTCCAGGACGTCGCCGAGGGCCGCCCAGGAGACCACCGCCACCTCGGCCGGAGAACCCAGCACCGGCGGCCGCGGCGGCAGTGCGGGCAGCGGCCCGGGCGCGTACTCGGCCAGCACCTCGCGCAGCCGCCAGAACTTCTCCGTCGGGCGGCCGTACTCGTCGACGGGGGCGTCGTAGTCGTACGACGTCACATCCGGCCGCAGCGGGCCCTCGTGCAGCGGGCCGCCCCGGTTGGCGCCCGCCCAGCCGCCGAAGCTGGTCCCGCCGTGCGCCATGTACAGGTTCACCGACGCCCCGCACTCCAGGATCTCCCGCAGCGTCGCGGCGGCCTCCCCCGGGTCGCGTACGACCGGCTCCCCGGCCCAGTGGCAGAACCAGCCGCACCAGAACTCCATGCACATCAGCGGGCCCTGCGGGCGGTGGCGGCGCAGCGTCTCGAAGGCCACGCGCGCGTGGGAGCCGAAGTTCACCGTCGCGAGCACCCCGGGCAGCGAGCCGCCGGTCAGCATGTGGTCCTCGGGACCGTCCGAGGTGCACAGCGGAACCGTCACCCCCTCGGCCCGCAGCAGCGCGGCCAGCTCCCGAAGATGGCCGGTGTCGCTGCCGTAGCTGCCGTACTCGTTCTCCACCTGGACCAGCAGCACCGGGCCGCCGCGGTCGGTCTGCCGGGACACGATGTCCGGCAGCAGACGGCGGAACCAGTCGCGCACCGGCGCCATATAGCGCTCGTCACGCGTACGCGCGCGCGTGCCCGGCTCGCCCGTCACCCACACCGGCACCCCGCCGTTCTCCCACTCCGCGCAGATGTACGGCCCCGGCCGCACCACCGCCCACAGGCCCGCCTCCGCGACCGCGTCCAGAAAGCGGCCGACCGCCGCCACGTCCCGGTACTCGCCCGGGGCCGGTGCGTGCAGGTTCCAGGGGACGTACGTCTCCACGCAGTTCAGGCCCATGGCGCGCAGCATCGCCAGTCGGTGCCGCCACAGCCGCTCGTGCACCCGGAAGTAGTGCAGCGCCCCGGACAGCAGCCGCACCGGCCGCCCGTCCAGCAGGAACTCCGATTCCCCGACCGTGAACTCGCCCATGCCTCCCAGCCTCACCCCTTCCGGTGATCGCCGCCATGGACGAAGATCGGCGCTGCTTGGACAGAAGTCCGCTGCCGCCGAGGCCGCGAGGAGCGCCGATGTACCAGACCTGGATGCGGTTCTTCAGCCCCGGCCCCGCCCACCACCGCCTCGGCCTGGTCTGCCTCGGCGTGGGCCTCCAGCACGGCGCGCTGCCCACCGTCGGCCCGCGCACCCTCGACCACCACGTGGCCGTGGTGATCAGCGCGGGCGGCGGCTGGTACCGGGCCGCGGACGGCCGCCGTACGACCGTCACGGCGCCCGCGCTGCTCTGGCTCACCCCCGGCGTGCCGCACCACTACGCGCCCGACGCGGACACCGGCTGGGACGAGGGCTTCGTCGACTTCGCCGGCCCCGCCACACCCTCGTACACCGAACTCGGCTACATCGAACCCGACCGGCCCGTCGTCCCCCTCTCCGACGCCGCCGCGCCCCGCGCGGTCATCGCCCGCATCGCCCGCGCCGCCCGCCGCGGCAACCCCCTGCTGGAGGTGGAGACCGGCGCCGCCGTGCACGAGCTGCTGGTGGCCCTGCGCCGCGCCCGCGCCGATCTCGCCCCGGACGGCGACCAGGTGCTCCAGGCGCTGGCCCGGGACGCCTGCACGACGATGAGCGTCGCCGACCACGCGGCCCGGCACGGGATGACCGCCGCCGAGCTGCGCAGCGCCGTCCGCCGGGCCGCCGGATGCACCCCCAAGGACTATCTCCTCGGCATCCGCCTGGGCCGCGCCAAGGAACTCCTGGCCGCCACCGAGCTGTCCGTCGCCGCCGTGGCCCGCCGGGTCGGTTACGACGACCCCGCCTACTTCTCGCGGCTCTTCACCCGCCGCGTCGGCCTCGCCCCGGTCCGCTTCCGGGACCAGCAGGGCCGTGCCGTCCCGGGCGGCTGGAGCGACCGGGTCCCCGAGCCCGGCCACCCCCCGATGATCCAGTCCCCGGACACCCCGTAGGCCGACCGCCGCCGAGCACATAGGGTTGACACCCATGACCACCAGCAACACCGGCACCGGTGCCGTGGATCCCGAGGTCCGCCAGGAACTGGAGCGGCTGCGCGACAGCATCGACAACATCGACGCGGCCGTCGTCCATATGCTCGCCGAGCGCTTCAAGTGCACCCAGCAGGTCGGCCGGCTCAAGGCCGTGCACCAGCTGCCGCCCGCCGACCCGGCCCGCGAGGCCCGCCAGATCGAGCGGCTGCGCCGCCTCGCCGAGAGCGCCAAGCTCGATCCGGCGTTCGCCGAGAAGTTCCTGAACTTCATCATCGCCGAGGTGATCCGGCACCACGAGAGCATCGCCGAGGACACCGTCAACGGACAGTCCGCACAGCACTGACACCGAAAGGCGGGGCGTCAAGGGGGCGGCGGGCGCACGCGCCGGGCGCCCCGGTGCACCGGACATAAGCCGTGTACCGACCCGCCCCTGTGCGGTGTCGGCCCCATCGGGCAGCATGGCGTGCATGTCCGTACTCACGCGCGACGAAGCGCAAGCCCGAGCACAGCTCCTCGACGTCCACCGGTACACGGTCGCACTGGACCTCACCACCGGGGACGAGACCTTCCTCTCCCGCACAGTGATCCGGTTCACCGCGCTGGCCGAGGGAGACACGTTCGTCGAGCTGAAGCCCGCGGAACTGCGCGCCGTCACGCTCGACGGGCAGCCCCTCGACCCGGAGTCGCTGCACGCGAACCGGCTGCCCCTGAAGAACCTCACCGCCGGCGAGCACGAGCTGCATGTCGATGCGGTCATGCGCTACTCCCGCACCGGCGAGGGCATGCACCGCTTCACCGACCCCAGCGACGGCGAGACCTACGTCTACTCGCAGCTGTTCATGGACGACGTCCAGCGCGTCTTCGCGGCCTTCGACCAGCCCGACCTGAAGGCCGTCTTCGAGGTGTCCGTCACGGCGCCCGAGGGCTGGACCGTCCTCGCCAACAGCGTCACCGAGCACCAGGGCGACGGCCGCTGGCAGGCCGCACCCACCCCGCCGGTCTCCACCTACCTGGTCGCCGTCGCCGCCGGCCCCTGGCACTCGGTGCGCACCGAACACCGCGGGCTGCCCTTCGGCCTGCACTGCCGCCGCTCCCTCGCCCCCTACCTGGACGCCGACGCCGAGGAGATCCTCGACATCACGCGCGCGTGCTTCGACCGCTACCACGAGAAGTTCGAGGAGCCCTACCCCTTCGACTCCTACGACCAGGCGTTCGTCCCCGAGTTCAACGCGGGCGCCATGGAGAACCCGGGCCTGGTCACCTTCCGCGACGAGTTCGTCTACCGCTCCGCCGTCACCGAGACCGAGCGGCAGATCCGCGCCATGGTCGTCGCGCACGAGATGGCCCACATGTGGTTCGGCGACCTCGTCACCCTGCGGTGGTGGGACGACGTCTGGCTGAACGAGTCCTTCGCCGAGTACATGGGCTACCAGACCACCGCCGAGGCCACCCGCTTCACCGGCCCCTGGACCGAGTTCGCCGTCACCCGCAAGTCCTGGGGCTACGACGCCGACCAGCGGCCCACCACCCACCCGGTCGCCCCCGAGAACGTCGAGGACACGGCCTCGGCGCTGCTCAACTTCGACGGCATCTCCTACGCCAAGGGCGCCTCCGCGCTGCGCCAGCTGGCCGCCTGGCTCGGCGAGAAGGACTTCCTCGCCGGCATCAACACCCACTTCGCCCGGCACAAGTTCGCCAACGCCAGCCTCGCCGACTTCATCGACTCCCTCGCCTCGGCCACCGACCGCGACGTGCACGCCTGGGCCGACAGCTGGCTGCGCACCACCGGCGTCGACACGCTCACCCCGGTGATCGCCTCCGCCGAGGGCAGCTGCACGCTGACCGTCGACCGCGCGGGCAGCCGCCCGCACCGCATCACCGCCGGCCTGTACGACCACGACCTCGCCGACGAGGGCCGGCTGGTGCTGCGCGAGCGCCTCGACCTGGACGTGCCGTCGGCCGACCCGCACCCCATCGGCAAGCGCCCCGCCCTGCTCCTGCTCAACGACGGCGACCTCACCTACGCCAAGATCCGCTTCGACGCCGGCTCCTTCGAGACCGTCCGCACCGCCCTGTCCGCCCTGCCCGACCCGCTCAGCCGCGCGCTGGTCTGGAACGCCCTGCGGGACGCCGTCCGCGACGGTGAACTCCCGCCCGCCGTCTACCTGGAGACGGCCCGCGCCCACCTTCCGCGCGAGACCGACCTGGCCGTCGTCGAGGGCGCCCTGGCCTTCGCCTCGGGCCAGATCGCCGACCAGTACCTGCGTCCCGAGGACCGCCCGGCCGCCCTCGCCACCCTCACCTCCCTCGCCCGCGACCTGCTGCGCCGCACCGAGGACGGCGACCACCCCGGCCTGCGCCTGCTCGCCGTGCGGCAGCTCGTCGACGCGGCCGCGCACCCCGACACCATCGCCGCCTGGCTCGCCGACGGCACGGTGCCCGGCGGACCGGAACTCGATCCCGAGCTGCGCTGGCGCATCCTCGGCCGGCTCGCCGTGCTCGGCGCCACCGACGAGGCCGCCATCGCCGCCGAGCTGGAGCGCGACCCGAGCGCCACCGGCCAGGAGGGTGCCGCCCGCTGCCGGGCCGCCCTGCCCGATCCGGACGCCAAGCGCGCGGCCTGGGACGCCATGTTCACCCGCGACGACCTGTCCAACTACCTGTTCACCGCCACCGCCCGCGGCTTCTGGCAGCCCGAACAGGCCGATCTGGTACGGGAGTACGTGCCGCGCTTCTACGAGGACGCGGTCGGCCTCGCCGCCCGCCGCGGTCCCGCCATCGCCGTCGCCGCCGGCCGCTGGTGCTTCCCGGCGCACGCCGTCGACGCCGAGAACCTCCACCTCGGCGAGGCCTGCCTGCGCGACGCGGACCCCGTCCCGTCCCTCCGCCGCACCCTCGCCGACCGCCTGGACGACCTGTCCCGCGCGCTGCGGGTACGCGACGAGCGAACGAAGGCATAGCGGCACCGCACCGACAGAGTCTGCCGCAGTGGGGCGGGGGTGAGCCACCGGGCACGAGCGCCCCGCACGGCCCCCACCCGCGCGCCGGGGCGCGCCTCCGGCGCCCCGGCCGCCCCGCTCCGGTGGCCTCGGCCTCGCTTCGGCGCGGCGCGCGGCCCGGCCGAGGCCGCGGTGGTGCAGCGGCAGGGCTCCGTCGTCGCGAGCCGTGAGGCAGCGCAGCAGTAAGCGGCCGTACCCCTGGAAGACCACGCCTGCGCGCCCCTCTCCCGGGGTGCCGCCCCGCTGGGGTGCCGCCCTGCACGGCCTCTCCCGGCGGCGCCGCCCGCCCCGCTAGAGCGCCCGCCCCGCTAGAGCGCCCGCCCCGCTAGGGTGCCGCCCGGCGCAGTACCGCCCGGCGTACGCGCCCCTCGCGCGGGCCCGGGCGTCGGTTGCCCGGCTCCTCCTGGGGTGGCGAGCCGGCGTCCAGGCTGAAGCCCAGCCGCTCCAGGAAGCGTTCGCCGGAAGGCCAACCGGGGGGCACCGTCGCCGTCACCGTAGCGGTGTCCCCGGCACGGGCCAGCAGCGACGCGGCGAGCAGCCGGCCGAGCCCCCGGCCCCGCGCCCAGGGCGCCAGCAGGAACAGCCCCACCGCCACCGCGCCCGGCTCCGGATGGTTCCGTACGGCGTCCACCACACCCGCCACGACCCCGTCCCGCTCCAGCACCAGCAGCACCTTGTCGTCGGGGCTCGCACCCTCCGGCAGCGCGTAGTACAGGCCCTGCACATCGCCCGGCCCGGACGGCAGTCCCGTCGCCGCCAGGAACCAGTCCTCGCACTCCTCGAACAGCCTCAGCAGCGGCCCCTCGTCCGCCGGGCCCAGCTCCCGCACCAGCACCCGCTCACCGGGCACGTCGATCGTCCACACGCACACCACCGCCCCAACGCGTTTTCCCCGTACGGGAATACCCACTTTCGGGTTCTGTTCGCCGGACTTTCGGGACGTGCGCTCCACTACCGGTACAAGCTGGAACTCCGGCCGTACGCCCAGTGCCCCGCACCCCGCCCGAGGAGGGTCCATGAGCGCAGGAGAGCCGTTGGTCGTCCCGCCCCTCGCCGCAGGCCCCGGCGGCCCCGACGCACTGCGGCCGCTGCTCGGCACCGTGCTGGACGCGCTCGCCGCCGGCGGCCGGGCGCGCGGCGGGCCGCTGCCCGCGGGCGGACCGCGGGCCGTCGCCGCACGCGTCGCCGACGCCCTCGGGGACGTCCTGCCGGACGACGGCGACCCCGACGCCCTGCGCACCCTGGTACACGCCCTCGCCGAGGGCGCCGCCGACCCCGCCGACCCGCTGTGCGCGGCCCATCTGCACTGCCCGCCGCTCGCCGTGGCCACCGCCGCCGACCTCGCCGTCAGCGCCCTCAACCCCTCGCTGGACTCCTGGGACCAGGCCCCGGCCGCCTCCGCCCTGGAGGCCGAGGTCACCCGGGCCCTGGCGCGACAGGCCGGGCTGGCCGACGCGGTGGTCACCACCGGCGGCACCGAGGCCAACCAGCTCGCCCTGCTGCTCGCCCGCGAGGCGCACGGCGGCAGCGTCCGGCTGGTCTGCGGGGCCGGCGCCCACCACTCGCTGCCGCGCGCCGCCTGGCTGCTCGGCCTGCCCGACCCGGTCGTCCTCCCGGCCCCCGGCGGCACCCTGGACCCCGCCACCCTCGACGCCGCCCTCACCGTCCTCTCCGGCCCGCTGCTGGTCGCGGCGACCGCCGGCACCACCGACGCCGGCCTCATCGACCCGCTGCCCGAGATCGCCGGGCTGTGCACCGCGCACGGCGCCCGGCTGCACATCGACGCCGCCTACGGCGGAGGCCTCCTCTTCAGCGACCGGCACCGGGAGAAGCTCGCCGGGCTGGAGGCCGCCCACACCGTCACCCTCGATCTGCACAAGCTCGGCTGGCAGCCGGTCGCCGCCGGGCTCCTCGCCGTCGCCCGCCCCCGTGAACTCGCCGCCCTGCACCAGCGCGCCGACTATCTGAACGCGGACGACGACACCGAGGCCGGCCTCCCCGACCTGCTGGCCCGCTCCCCGCGCACCACCCGGCGCCCCGACATCCTCAAGATCGCCGTCACCCTGAGAACCCTCGGCCGCCGCGGACTCGGCGCCCTGGTCGACCAGGTCTGCGCCCGCGCCCGGGAGTTCGCCGCCCTGGTCCAGGACGACCCGGGCTTCGAGCTGTACGACCGGCCGGTGATCAGCACGGTCCTGTTCCGGCCGTACGCGGCCGCCGACGCCGACGTGGCCGCCGTACGCCGCACGCTGCTGCACGAGGGCCGGGCCGTCCTCGGCCGCGCCCGCCTCGACGGCCGGCTCTGGCTCAAGGCCACCTTCCTCAACCCCCACACCCGCCCGGCCGACCTCGCCCACCTCCTCGAACTCGTCGGGAAACACGCCGCAGAAGCCGCCGCAGAGCCCGCCGAAGACCTTGTGGAACCACCCGTCGAAGGAAGCCCCCTCAGATGACCCACCCCCCACGGCACGAGCCCGAGTCCCCCCGTGACCTGGTCGGCATCGGCATCGGGCCGTGCAACCTCTCCCTCGCCGCCCTCGCCCACCCGCTCGCCGAACTCGACGCCGTCTTCTACGAGCAGCGCCCCGGCTTCGACTGGCACCCCGGCCTGCTCATCGAGGGCGCCACCATCCAGGTGCCGTTCCTCGCCGACCTGGTGACCCTCGCCGACCCCACCAGCCCCTGGAGCTTCCTGAACTACCTGCGCGGCCGCGACCGGCTGTTCCCCTTCTACTTCGCCGAGCGCTTCCACATCCACCGTGCCGAGTACGACGGCTACTGCCGCTGGGTCGCGCAGCAGCTGCCCGGACTCCACTTCCGCCACCAGGTCGACGCCATCCGCTGGAACCCCGAACGGGACGTCTTCGAGGTCGACTTCACCCAGCTCGACAGCGAGGGCGAGGCCGAGGCCCTGGGCCGTACCTACACCCGCAACATCGTCCTGGGCGTGGGCACCGCACCCCATGTGCCCGACCCGCTCCAGCCCCTCGTGGACGCCCCCGGCGTGCCGGTGATCCACGCCGCCGACTATCTCGGCCACCGCGCCGCCCTGCTCGCCGCCGGGCATGTCACCGTCGTCGGCTCCGGCCAGTCCGGCGCCGAGATCTTCCTCGACCTGCTGCGCCACCGCCCGCCCGGCCGGGAGCAGCTGCACTGGATCGGCCGCAGCGAGGCCTTCGCACCGATGGAGTACTCCAAGCTCGGCCTGGAGCACTTCACCCCGGACTACACCCGCTACTTCCACGCCCTCAGCGAGCCCGTCCGGGACCGGCTGGTCGCCGCCCAGTGGCAGCTGCACAAGGGCATCGACGCCGGCACCCTCGCCGCCATCCACGACGAGCTGTACCGGCGCACCCTGGACGGCGGCTGGCCCGACGCCGTGCTCACCCCCGGGGTCCGGGTCCGTACGGCCGGCCGGATCGCCGCCACCCGGATCGAGCTGCACCTGGAACACCTCCAGCAGAGCAGCCGCTCCCGGCTGACCACCGACGCCGTCGTCCTCGCCACCGGCTACCGCGAGCGCCCCCTCGGCCGCATCCTCGCCGGACTCGACCCCTACATGCGCCGGGACAGCAGCGAACGCCCGCGCATCGACGAGGAGTTCCGGCTGGTCCTCGACCCCTCCGTGACCGGCGCGGTCTACGTCCAGAACGCCGAGCTGCACACCCACGGCATCGGCGCGCCCGACCTCGGCCTCGCCGCCTGGCGCAGCGCGAGCATCCTCAACTCGCTCACCGGCAAGGAGCCGTACCCGCTGCCGGTCCGAACCGCCTTCACCACCTTCGGACTTCACCAGGAACCCAGGGTTCCGCAGGCCCGGCAGGCGAAGCGGCTGACCCCGCTGACCGACGGGAGGTGAGAAGGCCGGTCACACCGGAAGAACGAGCGGCCCGGCGGTGTTGGGGGCTGCCATGAACACGACTTGGATCGCCGCCCGCCGTGCCGCCGTCGTCAGCCCGTACGAGAGTTCCGCCCTGGCCCCGAGCCGGGGCCTCGCCGGACAGACCCTTCGTCAGTATCTGCGGCTCGCCGGGGGAGGGGAGGCGGTGCGGATCACGCTCAGCAACCGCTACGGCAAGGAGCCCCTGGAGATCGGCGCCGCCCGCCTCGCCACCCGCACCGCCGGCCACGGCATCGACCCGGCGACCGACACCCCGCTCACCTTCGCCGGGTCCGCCACCGTCACGATCCCGGCGGGCGAGGAGACCGTCAGCGACCCGGTCGAGCGTGCCGTCACTGCCGGCCAGGAACTCGCCGTCAGCCTCTATCTGCCCGGTGACACCGGCCTGACCACCTTCTCGATGGTGCCCTACGACACCGGCCACGCGGCCCCCGGCGACCAGGCGTCCGCCGCGCGGCTGCGCGACGCCGAGGAGGTGCCGACCGGCCACTTCGGCATCGGCGCCGATGTACGGGCGCCCGAGGGCACCCGGATCGCGGTGGCCTTCGGCGACTCCTGGATCGAGGGCACAGGCACCACTCCCGGCCGGGACGGCAGCTTCCCCGCGCAGCTCGGCCGCCGGCTCGGCCGCGGCTGGATCGTCAACCAGGGCATCGCCGGCAACCGCCTGCTCACCGACGAGATCGGCGAGCGCCTGCTCAGCCGCGTCGACCGCGATGTCCTCGCGGTGCCCGGGGTGAGCCATGTCCTGATCCACATCGGCCTCAACGACCTGGGCATGCCCGGCTTCCGTGCCTTCCCCGCACCCGCCGAGGGCGCCGGCGCGGCCGACCTCATCACCGGGCTCACCGCTCTCGCCGAGCGCCTGCGGGCCGCCGGGCTCACCGTGATCGGCTCCACCATCGGCCCGTACCGGGGCACGGTCTACGAGGGGTACGACACCGAAGCCGGCCAGGCCGCCCGGCGCGAGGTCAACGCCTGGCTGCTCAGCGAGCGGAACCCGTTCGACGCGGTGGTGGACCTCGCCGCCGCCGTCGCCGACCCGGACCGGCCCGACCGGATCCGCCCGGAATTCGACAGCGGCGACGGTCTGCACGTCAATGACGCCGGCGCGGAAGCGATCGCCGACGCCGTGGACGTCCGTCTGTTCGACCTGTAGAACGAGAAACCGGGAAATCGCTCAAAGGAGCGGGCCGTCGCCCAATTCAACACTTGTCAATAAGCCTTTACCCAGAGTCTGTTGAGTGGACATACGGCGCCGATTCTCTACCCGTGGGTAAGCCATAGGCTCGACTCATGCGCCGAGCAAAGATCGTTTGTACATTGGGGCCTGCCACCGACTCGTACGACCAGATCAAGGCACTGGTCGAAGCCGGAATGGACGTCGCCCGTTTCAACCTCAGCCACGGCACCTACGCCGAACACGAGGAGCGTTATCAGCGCGTACGGAAAGCGGCCGACGAAACCGGCCGCAGCGTGGGAATCCTCGCCGACCTTCAGGGTCCGAAGATCCGCCTCGGCCGCTTCCGCGAAGGACCGGTACTCCTTGAACGCGGGGACACCTTCACCATCACCGTCGAGGAGGGCGTCGAGGGCGACCGCCACCAGGTCGGCACCACCTATGCCGGTCTCGCCGCCGACGTCACCCCCGGCGAGCGCGTCCTCGTCGACGACGGCAAGGTCTGCCTGGAGGTGACCGCCGTCGACGGCCCCCGGGTGCGCACGGTGGTGGTCGAGGGCGGCATGGTCTCCGACCACAAGGGCCTCAACCTGCCCGGCGTCGCCGTCTCCGTCCCCGCCCTCTCCCCGAAGGACGAGGACGACCTGCGGTGGGCGCTGCGCACCGGCTTCGACGTCATCGCCCTCTCCTTCGTCCGCAGCGGCGACGACGCCCGGGACGTGCAGCGCATCATGGCCGAGGAGGGCCGCCGCCTCCCGGTGATCGCCAAGATCGAGAAGCCGCAGGCCGTCGCCGACCTCGACTCCATCGTGGCCGCCTTCGACGGACTGATGGTCGCGCGCGGCGACCTCGGGGTGGAGATGCCGCTGGAGCAGGTGCCGATCGTGCAGAAGCGCGCGGTCAAGCTGGCCAAGCGCAATGCCAAGCCGGTCATCGTGGCGACCCAGATGCTCGACTCGATGATCGAGAACTCCCGGCCGACCCGCGCCGAGGCCTCCGACGTGGCCAACGCGGTCCTCGACGGCGCGGACGCGGTGATGCTGTCCGGCGAGACCAGCGTCGGCAAGTACCCGGTCGAGACCGTGCGCACCATGGCGAAGATCGTCGAAGCGGCCGAGGAGGACATGCTGGCGGCCGGTCTGCCGCCGCTGACCGAGCGGAACAAGCCCCGCACCCAGGGCGGCGCGGTCGCCCGGGCCGCCGCCGAGATGGGCGACTTCCTCGGAGCGCGGTTCCTGGTGGCCTTCACCCAGTCGGGAGACACGGCCCGCCGGCTGTCCCGGTACCGCTCGCCGATCCCGCTGCTCGCCTTCACCCCGGAGCCGGCCACCCGCTCCCAGCTCAGCCTGACCTGGGGCGCCGAGACCTTCCTCGGCCCGCATGTCGACTCCACGGACGCGATGGTGGCCCAGGTGGACGAGCTGCTGCTGCGCTACGGCCGGTGCCGCAAGGGCGATGTCGTGGTCATCACGGCGGGTTCACCGCCCGGGGTCTCCGGCTCGACCAACATGGTCCGGGTGCATCACATCGGCGAGGACGACCGCCCGAAGTGAACGCGAAAAGGGCCCCTCATCGAGAGGGGCCCGCAAGAAGTGCTGACCTTGGGATCCAAGGAAAAGTGCCCCGGGTCGGACTCGAACCGACACTGTACGGGTTTTGAATCCGTTGCCTGCTGCCAATTGGGCTACCGGGGCTCGCAGAATCCAAGGTTTCCCCCGACCCTCCGCGCGTCCACCATACCGTAGCTAGGTAGGCTCTTGTCAGCAGTACCCCTGCCCCTGAACGAGGAGCCCCCGTGACCGCCGAGTCGCCCCAGCCCGCAGACGCGCCCGACGACGAGATGTCGCACGTGCCTCCGCTGACGACCCGTGTCGTCATCGCCGAGGACGAGGCCCTGATCCGGCTCGACCTCAAAGAGATGCTGGAGGAGGAGGGGTACACCGTCGTCGGCGAGGCCGGGGACGGTGAGCAGGCGGTCGAGCTGGCCCGGGAGCACCGGCCGGACCTGGTGATCATGGATGTGAAGATGCCCAAGCTGGACGGCATCTCCGCGGCCGAGAAGATCGCCGAGGAGTCCATCGCCCCGGTCCTGATGCTCACCGCGTTCTCGCAGCGCGACCTGGTGGAGCGGGCCCGTGACGCCGGCGCCATGGCCTACCTGGTCAAGCCGTTCAGCAAGAGCGATGTCGTCCCGGCGATCGAGATGGCCGTCTCCCGCTTCACCGAGCTGCGGCAGCTGGAGAAGGAGGTCGCCGACCTCACCCTGCGGCTGGAGACCCGCAAGCTGGTCGACCGCGCGAAGTCCGTCCTCCAGACCGAGTACGGCCTGACCGAGCCGGCCGCGTTCCGCTGGATCCAGAAGACCTCCATGGACCGCCGGATGTCGATGCAGCAGGTCGCCGAGGCGGTCATCGCGGACAGCCAGGAGAAGAAGGCCGCGAAGAAGGGCTGACCGATGCTTCCCCGCGCCCCTGCCGAGGCGCGGGGAAGCCGGCGTCTTCTCAGTCCTCGCCCAGGTACGCCTTGCGTACCGACTCGTCGTGCAGCAGGTCCTGGCCGCTGCCCGACAGGACGACGGAGCCCACCTCCATGACATGGCCCTGGTCGGCCAGGGAGAGCGCCGCCTGGGCGTTCTGCTCGACCAGCAGAATCGTCGTCCCCTGCGACTTCAGCTCCGCGATCGTCGCCATGATCTTCTGCATCATGATCGGCGACAGCCCCATGGACGGCTCGTCCAGCATCAGCAGCTTCGGCCGGGACATCAGCGCCCTGCCCATCGCCAGCATCTGCTGCTCACCGCCGGAGAGGGTGCCCGCGGCCTGCTTGCGCCGCTCGCCCAGGATCGGGAAGAGGTCGTAGGCCCGCTGGATGTCCTTCTCGATGCCGTCCTTGTCCTTGCGGAGGAAGGCGCCGAGCTGGAGGTTCTCCGCGATGGTCAGGCGCGGGAAGATGTGCCGGCCCTCGGGGGAGTGCGCGAGCCCCAGGGCGACGATCTTGTGCGCGGGGATGCCGGCGAGCGGCTTGCCGTCGAAGACGATCTTTCCGGAGACCGGCTTCAGCAGACCCGACAGGGTGCGCAGGGTCGTCGTCTTGCCGGCGCCGTTGGTGCCGATGAGGGTGACGACCTGGCCGGCCTCGACGCTGAACGAGATGCCCTTGACGGCCTCGATCTTGCCGTAGGCGACCCTGAGGTCCTCGACCTCGAGCAGTGCGGTCACGGGGCCTCTCCCTCGGTGGTGCTCGTGCTCTCCGTGGCGGCGTCGGCGGCGGCCTCCGCGGCCTCGACCTCGGCGGCCTCCGCCGTACCCGGGTCGCCCTCGAACGGTTCGCCCAGGTAGGCGGCGACGACCCGCTCGTCGGCCTGGACGACGTCCGAGGTGCCCTCGACCAGCTTCTCGCCCTGGACGAGGACGGCGACCCGGTCGCACAGGTTGAAGATGAAGCGCATGTCGTGCTCGATGACGAGGACGGCGATGCCCTTGTCCCGGATGGCGAAGACCAGTTCCTCGGTGGCCCGGGTCTCCTGCGGGTTCATGCCGGCCGTCGGCTCGTCGAGCAGCAGCAGACCCGGCTCGCTGGCCAGCGCCCGGGCGATCTCCAGCTTGCGCTGCTCGCCGTAGGGCAGGTTGCGGGCGAGGTGCTCGCGCTTGCCGGCCAGGCCGACGAACTCCAGGAGCTCCATGGCCTTCGCCTCGGACTCCTTCTCCGCCTTGCGGAAGCCGGGGCCGCGCAGCAGCGCCGACCACAGCCCCTCCTTGGTGCGGGTGTGGCGGCCCACGAGGACGTTCTCCAGCACCGTCATGTTGGCGAAGAGCCGGATGTTCTGGAAGGTACGGGCGATGCCCGCCTGCGTCACCAGGTGCGGCTTGGGCGGCAGCACCTTGCCCTGGTAGGCGACCGTGCCCTCGGTGGGGACGTACAGACCGGTGAGGCAGTTGAAGAACGTCGTCTTGCCGGCGCCGTTGGGGCCGATCAGGCCGACGATCTCGCCGCTGTTGACCGTGAAGTCGACGGACCGGACGGCGGTCAGGCCGCCGAACCGCATGGTGACGTCACGGGCTTCGAGTACAGGTGTCGTCATGGTTCCTCACGCCCCTGCCTTGGTGACGGCCGCTTCGTCGGACAGCGTCGCCTGCTGGGGTACGTCGAGCTGGCCGGTCTCGTGGAACTCCAGCTGACGGCGGCGGTTGGCGATGATGCCCTCCGGCCGGAACCGCATGAGCAGGATCAGCGCGACACCGAAGGCCAGCAGCTCGTAGTTCTGCATGAACTGGAGCTTCTCCGGGATCAGATAGAGCAGGCTGGCGCCGAGCAGCGGGCCGCTGACGGTGCCCATGCCGCCGAGGACGACGGCGGCCAGCAGGAACGCCGAGTTGGGCGGGGCGGCACCGGCGAACTGGTAGGGCTGCGGGTTGACGCTGTAGTTCACGTGGGCCATCACGGTTCCGGCGAGACCCGCGAGGGAGGCGCCGAGGGCGAAGGCGATGAGCTTGACGCGGAAACCGTTGATGCCCATGGCGGTGGCGGCGGTCTCGTCCTCGCGGATGGCGATCCAGGACCGGCCGATGCGGGAGTCGGCGGCGCGGGTGAAGACGAGCACGACGACGGCCGTGATGATCAGCATCAGGAACAGGTAGTTGGCGAACCGGCCGAGCGTGAACGAGCCGATCTGGTGGGCGTCGCCCAGGTTGAACCCGAAGATGTTGATGTCGGGGATCTGGGTGATGCCGTTGGGGCCACGGGTGACGTTCGGTCCGGAGTCGCCGTCCAGGCTGTTGACGGTGATCCGGAAGATCTCTCCGAAGCCCAGGGTCACGATGGCCAGGTAGTCGCCGCGCAGCCGCAGCGTGGGACCGCCGATCAGCACGCCGAAGACCAGCGAGGCGGCCATGCCGGTGAGCGCGGCGGCCCAGAAGGGGAAGTGGACGTCGAACGGCGAGTACTCGGAGCCCGAGACCAGCGCGGCCGCGTAGGCGCCGACGCCGAGGAAGGCGACGTAGCCGAGGTCGAGCAGACCGGTGAGACCGACGACGATGTTCAGGCCGAGGGCCACGGTGGCGAAGATCAGGATGTTCACACCGATGTTGGCGTTGTGGTCGTCGCTCTGGGTGAACGGGAAGATCACGGCGGCCACGAAGGCGAGCGTGGTGGCGAAGCTCCGGTGCCGGGCGGACATGGCCGCGTAGCGGTCGAGGAGACCCGCGTGCACCAGGCCCCAGGCGGCGAACACCAGGACCAGCAGGAAGCCGATGAAGGTCTCGCTGTCGTCGTCGTTGATGCCGATGCCGTAGGTGAAGACCACCAGGCCGAGGGCGGTGCCGACGGTGACGGCGGCGCGCTCCGCGAGCGGCGACAGGCTGCCGTGGTGCGGCTGGTCGGGCTTGGTGAGATAGCCCTTGATGCCGGTGCCCGGCGCCGGGTGGGGCAGGGCGAGCGCGCCGATGAGCGGGAGCGCGGAGGCCGCCATGGCCACGAAGCCGCCCGGCTCCAGATTGACCAGACCACCGAGGTCGACGGCGATGGCGAGGCCGGTGAACCAGCAGACCGCGAACGCCGAGAGGCTGGTCAGGACGACGGGGGTGGTGGCCCCCGAGGGGTTGAGCCAGCCCAGCCCCTTCACGTTCCACAGGGTGAGCCCGTACAGCAGGGTCAGCGCGCCGGCGACCAGGGCCAGGATTTGCAGACCGGCCGGATAGCCGTAGATGGTCAGGTCGCCGGGGAAGTCGGGCGTCCAGGTCCAGCTGAGGAAGGTGCTGGCGATGGTGCCGACGGCGCCGGCCGCGATCAGCAGCCGGGCGGCCAGGGGCGGCAGCGGTATCGGACCGCGCTCGGCGGGGGCCTGGGTGGTGGTGTCGGTCATGCTGCTCACGCCCTGTCCGCGACGCGTTCGCCGAGCAGGCCCTGTGGCCTGAAGAGGAGTACGAGAATCAGGAGGACGAAGGCCCACACCGGGGCCCAGCTCATGCCGCCCAGCTGGTGCATGCCCGGGACGTCGGAGATGTAGGCGGTGGCCATGGCCTCGGCGAGACCGAGCACGAGACCGCCGAGCATGGCGCCGTAGATGTTGCCGATGCCGCCGAGGACCGCCGCGGTGAAGGCCTTGAGGCCGGCGAGGAAGCCCATGTCGTAGGAGACGGAGCCGTACTTGAGGCCGTACGCCGTGCCCGCGACCGCCGCGAACAGGCCGCCGATGGCGAACGCGATCACGATGATGCGGTTGGTGTCGATGCCCATCAGCTGCGCGGTGTCCGGGTCCTGCGCGGTGGCCTGCATGGCGCGGCCGGTGCGGGAGAGGCGGACGAAGAAGGCGAGGATCGCCATGCAGACCGGCGCGGCGATGATCAGGAAGACGTCACCGCTCTGCACCGTGACCGAGCCGAGGTGGTACGGCCCGAACGGCAGCTGCGGGAACACCCGGGCGGTCTTCGCGTTCGGGTAGAGGTTGAACACGAGCTGCTGGAGGGCGAGCGAGAGGCCGATGGCCGTGATCAGCGGTGCGAGCCGTGGCGCGCCCCGCAGCGGCCGGTAGGCGAAGCGCTCGGCGCCCACGGCGATCAGTACGGCGATCAGCGCGCCGCCGAGGAGCATCGCGGGCAGGGCTATCCACATGGATATGCCGTCGGGCAGGGCGAGATAGACCGTGAGGGCGCCGAAGCCGCCCGTCATGAAGATCTCGCCGTGGGCGAAGTTGATGAGCTGGACGATGCCGTACACCATCGTGTAGCCGATGGCGATCAGCCCGTACATCGAGCCGAGGAACAGCCCGTTGGCCAGCTGCTGCGGCAGGGTGTTCACCGCATGGCCTCCATGTGGTGGGGAGAGTCAAGGGGAAGGGAACGGACGGGCCGCGCGGTGACGGTGGTCAGTGCCGCGCGGCCCTGGTGGTGCGGTGGTGCCGTCGGTGCCTTGAGTCGGCCGGACCCGTTACTTCGGGTTGGCCAGGCCGCTCTTGACGGACTTCCACTCCCCGTTGGTGACCTGGTAGACGGTCAGCTGCTTGTTCGTGGTGTCGCCGAACTGGTCGAACGAGATCTTGCCGGAGATGCCGTCGAAGGAGGTGTTCTGGACGGCGTCGACGACCTTCGAGCGGGCCTCGTCCGGGAGCTTGCCGTCCTTCACGACCTGGCCGACGGCCTTGATGATGGCGGTGGTGGCGTCGTAGGCGTACGAGCCGTAGGTGCCGTAGTCACCGGGGTACTTCTTGGCCTTGTAGGCGCTGACGAAGTCCTTGGCGGCGGGCAGGGTGTCGACCGGGACACCGATGGAGGTGACCAGGTCGCCCTCCGCGGCCTTGCCGGCGGTCTTGATGTAGGTCGGGGTGAACATGCCGTCGCCGCCGAACAGCGGGATCTTGGCCCCGGCGTCCTTGAGCTGCTTGGTCAGCACCTGGGACTCGTCGTACTGGCCGCCGTAGTACAGCAGGTCGGCACCCGAGTTCTTGATCTTGGTGACCAGGGTGGAGAAGTCGCGGTCGCCGACGCTGACGTGGTCGGTGCCGATGACCTTGCCGCCCTGCTTGGTGAACTGCTCCTTGAAGATCTTGGAGAGGCCGGCGCCGTAGGTCTGCTTGTCGTCGACGACGAACGCCTTCTTCTTGTGCAGGCCGTTGAAGGCGTAGTCCGCGGCGAACGCACCCTGGAGGGCGTCGGTGGTCGCGGTGCGGAAGTACGTCTTGAACGGACGGGACTTCTTGGTCTGCCAGTCCTTGCCCTGGGTCAGCTCCGGGGCGGTGTTGGACGGGGAGATCTGCACCAGGTTGGCGGTGGCGAAGACCTGCTGCATCTGCGTCGCCACACCGGAGTTGAGCGGGCCGACCACGCCGAGGACGCTCTTGTCGGAGACGAGCTGGGTGGCGTTCTGCTGGCCGGTGGCCGGGATCGCCTTGTCGTCCAGGGCCTTGATCTTGAAGGTGACGCCGGGGACGGTCTTGTTCTTGTTGGCGTCGTCCACGGCGATCTGCGCGCCGTACTGGATGCCGAGGCCCGTGGCGGAGTTCTGGCCGGTCAGCGGGGCGTCGACGCCGATCGTCACCGTCACGTTGCCGTTGTCGCCGCTGCCCTTGCCGTCGTCGTTGCGGGAGCCGCAGGCGGTGAGAGTCAGAGCTCCGGTGGTCAGCACGGAGGTAAGAATCACCAGAGAACGCTGTCGCACAATCGATCCTTTCCGCAGGCACGCCAGTCCCCTGAAGGGTCTGCGGGTGCCGCGCCGGTACCGAACTCCCGTTGGAGCGGTGACTGGCCGTGACTCTAAGCCCGGTGTGGAGACCTGGGCAGCGCCGTGCGCTTCCTTGTGACTTTCTTGTTATGACGGCGTGGACGCCTGACTTCCGGCCAGGAAGATCTCGGCCGGTTTGGCGGAATTTCCGCGCGGTCCGGATTTTGAGAATTCGCACTTCCGGTTGGTCGTGGGCCCCTCGCCGCGGATCGCCGCCACGCGGGCGCGCAGGCGCGGTACAGAAAGATCCACAAGGGCGAACCTTTGCAGAGGAGAAGGTCGTGTGTATTGCACGCACGTTACGGAGTGTTACACCCGGAAAAGAGAAATTCCCCAGTCAAAAGGGCCCGGTCCGGCTCCTGTTGGGGAGCGGTACCGGGCCCGTGCGGCGGGGTGCGGGGGGTCAGGCCGAGGCGCCCGCCCGGTCGCCGTCCTGCGGACGCACATCCCGCAACAGGCAGGTCAGCCGGGCCGTGCACACCCGGTGGCCCTCCTCGTCGCTGATCACGATCTCGTACGTCGCCGTGGACCGGCCCCGGTGCACGGGCGTGGCCACGCCGGTCACCAGGCCCGAGCGGACCCCGCGGTGGTGCGTGCAGTTGAGATCCACACCGACCGCGATCTTGGAGCTGCCGCCGTGCAGCATCGAGCCGACCGACCCCAGGGTCTCCGCCAGCACTGCGGAGGCGCCGCCGTGCAGCAGGCCGTACGGCTGGGTGTTGCCCTCCACCGGCATGGTCCCGACGACCTTCTCCGCCGAGGCCTCCAGGATCTGCACGCCCATCCGGGTGCCCAGGTGCCCGGCCGAGAACAGGGCCGGGAGGTCGACACCGAGCGCGGCGTACTCCTTGAGGACCTCCTGCGGGAACTTCACCTGCTGCTGCTCACCCATCGGCCCTGCTCCGTTCGTCGTACGGCTCTCACATCGCGTCGCTGAGCAAACGCTCAGTCGGTCGCCGATTGTTCCAGACGGGCCTCCGCGCGCGCCTGGCCGTCCTCCCCACGTGCCTGGCCGTCCTCTGCACGTGCCTCGCGGGCGTCCTCCGTACGCGGCTCCAGGCGTACGACGACGGACTTGCTGGCCGGGGTGTTGCTGGTGTCGGCGGTCGCGTCCAGCGGCACCAGGACATTGGTCTCGGGGTAGTACGCCGCCGCGCATCCCCGGGCCGTCGGATAGAGCACGACCCGGAAGCCGGGCGCACGCCGCTCCACCCCGTCCCGCCACTCGCTCACCAGGTCGACGTACGCCCCCTCGGCGACCCCGAGGGCCCGCGCGTCCTCCGGGTTCACCAGCACCACCCGGCGGCCGTTGCTGATGCCCCGGTAGCGGTCGTCGAGCCCGTAGATCGTGGTGTTGTACTGGTCGTGCGAGCGCAGCGTCTGCAACAGCAGGCGCCCCGCGGGCAGTTCGGGGAACTCCACCGGCGCGGCCGTGAAGTTGGCCTTGCCGGTCGCCGTCGGGAAGCGGCGCTCGTCGCGCGGGGCGTGCGGCAGCGTGAAGCCGCCGGGCCGGGCCACGCGCGCGTTGAAGTCCTCGAAACCGGGGATCACACGCGCGATGCGGTCACGGATCGCCGCGTAGTCCTTCTCGAACTCCTCCCACGGCACCACACTGCGCTCGCCCAGCACCCGGCGGGCCATCCGGCACACGATCGCCGGCTCGGACAGCAGCCGCGGGCCCGCCGGTGCCAGCCGGCCACGCGAGGCGTGCACCATGCCCATGGAGTCCTCGACCGTCACGAACTGCTCGCCGCCGGCCTGCACATCCCGCTCGGTGCGCCCCAGCGTGGGCAGGATCAGCGCACGCGCGCCCGTGACGACGTGCGAGCGGTTCAGCTTGGTCGACACATGCACCGTCAGCCGCGCGCGCCGCATCGCGGCCTCGGTGACCTCCGTGTCGGGGGAGGCCGCGACGAAGTTGCCGCCCATCGCGAAGAACACCTTCGCCGTGCCGTCGCGCAGCGCGCGGATCGCCCGGACCACGTCGAAACCGTGCTCGCGCGGCGGGGCGAACCCGAACTCCTTCTCCAGCGCGTCCAGGAAGGCCGGCGCGGGCCGCTCGAAGATGCCCATCGTGCGGTCGCCCTGCACGTTCGAGTGGCCGCGCACCGGGCACACACCGGCGCCCGGACGGCCGATGTTGCCGCGCAGCAGCAGGAAGTTGACCACCTCGCGGATGGTCGGCACGGCGTGCTTGTGCTGGGTGAGCCCCATCGCCCAGCAGACGATGGTCCGCTTCGAGGCGAGCACCATCGCGAGCGCCCGCTCGATCTCCGCGCGCGTGAGACCGGTCGCGGTCAGCGTCTCGTCCCAGTCGGCGGCCCGGGCCGCCTCGGCGAACTCCTCGAAGCCATGGGTGTGTTCGCGGACGAACTCCTCGTCGACCGCGCCCTCCGTCTCCAGCACCAGCTTGTTGAGGAGCCGGAAGAGGGCCTGGTCGCCGCCGATGCGGATCTGGAGGAACAGATCGGTGAGCGCGGCACCCTTGAGGAGTCCCTGCGGGGTCTGCGGGTTCTTGAACCGCTCCAGGCCCGCCTCGGGCAGCGGGTTGACGCTGATGATCCGCGCCCCGTTCGCCTTGGCCTTCTCCAGCGCCGACAGCATGCGCGGATGGTTGGTGCCCGGGTTCTGCCCGGCGACGATGATCAGGTCGGCCTTGTACAGATCCTCCAGCAGGACGCTGCCCTTGCCGATGCCGATGGTCTCGCTCAGCGCCGAGCCGGACGACTCGTGGCACATGTTCGAGCAGTCCGGCAGGTTGTTCGTGCCCAGCTCGCGCGCGAAGAGCTGGTACAGGAACGCCGCCTCGTTGCTGGTGCGGCCCGAGGTGTAGAAGACGGCCTCGTCGGGGGAGCCGAGGGCGGCGATCTCCTCGGCGATGATGTCGAAGGCACGCTCCCAGGTGACGGGTTCGTAGTGCTCCCCGCCCTCGGGCAGATACATGGGGTGGGTCAGCCGGCCCTGCTGCCCCAGCCAGTACCCGCTCCGGCCGGCCAGGTCGGCGACGGGGTGCGCGGCGAAGAACTCGGGGGTGACCCGGCGCAGGGTGGCCTCCTCGGCCACCGCCTTCGCGCCGTTCTCGCAGAACTCCGCCTTGTGCCGGTGGTCCGGCTCCGGCCAGGCGCAGCCCGGGCAGTCGAAGCCGTCCTTCTGGTTCACGCGCAGCAGTGTCAGCGCGGTGCGCTTCACCCCCATCTGCCGCTGGGCGATGCGCAGGGTGTGCCCGATGGCCGGCAGCCCGGCGGCCGCGTGCTTCGGCTCCGCGACCTGCGGCGCGTCCTGAACCGGGTCTCCCTTGGGCGGCTTCGTCGCCATCGCCCGCTCCCCTTCGGCTGGGTGTGAGAAGTACGCCGACGATCCTCCCACGAGGCACCGACAACGGGCCCGGGCGGGCGTGCGGGGACCGGCACCCTTGCCTGCCCCCTGGTCCTGTGGCGCCTCTCACAGCCGCCGGAGCCGAGCGGCCCGGACTGTCAGTGCGGCGTGGCAGGATCGGGGACGTGGCAGAGACAGCACCGAAGCAGACCGACAAGACCCCCGGCGGCCCCCGTCCCCGGCTGATGCTCATGGACGGGCACTCGCTGGCCTACCGCGCGTTCTTCGCGCTGCCCGCGGAGAACTTCACGACCGCGACCGGCCAGCCGACGAACGCGATCTACGGCTTCGCGTCGATGCTGGCCAACACCCTGCGTGACGAGGAGCCCACGCACTTCGCGGTGGCCTTCGACGTCTCCCGCAAGACCTGGCGCTCCGAGCGCTTCACCGAGTACAAGGCGAACCGCTCCAAGACCCCGGACGAGTTCAAGGGCCAGGTCGAGCTGATCGGCGAGCTGCTGGACGCCATGCACGCGCCGCGCTTCGCCGTCGACGGCTTCGAGGCGGACGACGTCATCGCCACCCTCGCCACCCAGGCCGAGGCCGCGGGCTTCGAGGTGCTGATCGTCACCGGTGACCGCGACTCCTTCCAGCTGGTCACCGACCACATCACCGTGCTGTACCCGACCAAGGGCGTCTCGGAGCTGACCCGGTTCACCCCGGAGAAGGTTTTCGAGAAGTACGGCTTGACGCCCGCCCAGTACCCGGACTTCGCGGCGCTGCGCGGCGACCCGTCCGACAACCTCCCGGGCATCCCCGGCGTCGGCGAGAAGACCGCCGCGAAGTGGATCAACCAGTTCGGGTCCTTCGCGGAGCTGGTCGAGCGGGTCGACGAGGTCAAGGGCAAGGCCGGGCAGAACCTCCGGGACCACCTGGAGGCCGTCAAGCTCAACCGCGTCCTCACCGAGCTGGAGCGCCAGGTCGAGCTGCCCAAGACCGTCGCCGACCTGGAGCGGGCGCCGTACGACCGCAAGGCCGTCGCGATGATCCTGGACACCCTGGAGATCCGCAACCCGTCGCTGCGCGAGCGCCTCTTCGCCGTCGACCCCGGCACCGAGGAGGCCGAGACCACCCCGGTCGCCGCCGACGGCATCGAGCTGGACGGCGCGATCCTCGGCAGCGGCGAGCTGGCCGGCTGGCTCGCCGAGCACGGCACCGGCACCCTGGGCGTCGCCACCGTGGACACCTGGGCGCTGGGCGCCGGCTCGGTCGCCGAGGTCGCGCTCGCCGCGGCCGGGGGAGCGGCCGCCTGGTTCGACCCCGCCGAGCTGGACCAGACCGACGAGAACGCGTTCGCCGCCTGGCTGGCCGACGCCGGCCGCGCCAAGGTCTTCCACAACGCCAAGGGCGCCATGCGGGTCTTCGCCGAGCACGGCTGGAGCGTCGAGGGCGTGACCATGGACACCGCGCTCGCCGCGTACCTGGTCAAGCCGGGCCGCCGCTCCTTCGACCTGGACGCGCTCTCCCTGGAGTACCTGCACCGCGAGCTGGCCCCGGCCGCCACGGCCGACGGCCAGCTGGCCTTCGGCACGGACGAGGGCGCGGAGGCCGAGGCCCTGATGATCCAGGCCCGCGCGGTCCTGGACCTCGGCGAGGCCTTCGAGGCCCGCCTGGAGGAGGTGGGTGCCGCGGACCTCCTGCGGGACATGGAGCTGCCCAGCTCCGCGCTGCTCGCCCGCATGGAGCGGCACGGCATCGCGGCCGACCGCGCGCACCTCGAGGCGATGGAGCAGATGTTCGCGGGCGCCGTGCAGCAGGCCGTGAAGGAGGCCCACGCGGCCGCCGGCCACGAGTTCAACCTGGGCTCGCCCAAGCAGCTCCAGGAGGTCCTCTTCGGCGAGCTGGCCCTGCCCAGGACGAAGAAGACCAAGACCGGCTACACCACCGACGCCGACGCCCTGGCCTGGCTCGCCACCCAGACCGACAACGAACTGCCGGTGATCATGCTCCGGCACCGTGAGCAGGCGAAGCTGCGGGTCACCGTCGAGGGCCTGATCAAGACCATCGCGGGCGACGGCCGTATCCACACCACCTTCAACCAGACGGTGGCCGCGACCGGCCGCCTCTCCTCCACGGACCCGAACCTCCAGAACATCCCGGTCCGCACGGACGAGGGCCGGGCGATCCGCCGGGGCTTCGTGGTCGGCGAGGGCTTCGAGTCCCTGATGACGGCCGACTACAGCCAGATCGAGCTGCGCGTGATGGCCCACCTCTCCGAGGACGAGGGCCTGATCCGGGCGTTCACCTCCGGCGAGGACCTGCACACCACGGCCGCCTCCCAGGTGTTCGGCGTCGAGCCGGCCGCGGTCGACGCGGAGATGCGCCGCAAGATCAAGGCGATGTCGTACGGCCTGGCGTACGGCCTGTCCGCCTTCGGCCTCTCCCAGCAGCTGAACATCGAGGCGGCGGAGGCGCGCGCCTTGATGGACGCCTACTTCGAGCGCTTCGGCGGGGTCCGCGACTACCTGCGCCGGGCGGTCGACGAGGCCCGGGCCACGGGCTACACGGCGACGCTCTTCGGCCGCCGCCGGTACCTCCCCGACCTCAACAGCGACAACCGCCAGCGGCGGGAGGCGGCCGAGCGCATGGCCCTCAACGCGCCCATCCAGGGCACGGCGGCCGACATCGTCAAGATCGCCATGCTCAAGGTGGACAGCGCCCTGCGGGCGGCGGACCTGAAGTCCCGCATGCTCCTCCAGGTCCACGACGAAATCGTCCTGGAGATCGCCCCCGGCGAGCGGGCGGCCGCGGAGGAGATCGTCCGCCGCGAAATGGCGAACGCGGTCCAGCTCAGGGCCCCCCTGGACGTCTCGGTCGGCGTAGGCCCGGACTGGGAGTCCGCCGCACACTAACCTGCGGCGCCTCAGCCCCCGGGGGCGCGGGCCCCGCCCGCGTCCCCGCGCGGAGGCCCTCGGGTGCCTGGGCAAGCCCCCCAGGCGGCCCCCGCCCGCACCCCACAACCGGCCGGACCCCTACCCGCACCACACAACCGGCCGGACTGCCACCCCCGCACACAACCGGCTGGGCCCCCGGAGGGGGCTTCACTCACGTGGCCCCCGTCAAAACGCCCCGGGGCGTCCGCAGCCGCAACACTGCGGGCATGGGTATACGCATGCTCCACCGCCGGACGCCCAAGGCAGTCACCCGGGCCTGGGCGGACACCGCCTCGGCGTGGGCCCTGCCGGCCTCGCCGGTGCCGGTCCTCGCGGCCGACGCGAGCACCGCCCGCATTCCGGCCGACCGCGCCGCGACCGTCCGCCGGGCCGCCGCCGGTCTGCGCCGCCCCCTCCGCGCGGTCCGCAGACCCGACTGGCAGCAGTGGGCCGACCTGGCCCGCGGCTATCTCGCGCTCGCCCTCACCCTCGTCCCGCGCTCCCGCCCCCGGCCCACCGTGACCGTCTTCGTCGCGTCGCTCGGCGAGCGGCCGGCCGCTGCCCGGCCGTCGGAACCGGACACCGGAGCCTGACCCCGCGCCGGCGCACAGAAGCACCCCGCCCGCCAACGCACCCCGCGCCCCAAACCGTTGATCACCGGTCGTCCGATATATGGGACGGCGGTCCACACACCCATGGCAACGACAAGTTGGCCAACTGGTGAAAATCGGGCAGGAATGGCTGTCCGTGTAAACCAAGTTGTCGTAGGGTCACCTGGGCCCCCGCGGGAGGCACGGAAACAGGGGCAACCACAGCACCACGTCAACCGTCACACCAGAGCGAGGCAGACAGGCGGAAGACGGACGCACGGACGTCCACGGGAGGGGTTCACTCTATGGCGGCGCACTTCGGCAGGCGGCTGCGCAAGGGAGCGGCGACCACAGCGGTGGCCGCGGCAGCGGTAGCGGCTCTCTCCGCGTCCCAGGCTCCGGGAGCGACCGGCGAGGACCACGGCAGACAGACAACCGCCGGCGCTTCCACCCCGGTACCGGACCGGACCTCCGACGACAACGCCACCGGCAACTCGCCGTACTACACGGACCTGCCCCCGCTGCACAGCCCCAAGCCGAGCCCCTCGCCGAGCACCGGCGTGCCCAACGGCACCGGAACCGGCGAGGCGGGCATCCCGGCCACGGTCCTCGACGCGTACAAGAAGGCGGAGGCCGAACTGCGCACCGCCAAGCCCGGCTGCAATCTGCCCTGGCAACTCCTCGCCGCGATCGGCCAGGTGGAGTCGGGCCAGGCGCGCGGCGGGCGCGTGGACGCCGACGGCACGACGCTCCGCCCGATCCTCGGCCCGGTGCTCGACGGCAACGGCTTCGCGCTCATCAAGGACACCGACCACGGGGCGTACGACGGCAACAGCCAGTACGACCAGGCCATCGGCCCCATGCAGTTCATCCCGTCCACCTGGGCCTGGGCCGGCCGCGACGGCAACGGCGACGGCAAGAAGGACCCCAACAACGTCTACGACGCCGCCCTCGCCGCCGGCCACTACCTGTGCCGCAACGACTGGGACCTGTCCAGCACGGCCGGCCTGCACAGCGCGATCCTCAGCTACAACAACTCGCAGGACTACCTGAACACCGTCCTGTCGTGGATGGAGTACTACCGCAAGGGCACCCACTCCGTGCCGGACGGCACCGGCGACGTACCGTCCCACCGCAGCGACAGCGGCACCCCGCACACGAAGTCCCCGAAGCCCTCGGAGCCGCACGGCGGGAAGCCGGCCCCCAAGCCGCATCCCAAGCCGGACCCGAAGCCGGCGCCGGACCCGAAGCCGGAACCCAAGCCGGACCCGAAGCCGGTCCCGACGCCCCCGCAGACCCCCACCGACACGGTGGACCACCTGACGGACGCCGGCACCGGCAAGCTCACCGCGCGGACCGGCGACGCCTTCACCGAGCAGATCGCCACCCGCGCCGAGACCAAGGCCGGCGCGTCCGTCGGCAAGGTCAGGGTCAGGTTCACCATCGCCGGGGACACGGACGCGACCTTCACCGGCGGCGAGACCGTCGCCACGGCCGTCACCGACGCCCACGGGGTGGCCAAGGCACCGGCGCTCCAAGCGGGCCAGAAGACCGGCGACTTCAAGGTCGTCGCCACCGTCGTGGGCCGCGCGGTCAGGGCCGTCGCCTACACCGCCTCCGTCACCGAGCGGGTCGCCGACACCCTGGCCCGCACCAGCGACACCGACCTGACCTGCACCCCGGGCGGCGAGTTCGCCGACCAGGTCCAGGTGAAGGCGACGTACAAGGGTGCCGTCGCGGACCGGGTGGCGGCCACCGCCACCCTGATCAAGTCCACCGACGACCCCACGGAGAACGACAAGGGCCCGTACTTCAAGGACGCCCACGGCAAGCCCGTCCGCACCCTGACCGGCCTCACGACCGACGCCAAGGGCCTGCTGACCCTGCCGAAGCTGTACGCGGACGACACCACCGGCACCTTCCTGCTCCGCATCACCACCCCCGGCGGCGGCATGCTCACCGTCGAGCTGAAGGTCTCCGCGGACGACACCTCGGCGAGCCCGAGCCCGAGCCCGAGCCCGACTCCGACTCCGACCTCGTCCCCGAGTCCCTCCGCCTCGTCCTGACCCGATCGGCCCCAGGGCGCCCTCTCCGCACCGGCGGGGAGGGCGCCCTCGTTCGTGCGTGCAGCGCTGTTCTCATCTCGCCCGCCCGTTGCTACGGTGCCGGACCTGACGCATCATCAGGAACGCTCCGCCGGGAGGCCCGCATGCGCGCCCTCATCGCCGCCGCGACCGGTCTCGCCCTCGCGTTCGCCCTGGTCCTCACGATCAGCGCGACGGGCGCGCCGACGGGCCCCACCTCACCCAAGCCGCTGCTGACGACCGTGCCCGCGCACCCGTGACCGGGCCCGTCCGGGAGGGAGGCCGGAATGCGCCGCAAGGCAAGCCTGGTCCTGCTCGCCTGTGCCGTGTTCTGCGCGGCGCTGTCCCCGCTGCTGCGCTGGTACGCCTTCCCGCGCCTGGCCAGGATCCCCGCGAACCAGTACCAGGACATGGTCCTGGAGGCGAAGGGTGCCACCCTGCTCGACTACGGCACCATGCGCGCGAAGAAGGTCTCCAAGGTCACCATCGTGCAGACCCTCAAGGGCGACACGGCGGCCGCGCGCAGGATCGGGAAGGCGGCGGGCCGGCCGGTCGTCGTCTGGGACGGCCTCTCCTACGTCCAGGGCCCCGACGGCAGGATGGTCTCCCGGATACCCGAGCGCTACATCTTCGACGCCCACAGCCAGGACCCGGTGCACGCCACCGGCGAGATGGTCGACGGCGACCCGGTCAGGCGGGACGGGATCGAGTTCAAATGGCCCTTCCTCACCCGGAAACGGGACTACGAGTACTTCGACGCGCAGACCCGCACCACCCGCCCCATCCACTACGAGGGCACCCGGACCTTCCGCGGACTGACCGTCTACGTCTTCGAGCAGACCGTCCCCTGGACCAAGGTGCCCTTCCCGAAGGCCATGCCCGTGCAGGGCATCACCCCCGAGTCGGTGGCGAGGACGGGCACCACCCGCTGGTACACCACCGTCCGCCGGTTCTGGGTCGAACCGGTCACCGGGGCGCCCGTCTACGGCGAGGAGATCCACCGGGAGGAGCTGCGCGGCGGCACCCTGCTCGGCGGCAGGGACCGGGTCACCGCGTTCGCCGGGCACGTGAAGATGCGCGAGGACTACATCGAGCACACGGTCGCGCTGGTCAAGCACAACCGCACCCTCGTCCTGACGCTCACCTCGTACGTCCCCCGGGGCTCCCTGCTCCTCGGCCTGCTGCTGTCGTCCCTGTCCCTCTACCTGGAGGCACGCGGCCGGCGCCCTAGGGACCCGGCGGACTCCGCACCGCGCGCGGAAGCCGGACCGGTCAGCGCCTGAGCCGCGCGTTGGTGTGCCGCGTGGGTTCCGCGGTCGCCGGGTCCTCCGGCCAGGGATGCTTGGGATACCGGCCGCGTAGCTCCGCCCGTACACCCTTGTAACCGTCCTTCCAGAAGGACGCGAGATCGGCCGTCACGGCGACCGGCCGCCCGGCGGGCGAGAGCAGGTGCACGAGCAGCGGCACACCCGCGACGACCGGCGTCTCCTCCAGGCCGAACATCTCCTGGAGCTTCACCGCGAGCACCGGACGCTCGGGGTCCGCGTAGTCGATCCGGATCCTGGACCCGCTCGGTACGGCGATCCGTTCGGGCGCCAGTTCCTCCAGCCGCGCGGCGTCCCCGCTCGCCCACGGAAGCAACCGCGCCAGCCCCTGCCCGGCGTCGATCCGCCCGAGATCGGCCCGCCGCCGGGCCCGGCCCAGCTCCGGCTCCAGCCACTCGTCCACGCGCGCGTGCAGCGCCTCGTCCGACACGTCCGGCCAGGGCGCACCGAGATGCCGGTGCAGAAACGCCAGCCGCTGCCGCAGACCGACCGCCTCCGGCGCCCAGCGCAACAGCCCGAGCCCGTCCTGCCGGAGCCCGTCCAGCAGAGCGGCGCGCACCAGACCGGGCTCGACCTCCTTCAGGGGGCGTACGGCCAGCTCCACGGCGCCCAGCCGTTCGACGCGCCGGGCCACGACGTCCCCGTCGGCCCAGTGCACCTCGTCCCGCTCCGTCAGCAGCGCCCCGGCCGCGGCCCGTGCGACGTCCTCGGACACCGCGGCGCCGATCCGCACGCGCGCGTGGCCCTTCCCGGTGGGCCGGTCGGCGACGGCGACGACGATCCAGGGCGCGCCGCGCAACGCCGACCCGTCCACCGGCTCGGCCCGCGTCCCGGACACCATGAGGTACGACCCTCCGTCGAGCCTGGCGACCCGCTCGGGAAAGGCCAGCGCAGCCACCACCCCGACAAGCCGCTCATCACCACCCGCCACCCCGACGGGGCCGCCCGGGCCGGCGCCGTCCCGCCGACGGTCCTGCGCGGCCGGGTGGGAAAGCTCCGCCGGGTGGGAAAGCTCCGCTGACAGGGCCCGGAGGCGCCGCGCCTCAGCGGCCCAGCGCTCCGCGTACGCGTCACCCCCACGCCGCGCCCGCCGCAAGGCCCCCGCGAGATCATCGCCGTACTCCCGGGGTACTTCCTCGGAGAGCAGGGCGACCACCTCGGCACCCGCGCCGGAGGTGTCGAGCAGCGCCCGCCCGAGCCGAGGGTGCACTCCCAGCCGGGCCAGCCGCCCCCCGACCTCCGTGGCCCGCCCGGCGGAGTCCACCGCGCCCACCGCCGCCAGCGCGGCGCGCGCCGCCGCCATCGCCCCACCCGGCGGCGGATCCAGCAGGGCCAGCCCCGAGGCGTCCGGATCGCCCCAGCAAGCCGCCTGAAGGGCGAACGCGGTCAGATCGGCCACCTTGATCTCCGGCGCCGGAAACGCCGGCAGCCGCCCGTCCTCGGCCTCCGACCAGCACCGGTACACCGCCCCCGGCGCCTCACGCCCGGCCCGGCCCGCCCGCTGCCGCCCGGCCGCCCGCGACGCCCGGACCGTCGTCAGACCGCTCAGCCCGCGCGCGTGATCCACCCGCGGCTCCCGCGCGAGCCCCGAGTCGACCACCACCCGCACCCCCGGCACGGTCAGCGACGACTCCGCCACCGACGTGGCCAGCACCACCCGGCGCCGCTCCCCGGCCGAGAGCACCGCGTCCTGCACGGCGGCCGGCGCCCGCCCGTGCACCTGGAGCACGTCGACGTCGCCCGGCCCGCCCAGCTGTCCCGCCACGCGCGCGATCTCCCCGACCCCGGGCAGGAAGCACAGCACGTCCCCGTCCCGCTCCACGAGCGCCCGCCGCACCACCGACGCCACATGCGCCAGCAGCGCCGGATCCACGCGCATCCCGTGCGGCGGCCGTACCGGACGGGCGGGCGGGGCCCACACCACCTCCACGGGATGGGCGATCCCCGCCGCCTCCACCACCGGAGCCCCGCCGAGCAGCCGCGCCCAGCCCTCCGCGTCCGTGGTCGCCGACGCGGCCACCAGACGCAGCTCCGGCCGCAGCGCCTGCCGTACGTCCCACAGGAAGGCGGCCGCCGTGTCCGCGTCCAGATGCCGTTCGTGGCACTCGTCGAGCACGACGACGTCCACCCCGGCCAGTTCCTGGTCCCGCTGCAACCGCTGGAGCAGCACCCCGGTCGTCACGACCTCCACGCGCGTGCGCCGGCTGGTCACCCGCTCCCCGCGCACCGTGAAGCCCACGCTCTCACCGGGCCGCTCGCCCAGCAGCCACGCCATCCGCCGGGCCGCCGCACGCGCCGCGATCCGCCGCGGCTCGGCCACCACGACCCGCCGCGCCGGACCGTCCCCGACCAGCCCGGCCAGCACCAGCGGCACCAGCGTCGTCTTGCCGGTGCCGGGCGGCGCCACGAGCACGGCGGTGCCGGCGCCGTCCAGCGCGTCGGTCAGGGCGGGCAGGGCGGAGCGCACGGGCAGCGCGTCCAGGGCGTCGTAACGGATCACGCCCCCAGTGTCGTACGACGGCGAAAACGGCCCCTACGCGCGTGTGCCCCCGATGATCCGCGGAGGCCGGTCAGTCCCGCTCGCACACGAAGATCGCCGTCCCCGGGATCAGCCGGCCGCGCAGCGGGGACCAGCCGCCCCACTCCGCGGTGTTCCAGGCCGGCCACTCCGGCTCCACCAGGTCCACCAGCCGGAACCCGGACGCCACGACGTCCCGGACCCGGTCGCCGACCGTTCTGTGGTGCTCCACGTAGACCGCGCGGCCCTGCTCGTCCTGCTCGACGTAGGGCGTGCGGTCGAAGTAGGAGGCGGCCACCGACAGACCCTCGGGGCCCGGCTCGTCCGGGAAGGCCCACCGGATCGGATGCGTCACCGAGAACACGAACCGGCCGCCCGGCCGCAGCACCCGGCGCACCTCGCGCAGCACCAGCCGCGGGTCGGCGACGAAGGGCAGCGCCCCGTACGCCGAGCAGGCCAGGTCGAAGGAGCCGTCCGCGAAGGGCAGCGCGGACGCGTCCGCGCAGACGAGCGGAAACGATCCGCCGATGCGCAGCGCGTGCTGCAACTGGCGGTGCGAGAGGTCCAGGGCCACCGGGTGGGCGCCCTGCGCGGCCAGCCAGCGCGAGCACTGCGCCGCACCCGCGCCGATCTCCAGGACGGCCCGGCCCTTCAGCTCCTCCGGCGGGCCGAGCAGCTCGGCCTCCACCTCGTCCAGCCCCTCCGGACCCCACACGAAGCGGTCGTCCCCGAGAAAGGTGCCGTGCTCGACCTGGTACTCGTCCGCGTTCCGGTCCCACCAGCCACGATTGGCCCGCGCGCTCTCCGTCACACCGGCGTCACGCCGGGTGGCCTCCGGTTCGGACCCCTCGGGCCCGCCGTGCTGTTCCGTCTCCGACTCTTGGATGATCGGCTCCCTCGTCGTACTCTTCCGTCCAACCCGCCGGGGGTGTCTCACGGAAGGGTTGCCCAGGCCTGCGCGGCCAGTTGGGACGTTTTTTCCGCCGGGAATGCGGCGATCCGCCCTGGGGTGCGCTGTCGCGCATTGACCCTGTCCGGCTGCCCCCGTATGCTACAAGTTGCGCTGCGGGCCTGCGCACCTCAGACGTAGCAGGCTGCGCTCGCATCTGTTGTATGTCCCCTCGGTTCTCGAGGCGCCACCGGGCACCCGGTGCTCAAGTGGCGCTTCCTTGGCTGTCCGGCTTCATCAGAGCGAAACGGGCTCCCGGCGTAAGCAGTACCTACGACTTCAATGTCCGTACCGGAGCCCTTTCCCACATGACGAGCAGCACCGAGACCACCGCCACCACCCCGCAGGTAGCGGTCAACGACATCGGTAACGAGGAAGCCTTCCTCGCCGCGATCGACGAGACGATCAAGTACTTCAACGACGGCGACATCGTCGACGGCGTCATCGTGAAGGTCGACCGGGACGAGGTCCTGCTCGACATCGGTTACAAGACCGAAGGTGTCATCCCGAGCCGCGAGCTCTCGATCAAGCACGACGTCGACCCGAACGAGGTCGTCGCCGTCGGCGACGAGATCGAGGCCCTGGTCCTCCAGAAGGAGGACAAGGAAGGCCGCCTGATCCTCTCGAAGAAGCGCGCCCAGTACGAGCGTGCCTGGGGCACCATCGAGAAGATCAAGGAAGAGGACGGGATCGTCACCGGTACCGTCATCGAGGTCGTCAAGGGTGGTCTCATCCTCGACATCGGCCTCCGTGGCTTCCTTCCGGCCTCCCTGGTCGAGATGCGCCGTGTCCGCGACCTTCAGCCGTACGTCGGCAAGGAGCTCGAGGCCAAGATCATCGAGCTGGACAAGAACCGCAACAACGTGGTCCTGTCCCGCCGTGCCTGGCTCGAGCAGACCCAGTCCGAGGTCCGCCAGACGTTCCTCACGACCCTCCAGAAGGGTCAGGTCCGCTCCGGCGTCGTCTCCTCGATCGTCAACTTCGGTGCCTTCGTGGACCTGGGTGGCGTCGACGGTCTGGTCCACGTCTCCGAGCTGTCCTGGAAGCACATCGACCACCCGTCCGAGGTTGTCGAGGTCGGCCAGGAGGTCACCGTCGAGGTTCTCGACGTCGACATGGACCGCGAGCGTGTCTCCCTGTCGCTGAAGGCGACCCAGGAAGACCCGTGGCAGCAGTTCGCCCGCACCCACCAGATCGGCCAGGTCGTGCCCGGTAAGGTCACGAAGCTGGTTCCGTTCGGTGCGTTCGTCCGCGTGGACGAGGGCATCGAGGGTCTGGTCCACATCTCCGAGCTGGCCGAGCGCCACGTGGAGATCCCGGAGCAGGTCGTCCAGGTCAACGACGAGATCTTCGTCAAGGTCATCGACATCGACCTCGAGCGTCGTCGCATCAGCCTCTCGCTGAAGCAGGCCAACGAGTCCTTCGGTGCCGACCCGATGGCGGTCGAGTTCGACCCGACCCTGTACGGCATGGCCGCGTCCTACGACGACCAGGGCAACTACATCTACCCCGAGGGCTTCGACCCGGAGACCAACGACTGGCTGCCGGGCTACGAGAAGCAGCGCGAGGAGTGGGAGCGCCAGTACGCCGAGGCGCAGACCCGCTTCGAGCAGCACCAGCAGCAGGTCGTCAAGTCCCGCGAGGCGGACGCTGCCGCTGCCGCCGAGGGTGGCGAGGCTGCCGCTCCGGCCGCGACCGGCGGTTCGTACTCCTCCGAGGGTGCGGACACCTCCGGCGCGCTGGCCTCGGACGAGGCGCTGGCCGCGCTGCGCGAGAAGCTGGCGGGCGGCCAGAGCTGAGCGCCTGCCGCTCGGCCTAGCCGATAGCTGGTCCTGAGGGGCCGCACCTTTCGAGGTGCGGCCTCTCGGTCTTTTCCCCTCGCGCAGCTCTCCGTGGACCGGGGACCACCGCTTCCTGATCAAGAAGGCATTCGCGGGAATGTCTGCTCCCGACGCCGTGTTGTCGATGAACGGACACGAGGAGGAGCGGTCACAGTGCTTGATCCGCAGGGTTTGTACGCATGGGAGCCGAAGGGCCTCGCCGTGGTCGACATGGCGCTCGCCCAGGAGTCGGCCGGCCTGGTCATGCTCTACCACTTCGACGGATACATCGACGCGGGCGACACCGGCGAACTGATCGTCGACCGGCTGCTCGACTCACTGCCCCACCAGCTCGTCGCGCGCTTCGACCACGACCGGCTCGTGGACTACCGGGCCCGCCGGCCCCTGCTGACCTTCAAGCGCGACCGCTGGACCGACTACGAGGTCCCGGCCATCGAGGTCCACGTCGTCCAGGACGCCACCGGCGCCCCCTTCCTGCTGCTGTCCGGTCCCGAGCCGGACGTGGAATGGGAGCGGTTCGCCGTGGCGGTACGGCAGATCGTGGAGCGGCTCGGGGTGCGTCTCTCGGTCAACTTCCACGGCATCCCCATGGGCGTCCCGCACACCCGTCCCGTGGGCCTCACCCCGCACGGCAACCGCACCGACCTCGTCCCCGGCCACCGCAGCCCCTTCGAGGAGGCCCAGGTCCCGGGCAGCGCCGAGTCGCTGATCGAGTACCGGCTGATGGAGGCCGGACACGATGTCCTGGGCGTCGCCGCGCACGTCCCGCACTACGTCGCGCGCTCTCCGTACCCGGACGCCGCGCTGACCGCGCTGGAAGCGATCACGGCCGCCACCGGACTGGTCCTGCCCGGCGTCGCCCACGCCCTGCGCACCGACGCGCACCGCACGCAGACCGAGATCGACCGGCAGGTCCGGCAGGGCGAGGAGGAACTCACCGCCCTCGTCCAGGGCCTCGAGCACCAGTACGACGCCGCGGCGGGCGCCGAGACCCGGGGCAACATGCTCGCCGAGCCGGCGGACCTCCCGTCGGCGGACGAGATCGGGCGCGAGTTCGAGCGGTTCCTGGCGGAGCGCGAGGGCGAGAACTGACCTCCGCCGGTTCGGCCGCCGGTGGCAGGGCCTAAGCTTCCGCTCATGCTGACAGTGGGCCTGACCGGTGGGATCGGCGCCGGCAAGAGCGAGGTGTCGCGGCTGCTCGTGGAGCACGGCGCCGTGCTGATCGACGCGGACCGCATCGCGCGCGAGGTCGTGGCGCCCGGCACCCCGGGCCTCGCGGCCGTGGTCGACGCCTTCGGGGTGGACGTCCTTGCCGCCGACGGCAGCCTGGACCGCCCCCGGCTCGGCTCGATCGTCTTCGCCGACCCCGACAAGCTCGCCGTCCTCAACTCGATCGTGCACCCCCTGGTGGGCGCCCGCTCCCGCGAGCTGGAGGCCGCCGCGGCCGATGACGCCGTGGTCGTCCACGACGTACCCCTGCTCACCGAGAACGGTCTCGCCTCGCTCTACGACCTGGTGGTCGTCGTGGACGCGAGCCCCGCGACCCAGCTCGACCGGCTCGTCCGGCTGCGCGGGATGACCGAGGAGGACGCACGCGCGCGGATGGCGGCGCAGGCGACCCGGGAACAGCGCCGGGAGATCGCGGACATCGTGATCGACAACGATGTGCCGCTGGACGCGCTGGAGAAGCGGGTCGCCGAGGTGTGGGACACGCTCGTCCGCCGGGCACACGAGAGCGCCGCGCGGTAGACCCGCCGAGGTCCGGGGCAGAGGTCCGGGGTTGGAATACCCGTTCCCGCGGGGGCGTTGAACCGGCGCAGCGAGGGAAGGATCTCTGCCGTGCCCGAGACCAGCGGTTCCACCGGAAGCAGTCCGGAGACGCATGTCATCGACTTCCGTGCCGCCGAGCAGTTGCTCAACGCACGGGACCCGCGGGGTGCGGTGAAGCTGCTCGACGGCGTCATCGCCGCGCACCCCGAGAACACCGCGGCCCGCCTCCTGCGCGCGCGTGCCTTCTTCGCCGCCGCGCAACTGCGGCCGGCGGAGCTCGAGTTCACCATCGTGCTGGAGCGCGAGCCGGACAACGCCTTCGCGCACTTCGCGCTGGCCCGCACCTACGAACGGCAGGGCCGCCCCGACCAGGCCAGACGGCACTTCCGGCTGGCGGCCGCGCTGGACCCCAACCCGGACTACCTGAAGGCGGCCCGTTTCGAGGACTGAGCGGGTCTGTCGGACATGCGGGGCGGTCAGGGGTGCCGGTGTCGTGGCGGTCCGGGATACGGAGGTCCGCTGTCCGGCGGCCGGTACGGCGGTATGTCCCGGCCCGGCTGGTAGTGCGGGCCCTGCCGCATATGTCTGACGATCATGGCCAGGTCGACGGTGGCCACCAGCCACAGCACCCCGCAGGCCGCGGCCCAGCCCGGGCGGCCGACCAGCGCGAACGCCGCCGTCCCGAAGATCGCCCAGGTCAGACCCCATACGCTCAGCCAGAACCGGGCCCGCAGAGCACTGCGCGCGGTCGCCGGTTCACTGCCTGTACGCATCGGATCACCACTCCTCCCTGCAACGTACTCTTCGAGAACGCGGCGCAGCAACGGGCTGCGGGAGGACTGGGAACGAGCGTGCCGGGCCGGCTCAGCGGCCCCTGCGTGCTCCCTCGCCGCCACCGGATCCGCCCGGACCGTCGGGACCGGCGGCGCCGGTGAACCCGGTGGTGCGGCCGAAGGCGGCGAGGCCACGGAGGCGTTCCATGTCGCGGCGGTCCCGCTTGGTGGGGCGGCCGGCACCGCGGTCGCGCAGACCGGCGGGGGCGACGGCCTCACGGGGCGGCGGCGGAGGCGAGTTGTCGACATAGCACTGGGTGGCCACGGGCGCCCCGACCCGCTTGCGGATCAGGCGCTTGACGATCACGACCCGTTCCCGGCCCTCGTGGCGCAGCCGGACCTCGTCCCCGATGCGCACCGAGTAGGCGGGCTTCACCCGCTCGCCGTTCACATGCACATGCCCGCCACGGCAGGCGGCGGCGCCCAGGGAACGCGTCTTGATCAGGCGCACCGCCCAGATCCAGCTGTCGATCCGGACCGTCTCACCGGCCGCGGGTCCGGCGGCCTCCGCGGCGGCCACCGCCGCGGCGATCTTGGGGTCGAGCGGCTGCCCGTCGGAGGCACCGGGGGCCGCGGCGTCCGGGGCGGCCTTCACCTCGCCCGGTGTGCCGGTCCCACGGTTGTCGTTCTCGTCCGCGTTCTCGGAAGCCATGGTCCGACCTTAACGCGCCGAGCCCGGCGATCCGGACGGGTTTTCCGGCGACCCGAGTTGAAGAAGGGGCCGCTGCCGGAGAAGAGAAAGGGGCCGGTGCTGGGGAAAGGTACCGGTGCCAGGGAAGGGACCGGCGTGGATCGGGCATACCGTGGTCGTATGGACGACAGCAGCGCCCTTGCCCGGCTCGATCGGCGCATCGCGGGCTGCCGGGCCTGTCCCCGGCTGGTCGAGTGGCGGGAGGAGGTGGCCAGGACCAAGCGTGCCGCGTTCGCCGACTGGACGTACTGGGGGCGCCCGGTGCCGGGCTTCGGCCCCGCCGACGCCCGGCTGGCGATCATCGGGCTGGCCCCGGCCGCGCACGGCGGCAACCGCACCGGCCGGATGTTCACCGGCGACCGCTCCGGAGACGTGCTCTACCAGGCGCTGTACGACGTGGGGCTCGCCTCGCAGCCCACCTCGGTCCGCGTCGGCGACGGCCTGGAACTGTACGGCGTCCGCGTCACCGCCCCCGTGCACTGCGCCCCGCCGGCGAACAAGCCGACCCCCGGCGAACGCGACACCTGCCGGTCCTGGCTGGTGCAGGAGCTGACCCTGTTGCGTCCGACGCTCCAAGCCGTGGTCGTGCTCGGCGCCTTCGGCTGGCAGGCCGCGCTGCCCGCGCTCGCCGAGGCGGGCTGGACCGTGCCCCGGCCCCGCCCGGCGTTCGCGCACGGCACCCGGGTCGCGCTCGACGGGCTGGACCTCTTCGGCTGCTTCCATGTCAGCCAGCGCAACACCTTCACCGGCCGGCTCACCGCCGAGATGCTGCGCGAGGTGCTGCGTACGGCGGCGGGCGTGGCGGGGCTGGCATAGCCCGCCGGTTGCAGGGCGGGTGCTCAGGGCCGCCAGACGTAGCGCACGTCCGGCTCGCGCTCCTCGTTGCCGCTTCCGTCGGTGAACTCGACGGCCGAGAAGCCGTGCCGCTCGTAGAAGCGGTGGGCGGGCTTGTTGACCTGGAAGGTCCACAGGGTCAGCCCGCCCGGGGAGCGCTCCTTGGCCAGCGTGACGAACCGGTCCCCGAGCCCCCGCCCCCGCCACTCGGGAGCCAGATACAGCTGGGACAGCAGCTCGCCGTCCAGCACCAGCACACCGACGATCCCCGCGCCGGCCGCCTCCGCCACCCAGGTCTCCCGCAGCGGCACCACGACCCGACGGAAGTGTTCGCGCACCTCGTCGTCGGTGCGCGGCCGGACGACCGTCGGCAGGGCCGCGGCGAAGGACCGCAGCCAGACATCGGCGGCGGCAGGCGCGTCGGCCGCGACGGCCCGCCGGAGTACGACCTCGGTCATGACGGCGTCCCCTGCTCCCGTTCCTCCGGCACCACGGCCGTCGCCGTGATCTCCACCAGCTGCTCCGGGTAGCCGAGACAGCTGACGCCGAGCAGCGTGGAGGAGTGCGGTCCCGTGCTCAGGCCCGAGGCCTCGACCACCTCCCAGACCGAGGACAGCACCGCGGGCTGGTCGGTGACGACGTAGACATCGGTCGTGACCACGTGCGCCAGGTCGCTGCCGACGGCGCGCAGCTGCTCCGCCAGATTGGCGATCACCTGCCCGGCCTGGACCACCGGGTCACCGGGGCCGACGATCTCCCCCTTCTCGTCGAGTGGCACGGCCCCCGCCAGGAACGCGAGCTTCGTCCCCGCCTCGACGACCGAGGCATGGGAGTAGACGGGGGGCGGGAACAGAGCGGGGGCGGTGACGCGTCGGATCACAGGGCTGCTCCTCGAACGGACGGCGGGCAACCGTCCGAGGATCGCCCTCATCGCCCGCGACCGCATCCGGATTTCCCGCCCGCCCCGCCGCTGCGGGCGGCCCCCGTGCCCCCGTTCCGTCCGGCTCGCCGCCCGGAAAATGCCCGCCGTCACCGCTGACCGGGGCGTACGCTCCGGCGGGAATCCGACCGACCCGCGGAGCGTCCATGCCGTCCCTGCCGTGCACGCCGTCCGAGCCGTCCGACCCCGACCAGGACTTCCTGGCCGCCACCGCCGACCGCCTCGCCGCCCTGCCCACCGTCCGCGCGGTCGCCCTCGGCGGCTCCCGCGCCCAGGGCACCCACCGCCCGGACAGCGACTGGGACCTGGCCGTCTACTACCGCGGCCCCTTCGACCCGGACGACCTGCGCGCCCTCGGCTGGGAGGGCGAGGTCTCCGAGGTCGGCGGCTGGGGCGGCGGCGTCTTCAACGGCGGGGCCTGGCTGAGCATCGACGGCCGCCGGGTCGATGTGCACTACCGCGACCTCGACGTGGTCGAGCACGAGCTGGCCGAGGCGGAGCAGGGCCGCTTCCGGGTCGAACCGCTGCTCTTCCATCTCGCCGGGATCCCCACCTACCTGCTCGTCGCCGAACTCGCCCTCAACCGGACCCTCATCGGCGATCCGCCCCGCCCGGCGGCCTATCCGGAGAGGCTGCGCCGGACCGCGAGCGAGCGCTGGCACGGCACCGCCCGGGCCACCCTCGCCTACGCGAAGGCCCACCACGCCCCCTACGGCCGCCTCACGGAAACCGCCGGCGCCATCGCCACCGCCGCCGCCCAGGCCGCCCACGGTGTCCTCGCCGCCCGCGGGGAGTGGGTGACGAACGAGAAGCGGCTGCTGGACCGCGCCGGCCTGCGACCCGTGGACGGCATCCTCGCGGCACTCTCCCAGGGACCGGACCCGGACACCCTGACCGATGCGGTCGGCCGGGCCGAGGCACTCGTCGAGCGGGCCGGCCGCCCGTGAACAGGGGATGAGGTCAGGCGGGGGAGAACGCCTGCGGTGTGCGGTCGGACGAGGCTCAGGCGGGGGAGGCGGCCTGCGGTGTCCGCGGTCCGACGACGCTCAGGCGGGGGAGGACGTCTCCGGTGTCCGCGGTCCGACGACGCCCCGGACCGCCGTACCCCGCGCCGGTTCCTCGCCGGCCCCCATCGAGGCCGCGATGCGGTGCACCGCCGCCAGGATGTGCGACGGCTCCGCGTCCAGCTCCAGGGCGTGCTGGACGATCACCGTGCCGGTGCCGCGGACCGTGTGCCGGGTCTCGGGCGCGCCGCCCCGGGCGTAGACCAGATGGCCGGCCGGCAGACCGAGCGCCACGCAGTAGGCGAGCATCTGGTACAGATCCGCCTCGGGAAACCCCTCCGGCCGCTCCGCCTTGTACTTGGCGTCTGCCACGGCCACCGGCGCCCCGTCGTCCGCGTAGTGCACCAGGTCCGGCCTGAGCACGACCGCGCCGGCCTCGTCCAGAGAGTGCCGGGCCTGCGCGCGGCAGCGCCCGCCGTACGCACCGAGCGCCTGGGCGAGCGCGGCACACACGAAGTCCTCGAAGACCTTCGCCAGGTCGAAGAGGAAGCCGTCGACGCGTACGTCACCGTGCCGGTGCTCCACCGACGCCCCGCGCAGCACCAGCTCCGCGAACCGGCAGGGGGCCTGGTAGCGGGCGTTCAGCCGGCTGGGCCGCCAGTCGGGCAGCGGCCGCCCGGGCACCAGGGGAGTGACACCGGCGAGCCGGGCGCGCAGCCGCAGCAGCCGATGGCGGACGGCTCCCGGAACCTCCGGCAGGCGCAGCAGGCGGTCCGTCGCCGCGAGGAGCAGCCGGTTCTCGGCGATGTCGGTGGTGAAGTCGTCGTACGTCACCTCCACCGGCAGCGGAATGCCGTGCCGCCGTCGTATCTGGTCGGCCGTGCGGATTCTCCCCCGTACGACCGGAAGCGCGTCGTCCACCGTCCGGTACCCCTGGAGCAGTCCCTGGCGCAGGGCACGGTCCGCCAGCCGTTCGAAGGCGTGGGCGAGGGCGGGCAGGACACCCGGATGCACTCCCGTGTCGACCAGCTCCTCGTCCGTGCGCCAGCCCCGCGTGGGGTCGGCGGCGTACCCGAGCAGGAAGAAGAGGCGCCCGACCGGCAGCTTCGGCGCGATGGAGATCTCCACGCCGGCGATCCGCACCACTCCGACCTTGGCGAACGCCCGCACCTCCCACTGCTCCGGGTCGTCAGGAGCGGGCCGTGCCTCGACGACCCCCGACCGGGCCAGGCACTGCCCCGTCGCCGGGGACAGCCGGGCCGGGACCCAGCCGCCGTGTTCGGTGAGGTCGAGCCGCCGGGTGAACGTCACTCGTCGTCCCCACCGGTCCGGGCCTGCTCCGCGGCCACCGCTCGCCGGATGGCCTGAAGGCCGTACCGGCGCTCCACATCGGTGCCGTCGCCGTAGTGGTGCTCCTCGAGCAGCGGCAGGATCGCGGTGCGCCAAGTCCGTTCGAGACCTCCCTCGCGATAGACGGAGTCCCGCATCAGATACGACGGACCGATCTTGAAGTCCCGGTCCTCGATACGGGAGTTGAGCACCCGGTGCAGGGCCGCGACGTCCTCTGCGAAACCGGGGTGCTCCCGGGCGATCCAGGCGGCGAGCAGGCCGCGGGTGGGATCGTCGTCCGGATGCAGCGGGAGGAAGGCGAAGCGGCGGCGCATGGCCGCGTCCACGAGCGCGATGGAACGGTCCGCGGTGTTCATCGTGCCGATGACGAAGAGGTTGGACGGCATGGTGAACTCGCCCTGGTACAGCAGGTCCACCGGCCGGGTGCGGTACTCCAGTACGAAGTACAGCTCGCCGAACACCTTGGCCAGATTGGCCCGGTTGATCTCGTCGATGATGAGGAAGTGGGGGGTGTCCGGATGGGCCCGGGCCGCCGCGACGAGGTTGAGGAAGGGACCCTCGCGCAGCTCGAAGCCGAGCGTTCCGGCCGCCGCATCACCGTCCTTCTGCTGAACGGGCCGGTAACCTGCGACGAAGTCCTCGTAGGAGTACGAGGGATGGAACTGCACGAGCTTCACCGCGCGCCGGTCGCCGGCCAGGTGCTCCGCGATGTGCAGGGCGAGATAGGTCTTGCCGGTGCCGGGCGGCCCGTAGAAGATCAACTGCTTGCGGTCGGCGAGGAGTTCCCGCACCTCCTCCAGCCACTCCGGGGTCACGAGCAGCTTCTCGGCGAGGGCGGTGGTGGGCCGCGGCAGCGTCACCCCCGGGCTGGGCAGCTGCCGGGGCGCCTCCTCCTCGGGGCCGACGTCGGCCGCGTCGGCCAGCCGCCTCACCTGGTCGAGAAGCGGGGTCAGGTCCACGACGTCATGGTCGCTGCCGAGCTGGGCCTGGAGTTCCTCGGGCAGCTCCCGCTCGGCGATGGGGACGGTGAGCCACCGCACCGGGCGCCGGAGCCGGGTGCCGCCATCGGGGCGCCGCTCGACCTCGGCATCGGCCGTGACGGTGCCCAGCCAGAGCCGGCCCTCGTCCACGACCGCGACATGATCGTCCGGGCGCATCAGGTTCAGGAAGCGGTCGAGGTCCTGTGCCGTGCGCGCCCGCTGCTGCTTCGACAGGGTCCGCGCATAGCGGTTCTCCACCAGCACCGCCAACTCCTCGAAGGAGCTGGGGCCGGACAGGTGAGCCAGGTCCTGGTCCAGGCGCAGCGAGCAGAAGCCCTCGTCCAGCCACTCCTGCCCCCGGGAGCCGGAACCGACCAGCCAGGCGTTCCGGCCGCTGCCCCGCCGGGCGTCCTCGCTCGCCAGCGCCTGCTTCAGCTCCGCCACACCGGCCCTGCCGTCCTCGCCCGGCACTCCCTCACCGGCGAAATGCTCCGCGTACTCCCTGATCTCCCGTTCGTCGGCGTGGATCTCGTCCGGCACACGCCCGTCCTCGCTGAGCACCCGGTGCCAGCCCTTGGGGCGGGTGCCCCACAGCCAGGCGGCGAGCCGGGAGCGGTCCAGGCCCGTCTCGGCGGCCAGGTCGCCCAGCGCGACCCAGCGGCCGGGGCGGACGGCACCGCAGAGCCGGGCCGCATAGGCGTAACCCAGCTGGTGCGCCCGCCAGTAGGTGAAGGCCTGTCTGCCCCCGGCGAAGAACCCCTCGGGGTCGGGGTGGGTCTTCAGCCGCTGCCGGGCGAGGCCGGTCGCCGACCAGATGCCGTTGCGTTTGACGAGCATTCCGGCGAGCACACAGTCGGAGGTCTGCCACACCCACGTGTTCTGCCCCTTGGTCTCGTTCGCCGTCGGGCGGACCTCCAACTCGTCGGGATCGAGCGGGAAGTCGGCGACCACGCGCTGCCAGAGTTCGCTGAAGTGCAGCCCGTCCGGCTCCTCCGCGAGGATCTCCATCGCCCGCCGCAGACGGGGCTTGGCGCGCGCCAGCAGCGGGGGCGGGGTGGGCACGGTGTTCAACTGCGGACTCCTGACCTGACGCGGACGGATACGAAGGAACGTGACCTGGCGGGCCGGGCGGGCGCGGTGAGCCGGCTCACCGCTGACCGCGTCCGGCTGCGGTCATGATTGCGTTCATAAAGAAACCACCCCGCCCCGCCACCTTTCACGCCCCCGAAACATGATCGCCCCGTTCCCGCCGGGCAGGGGACCTACCGTGGAAGCACGGCCCGCCGGCCACCGTCGTCCGAAGGCCCCGCCCGCCCTCGTACGACCTGAACCGTGCCCCTCGTACGACCGCGAGCCCCGACGCTCGTACGACCCGAGCCTCGACGCTCGTACGAACCCGACCGTGAACAGGAGCCCCGTGTCCCGGCCCGCCGCACCCCTCTGGCTCACCCATGCCCTCCGTGCCCAGCGCGGGCCCGTGCCATGGAACGCGGTGACCCGGGGTGCGCTCGCCGCCGGGCCGCTGGCGCTCGCCGGAGTGCTCACCGGCCGCGTCTCCCACGGCGTCATCGCCGCCATCGCCGCGATGCTCGCCGGCATCAACGACCGCCCCGGCAGCAGGCGCGCCTCCGTCAAGCGGCTCGGCGTGCCCGCGCTGGCCGGTGCGCTCGGACTGCTCGTCGGCTCGTACGCCGGTCAGCTGCTCGGCGCCGTACCGCTCACCCTGGTGCTCACCGGGCTCGGGCTGTTCGCCGGCGGCATCAGCGCCGTCGGGCCGGTCGCCTCCGCCGCCGGCACACAGCTGCTGGTCACCGCGGCCATCGGCGCCGGGACCCCGGCGGCCGACAGCGGCTGGCAGCGGGCCCTCGCCTTCACCGCCGGGGCCGGCTGGCTGCTCCTGCTGCGGCTCGCCCTGCCCACGCCCGGGTCGCTCGCCGGGGACTTCCGGTTCGACGGGGAGCGGTCGGCGGTCGCCGCCGTGTACGACGCGATCGCCGCGTTGCTCGACGCGGCCGGCGGTCCGCAGGCCACCGCCCGGCGGGCCGCGCTCACCGCCGCCCTCGACCACGCCCAGGACGCCCTCGCCGGACCCCGGCTGCGCCGGTACGCCAGTTCCGCCGCCGAGCGCCGGCTGCGCGCCCAGTACACCGCCGCGCTGCCCCTCGCCGAGGCCGCGACCGCCCTGTTCTGGGCCGGGGAGCCCGTCACGCCCCGCGCCGCCGAGGGACCACGCCGGCTCGCCGCGGCCGTGCGCGGCAACACCGGCACCGGCCCGCTGCCCGCGCCGCACCGGTCCGCACCCGCCCTGCGCGCCCTGGACGACGCCCTGTTGCACGCCGCCGAGGCCTTCGACGGGGGCACGGCCGCCGACCGCGGACCGGTCGGCCGCCGACGCGGTCTCCGGGACGCCGCGCGGGCCGCGTACGGAGTCGGCGGACGTGAGTACGGACTGCGCGTCGCCCTGTGCTTCGGCGCCAGTGCCGCCATCGCCCAGGCGCTGCACCACACCGGCTGGTACGGCCACCACCAGCACTGGTACTGGCTTCCGGCCACCACCGTCTTCCTCGTCAAGCCCGACCTCGGGCCGCTCGTCTCCCGGGTGCTGTGCCGGGCCGCCGGGACCGTGCTGGGCGCCCTGGTGTTCGCCGGGTTCGCCGCGCTGCTGCCCCGCCCGGCCGGGCTGATCGCGCTGGTCGCGGTGTGCGGAGCGCTCGTACCGGTGGCCACCCGGCACTTCGCCGCGCTGACCGCCGTCGTCACCGTCCTGGTGCTCGCCCTCGTCATGGTCGGCGGTGAGCCGCAGGCCTCCGCCGGCCGGATCGGCGAGACGCTGCTCGCCTGCGCGCTGGTCCTGGTCGTCGGACATCTGCCGATGCCGGGCGAGCGGGGCGCCCAGGTCCGGGCCCGCCTCACGACGGCCCGGAACGCCGCGCACGCCTATCTCACCCACGTCCTCGGCGAGTACGAGTCCCGAGCACCCGTCGAGGACGGCGGGTCCGGCGACACCCGCACCGAGCGCTGGGCGCTGCGCCGCGAGGCCTACCGCACCCTCGGCGAGGCCCGCACCGCCATCGCCCTCGCCGCCGCCGAACTGCCCGCCCTCGCCCGGCACACCGAGGGAACGGAGACGGTGGCCGACGCCCTGGAACGGCTCGTGGACACCACCACGGCCTGCGCCGTCCATCTCGACGACACCGGCCGCCTCACCCCCCGCCACCTCCGGCAACTGCGCCAGGCACTCGACGCGTTGGGGGAGCGGGAGATGCCGCTGCCGATCGCCGCCTAGGTGTATTGCCCTGTGAGGTTGGGGACGCGGCTGGCGGGTGGTTTGCCTGCGAGCGCGGTGTGTCCGCGGTGGTGATTGTAGGTGTGCA
>NZ_JBSFHC010000005.1:0-424283 GCF_053596835.1 Streptomyces sp. NPDC001606
CGTTGGCGGAGTTGTGGCGGTCGTGTGGGGTGGAGCCGGCTGCTGTGGTGGGTCATTCGCAGGGTGAGATTGCGGCTGCGTGTGTGGCGGGGGTTTTGTCGCTGGAGGATGCGGCGCGGGTGGTTGCTTTGCGGAGTAAGGCGTTGGGTGTGTTGGCGGGGCGGGGTGGCATGGTGTCGGTCGCTCTGCCGGTCGAGGATGTGCGTGCGCGGTTGGGTGAGGGGTTGTGGGTGGCGGCGGTGAACGGGCCGTTGTCGACGGTGGTTTCCGGTGATGTGGCGGCTCTGGACGCGTTGTTGGCGGCGTGTGAGGCGGAGGGGGTGCGGGCCCGCCGGATCCCCGTGGACTATGCCTCGCATTCAGCTCATGTGGAGGAGATCGAAAGCGAGTTGCTGGAGCTGCTTGCTCCGGTGTCTCCGCGTGCAGGTGGGGTGCCGTTCTATTCGGCGGTGACGGGTGGTGTGGTGGATGGTGCCGGGCTGGATGCCGGGTACTGGTACACCAACCTCCGCGAGACGGTGGACTTCCATGGTGCGACGCGGGCGTTGCTCGCGGACGGCTTTGACGTGTTTGTCGAGGCGAGTGCGCATCCGGTGTTGACGGCGTCGGTGGAGGAGAGTGTCGAGGAAGCCGACGCTTCTGCTGTGGTGTTGGGGACGCTGCGACGCAATGAGGATGAGCAGCGGCGCTTTCTTCTTGCGTTGGCTGAGGCGTTTGTTGCGGGGCTTGATGTGCGGTGGCCGGTGGGTGGGCGGCCGGTGGAGCCGTGGGAGCTGCCGACGTATGCCTTCCAGCGCGAGCGGTACTGGCTGGAGCCGGTGCGGGCGCAGGTGACGGATGCGGCGGGCCTGGGTCTGGAGGGGCTCGGGCATGGGCTGCTGGGTGCGCTGGTGCCGGTGCCGGACTCCGATGGTGTGGTGCTGACGGGGTCGGTGTCGCTGAAGTCGCATCCCTGGCTCGCCGAGCACGCCGTGTTCGGCACCGCGCTCCTGCCCGGCACGGCCTTCGTGGAGATGGCGTCACGGGCCGGCGCGGAAGCCGGTACGCCGGTGGTGCGCGAACTGGTTCTGGAGGCACCTCTGTTGGTGCCGGACCAGGGCGAGACAGGGCTTCACGTGAGCGTGACCGGTGCGGACGAGTCCGGCTGCCGGACGCTGGTGGTGCGCTCCCGCTCCGACGAGGAGTGGACCGTGCACGCCCGGGCCGTCCTGGCCCCCGTGTCAGCCGACACCCCCGGCCTCCAGCCCGCCGCCTGGCCGCCGGTGGATGCGGAGAGGGTGGATGTCTCCGGGCTGTACGACGAGTTCGCGGCGGCCGGTTATGACTATGGGCCGTTGTTCCAGGGTGTGCGGGCGGTGTGGCGTCGGCCTGGTGAGGTGTTCGCGGAGGTCGAGCTGGGGCAGGGCAGTGGTGAGGGGTTCGCGGTGCATCCGGCGTTGCTGGATGCGGCCTTGCACTCGCTGGTGCTGATCGATCCCAATGCGGAGGGGGCCGGGGAGCCGCGGTTGCCGTTCTCGTGGACAGGCGTGCAGCTGGCGTCGACCGGTGCTACGGCTCTGCGGGTGCGGTTGACCACGGGCGGCGACGGTGACGACACCGTGTCCCTGACGGCGACGGACCCGGAAGGCCGGACGGTGGTCTCGGTCGAGTCGCTGGTACTGCGCACCGTGAGCGCCGAGCAGTTGCGCGTCGGTCGGCAGCAGGGCATCCACCGGCTGGAGTGGCAGCCGACACCCGGCGGAACGGCACGGACGACCACGGACCGCTACCACGTCCTGGGCGCCGATCTCGACCTGGGCGTGCTGGGTGAGTCGGTTCCCGAGGTGGTGGTCGCGCCCTTCGCGGGAGGCGATATCTCGGCGGAGAACGCGCGTGAGGTGACATGTCGGGCCCTGTCCCTCCTTCAGGAGTTCCTGTCGGATGAGCGGTTGGCGTCTTCTCGGTTGGTGTTCGTGACCCGTGGTGCGGTGGCGGTGCGGCCGGGTGAGGACGTGACGGATCTGGTGTGTGCGCCGGTGTGGGGTCTGGTGCGGTCGGCGCAGCGGGAGCATCCGGAGCGGGTGTGGCTGGTGGACGGTGCGGACGAGGCGCTGGCGGCGGGTCTGGCTGGTGGTGGTGAGTCGCAGCTGGCGGTGCGTGACGGGGTGGTGTTCGTGCCGCGTCTGGTACGGCACACCGCGCAGCCCTCTGCTGTCCCGGCCATGGGTGGGGGCACGGTGCTGGTCACGGGTGGTACCGGGACGGTGGGGGCGTTGGTGGCCCGGCATCTGGTGGTCGAGCACGGGGTCAGGGATCTGCTGCTGACCAGTCGGCGCGGTGAACAGGCGTCTGGGGCACAGGAGTTGGCCCTGGAGTTGTCGGGGTTGGGGGCGCGGGTGTCGGTTGTCGCGTGTGATGCGGCCGACCGGGATGCCCTGGCGGCGGTGCTGGCGGGGATTCCGCAGGAGCGTCCGCTGACCGCTGTGATCCATGCGGCCGGTGTGCTGGACGACGCGGTCGTGACCGGGCTGACGCCCGAGCAGCTGGAGCGGGTCCTGCGTCCGAAGATCGACGCGGCGCTCAACCTCCACGACCTCACCCGCAACCACCCTCTCCAGGCCTTCATCCTCTTCTCGGGAGCCGCGGCCACCTTCGGTAGCTCCGGCCAGGCGCACTACGCGGCGGCCAATGTGTTCCTCGAAGCGCTCGCCGCCCACCGGGCCGCCCACGGACTGCCCGGCACCGCGCTCGGCTGGGGCTTCTGGGCCGAACGCAGCGAGATGACGGAACACCTGGACGCGATCGCCATGCGGCGCATCGCCCAGCTCGGCCTCGCGGAGATGACCTCCGAGCAGGGACTCGATCTGTTCGACGCGGCCATACGCACCGGGGAGACCTTTGTCCTGCCCGCCCTGCTGAACGAGGCGAGCCTGCGCGAGCAGGCCGCCGCGGGCAGCCTGCCGGCCATCCTGCACGAACTGGTCCGCAGGCCCGCCCACCGTGCGACGGCCACGGCGGACCCGTCGGCCACGGCCGGCCACGGCCCGGCGACGGACCCCGCCACCCTGGCCGACCGCCTGGCGGCCATGCCCGAGGCGGAGCGGACCGAGGAACTGCGCGACCTGGTCTGTGCGCAGGCCGCCGGGGTCCTCGGCCACACCACGGCCACGGCGGTGAAGTCGCACCAGACCTTCAAGGAGCTGGGCTTCGACTCGCTCGGGGCGGTGGAACTCCGCAACCGGCTGATGCGGGCCACCGGTCTGCGTCTCTCCGCCACGCTCGCCTTCGACTATCCGACACCGGCCGCGCTCGCCGACCACCTGTGGAGTGAACTGCGGCCGGAGGAAGAGTCATTGACGGACCGGGTGCTCAGCGAGCTCGACGATCTGGAGTCCGCGCTCGCCACCCTGGCCCCCGACGAGCAGGCACGCGAACGCGTGCTGAGCCGGATGCAGCAACTCGTCGCCAAGCACCTCGAAGCCCGGCCGGCGACGCCCGACGAACCCTCCGGCGTGGAACGGTTCGACGCGGCCAGTGACGACGAGCTGTTCGACTTCCTCGACAAAGGCATCTGACAGCTCAGCAGGCGACGGACCTTCATGACCTCAGGTAGGGGGAGAGAGTGAACACCGAGGACAAGCTGCGCTCGTACCTCAAGCAGGCGGCCGCGGAGCTGCACGACACCCGTGAGCGTCTGCGTCAGATGCAGGACGATGCCCACGAGCCGGTGGCGATCGTGGGGATCGGGTGCCGGTTCCCGGGCGGGGTGAGGTCGCCGGAGGATCTGTGGCGGTTGGTCGCCTCGGCGGGCGACGCCGTGTCGTCCTGGCCGACGGACCGGGGTTGGGACGTCGAGGGCCTGTACGACCCGGACCCGGAAGCGGTGGGGAAGTCGTACTCGCGCTCGGGCGGCTTCCTCTATGACGCGGCCGAGTTCGACGCGGAGTTCTTCGGCATCTCCCCGCGCGAGGCCCTCGCCACCGACCCGCAGCAACGGTTGCTGCTGGAGACGTCGTGGGAGGCGATCGAGCGGGCGGGCATCGACCCGGCCACTCTGCGGGGCAGCCGTACCGGCGTCTACATGGGCCTGATGTACCACGACTACGGCTCCCGCGAGGGCAAGGCCCCCGAGGAACTCGAGGGCTACCTGCTCAACGGCAGCGCGGGCAGCATCGCGGCCGGCCGGCTGTCGTACACGTTCGGCCTCGAAGGCCCGGCGGTGACGGTCGACACGGCGTGTTCGTCGTCGCTGGTGGCGCTGCATCTGGCGGTGCAGGCGCTGCGGCGCGGCGAGTGCCGGATGGCGCTCGCGGGCGGTGTCACCGTGATGTCTTCACCGGGCCTGTTCGTGGAGTTCAGCCGGCAGCGCGGTATGTCCGCGGACGGCCGCTGCAAGGCGTTCGCGGAGGGCGCGGACGGCACCGGCTGGGCCGAGGGCGTGGGTGTGCTGGTGGTGGAGCGGCTGTCGGATGCGCTCAAGAATGGGCACCCTGTGCTGGCCGTCGTCCGGGGGAGTGCGGTCAATCAGGACGGTGCGAGCAACGGTCTTACGGCGCCGAACGGGCCGTCGCAGCAGCGGGTGATCCGGCAGGCACTTGCGGACGCCCGGCTGGGCGCGGCGGATGTCGACGCCGTTGAGGCACATGGCACCGGCACGCGGCTGGGTGACCCGATCGAGGCACAGGCCCTGCTCGCGACCTACGGTCAGGAGCGCCCCGCCGAACAGCCCCTGTACCTCGCCTCGTTGAAGTCGAACATCGGCCATGCCCAGGCCGCCGCCGGTGTCGGCGGTGTCATCAAGATGGTGATGGCGCTGCGGCACGGTGTGCTGCCCAAGACCCTGCACGTGGATCAGCCGACCTCGCACGTCGACTGGTCGGCCGGAGCGGTGGAGCTGCTGACCGAGGAGCGGAAGTGGCCCGAGGTCGACCGGCCCCGACGCGCCGGTGTCTCCGCCTTCGGCGCCAGCGGCACCAACGCTCATGTCGTCCTGGAACAGGCCACCGAGCCCGAGCAACCGGAGGCCGCCGCACGCCCGCCGCACGGGCTGCTGCCCTGGGTGGTGTCCGCCCGTACCCGCCAGGCGCTGCGCGCCCAGGCCGAGCGGCTGCACACCTTTGTCACCGAGCGCCCCGAGCTCGACCTGGTCGACACGGCTCACTCCCTCCTGACCAGCCGTACCGCTCATGACCACCGGGCTGTGGTGGTGGCTGGTGACCGCGATGAACTCCTCTCCCAACTGGGTGTGTTGGTGTCGGGTGGGGTGGGTTCTGGTGTGGTGAGTGGTGTGGGTGTGGGTGGTCGTCGGGTGGTGTTTGTGTTTCCGGGTCAGGGGTCGCAGTGGGTGGGGATGGCGGCGGGGTTGTGGGAGTCGTCGTCGGTGTTTCGTGGGCGGATGGTGGAGTGTGAGGCGGCGTTGGGGGCGTTTGTTGATTGGTCGTTGTCGTCGGTGGTGTTGGGTGAGGTGGGGGCGCCTGGGTTGGATCGGGTGGATGTGGTGCAGCCGGTGTTGTGGGCTGTGATGGTGTCGTTGGCGGAGTTGTGGCGGTCGTGTGGGGTGGAGCCGGCTGCTGTGGTGGGTCATTCGCAGGGTGAGATTGCGGCTGCGTGTGTGGCGGGGGTTTTGTCGCTGGAGGATGCGGCGCGGGTGGTTGCTCTGCGGAGCCGGGCGTTGGGTGTGTTGGCGGGGCGGGGTGGCATGGTGTCGGTCGCTCTGCCGGTCGAGGATGTGCGTGCGCGGTTGGGTGAGGGGTTGTGGGTGGCGGCGGTGAACGGGCCGTTGTCGACGGTGGTTTCGGGTGATGTCGCGGCTCTGGATGGCCTGTTGGCGGCGTGTGAGGCGGACGGGGTGCGGGCCCGCCGGATCCCCGTGGACTATGCCTCGCATTCAGCTCATGTGGAGGAGATCGAAAGCGAGTTGTTGGAGCTGCTCGCTCCGGTGTCTCCGCGCCAGGGTGAGGTGCCGTTCTACTCGGCCGTGACCGGTGGCGTGGTGGACGGAGCCGGGCTGGATGCCGGGTACTGGTACACCAACCTGCGCAAAACAGTGGACTTCCATGGTGCGACGCGGGCATTGCTCGCAGACGGTTTCGATATGTTTGTCGAGGCGAGTGCGCATCCGGTGTTGACGGCGTCGGTGGAGGAGAGTGTCGAGGAAGCCGACGCTTCTGCTGTGGTGTTGGGGACGCTGCGACGCAACGAAGACGAACAGCGGCGCATGCTCCTCTCCCTGGGCGAGGCCTTCGCGGCGGGTGTGACGGTCGACTGGACGGCGTTCTTCGACGGTCCGGTCCGCCATGTGGACCTGCCGACGTACGCCTTCCAGCGTGAGCGGTACTGGCTGGAGCCGGTGCCGGCGCAGGTGACGGATGCGGCGGGCCTGGGTCTGGAGGGGCTCGGGCATGGGCTGCTGGGTGCGCTGGTGCCGGTGCCGGATTCCGATGGTGTGGTGCTGACGGGGTCGGTGTCGTTGAAGTCGCATCCCTGGCTCGTCGAGCACGCGGTGTTCGGCACCGCGCTCCTGCCCGGCACGGCCTTCGTGGAGATGGTGTCGCGGGCCGGTGCGCAGATCGGTGCGGGGACCGTGGAAGAGCTGGTGCTGGAAGCGCCGCTGCTGCTGCCGGACGACGCCGACATTCGGCTGCATGTCAGTGTGGCCGGTGCGGACGAGTCCGGCCGCCGGGAAGTCGTCGTGCGCTCCGCCACCGGCTCCGGTGACGCATGGACCGTCCACGCACGTGGCGTCGTAGCGGCGCCCTCGGACGGCGCAGCGCTCACGGCCCTGCCCGCCTGGCCGCCGGTGGATGCGGAGAGGGTGGATGTCTCCGGGCTGTACGGCGAGTTCGCGGCGGCCGGTTATGACTATGGGCCGTTGTTCCAGGGTGTGCGGGCGGTGTGGCGTCGGCCTGGTGAGGTGTTCGCGGAGGTCGAGCTGGGGCAGGGCGCTAGTGAGGGCTTTGCAGTGCATCCGGCGTTGCTGGATGCGGCGTTGCACTCGCTGGTGTTGATCGATCCGGATGCGGAGGGGATCGGGGAGCCGCGGTTGCCGTTCTCGTGGACGGGTGTGTCGCTGGCGTCGACCGGTGCTACGGCTCTGCGGGTGCGGTTGACCGCGGGCGGCGACGGTGACGACACCGTGTCCCTGACGGCGACGGACACCGCCGGGCGGACCGCCGTATCCGTCGAGTCGCTGACCCTGCGACCGGTCAGCGCGGAGCAGCTGCGAGCCGCCGGGCAGGAGTCCCTCTACCGGCTGGAGTGGCAGCCGACACCCGGCGGAACGGCACGGACGACCACGGACCGCTACCACGTCCTGGGCGCCGATCTCGACCTGGGCGTGCTGGGTGAGTCGGTTCCCGAGGTGGTGGTCGCGCCCTTCGCGGGAGGCGATGTCTCGGCGGAGAACGCGCGTGAGGTGACACGGCGGGCCCTGACTCTGCTTCAGGAGTTCCTGTCGGATGAGCGGTTGGCGTCTTCTCGGTTGGTGTTCGCCACCTGTGGTGCGGTGGCGGTGCGGCCGGGTGAGGACGTGACGGATCTGGTGTGTGCGCCGGTGTGGGGTCTGGTGCGGTCGGCGCAGCGGGAGCATCCGGAGCGGGTGTGGCTGGTGGACGGTGCGGACGAGGCGCTGACGGCAGGGCTGGCTGGTGGTGGTGAGTCGCAGCTGGCGGTGCGTGACGGGATGGTGTTCGTGCCGCGTCTGGTACGGCACACCGCGCAGCCGTCTGCTGCCCCGGCCATGGGTGGGGGCACGGTGCTGGTCACGGGTGGTACCGGGACGGTGGGGGCGTTGGTGGCCCGGCATCTGGTGGTCGAGCACGGCGTCAGGGATCTGCTGCTGACCAGTCGGCGGGGTGAACAGGCGCCTGGGGCCCAGGAGTTGGCCCTGGAGTTGTCGGGGTTGGGGGCGCGGGTGTCGGTTGTCGCGTGTGATGCGGCCGACCGTGATGCCCTGGCGGCGGTGCTCGCCGGGATTCCGCAGGAGCGTCCGCTGACCGCTGTGATCCATGCGGCCGGTGTGCTGGACGACGCGGTCGTGACCGGGCTGACGCCCGAGCAGCTGGAGCGGGTCCTGCGTCCGAAGATCGACGCGGCGCTCAACCTCCACGACCTCACCCGCAACCACCCCCTGCACACCTTCGTCCTCTTCTCCTCGGCGGCCGGCGTCCTCGGCAGCCCCGGGCAGGGCAACTACGCGGCGGCCAACGTGTTCCTGGACGCGCTCGCCGCCCACCGGGCCGCGAACGGACTGCCCGCGCAGTCCCTGCCGTGGGGACTGTGGAGCGAGCGGAGCGAGCTGACCGCGTCGCTGTCGGAGGCGGAGCGGGAGCATACGGGACGTTCCGGAGTCCTCGGTCTGTCGTCCGGTGAGGCGCTGGCCCTCTTCGACGCCGCCCGGCGGGCCGGCGAGCCCGTGCTGGTGCCGATCCGCCTCGACCACGCGGCGCTGCGCGGTCAGGACGTACCGCCGGTGCTGTGGCACGAGGTGCGGCGCCCGGGGAACACGGGGGCGCAGGCCGCGGAGGCGGGCACCGCATCCGCCCGCGAGCGTCTGCTGGCACTGCCCGAAGAGGAGCGCCAGGCAGGCCTGCTGGACCTCGTCCGCAGCCATGTCGCCGCGGTGCTGGGCCACTCCACCACCGGCTCGGTACCGGCCGAGCGCGCCTTCAAGGAGCTGGGCTTCGACTCGCTCACCGCGGTCCAGCTGCGCAACCAGCTGGCCGCGGCGACCGGAGTGAAGCTCCCGCCGACCGTGGTGTTCGACCACCCCACCCCGGCGGCCCTGGCCGAACACCTCGGCGGACAGCTCTTCGCCGCACCCTCCGCCGACGGGCCGGCCTTCGACCCGCCGGCCGTGCTGCGGGAACTCGACCGCCTGGAGTCGGCCCTGCTCTCCTCCCTGTCCCGGCTCCCCGACCCGGACGAGGTGTCGTCCCGGCTGCGCGCCCTCGCGACGAAGGTCGCGGGAAGCGGCGGCGGCAGCGATGGCACGGCGGACATCGACCAGGAGATCGCCTCGGCCACAGCGGACGAACTGCTCGGACTCATCGACAAGGAATTCGGTTCCGTCTGACCCCGACCGGCCCCCGGACCACCTGACTGTGAATGTTGAAAGGCGTTGCACAAGGCGATGGCAGAGCAGGAAAAACTCCTCGAGTACCTGAAGCGGATGACGGCCGAGCTGCGGCAGGCGAACCAGAGGCTCAGCGACGTCGACGCGAAGGCGCACGAGCCGATCGCCGTCGTGGGCATGGGCTGCCGCTTCCCCGGCGGGGTCCACTCACCCGACGACCTGTGGCAGTTGGTGGCCTCGGGTTCGGATGGTGTGTCGGGTTTCCCGACGGATCGTGGCTGGGATCTGGAGGGGTTGTACGACCCTGATCCGGGGGTGCGGGGGAAGGTCTACACGCGGGAGGGTGGTTTCCTGCACGATGCGGCGGAGTTCGATGCCGGGTTCTTCGGTATCTCGCCGCGTGAGGCGCTTGCCATGGATCCGCAGCAGCGGTTGCTGCTGGAGACGTCGTGGGAGGCGATCGAGCGGGCCGGTATCGACCCGGCCTCGCTGCGGGGCAGTCGTACCGGCGTCTACATGGGCCTGATGTACCACGACTACGCCGTGCACCTATCCGGTGTTCCCGAGGACCTGGAGGGACACCTCGGCACCGGTACCGCGGGCAGCATCGGGGCCGGGCGCATCGCCTACACCCTGGGCCTGGAAGGGCCCACGCTCACCGTCGACACGGCGTGTTCGTCGTCGCTGGTGGCACTGCATCTGGCGGTGCAGGCGCTGCGGCGCGGCGAGTGCGGGATGGCGCTGGCCGGCGGTGTCACCGTGATGTCGTCCACAGCGTCCTTCCTGGACTTCAGCCGCCAGCGCGGCCTCTCCGCGGACGGCCGCTGCAAGGCGTTCGACGAGAGTGCGGACGGCACCGGCTTCGGCGAGGGCGTCGGCGTCCTGCTGGTCGAGCGGCTGTCGGATGCTCTCGAGCAGGGGCATCCGGTGCTGGCCGTGGTGCGGGGGAGTGCGGTCAACCAGGACGGTGCGAGCAATGGTCTGACGGCGCCGAACGGGCCGTCGCAGCAGCGGGTGATCCGGCAGGCGCTTGCCGATGCCCGGCTGGGCGCCGCCGATGTCGACGCCGTCGAGGCACATGGCACCGGCACCCGGCTGGGTGACCCGATCGAGGCACAGGCGCTGCTCGCCACCTACGGGCAGGACCACACAAATGAACAGCCGTTGTATCTGGGCTCGTTGAAGTCGAACATCGGCCATGCCCAGGCCGCCGCCGGTGTCGGCGGTGTCATCAAGATGGTGATGGCGCTGCGGCACGGTGTGCTGCCCAAGACCCTGCACGTGGATCAGCCGACCTCGCACGTCGACTGGTCCGCGGGTGCGGTGGAGCTGCTGACCGAGCGGCGGGAGTGGCCAGAGGTGGACCGGCCGCGCCGTGCGGCGGTCTCCTCCTTCGGGCTGAGCGGCACCAACGCCCATGTCATCCTGGAACAGGCCGCCGAGCCCGAGCAGCCGGAGGTCGGCGCCCGCCCGCCGCACGGGCTGCTGCCCTGGGTGCTGTCCGCCCGTACCCCCGAGGCGCTGCGCGCCCAGGCCGAGCGGCTGCACACCTTTGTCACCGAGCGCCCCGGACTCGACCTGGTCGACACGGCGTACTCCCTGCTGCGCCACCGCCCCGGGTTCGAGCACCGGGCCGTCGTGCTGGCCCAGGACCGGGCCGAGCTGCTGTCCGGGCTCGCCGCGCTGGCGGCCGGGGAACCGGCGCCCGGAGTCGTCCGGGGTGAGCGCCGGGACGGCGGACTTGCCTTCCTGTTCACCTTCCAGGGCAGCCAGCGCCTCGGCATGGGTCGCGAGCTGTACGACGCCTTCCCGTTCTACGCGAAGGCCTTCGACGAGGCCTGCGCCGCCCTGGACCGGCACCTGAGCCGGCCGATCAAGGACATCGTCTTCGCGGCCGAGGGCAGCCCGGAAGCCGCGCTGCTGGCCCAGGCCGAGTACGGGCACCCGGCGGTGTTCGCCCTCGAGGTCGCCCTCTACCGGCTGATCGAGCACTGGGGAATCCGCCCCGACGTCGTCTTCGGCGGCTCCAACGGCGACTCCGCCCTGCTCCATGTGACGGGCATGCTCAGCCTGGCGGACGCGGCGGCCTTCGTCACCACCCGGGGCCGGCTGCTCCAGCAGACACCGCCCGGCGGCACCATGGTCGCGATCGAGGCGTCCGAGGAGGAGGTCCGCGCCTCGCTGCGGGGCCGCTCCGGCACGGTGGACGTCGCCCTGGTCAACGGCCCGCGGCAGGTCGTCATCTCCGGCGACGAGGAACTCGTCGCACGGATCGGCGACGAGTGGCAGGCCGCCGGCCGGCGCACCCACCGGATGTCCTTCGGGCGGGCGTTCCACTCCGCCCACATGGAGCCGATCCTGGACCGCTTCGTGGCCGCCGTCCGGGAACTGGAGTTCCACCCGCCGCGCCTCCCGGTCATCAACTGCCTGGACGGCCGGCTCGCGGACCCGGACGAACTCCGCACCCCGGAGTACTGGGGACGCCATGTCCGCGGCGCCGTCCGCTTCCTGGACGGCATGCGCACCCTGGAGGCCGACGGCGTCGGCACCTACCTGGAACTCGGCCCGGTCGCCATGCAGTCCCTGATGGGCCGCGAGTGCCTGGCCGACGACAGCGACGCGGTGCTGCTGCCCACCCTGCGCGAGGGCCGCCCCGAGCCCGTCACCCTGCTGACCGCGCTCGCTCAGCTGTACGTGGGCGGTGCCGATCTCGACGCCGACGCCCTCTTCGGGCATCTCGGCCCGCGCCGCGTCGAGCTGCCGACGTACGCCTTCGAGCGCACCCCCTACTGGCTCACCGGCTCCCCGGCCGCCGCCGGTACCGCCCGCCCGGCCGACCTGGGCCTGGGCGCGGCCGACCATCCGCTGCTGGGCGCGGTGGTGTCGGTGGCCGGTGCCGACGAGCTGCTGCTCACCGGCCGGCTGTCGCCCCGTACCCACCCCTGGCTCGCGGACCACGCGGTGGCCGGAACGGTGCTGCTGCCCGGCACCGCCCTCGTCGACCTGGCGCTCCGCGCGGCCGACCTGACCGGCTGCCGGCTGCTCGAGGAGCTGACCCTCCAGGCCCCGCTCGTCCTTCCCGAACAGGGCGGTGTCCAGGTCCAGTTGGCGGTCGGCGCCGCCGACGCGGCGGGCCGGCGCGAGCTGACCGTCCACGCCCGGCCCGACGACGTCGCCGACCGGCCCTGGACCCGGCACGCCACCGGCACCCTCGCCGCCGACACCGGGGAACCCGGCTTCGACCTCGCCGAGTGGCCCCCGCGCGGCGCCCGGCCCGTCCCCGTGGACACGCTGTACGACGGTCTCGCCGCCGCGGGACTCGACTACGGCCCGGCCTTCCGCGGCCTGCGCGCGGCCTGGCGGCGCGGCACCGAGATCTTCGCCGAGGTCGCCCTGCCCGACCCGGAGACCGACGGCGGCCACGGCGTCCACCCCGGCCCGGGGACCACCGGCGGCTACGGCGTCCACCCCGCCCTGCTGGACAGCGCCCTGCACGCCTGGAGCCTCGCCGGACCGGACGGCGACGGCGGCCCGCGGCTGCCCTTCCACTGGGCCGGTGTACGGCTCTTCGCCACCGGTGCGGACACCCTGCGGGTGCGGCTGACCCCGGCCGGCACCGACGCGATGGCGCTCGCGGTGGCCGACCCGAGCGGCCTGCCGGTGGCCTCGGTGGAGTCGCTCACGGTCCGCCCGGTCACGGCCGAGGCGCTGCGCGCCACGGCGACGGCGGACGCGCTGTACCGCCTCGACTGGGTACCGGCCGAGGCGGCCGAGCCGCTGGCGCCAGGCAGCTGGACCCGGATCGGCCCCGCCCAGGACGACCACCACCCGACCCTGGCGGCCCTCCTCGCCGCCGTCGACGCCGGCCGGGCCACCGTGCCGGACGTGGTCGTCGTACGCGAACAGCCCGCGCTCGACGCCCTGCACGACGCCGTCCACCGCACCCTGCGCCTGGTCCAGGACTGGCTCGCCGAGCCGCGGTGCGCCGCCGCCCGGCTGGTCCTCGTCACCAGCGGCGCGACCGGTGAGCAGGTCACCAGCCCGGCCGGAGCCGCACTGCACGGCCTGCTGCGGTCCGCGCAGAACGAGCACCCGGGACGCTTCGTCCTGGTCGACACCGACCGCCCGCACGACCCGCTCACCACCGCCGTACTCGGCCCCGAGCCCCAGTTCCTGGTCCGCGACGGCGCCTGGTCGGTGGCCCGGCTGGCCCGCGCCGACCTCAGGACCGGCGCCGACGGGACCACGGCCCCGGGGATCGACGCGGACGCCGGTACGGCGGTTCGGTTCCGGCCCGACGGTACGGTCCTGGTCACCGGCGGTACGGGCACCCTCGGCGCGGCCCTCGCCCGGCACCTCGTCACGGCGCACGGCGTCCGCCACCTGGTGCTGACCAGTCGCCGCGGCCCGGCCGCCGACGGCGCCGAGGCGCTGACGGCCGAACTGGGCGAGCTGGGCGCCACCGTGTCGGTCGTCGCCTGCGACGCGGCCGACCGGTCCGCCCTCGCCGCCCTGCTGGCCGGGATCCCGGACGCGCACCCGCTGACCGGAGTCGTCCACGCGGCCGGGATCGTGGCCGACGGACTGGTGGAGTCCCTCACCCCGGAACAGGCCGACGCGGTGCTCCGCCCCAAGGCCGACGCCGCGCTCCACCTGCACGAACTCACCCAGGGCCTGGACCTCGCGCAGTTCGTCCTGTTCTCCTCCGCCGCCGGGGTCTTCGGCGGCGCGGGCCAGGGCGCGTACGCGGCGGCCAACGCCTTCCTGGACGGGCTCGCCGCCCAGCGCCGGGCCGCCGGACAGCCGGCCCTCTCGCTCGGCTGGGGCCTGTGGGCCGAACGCAGCAGCATCACCGGGCAGTTGGCCGAGACGGACCTCGCCCGCATCGCCCGGGCCGGCTTCGCCCCGCTCGCCGTCGAGGAAGGCCTGGCCCTCTTCGACGCCTGCCTCGGCGCCGACCGGGCCGCCCTGCTCCCGATGCGCCTGGACACCGCCGCCCGGTCCGGCCGGCAGGTGCCGCCGCTGCTCAGCGGTCTGGTGCGGGCCCCCCGCCCGGCCGCCCGGGCGGCCGCCGCACCCGCGGCGACGCTCCGCGACCGGCTGCTCGCACTGCCCGCCGGCGAACGCGACGCGATGCTGCTGGACCTGGTGCGCACGCACGCCGCGACCGTCCTCGGGCATGCCACCGCCGACGCCATCGGCACCACGCACACCTTCCGCGACCTCGGCGTCGACTCGCTGAGCGCCGTCGAACTGCGCAACGCCCTCGGCCTGCGCACCGGCCTGGCGCTGCCCCCGACCCTCGTCTTCGACTACCCCACACCGGCCGCGCTGGCGGAGCACCTGCGCCGCGAACTCCTCGCCGAGAGCGGCACCGACGCGGAGGAGACCGTCACCGCCCCGGAGGACGAGCCGATCGCCATCATCGGCATGGGCTGCCGCTACCCCGGAGGGGTCCACTCACCCGACGACCTGTGGCAGTTGGTGGCCACGGGTTCGGATGGTGTGTCGGGTTTCCCGACGGATCGTGGCTGGGATCTGGAGGGGTTGTACGACCCTGATCCGGGGGTGCGGGGGAAGGTCTACACGCGGGAGGGTGGTTTCCTGCACGATGCGGCGGAGTTCGATGCCGGGTTCTTCGGTATCTCGCCGCGTGAGGCGCTTGCCATGGATCCGCAGCAGCGGTTGCTGCTGGAGACGTCGTGGGAGGCGATCGAGCGGGCCGGTATCGACCCGGCCTCGCTGCGGGGCAGTCGTACCGGCGTCTACATGGGCCTGATGAACCGCGACTACCTGACCAGGCTGCGCGCCATCCCCGAGGAGCTGGAGGCGTTCCGCGGCACCGGCACCGCCGGCAGCGTGGCGGCCGGAAGGCTGTCGTACACCTACGGCCTCGAAGGCCCGGCGGTCACGGTCGACACGGCGTGCTCCTCCTCCCTGGTGACCCTGCATCTGGCGGTGCAGGCGCTGCGGCGCGGCGAGTGCCGGATGGCGCTCGCGGGCGGTGTCACGGTGATGTCCTCCCCGGCCGCCTTCCTGGACTTCAGCCGCCAGCGCGGCCTCTCCCCGGACGGCCGCTGCAAGGCCTTCGCGGAGGGCGCGGACGGCACCGGCTGGGCCGAGGGCGTGGGCGTGCTGGTCGTGGAACGGCTGTCGGATGCGCTCAAGCAGGGGCACCCTGTGCTGGCCGTGGTGCGGGGGAGTGCGGTCAACCAGGACGGTGCGAGCAACGGTCTTACGGCGCCGAACGGGCCGTCGCAGCAGCGGGTGATCCGGCAGGCACTTGCGGACGCCCGGCTGGGCGCCGCGGATGTCGACGCCGTCGAGGCGCACGGCACCGGTACGCGTCTGGGTGACCCGATCGAGGCGCAGGCGCTGCTCGCCACCTACGGTCAGGAGCGCCCCGCCGAACAGCCCCTGTACCTCGGCTCGTTGAAGTCGAACATCGGCCATGCCCAGGCCGCCGCCGGTGTCGGCGGTGTCATCAAGATGGTGATGGCGCTGCGGCACGGTGTGCTGCCCAAGACCCTGCACGTGGATGAGCCCACCTCGCACGTCGACTGGTCGGCCGGTGCGGTGGAGCTGCTGACCGAGCGGCGGGAGTGGCCGGAGCTGGACCGGCCGCGCCGGGCGGCTGTCTCCTCCTTCGGGCTGAGCGGCACCAACGCCCATGTCATCCTCGAACAGGCCCCCGAGGCCGAGGAGGAGGCGGCCGACGCGGCGCTCGGCCCGATCCCGTGGATCGTCTCGGGCCGGACGGAGGCGGCGCTGCGCGCCCAGGCCGAGCGGCTGCACACCTTCGTCGCCGAGCGCCCCGGACTCGACCTGAGCGCGGCGGCGTACACCCTGCTCACCAGCCGCACCACCTTCGACCACCGGGCCGTGGTGGTGGCCGAGGACCGCGACGCGCTCCTCGGCGGCCTGGCCGCCGTGGCCGCCGGGGAGCCCGCGGCCGGAGTCGCGCAGGGCCGCCCGCACACCGGCCGGCTCGCCCTCCTCTTCACCGGGCAGGGCAGCCAGCGCCTCGGCATGGGCCGCGAACTGTACGACGCCCACCCGGTCTTCGCGGCGGCCTTCGACGAGGTGTGCGCCGCACTCGACCGGCACCTCGACCGTCCGCTGAAGGACATCGTCTTCGCCGCCGAGGGCAGCCCCGAGGCCGCTCTGCTGCACCAGACCGGCTTCACCCAGCCCGCCGTGTTCGCCCTGGAGGTCGCCCTCCACCGGCTGGTCGAGCACTGGGGCATCCGCCCCGACGCGGTGGCCGGGCACTCCATCGGCGAGCTGGCGGCCGCCCATGCCATCGGGCTGTTCCCGCTGGCCGACGCGGCGGCCCTGGTGGCGGCCCGCGGCCGGCTGATGCAGGCCCTGCCGGCCGGCGGCGCCATGGTCGCCGTACAGGCCACCGAGGCGGAAGTGCTCGAACTGATCCGGGACTGCACCGACCGGGTCGGCATCGCCGCGGTCAACGGGCCGTCCGCCGTCGTGCTGTCCGGCGCCGCCGAGGCCGTCCTCGACATCGCCGGACAACTGCGCGCGACCGGCCGCAAGACCAAGCGGCTCGACGTCAGCCACGCTTTCCACTCGCCGCTGATGGAACCGATGCTGGACGCCTTCGCCGAGGTGGCGCGCGGTGTCCGGTTCAGCCCGGTCGACACGCCGTTCTTCTCCACCCTGACCGGCGGCCCGGTCACGGCCGGGGAACTCGCCGACCCCGAGTACTGGATCCGGCATGTCCGGCAGGCCGTGCGCTTCCACGACGCCGTGGGCGCCCTGGCCGCCGACGGGGTGACCACCTTCCTGGAGCTGGGCCCGGACGGCGTGCTGTCCGCGATGGGCCCCAACTGCCTGCCCGCCGACGCGGAGACCGGCACCTTCGTCCCCGCCCTGCGCGGCAACACCAGTGAGACGCAGAGCCTCACCAGGGCCGTCGTCCAGCTGCATGTGCACGGCGTCGCGGTGGACTGGCCGGCGTTCTGCGGCACCCCGGTGGACTGGTCGGCCGCGTTCGACGGCCCCCGGCCGCCCCGCACGGAACTGCCGACCTACGCCTTCCAGCGGCAGCGGTACTGGCTGGACGCGCTGCCGGACCGGCCCGAGGACCTCGGCGCCGCCGGACTCGGCCCGGCCGACCACCCCCTGCTGGGCGCCGCCGTCGAACTGCCCGGCACCGGAGGGCTGCTGTTCACCGGCCGCCTCGGCGCCGGCAGCCAGGCCTGGCTCGACCAGCACACCCTCGCCGGGACACCCGTGCTGCCCGCCTCCGCCGTGCTCGACATGGTGCTGCGGGCCGGCGACGAGACCGGCTGCGCCCTCGTCGAGGAACTCACCGTGGAGACCCCGCCGGTCCTGCCGGAGCAGGGTGCTCTTCAGCTCCGGCTGACCGCGACCCCGACCGGCGAGCAGTGTGCCGTCGAACTGCACTCGCGGCCCGAGGGCACGCCCGGCCCCGGCGGCTGGACCCGCAACGCGTACGGCACCCTGCGCCCCGCCGCTCAGGCCGAGGACGCCGACCTCGCCGTATGGCCCCCCGCGGAGGCCGTACCCGCCCCCGTCGAGGACCTGTACGAGCGGCTGGCACGGGCCGGGCTCGACCACGGGCCGCTGTTCCGGACCGTGCGCGCCGCCTGGCGGCGCGACGCCGAACTGTACGCCGAGCTGGCCCTCGACCCGGCCGAGGCACCGCAGGCGGACCGGTACCGGCTGCACCCCGTCCTGCTGGACGGCGCGCTGCACGCGCTCGGCCTGACGGACCGGGCCGGCCTGCTGCCCCTGGCCTGGGCGGGCGTGTCCGTGCACGCCACCGGGGCCACGGCCGTACGCGTCCGGATCGCCCCCGCCGGGCCGGACGCGGTCTCCCTGCTGCTCGCCGACCCGGCCGGGCAGCCGGTCGCGTCGGCGGACTCCGTCGGCCTGCGCCCGGCCCCCGCCGGCCTGACCCGGCCCGCGGCCCACGGCGCGGGACAGGGCGACGCCCCGGCGGACCGCCCGGCCCGGCGCACCGCCGCGGCCGCCCCGCCCGGCGCCGCGCCCGGCGCCCGGGACCGGCTGCTGGCCCAGTCGCCGGACGAACGGGCGCGCACCCTGCTGGACATCGTCCGCCGCTGCACCGCCCTGGTCTTCGGACACGCGGGCGCCGACGACGTGGACCCGGCGCAGTCGTTCAAGGACATCGGCATCGACTCGCTCACCGCGGTCGAGCTGCGTGACCACGTGACGGCCGCCACCGGTCTGCGGGTGCCGCCGACCGTCCTGTTCGACTGCCCCACCCCGGCCGCGCTCGCCGCCCGGCTGACCGAGGAGGCGGCCGCCGAACTGTCCGGGCTGCCCGAACTCCACCGCGAACTGGACCGGTTGGAGGCGCTGCTGGCCGCGCTGCCCGGCGAGGGCACGGAACACGAGGAGATCTACGCCCGGTTGCGCGCCCTCACCGGGTCCCGGGACCGGCCGGCGGACCGCACGCCGGACCGCGCGGCGGACACCGACCTGGAGTCCGCCACCGCCGAGGAGATCTTCGACCTGCTGGATGCCGAACTGGAGTCGCCGTGAGCACGCAGCCCGTGACCGACGAGGCGAAGTACCTCGACTACCTCAAACGCGCCACGGCCGACCTGCGCGAGGCCCGCAGGCAGGTGCGCGAGCTGACCGAACGGCAGCACGAGCCGATCGCGATCATCGGCATGAGCTGCCGCTACCCCGGCGGGGTCACCGACCCCGACGGGCTGTGGGAGCTGGTGGCGGACGGCCGGGACGCCATCTCCGGCTTCCCGGACAACCGTGGCTGGCCCGAGGACCGGGCGGGCCACGGCGGATTCCTGCACCAGGCGGACGAGTTCGACGCCGACTTCTTCGGCATCTCGCCGCGGGAGGCGCTCGCCATGGACCCGCAGCAGCGGCTGCTGCTGGAGGCCGCCTGGGAGGCGTTCGAGGCGGCCGGGCTCGACCCGTCCGCGGCCCGCGGCGAGCAGGTGGGCGTCTTCACCGGCCTCAACCTGCACGACTACGCCACCCGCGCCGAGGCCATCCCCGCCGAGGCCCTCGGCTACCTCAGTACCGGCAACGCCGGCAGCGTCGCCTCCGGGCGGATCGCCTACGTCCTCGGTCTGGAGGGGCCGGCCGTCACGGTCGACACGGCGTGTTCGTCGTCGCTGGTGGCGCTGCATCTGGCGGCCCAGGCGCTGCGCCGCGGCGAGTGCCGGATGGCCCTGGCCGGCGGGGCGACCATCATGAGTTCCCCCGGCGCGTTCGCGGACTTCGGCGCCCAGGGCGGCCTGGCCGCGGACGGCCGGTGCAAGTCCTTCGCCGCCTCCGCCGACGGCACCTCCTGGGGCGAGGGCGCCGGACTGCTGCTGCTGGAGCGGCTGTCCGACGCCCGGCGGCTCGGACACCCGGTGCTGGCCGTCGTCCGGGGCAGCGCGGTCAACCAGGACGGCGCCAGCACCGGTCTGACCGCGCCCAACGGCCGGGCCCAGCAGCGGGTCATCCGGCAGGCCCTCGCGGACGCCCGGCTGGACCCCGCCGACATCGACGCCGTCGAGGCGCACGGCACCGGCACCCGGCTCGGCGACCCCATCGAGGCGCAGGCCCTGCTCGCCGTCTACGGCCAGCACCGCCCGGCCGGCAGCCCGCTCTGGCTGGGCTCGCTCAAGTCGAACATCGGGCACACCATGGCCGCGGCCGGCGTGGGCGGCATCATCAAGATGGTGCAGGCGATGCGGCACGGGACGCTGCCGAAGACCCTGCACGTGGACGCGCCGTCCCCGCAGATCGACTGGTCGGCGGGCGCGGTCGAGCTGCTGACCGAGGCCCGCCCCTGGCTCGCGGCCGACCGTCCCCGCCGCGCCGCGGTCTCCTCCTTCGGCATGAGCGGCACCAACGCCCACGTCATCATCGAACAGGCCGAGGAGGAGAGCGCGGAGCAGCCCGAGGCCGGGGCGGCCGCCGGTCCCCTGCCCTGGGTGCTGTCCGCCCGCACCCCCCAGGCGCTGCGCGCCCAGGCCGGCCGGCTCCGCGCCCATCTGCTCGCCCACCCCGAGCAGCGCGGCGCCGACACGGCCTGGTCGCTGGTGACCGGGCGGGCCGCGCTGGACCACCGCGCGGTCGTGGTCGCCGACGGCCGCGAGGAGCTGCTGGACCGGCTCGGCGCCCTGGCGGACGGCCGGGACGCGCCGGGCACCGTGCGCGGTACGACGGCCGCCCGCACCGTCGGCCGTACCGCCTTCGTCTTCCCCGGCCAGGGCTCCCAGTGGCCCGGCATGGCCACCGAACTGGCCGCCTCCTCCGCCGTCTTCCGGGAGCGCCTCACGGCCTGCGAGGAGGCCCTCGCCCCGCACGTCGACTGGTCGCTGACCCGGGTGCTGCGCGGCGACCCGGACGCACCCTCGCTGGACCGGGTGGACGTGGTCCAGCCGGCCCTGTTCGCCGTGATGGTGTCGCTGGCCGCGCTGTGGCGGTCGTACGGCATCGCCCCGGACGCCGTCGCCGGCCACTCGCAGGGCGAGATCGCGGCCGCCTGTGTGTCCGGCGCCCTCTCCCTGGAGGACGCGGCGCTGGTCGTCGCCCTGCGCAGCCAGGTACTGACCCGGCTGGCCGGCCGGGGCGGCATGGTGTCGGTCGCGCTGCCCGCCGACCGGGTGGCGCCCCGGCTCGCCCCCTGGGACGGCCGGATCGCCGTCGCGGCGGTCAACGGACCCAACGCCACCGTGGTCGCCGGAGACGCCGACGCCCTGGACGCCTTCCTCGCCGTGAGCGAGGCCGACGGAGTGCGGGTGCGCCGGATCCCGGTGGACTACGCCTCCCACTCCCCGCACGTCGAGGCCGTCCACGAGGAGCTGCTCACCCGGCTGTCGGCCGTCACCCCCAAGCCCGCCGACGTGCCGTTCTACTCGGCGGTCACCGGCACCCGGCTCACCGGGACGGAACTGGACGCCGAGTACTGGTACCGCAACCTGCGGCAGACCGTCCGCTTCGAGGACACCGTACGGCTGCTGGTCCAGGACGGCTTCCGGTACTTCGTGGAGGCCAGCCCGCACCCCGTGCTCACCGGCGGCGTCACGGAGACCGCCGACACCACCGACGCCGGCCGGGCCGTCACGGTCACCGGCTCGCTGCTGCGCGACGAGGGCGGCCTGCCCCGCTTCCTGGAATCGGCCGCCGAGCTGTACGTCCGCGGCGGCGCCGTCGACTGGACCGTGCCGCTGCCGCCCGCCCGGCGCGTCGAACTGCCGCGCTACGCCTTCCAGCGGCGCTCGTACTGGCTGGCCGCCACCCCCGCCGCCACGCTCCCGGCGGCCCCGGCGCCCGCGCCCGCCGCCGAGGAGGACACCGGAACACTGCGCCGGACCCTGGCCGGTCTCACCGACGACGCGCAGCGGGCCGCCGCGGTCGCCGGCCACGTCCGCGCCGCCGCGGCCGCCGTCCTCGGGCACGCGACACCCGAGGACATCGACCCGGACCGGTCCTTCGTCGAGCTGGGCGTCGAGTCCCTGACCGCCCTCCAGCTGCGCAACCGGCTGCGGGATACGACCGGGCTGTCCCTGCCCGCGACCCTCGTCTTCGACCATCCGACGGTCACCGTGCTCGCCGCCCACCTCGCCGACCGGCTCGCCCAGAGCTCCGGCGAACCCGCCGGCGACCCGCTGACCGCCCTGTTCCGGCAGGCCCACGACAGCGGCCGACTCACCGAGGGCTTCCAGCTGCTGACCGCCGCCGCCGCGCTGCGGCCCGACTTCGCCACCCGCGCCGACGCGGACCGCTGGCCCGCACCCCTGCGCATCACCGCCGGCACCGGCGACCTCGCCGTGGTGTGCCTGCCCTCGCTCAGCGCCGTCTCCGGACCGCAGGAATATCTGCGGCTCGGCGCGGCCCTCGGCGCCGCCGGCGAGGTCTGGGCGCTGCCGCACCCCGGCTTCACCGCCGGCGAGCCGCTGCCCCGCTCGGCCACGGCCCTGGTCGCCGCCCACGCGGAGACCGCCGTCGAACTCGCCGCCGGCCGACCCCTGGTGCTGCTCGGCCGCTCCTCCGGCGGCTGGATCGCGCACGCCGTCGCCGAGCACCTGGCCGCGCTCGGCACCCCGGCCGCCGCCGTCGTCCTCGCCGACACCTTCTCCCGCAGCGCGGACCGCACCAGCACCCAGCTGATGGTCTCCCAGCTGCTGGAGAACGAGGAGGCCGCCGAACTCCTCGACGACCAGCGGCTGGTGGCGATGGGCGGATACTTCCGGGTCTTCGCGGACTGGACCCCGGAGCCGCTCACCACCCCCGTGCTGCTCCTGCGCGCCACCGCCGAGGTCCCCGGCGCCGAGCCGGGCGGCCGGGGGCCCGGCTGGGAGCACGCCCACCACGTGGTCGACGTACCCGGAGACCACTTCTCGATGCTCGACACACACCATCGGACAACCGCCGACGCCATCGCGTCCTGGCTGCGCACGGAGGTACGGGGATGACCAACTCCCTGACTGCACAAGAACTCTGGATCCGCCGCTACCAGCCGGCGCCCGAGGACACCGACCTGTCGCTGGTCTGCTTCCCGCACGCGGGCGGCTCCGCCAGTTACTTCCGCCCGCTCGCCAACGCCCTGGCCGGTGTCGCGGACGTCCTGCCGGTGCAGTACCCGGGCCGGCAGGACCGCCGCGCCGAACCGCCGATCACCGACATCGGCCGGCTCGCCGACGAGATCGTCACCGTGCTGGAGACCCTCCCGCGCCGTCGGCTGGTGCTGTTCGGGCACAGCATGGGCGCCTGCGTGGCCTTCGAGGTGGCCCGCCGCCTCGAAGCAGGCTCCGCCACCGAGCTGCTCGGACTGGTCGCCTCCGGCCGCACCGCCCCGCCCCGGCTGCGCGACCGAGGCGTCCGCTTCATGAACGACGACGGCATCGTCGCCGAGATCCGCCGGCTCAACGGCACCGACGACCGGCTGCTCCTGGACGACGACATCATCCGCATGATCATGCCGGCCATCCGCGCCGACTACACGGCGGTGGAGTCGTACCGGTACATACCCGGACCCCCGCTGCGCTGCCCCATCAGCGTGCTGGTGGGCGACCACGACCCGCAGGTCACCCCCGCCGAGGCGGAGAAGTGGCGCGAGCACACCGAGGCCGGCTTCTCGCTGCGCACCTTCCCCGGCGGCCACTTCTACCTGGCCGAGCAGAACGCCAAGGTGGCCCGGGCGCTGACCGAGGACCTGGCCCGGTTCAGCCGATAGGACCCTCTCCCGACCTCCCGGCGACGCCGCAGACGCCGTCGCCGGGGCATCCCCCGACACAGAAAGAACCGTTATGGCAAACGAACCGGCCGCCCCGGCTCGCCCGTCCTTCGGACTGACCGTCCTGGCCGTGTCCCTGCCGATGTTCATGGTGGCGCTGGACAACCTGGTGGTGACCAACGCGCTGGCCTCCATCAAGCACGACCTGCACGCCTCGATCCAGGGCCTGCAATGGGTCACCAACAGCTACATCCTCGGCTTCGCCAGCCTGCTGCTCGTCGCGGCCGGCCTCGGCGACCGGTTCGGGCGCCGCACGGTGTTCGTCTCCGGCCTGTCGCTGTTCGTGCTGTTCTCGATCGGCTGCGCCCTGTCCACCTCCACCGCGGCCCTGGTCACCCTGCGCGCCCTCCAGGGCATGAGCGCGGCCGCCGTACTGCCGCTGTCGCTGACCATGCTCACCGTGGCCGTGCCGGCCGAGAAGCGGGGCGTCGCGATCGGCATCTGGTCCAGCATCAGCAGCCTGGCCGTCGGCATCGCCCCGCTGATCGGCGGCGCCATCACCACCGGCATCGGCTGGCACTGGCTGTTCTGGCTGAACGTGCCGATCGGCATCGTCGCCGTCCCGCTGGTGCTGCGCGTGCACAGCGAGAGCAAGGGCGCGGCCGCCGGACTCGACCTGCTCGGCCTGCTGCTCGGCGCCACCGGAGTGCTCGCCCTCGTCTGGGCCATCGTGGACAGCAGCGAGTACGGCTGGACCTCCGCCCGGGTGCTCGGCAAGTACGCCGCGGCCGCCGTCCTGCTGGTGCTGTTCGTGCTGTGGGAACGGCGCACCGCCCAGCCGCTGCTCCCGCTGCGGATCTACCGCAGCCGCGCCTTCACCCTGACCAACCTCGCCTCGCTCGCCGTGTACTTCGGCCTGTTCGGCTCGATCTTCTTCCTCGCCCAGTACCTCCAGGTGGTCCGCCACCACTCGCCCTTCGTGGCCGGTCTGTGGACCCTGCCGTGGGCCGTCATGCCGACGATCTGCGCGCCGTACGCGGGCAAGCTCATCCCCAAGGTGGGCGCCAGCAAGCTGATCGCCGCCGGTCTGGCGCTCGCCGCCGTCGGCCTGGCCTGGTGCGCCCTGATCTCCGACCCGGCCACCGCCGACTGGCAGATGGTGGTGCCGTACATGCTGTGCGGCATCGGCACCGGACTGATCTTCGCGCCGAGCGCGACCGTCGTCGTCACCTCGGTGCAGCCGCAGGACATCGGCAAGGCGTCCGGCACCAACGCCACCGTCCGCGAGATCGGCAGCGCCCTCGGCATCGCCGTCCTGACCACCGTCTTCACCAGCCGGGGCGGCAACTACCAGTCGCCGGCGGCCTTCACCGACGCCATCATCCCGGGCCTGTGGATCTGCGTCGTGGTGCTGCTGGCCGGCGGCGCGCTGGCGCTCGGCATCCCGCCGCTCAAGCCGCCGGCCCCCGCCCCCGCGCCGGCCGCGAAGCCGCAGCCCGCCCTCGACTGACCGCCCTTCCCGCCCCGCACCGCTCGGACCGCAAGGACCGCACGCACCACAAGGAGCACAACGCACATGGTCACCTTCACCGACCTCTACGCCGAGTACGGCGTGAAGTCCCCGCACGATCTGTTCGAGCGGCTGCGCGAACAGCGCCCGCTGTTCCAGGTCGAGTTGCCCAACGGGGTGCCGCTGTGGCTGGTCACCCGGTACGCGGACTGCCGGGCGGGTCTCGGCGACGCCCGGCTGTCCAACCGGATCGGCACCCGGATCGTCGCCAAGGACGTGCTGCCCGCCGAGATCCGCGCCAGCATGGGCACCCACATGCTGCGGGTCGACGGCACCGACCACACCCGGCTGCGGCGGCTGGTGTCCTCGGTGTTCACGGCCAAGCGGATCGAACGGCTCCGGCCGATGATCGAGCAGATGACCAGCGACCTGCTGGACAAGATGGCCGCGCAGGAGCACCCGGACGCCATCCACGACCTGGCCTACCCGCTGCCCATGCAGGTCATCTGCGAACTGCTCGGCGTGCCCGTCGCCGACCACGAGCGCTTCCGCACCTGGTCCAACGCCTACCTCGCGGGCGTCGGCACCCAGAACTTCCCGGTCGACGTGGTCACCGAGTTCGTCCACTACGTCCGCGACCTGGTCGAGCAGAAGCGGGCCGAGCCGGACGACAAGCTGCTGTCCGCGATGATCTCCGCCCGGGACAACGAGGACCGGCTCGCCGAGAACGAGCTGACCTCGATGTGCTTCCTGCTCATCATCGCCGGCTACGAGACCACCGTGAACCTGCTCGGCAACGGCACCGCCCTGCTGCTCGCCGACCCCGAGCTGGCCGACCGGCTGCGCGCCGACCACGAGAAGATCCCGGCCGCCGTCGAGGAGTTCCTGCGCTACGAGAGCCCGGTGCCCGGCGCCAGCTTCCGGGTCGCCACCGAGACCCTGGAACTGGGCGGACAGACCATCAAGGAGGGCGAACTGGTCCTCATCTCCCTGCTGTCCGCCAACCGCGACGAGCAGGTCTTCGACGACTCGATGACCTTCGACGCCGAGCGCGCCCCCAACCAGCACATGGCCTTCGGCTACGGCATCCACTACTGCCTGGGCGCCCCGCTGGCCCGGCTGGAGGCCCACATCGCCTTCCGCCAGCTGCTGGAGCGCTTCCCGAAGATGGAGCGCCTGGACCCGTCGGCCGAGCTGAAGTGGCGGCCCGGACTGGTGATGCGCGGTCTGACCGAACTGCCGGTGAAGCTCGGTCAGTAGACACCCCGGGCGGTCCCACCGCGAGACCGCCCACGGCGGTGGCCGGCCGGCACGGCCACCGCCGCCGAAACCTGAACCCCCTAGCCCCACGGGAGTCTGTGGTGATAGCCGACCTGCTGGCCGCGATCGAGTCGCCCGACGCGGCGGCCCGCGACGTCGCGTCCCTGCCGGTACCGGAGTCCTACCGGGCCGCCGTGCTGCTCAAGGACGAGCAGCACATGTTCGACGGGCTGCCGCTCGCCGACCGGCAGCCCGCGAAGGCCCTGCACCTGAAGGACGTACCGACCCCGGAGCCCGGCCCCGGCGAGGCCCTGGTCGCCGTCATGGCCAGCTCCGTCAACTACAACACGGTGTGGAGCGCGCTGTTCTCGCCCGTGCCGACCTTCGCCTTCCTCGAACGCTACGCCCGCACCGGCGGCCCGGCCGCCCGGCACGACCAGCCCTACCACGTCATCGGCTCCGACCTGTCCGGCGTGGTGCTGCGCACCGGCCCCGGAGTGCGCCGCTGGCAGCCCGGGGACCGGGTGGTCGCGCACTGCCTCTCCGTGGAGCTGGAGGACGCGGCCGGCCACGACGACACCATGCTCGACCCCGAGCAGCGGATCTGGGGGTTCGAGACCAACTTCGGCGGCCTGGCCCAACTGGCGCTGGTGAAGGCCAACCAGCTGATGCCCAAGGCCGCCCACCTCACCTGGGAGGAGGCCGCCGCCCCCGGACTGGTCAACTCCACCGCCTACCGCCAGCTGATCTCCCGCAACGGCGCCGGCATGAAGGTCGGCGACAACGTCCTCATCTGGGGCGCGGGCGGCGGCCTCGGCTCGTACGCCACCCAGTACGCGCTGGCGGGCGGCGCGGTGCCGATCTGTGTCGTCTCCAGCGAGCAGAAGGCGGAGATCTGCCGCGCCATGGGCGTCGAGGCGATCATCGACCGCAGCGCGGAGGACTACCGGTTCTGGCGCGACGAGCACACCCAGGACCAGCGCGAGTGGAAGCGGCTCGGCAAGCGCATCCGCGAACTGACCGGCGGCGAGGACGTCGACATCGTCTTCGAGCACCCCGGCCGCGAGACCTTCGGCGCCTCCGTCTACGTCACCCGCCGCGGCGGCACCATCGTCACCTGCGCCTCCACCTCCGGCTACCGGCACGAGTTCGACAACCGCTACCTGTGGATGCACCTCAAGCGGATCATCGGCTCCCACTTCGCCAACTACCGCGAGGCCTGGGAGGCCAACCGGCTCGTCACCAAGGGCCGCATCCACCCCACCCTCTCCCGCAGCTACCCCCTCGCGGAGATCGGCCAGGCGGTGGACGACGTCCACGCCAACCGGCACCACGGCAAGGTCGGCGTGCTGTGCCTCGCCCCCGGCGAGGGGCTCGGCGTCACCGACCCCGAGCTGCGGGCCCGGCACGAGCCGGCCATCAACCGCTTCCGCACCGGCTGAGCGCGCCACCCGCCGCCCGGCCCGACCCTCGCCCCCCACTCACAGATTGGCCGAGTCGCATGACCGACACCCCTCTCGCCGTGGAGTCCCTCGACTACCCGTTCGAGCGGCCCACGGCACTGGAACCGTGTCCCCACTACAAGCGCCTGCGGGAGAGCTGCCCGGTGGCGGACATCCGGATGCCCAGCGGTGACCACGCCTTCCTGGTCACCGACTACGACGCGGTGCGCACCGTCCTCTCCGACGCCCGGTTCAGCCGGGCCGCCACCGCCCGGCCCGGTGCTCCCCGGATCGGCACCGAGCCGCAGAACGCCAAGAACCTGCTCAGCATGGACCCGCCGGAGCACACCCGGGTACGGCGACTGGTCTCGCGGGAGTTCACCGCCCGCCGGGTCGCCGCGCTCCGGCCGCGCATCCAGGCCTGCGCGGACGAGCTGCTGGACGCGATGGAGCGGACCGGATCCCCGGCCGACCTCGTCCCGGCGCTCGCCTTCCCGCTGCCCGTGACCGTCATCTGCGAACTGCTCGGGGTCCCGCTGGACGAGCGCGAGCAGATCGCCGAGTGGTCCGGCACCGTCCTGTCGACCGTGTCGCTGCCGGTCGAACAGATCGTCGCCGCCCACACCGGGCTGGCCGGCTACCTGGGCGGCCTGATCGCCGCCAAGCGCAAGCAGCCGGGCGACGACCTGCTGTCCGCCCTCGTGTCGATCCACGAGGAGGACGCCGAACGCCTGGACGAGGAGGAGCTGCTGCACCTCGCGATCACCCTCCTGATCGCCGGGCACGAGACGACCACCAACCAGATCGGCAACAGCGTCCTCGCGCTGCTCACCCACCCCGAGCAGTTCGAGGCGGTCCGCCGCGACCCCGGGGCCGTCCCCGCCGCCGTGGAGGAGCTGCTGCGGTTCGTCCCGCCGGGCGACGAGGCGACTCTGCGCATCGCCACCGAGGACGTGCAACTGGGCGACACCCTCGTCCCCGCGGGCACCGCGGTCCTCGCCTCGCTGGCCTCCGCCAACCGCGACGCCGGCCACTTCACCGCGCCCGACACCCTCGACACCGCCCGCGTCCCCGACGCCCAGCACCTGACGTTCGGCTACGGCATCCACTACTGCCTCGGCGCCGGACTCGCCCGTCTGGAGCTGGAGATCGCCATCGGCAGCCTGCTGCGCAGGTTCCCCACGCTGCGGCTGGACATCCCGGCCGACCAGGTACCGCGCTCCGCGGGCCGCCTGATCCACGGCGTGACGTCCCTCCCGGTGGCCTGGTAACCCCGCACCCGCCACGGCGCCGTCCCTTCCCGGCGCCGTGGCCCCCGGGCCCCCCAGCCCGAACGCTCTGGGCGCGCCCCGGCCCGACTATGCTCACCTCATGCCGGAGGCCGTATCCAGGGCCGCACCGCCATCGACGGACTGCCGGGGGCTTGGGAAGATGCTGCGACAGGTCACTGCCACCCGCTACGTCGCACCCCTGCACTCCGGCGGTTCCGTCCCCGGAGTCGTCGAGGCCGATGATCTCGGGACGTATGTCGTCAAGTTCACCGGCTCGGCGCAGGGGCACAAGGCGCTGGTCGCCGAGGTGATCGTCGGGGAGCTGGCCCGCGCGCTCGGGCTGCGCTTTCCCGAGCTGGTGCTCGTGCACTTCGACCCGGCCGTCGCCGAGGCCGAGCCGCACCAGGAGGTGCGGGACCTGCACAGCGCGAGCGCCGGGGTCAACCTGGGCATGGACTATCTGCCGGGCGCCCGGGACCTCACCCCCGAGATCGCGCCGCACTTCCCGGTGGACCCGCTGGAGGCGGGCCGGATCGTCTGGCTGGACGCGCTGACCGTCAACGTGGACCGTACGGTGCACAGCTCCAACCTGATGGTCTGGCCCACGTTCGGCACCGCGCAGCCGCGGCTGTGGCTCATCGACCACGGCGCCGCCCTGGTCTTCCACCACCGCTGGGACACCACCACCCCGGGCAAGAGGTACGACTTCCGGCACCACGCCCTCGGGCAGTACGGCCCCGATGTGCGCGCCGCGGACGCGGAACTGGCGCCGCTGGTGACCGAGGAGCTGCTGCGCGGGATCGTCGCCGAGGTCCCGGACGCCTGGCTGGCCGAGGACGCCGGCTTCGCCGGTCCGGACGACGTGCGCGCCGCCTATGTCGACTACCTCCTCGCCCGGCTGGACCGCTCGGCGGAGTGGCTGCCCACGGACTTCCCGGGCCGGGAGCAGCTGGCGGCGGAGGAGGCGGCCCGTGCGCGGCAGACCCGGGCGGGCCGCCCCGACTGGCTCAAGCACGTCCCCGACCTGCACGGCAAGCCCGCGGCGGAGCGGGACTGGTCGGGCCACCTGGGCTGAACGCGCCCGAGCGGCCCCGGGAGGCTCCCGGAGCCGCTCGGCGAGCCCTCGGCGGGTGTCAGCCCTTGAGCTGCTCGTAGGCGGGCAGGGTGAGGAAGTCGGCGTAGTCCTCGTCCAGGGAGACCTTCAGCAGCAGGTCGTGCGCCTCCTGCCAGTGGCCGGCGGCGAAGGCGGCCTCGCCGATCTCCTTGCGGATGGCGTCCAGCTCCTCGGCGGCCACCTTGCGGGCCAGCTCGGGGGTGGCCTTGTCACCGTTCTCGAACTCGACACCGGCGTTGATCCACTGCCAGATCTGCGAGCGGGAGATCTCGGCGGTGGCCGCGTCCTCCATCAGGTTGAAGATGGCGACCGCGCCGAGACCGCGCAGCCAGGCCTCGATGTAGCGGATGCCGACCTGGACCGCGTTGACGAGACCGTTGTACGTCGGCTTCGCGTCCAGCGAGTCGATCGCGATGAGGTCGGCGGCCTCGACGTGCACGTCCTCGCGCAGCCGGTCCTTCTGGTTCGGCCGGTCCCCGAGGACCTTGTCGAAGGACTCCATGGCGATCGGGACCAGGTCGGGGTGGGCGACCCAGGAGCCGTCGAAACCGTCGTTCGCCTCGCGGTCCTTGTCGGCGCGGACCTTCTCGAAGGCGACCTTGTTGACCTCGGCGTCGCGCCGGGAGGGGATGAACGCGGCCATGCCGCCGATCGCGTGCGCGCCGCGCTTGTGGCAGGTGCGCACGAGGAGTTCGGTGTACGCCCGCATGAACGGGGCCGTCATCGTGACCGCGTTGCGGTCCGGCAGGACGAACTTGGTGCCGCCGTCCCGGAAGTTCTTCACGATGGAGAACAGGTAGTCCCAGCGGCCGGCGTTCAGCCCCGAGGCGTGGTCGCGGAGTTCGTAGAGGATCTCCTCCATCTCGTACGCGGCCGTGATGGTCTCGATCAGGACGGTGGCGCGGATGGTGCCCTGCGGGATGCCGACGTAGTCCTGGGCGAAGACGAACACGTCGTTCCAGAGGCGGGCCTCCAGGTGCGACTCGGTCTTCGGCAGGTAGAAGTACGGGCCCTTGCCGAGGTCCAGCAGCCGCTGGGCGTTGTGGAAGAAGTAGAGACCGAAGTCGACGAAGGCGCCGGGGACGGGGCGGCCGTCGGCGTCGACCAGGTGGCGCTCATCCAGGTGCCAGCCGCGCGGGCGCATGACGACCGTCGCCAGCTCCTCGTTCGGCCGCAGGGCGTACGACTTGCCCGTGCGCTCGTCGGTGAAGTCGATGTTCCGGGTGTAGGCGTCCGTCAGGTTGAGCTGGCCGAGGACCACGTTCTCCCACGTGGGCGCGGAGGCGTCCTCGAAGTCGGCGAGCCAGACCTTCGCGCCCGAGTTGAGCGCGTTGATGGTCATCTTGCGGTCGGTGGGGCCGGTGATCTCGACGCGCCGGTCGTTCAGCGCGGCAGGGGCCGGGGCGACCTTCCAGGAGTCGTCCGCGCGGATCGCGGCGGTCTCCGGGAGGAAGTCGAGCGTGCAGGTGCGGGCGATCTCGGCGCGGCGCTCGGCGCGGCGGGCGAGGAGTTCGTCACGGCGCGGGGTGAACCGCCGGTGCAGCTCTGCCACGAAGGCGAGCGCCGCGTCCGTGAGGACCTCTTCCTGCCGGGGCAGAGGCTCGGCGTCGACGATGGCCAGCGGGGACGGCGCTGGTGCGGACATGAGCGGTCACTTCCTTCAGCGGTGGCACCAAGTGCCAAGAGGCACGAATAGGGCGAACAGCGCCAGCTGTGCGGGTAGGCGCTTCTGAACAGTGGATAGTAGTTTCCTCATCGTGGAACTTCAATGGTTTGTTGATGTCGAGATTCTCTGAGTCGAGGGAAGGTGGCGCCCGGTGCCACCCCGCTCACTCAAGGTGGAGCAGGTCGGCCTCGGTGTCGATGTCGTACGGCTCGGCCACGTCCGCGCACTCCACCAGCCGGATCCCGCCCTCGTGCCGCTTCAGGTAGGCGCGCGCCCCGCGGTCCCCGGTGGCGGTGGCCGCGATCCCCGTCCAGTGGGCCGCGCCGAACAGCACGGGATGCCCGCGCACCCCGTCGTAGGCCGCGGAGACCAGCGATTTCTCGCCCTCGTACGTGGCCAGCACCCGGGCCACCGCCGCCGCGCCGATCCCGGGCTGGTCCACCAGGATCACCAGCGCCGCGCCGGCCCCCGTACCGGCGAGCGAGTCCAGTCCGGCGCGCAGCGAGGAGCCCATGCCCTCGTTCCAGGCGGGGTTGTCCACCAGTACGCAGCCGGTCAGCTCGGCGCGTTCCCGGACCTCCTCGGCCCGCGCGCCCAGCACCACGTGGATGCGCCCGCAGCCGGCCGCCCGCAGGGTGCCGACCGCGTGCTCGACCAGTGGGCGCCCCCGGTGCTCCAGCAGCGCCTTGGGCCGCCCGCCGAGCCGTCGTCCGCCGCCGGCGGCGAGCACCAGCCCGGCGACGCCCTCGTACCCCTCGTGCCCCTCGATCTCCGTCATGGCTCCTGCATACCCGACGGCGGCCGCGGGGGCCTGTTCCCTTGGGCTGAATTTCGGTCCGCGCTGTGGCGCTCCCGGGCCCGGTGGCGTTTACTGACCCGCGCACGACGGCGCGGTGAGGGGAGGGCCGGGTTGCGGAGTCTTGGGCAGAGGCCGGTGACCGGCAGCGACGAGGATCCGAGAGTGGCGGAGCTGCGGACCGCGGTGTCCCGCCTGCGCCGCGAACTCGCCGCGTTACCGGCGGACTTCCCCGACCGGGCGATAGCCGAGGACGAACTGGCGGCCCTGGCGGCGATGGCCGCGGACGGCCCGCCCGAGATACCGCGGCTGCGCGGCTCCCTGCTGCTGATCGCGGGGGCGATCGGCTCGGTGAGCGCGCTCGCGCGAGGGCTGCGGGAGGTCCGCGAGGCGGTGAACCTGTTCGGCCCGCCGCCGCACCGCTGACCCTCGGTGCCCCCACGATGTGACAAAGCGCCGCCCGGTGCACCGGGCGGCGCCCTGCCGGACGGTCTCAGGCCCCCGAACTGGCCAGCGCCTGTGAGAGTTCCCTGGCCACCTGCTGGAGCACCGGCACGATCTTGTCCGTCGCGGCCTCGGTGACCCGCCCGGCCGGCCCGGAGATGGAGATGGCGGCTGCCGTCGGGGAGTCCGGCACGGACACCGCCAGGCAGCGCACCCCGATCTCCTGCTCGTTGTCGTCGACGGCGTAACCGGCCTGCCGTACCTCGTCCAGCGCCGCCAGGAACGCCTCGGGCGTGGTGATCGTCTTCTCCGTGGCCGCGGGCATCCCGGTGCGCGCCAGCAGCGCCCGCACCTCGTCGTCCGCCACCCCGGCCAGCAGCGCCTTGCCCACCCCGGTGGAGTGCGGCAGGACCCGCCGGCCCACCTCGGTGAACATCCGCATCGAGTGCTTCGACGGCACCTGGGCCACGTAGACGATCTCGTCGCCGTCCAGCAGCGCCATGTTCGCCGTCTCGCCGGTCTCCTCGACCAGTCGCGCGAGATACGGCCGCGCCCAGGTGCCCAGCAGCCGGGAGGCCGACTCGCCGAGCCGGATCAGCCGGGGGCCGAGCGCGTACCGCCGGTTCGGCTGCTGCCGGACGTATCCGCACGCGACCAGCGTGCGCATCAGCCGGTGGATGGTGGGCAGCGGCAGCCCGCTGGTCGCGGACAGTTCGCTGAGACCCACCTCGCCGCCCGCGTCCGCCATCCGCTCGAGCAGGTCGAAGGCGCGCTCGAGGGACTGGACCCCGCCTCCGTTGGCGGACTTGGCGGCGTCGGTGGTGCTGGCGCTGGACGTCGGCACGGCGCGTTCCTTTCGGGGCTGGCGGGAGGGCAGAAGCCTACCCGGCGGCCGGTTGACTCCCCGCTTGTACGTAGCTACGTTCTGCTTACTGGAATTCTAATTCCGCTTTGTGGAAACGTCCAGACCGTGAGCGGGATGACCGCTGCCCAGAAGTGTGCCTCTTGACGGCGACAGGGTGGGAGTGAAGACTCCTTCAACAGAACGTTGAATTCCGTTACGTGGGTGTAAATCCCGTTTTCCTGGGCGTAAAACGGCGGTACAGAGAGGGGTTCGGGTGTCCGAGGCTGAACTGGTGCTGCGCTCGACGCGCGTCATCACTCCGGAGGGGACACGGGCCGCCACGGTCACCGTGGCCGCCGGGAAGATCACGGCCGTACTGCCGTACGACGCCGAGGTTCCCGCCACGGCGCGCCTGGAGGACCTCGGCGACCATGTGCTGCTGCCCGGCCTCGTCGACACCCATGTCCATGTGAACGACCCGGGCCGCACCGAGTGGGAGGGCTTCTGGACCGCCACCCGGGCGGCGGCGGCCGGCGGCATCACCACCCTGGTCGACATGCCGCTCAACTCCCTGCCGCCGACCACCACGGTCGAGCACCTGCGCGTCAAGCAGGACGTGGCCCGGGACAAGGCGCACATCGACGTCGGCTTCTGGGGCGGCGCCCTGCCGGACAACGTCAAGGACCTGCGCCCGCTGCACGACGCCGGGGTCTTCGGCTTCAAGGCCTTCCTGTCGCCGTCCGGCGTGGACGAGTTCCCGCACCTCGACCAGGACCAGCTCGCCCAGTCCCTGGCGGAGATCGCCGGCTTCGACGGCCTGCTGATCGTGCACGCCGAGGACCCGCACCACCTGGCGGCGGCCCCGCAGCACGGCGGCCCCCGGTACGCCGACTTCCTCGCCTCCCGCCCGCGCGACGCCGAGGACACGGCCATCGCCGCCCTGATCGCACAGGCCCGCCGGCTCCGGGCGCGCGTGCACGTGCTGCACCTGTCCTCCAGCGACGCCCTCCCGCTGATCCGCGCCGCCCGCGCGGAGGGGGTGCGGATCACCGTGGAGACCTGCCCGCACTACCTCACCCTCACCGCCGAGGAAGTCCCCGACGGCGCCAGCGAGTTCAAGTGCTGCCCGCCGATCCGCGAGGCCGCCAACCAGGACCTGCTCTGGGAGGCCCTCGCCGACGGCACCATCGACTGCGTGGTCACCGACCACTCACCCTCCACCGCCGACCTGAAGACCGCCGACTTCGCCACCGCCTGGGGCGGGATCTCCGGCCTCCAGCTGAGCCTGTCCGCCGTGTGGACCGCGGCCCGGGAGCGCGGGTACGGCCTGGAGGACGTCGTCCGCTGGATGTCCACCCGGACGGCCGCCCTCGTCGGCCTGGACGACAAGGGCGCCATCGAGGCCGGCCGCGACGCCGACTTCGCCGTCCTCGCCCCCGACGAGACCTTCACCGTCGACCCGGCCGGCCTCCAGCACCGCAACCGGGTCACCGCCTACGCCGGCAAGACCCTGTACGGCGTCGTGAAGTCCACCTGGCTGCGCGGCGAACGCATCGTCGCGGACGGCGAGTTCACCGAGCCGAAGGGCACCCTGCTCGCCCGGCCCCAGTAGCCACCCCCTGCATCCGCAACCGGCCGACTCCCAGAAAGGACCCCCTGATCACCGTGACGGCGATACCCAGCTTCACCGGCGACGCGAACCCCTACGGAGGCGGCGACCCGTACGCGGACTACCGCACCGCCGACTTCCCCTTCACCCAGTACGTCAACCTCGCCGACCGGCAGCTCGGCGCCGGTGTCATCGCCGCCAACGACGAGTTCTTCGCCCAGAGGGAGAACCTGCTGGTCCCCGAGCCGGCCGAGTTCGACCCCGAGCACTTCGGCCACAAGGGCAAGATCATGGACGGCTGGGAGACCCGCCGCCGCCGCGGCGTCTCCGCCGAGCACCCGTGGCCGACCGCCGAGGACCACGACTGGGCGCTGGTCCGGCTCGGCGCGCCGGGTGTCGTCCGCGGGATCGTCGTCGACACCGCCCACTTCCGCGGCAACTACCCGCAGGCGGTCTCCGTCGAGGGCGCGTCCGTACCGGGCTCGCCGTCCCCCGAGGAGCTGCTCGGCGACGACGTGAAGTGGACGACCCTCGTCCCGCGCACCGCCGTCGGCGGCCACGCGGCGAACGGCTTCGCCGTCTCCGTCGAGCAGAGCTTCACCCACCTGCGCGTCAACCAGCACCCCGACGGCGGCATCGCCCGGCTGCGGGTGTACGGCGAGGTCGTGCCGGACCCGCGGTGGCTGGCGGCGCTCGGCACCTTCGACGTGGTCGCGCTGGAGAACGGCGGCCGGGTCGAGGACGCCTCCAACCTCTTCTACTCCCCGGCCACCAACACCATCCAGCCGGGCCGCTCCCGCAAGATGGACGACGGCTGGGAGACCCGCCGCCGCCGGGACCAGGGCAACGACTGGATCCGCTACCAGCTGGTCGCGCAGTCCCGGATCCGCGCCGTCGAGATCGACACCGCCTACCTCAAGGGCAACAGCGCCGGCTGGGCGTCGGTGTCCGTACGGGACGGCGAGGACGGCGACTGGACCGAGATCCTGCCGCGCACCCGCCTCCAGCCCGACACCAACCACCGGTTCGTCCTCGCGGCCCCGGCCGTCGGCACGCACGCGCGGATCGACATCTTCCCCGACGGCGGCATCTCCCGCCTGCGGCTGTTCGGCTCCCTGACCGAGGACGGCGCCGCCCGGCTGACCGCCCGTCACCAGGAGCTGGGCGGCTGACCCGCCCCCACACGCGCGTGGGGCGCACCCGGCCTGGACAGCACCGGTGCGCCCCACGTGTGCCTCAGGCGGCGTGACCGCCGTCGACGGAGAACTCGGCGCCCGTCACATAGGCCGCGTCCGGGCCCGCCAGGTAGGCCACCATCGACGCCACCTCGTCGGCCGTGCCGAAGCGCCCCAGGGCGGTCAGCTCCCGCTGCCCGTCGGCGTACGGACCGTCCGCCGGGTTCATGTCCGTGTCGACCGGCCCCGGGTGGACCAGGTTCGCCGTGATCCCGCGCCCGCCCAGCTCCCGGGCCAGGCCCCTGTTCAGCCCGGTCAGCGCCGCCTTGCTCATCGCGTACAGCGTCATACCCGGCCCCGGCACCCGCTGGGTCACACAGCTGCCGACCGTGACGATCCGGCCCCCGGACCGCATCCGCGCGGCCGCGGCCTGCGCGGTCAGGAACACACCGCGCACATTCACCGCGAGCACCCGGTCGACGTCCGCCGGGGTGAGCGTCTCCAGCGGACCCAGCAGCCCGACGCCCGCGTTGTTCACCAGCACGTCGAGCCGGCCGTACTCCGCGGCCGCGCGCTCCACCGCGCCCGCCGCCTGCCCGGGGTCCGCCGCGTCGGCGCGCAGCGCCACCGCCCCGCGCCCCAGCGCCCGCACGGCCCGGACCACGTCCGCGGCCGCCCGTTCGTCCTGCACATACGTCACCGCCACGTCCGCGCCCGCGCGCGCGAGCCGCAGCGCGACCGCCGCGCCGATGCCCCGGCTGCCGCCGGTCACCAGCGCGACCCTGCCGTGCAGCGCGGCCCCCGCGCCCCGCCCCGTCTCCCGGCCTGCTTCCCGCTCTGCTTCTTCTGCTGTCATGCCCCCATCCCAGCCGTCCCGCCGCCGCCTCGCTGGCGGCGAACGGACACCGACCTGGCCGGCGCGGAACTCTCCGCCCCGCCTCCCGCGTTCTCCCCGTGTGACCCTTCAGCAAGAGATCGTCGGCAACGCCATGCAGATGGCGGTCGTCAACCTGAACCCCGGCCAGACCGTGTACTGCGAGGCCGGAAAGTTCCTGTTCAAGACCACGAACGTGACCATGGAGACGCGTCTGTCCAGCCCGTCCGGCAACGGCGGGCAGCAGGCACAGGGCGGCTCGGGCGGCGGCATGGGCGGCCTGCTCCGCCAGGCCATGGGCACCGCGATGCAGGTCGGCCAGCGCATGCTGGCCGGCGAGTCGCTCGCCTTCCAGTACTTCACCGCTCAGGGCGGCCAGGGCACGGTCGGCTTCGCGGGCGTGCTGCCCGGCGAGATGCGCGCCCTGGAACTCGACGGCCACCGCGCCTGGTTCGCCGAGAAGGACGCCTTCGTGGCCGCCGAGTCCAGCGTGGAGTTCGGCATCGCCTTCGCCGGCGGCCGCACCGGCATGAGCGGCGGCGAGGGCTTCATCCTGGAGAAGTTCACCGGGCACGGCACGGTGATCATCGCCGGCGCGGGCAACTTCATCGACCTGAACCCGGCGGACTTCGGCGGCCGCATCGAGGTCGACACCGGCTGTGTGGTCGCCTTCGAGGAGGGCATCCAGTACGGCGTCCAGCGCGTCGGCGGCCTCAACCGCCAGGGGATCATGAACGCCGTCTTCGGCGGCGAGGGCCTGTCCCTGGCCACCCTGGAGGGCAACGGCCGGGTGATCCTCCAGTCGATGACCATCGAGAGCCTCGCCAACGCCCTGAAGAAGGCCCAGGGCGGCGACAAGCAGGGCCCGACCGGGGGACTTTTCTCGACTCACGTGGGCTGAACCGATGAGTTGCGGGTGCGCGCGGGGTCTGAGCTGATGACAGAACAGACCCCGCACCCGGAAGAAGGCACCCGTCATGGGCAAGCTCGTCTCCACCCTCTTCGTCACCCTCGACGGCGTCTACCAGGCCCCCGGTGGCCCGCAGGAGGACACCAGCGGCGGCTTCACCCACGGCGGCTGGAGCTTCCCGTTCGGTGACGAGGACTTCGGCCGCTTCGTCACCGAGTCCTTCGACCGCGCCGGCGCCTTCCTGCTGGGCCGCCGTACGTACGACATCTTCGCCTCCTACTGGCCGAAGATGACCGACCCCACCGACCCGATCGCCTCCCGGCTCAACGGACTTCCGAAGTACGTCGTCTCCAGCACCCTCCAGGCACCCGGGTGGTCCGGCACCACCGTCGTCTCCGGCGACCTCGCCAAGGAGGTCCAGGCCCTCAAGGAGCGCACCGACGGCGAGCTCCAGGTCCACGGCAGCGGCGCCCTGGTCCGGTCCCTGCTGGACCTCCGGCTCGTGGACACCCTGCACCTGATGACCTTCCCGGTCGTCCTCGGCACCGGCCGCCGCGCTTTCCCGGAGGGCACGGTCCCCACCCGCTTCCGGCGCACCGGCGGCCGCATCACCGGTACCGGCGTCTCCATCCAGTCGTACGACGTCGCGGGCGAGCCCGAGTACGGCTCTTTCTGAGCAGCGAGGGACCGCGGAAATACCAGGGGAAATACCAGGGGCGGGCGGCGCTCTCCCGCCAGTAGCATGATCGCGCCCTGTGCGAGCCGACGGCGTCTTTGCACTCCGTGCCGAAGACCGGGAGAGCCGCCGCATGTCCACCACGACCGCCGTACCGGGCGCCGTCCTCGCGCCGCGCCGTGCCTGGCAGACCGACCTGCCCCTGCTGCTCGTCGCGGTCTGCTGGGGCGCCAGCTACCTCGCGGCGAAGGACATCACCACCGCCGGGACGGTCCTCGCCGTCCTGGTGCTGCGGTCCGCGCTCGCGGTGCCGGTCCTCGCCGTCGCCGGCCGCCGCGCCCTGCGTGCCCTCACCGGCGCCCAGTGGCGCGGGGCGGCCCTGCTCGGGCTGGTGCTGAGCGGCATCTTCCTGCTGGAGACCTACGGGGTGGTGCACACCTCGGCCACCAACGCGGGCCTGGTCATCAGCCTCACCATGATCTTCACCCCGCTCGCCGAGGCCGCCGTCACCCGTACCCGGCCCACCCCGGCCTTCCTCGGCGCGGCCGCCCTGTCGGTGCTCGGCGTGGTGCTGCTCACCCAGGGCGCCGGTTTCACCCGGCCGGGCACCGGCGACCTGCTGATGCTGCTGGCCGCCCTCGCGCGCACGGTGCACGTCCTCGCGATGTCCCGGCTCAAGGCGGTCCGGGGCGCCGCCGCGCTGCCGCTCACCACGGTGCAGCTGGGCACCGCCGTCCTCGTCTTCGCCCTGCTCACGGCCGTCGGCGGCGGCCCGGCGCCGTGGACCGCGGCGGCGGACCTCGGCCCGGGTCAGTGGGCCGGGCTGCTCTTCCTGTCCGTCCTGTGCACGCTGTTCGCCTTCTTCGTCCAGATGTGGGCCGTACGCCGTACCTCGCCCTCCCGGGTCAGCCTGCTGCTCGGCACCGAGCCGCTGTGGGCCGCCGCGGCCGGCATCGCGCTGGGCGGCGACCGGCCCGGCCTGCTCGGCCTCACCGGAGGCGCCCTGGTGCTGCTGGGGACGGCGTGGGGGCGCCGCGCGTGACCGGCACCTCCTGAACCAGTGGCCCGGTGGATCCGGCGGCCGACCATCCGGCCGCGCACGGCCGAAGGCCCGGCGAGAGATCGCCGGGCCTTCGGGCGCGGTGCGGGCCGCTGTGTCAGCAGCCGAAGTCGATCAGGTTGAACGTCGCGTAGTGGTCGGAGGTGTAGTAGTCCTCCTGGTAGTCCTCACCGGTGACGATGCGGCGGGCGCCGCGGGTGGGGGAGCCCGGGGTGATGACCGTGTACTCGTGGTAGTAGCCGTACGACTCGCTGGGCAGGACGCCTTCCTTGTTGGAGAAGACGGTGCCGTCCTGGGAGTACGGGAAGGGGCCGCCCTGGTCGATCAGGTCCAGGGTGTCGTGGGCCTGCGAAGGCAGGGCGCTGTAGCAGATGCTGCCGACGGACGAGGTGGCGGCGTCCGCCGTGGTGGCGGAGACGGTGCCGCCCACGAGAAGGGCGGACAGGAGCGCGGCTGCGGCGCCGATACGCGAAGCGCGTGGGGGGAATCTCATGCCCTCATGATGACGCGCGTAGACGTTGGCATGTCAACGACAAAGTTGAAGAGTTTCCTTTCAAGTCACATGGGTTTCCCGGAAGTTAACCCGCGCTGCCGTGGCGGGCACCGAAGCGGCGTGCCGTACGTTGTCGGTGTACGGGGTGCTTGTCGTGGCCTCGGGGGACCTCAACGGGAGGATGGAACACAAGCATGGAACCAGTCGTCGACCTGGGGGAGTTCGGGGACACGCTGCTCAGCGACCCGCACACGGTGTACGCGCAGCTGCGTGAGCGGGGTCCGGTCCACCGGGTGCGGCCCCCGGGCGCGGAGGAGGGCTACACGGCCTGGCTCGTCGTCGGTTACGAGGAGGCCCGCGCCGCGCTCGCCGACCCCCGCCTGGGCAAGGATCCCAGCAAGATCGGCGTGTCCATCGTCGACACGGACATGGTCGGCCGGCACATGCTCATCACCGACCCGCCGCAGCACACCCGGCTGCGCTCGCTGGTTTCGCGCGCGTTCACCGCGCGCCGGATCGAGCAACTGCGCCCGCGCATCCAGCGCATCACCGACGACCTGCTGGACGAGATGCTCCCGGCCGGCCGCGGGGACCTCATCGGCTCCCTGGCCTACCCGCTGCCCATCACCGTCATCTGCGAACTGCTCGGCGTGCCCGAGATCGACCGCGAGGAGTTCCGCAAGCTCTCGACGGAGACGGTCGCGCCGACCAGCCCGGAGAGCGAGCAGGCGGCCATCGCGCGCCTCGGCGAGTTCCTCACCGGCCTGATCGAGGACAAGAGCGCCGGCGGTCCCTCCGACGACCTGCTCGGCGATCTCATCCGCACCACCGCCGAGGACGGCGACCGGCTCTCTGCCCCGGAACTGCGCGGCATGGCCTTCCTGTTGCTGATCGCGGGCCACGAGACCACCGTCAACCTCATCGGCAACGGCGTCCTCGCCCTGCTCAGCCACCCCGACCAACTCGCCGCCCTGCGCGCCGACATGGGCCTGCTGGACGGCGCGATCGAGGAGATGCTGCGCTACGAAGGGCCGGTGCACACCGCCACCTTCCGGTTCGCGGCCGAGCCCCTGGAGATCGGCGGCGTCCCCATCGGCCGCAATGAGCACGTGATGATCGGCCTCACCGCCGCCCAGCGCGACGGCGCCCGCTTCGCCGAGCCGGACCGCTTCGACATCCGGCGCGACAGCCGCGGCCACCTCGCCTTCGGCCATGGCATCCACTTCTGCCTGGGCGCACCGCTGGCCCGGCTGGAGGGCCGGATCGCGATCGGCAGCCTCCTGGAGCGCGCCCCCGGCCTGGCCCTGGACGGCGCGCCGGGCGAGTGGCTGCCGGGCCTGCTGATGCGGGGGGTGCGCAGCCTGCCGGTGCGCTGGTGAGCGGGGCCGGGCGGGCGGTCGTACGACGGCGGCGCCCGGGTCCGGCAGCTCCCTGAGCGGGGTCGGCCGTGTGCCGGCTGCGGGGTCTAGCCGTACGACGGCTGCGGCCGGTCCGGGATCTCCGTGAGCGGCACCGGGCGCCGTTCCCGTCGGGAGACCTCGCAGGCCTCGGCGATCCGCAGTGCCTGCAAGGCCTCCCGGCCGTCGCACGGGTTGGGCCGCTCGCCGCGCACCACATCGACGAAGGCGTTCAGCTCGGCCTCGTAGGCGCGCCCGAAGCGCTCCAGGAAGCCGGTCCACGGCTTGTCCGCGGGCGGCGGCCCGGTCGGCTCGGTGGAGGCGAGCGGCGTACGGTCGTCCAGCCCGACCACGACCGTGTCCCGCTCCCCGGCCAGCTCCATGCGGACGTCGTAGCCGGCGCCGTTCAGCCGGGTCGCCGTCGCCGTGGCCAGGGTGCCGTCGTCCAGCGTGAGCAGCGCCGCGCCGGTGGCGACGTCTGCGGTGTCCCGGAACAGCGGCAGGCCGCCGTCCGAGCCGGTGGCGTACACCTCGGTCACCTCGCGGCCGGTCACCCACCGCAGCACATCGGCGTCCTGGATCAGCGTGTCCCGGAACAGCCCGCCGGACACCGCCAGCCACTCGGCCGGCGGCGGGGTCTGGTCGCAGCTCATGACCCGGACGGTGTGCAGCCGGCCGAGCCGTCCGTCGCGCACGGCCTCGCGCGCCCCGGTGTACCCGGCGTCGAACCGTCGCTGGAAGCCCATCTGAAGGACCGTCCCGGCCGCCTCCACCTCGGCCAGCGCCTGCAAGGTGCCCGGCAGGTCCAGCGCGATGGGCTTCTCGCAGAAGACCGGCAGCCCGGAGCGGGCCGCCCGGCCGATCAGCTCGGCGTGGGCCGCCGTCGCCGTGGTGATCACCACGGCGTCCACGCCCCACCGGTAGATCTCGTCCACCCCCGGCGCCGCGGTCTCGCCCAGCCGGTGCGCCAGCGCTTGCGCCCGCACCGGATCCGCGTCCGTGAGGATCAGGGACCCGACCTCGCGGTGACGGCTGAGCGTCCTGGCGTGAAGGGTGCCGATGCGGCCCGTACCGATGACCCCGATGCGCATGGAAACAAAGTGAGGGCGAACCCCGTACCCTGTCAATGCAAATGTCCGGACAATCGGACTTCACAACTTCCCGTCAACCATGCACGGGGTTACGCTCGGCCCCGTGCCGAAACCAGATGTGGACCCGACCGTGTCGCTCGACCTCCGCGTGGACCGAAGCTCCCCGGTGCCCCTGTACTTCCAGCTCTCCCAGCAGCTGGAGGCCGCCATCGAGCACGGCAGCCTCACGCCGGGCAGCCTGCTGGGCAACGAGATCGAGCTGGCCGCCCGGCTCGGCCTGTCCCGGCCGACCGTCCGCCAGGCCATCCAGTCGCTCGTCGACAAGGGACTCCTCGTGCGCCGCCGGGGCGTGGGCACGCAGGTCGTGCACAGTCAGGTCAAGCGCCCGCTGGAGCTGAGCAGCCTCTACGACGACCTGGAGGCGGCCGGCCAGCGCCCCGCGACCAAGGTGCTGGTCAACACCGTCGTCCCGGCCTCCGCCACGGTCGCCGCCGCCCTCGCCGTCGCCGAGGGCAGCGATGTGCACCGCATCGAGCGGCTGCGCCTCGCGCACGGCGAACCCATGGCCTACCTGGTCAACCATCTTCCGCCCGGGCTGCTCGACCTGGACACCGACCAGCTGGAGGCCACCGGCCTGTACCGGCTGATGCGCTCGGCGGGCATCACCCTGCACAGCGCCCGCCAGTCCATCGGCGCCCGCGGCGCCACCGCCGCCGAGGCCGAGCGGCTCACCGAACCCGAGGGCGCCCCGCTGCTCACCATGCAGCGCACCACCTTCGACGACACCGGACGCGCGGTCGAGTTCGGCGACCACATCTACCGCCCCGCGCGCTACTCCTTCGAGTTCCAGCTGCTCGTCCGCCCTTGACGACCGCCCCGGCCTTCGTCCCAATGTCCGGACAATGTGACCGGTGAGGGCCGACCCGGTCGTGTCATGGGTGTTCCCTGTGTTCGATACTGAAGTGTTTGGGGCTGGTGAGGTCGCCGCCGGACTGTGCCGACGGTGAGATCGCCCGCCCCTCACGCACGTCGGAGCAGAACAAGAGCACAGGAAGAAGGGCACGGCCTCGTGGCACGGTTTCGGACCTGGGTAGGCATAGCGCTGGCGGGGGCACTCTCCGTGTCCCTGGCCGGGTGCAGCAGCACCGGCGGCAAGCGGGCGGAGGACGCCCGCAAGGCGGCCGCGGCCCAGGGGCGGGCGGCGGTGAACACCCCCCGCTGGACCTTTGCGATGATCACGCACTCGGGAGACGGCGACACCTTCTGGGACATCGTGCAGAGCGGCGCCAAGCAGGCCGCCGTCAAGGACAACATCAACTTCCTGTACTCGCACGACGACGATGCCCAGCAGCAGGCCCAGCTCGTCGACGCGGCGGTCGACAAGAAGGTCGACGGCATCATCCTCACCCTCGCCAAGCCGGACGCCATGAAGGCCGCCGTCGCCCGCGCCGAGAAGGCCGGCATCCCGGTGATCACGGTCAACTCCGGATCCGAGGAGTCCAAGGCCTTCGGCGCCCTCGTGCACATCGGCCAGGACGAGACCGTGGCCGGCGAGGCCGTCGGCGACGAGCTGAACCGGCGCGGCCGCAAGAAGGCCCTGTGCGTGCTGCACGAGCAGGGCAACGTCGGCCACGAGCAGCGCTGCGACGGCGTCGCCAAGACCTTCCACGGCACCCTGCAGAAGCTCTACGTCAACGGCACCAACATGCCCGACGTCCAGTCCGCCGTCGAGGCCAAGCTCCAGGCCGACAAGGACATCGACTCCGTCGTCACGCTCGGCGCGCCCTACGCGGACACCGCCGTGAAGGCCAAGGGCGACGCCGGCAGCAAGGCCGAGATCGACACCTTCGACCTCAACGCCAAGGTCGCGGCCGGACTCCAGGACGGCACCCTCGGCTTCGCCGTCGACCAGCAGCCGTACCTCCAGGGCTACGAGGCGGTCGACCTGCTGTGGGCCTACAAGTACAACGGCGACGTCCTGGGCGGCGGCAAGCCGGTGCTGACCGGCCCGCAGATCATCACCAAGGACCAGGCCGCCACGCTGGCGAAGTACACCGAGCGGGGCACCCGATGAGCGCGGCCACCGACGACACGGTCCTCGACGAACGGCTGCTGCGCACCTCCGTGCCGCGCCGGCTGCTCTCCCGCCCGGAGCTGGGCTCGGTGGTCGGCGCCCTCGCGGTCTTCGTCTTCTTCGCCTGCGCCGCCGACGGCTTCCTGCGCGCCGCCAGCCTCAGCACGGTCCTGTACGCCTCCTCCACCATCGGGATCATGGCCGTACCCGTGGCCCTGCTGATGATCGGCGGCGAGTTCGACCTGTCGGCGGGCGTCCTGGTGACCTCGTCCGCGCTGGTCTCCTCGATGTTCAGCTACCAGATGACGGCCAACACCTGGGTCGGCGTCGGCGTCTCCCTCCTGGTCACCCTCGCCATCGGCGCCTTCAACGGCTTCATGCTCAGCCGCACCAAGCTGCCCAGCTTCATCATCACGCTGGGCACCTTCCTGATGCTGACCGGCATGAACCTCGGCTTCACCAAGCTGATCGACGGCACGGTCTCCACCAAGACCATCGCCGACATGGAGGGCTTCTCCAGCGCCCACGCCGTCTTCGCCTCCACGCTCACCGTCGGCGGCGTCGACATCAAGGTCACCATCCTGTGGTGGCTGGGCCTGGTCGCCCTCGGCTCCTGGATCCTGCTGCGCACCCGCGCCGGCAACTGGATCTTCGCCGTCGGCGGCAACGAGGACGCGGCCCGCGCGGTCGGCGTCCCCGTCGCCCGCACCAAGACCGGCCTCTACATGGGCGTCGCGTTCGGCGCCTGGATCTCCGGCCAGCACCTGCTCTTCTCCTTCGACGCCGTCCAGTCCGGCGAGGGCGTCGGCAACGAGCTGATCTACATCATCGCGGCCGTCATCGGCGGCTGCCTGATCACCGGCGGCTACGGCAGCGCGGTCGGCTCCGCCGTGGGCGCCCTGCTCTTCGGCATGACGAGCAAGGGCATCGTCTTCGCCGAGTGGAACCCCGACTGGTTCAAGTTCTTCCTCGGAGCGATGCTGCTCCTCGCGACCCTGCTGAACGTCTGGGTCCGCAAGCGCGCGGAGGCGAGCAAGTGACACTCGTGGAGCTGACCGACGTCAGCAAGCACTACGGCACCGTCCGCGCCCTGGAAGGCGTCTCCCTGGAGGTCCACGCGGGCGAGATCACCTGCGTCCTGGGCGACAACGGCGCCGGCAAGTCGACCCTGATCAAGATGATCGCGGGCCTGCACCGGCACGACGGCGGCACCCTGCGCATCGAGGGCGAGGAAACCCACCTCGGCTCCCCGCGCGAGGCCCTGGACCGCGGCATCGCCACGGTCTACCAGGACCTCGCCGTGGTCCCCCTGATGCCGGTCTGGCGGAACTTCTTCCTCGGCTCCGAGCCGCGCAAGGGCGCCGGCCCCTTCAAGCGGCTGGACACCGACCTGATGCGCCGCACCACGCGCGAGGCACTGCTCCGCATGGGTATCGACCTGCGCGACGTCGACCAGCCCATCGGCACCCTCTCCGGCGGTGAGCGCCAGTGCGTGGCGATCGCCCGGGCCGTCCACTTCGGCGCGAAGGTCCTCGTCCTGGACGAGCCGACGGCGGCCCTGGGCGTCAAGCAGTCCGGTGTGGTTCTCAAATATGTGGCCGCAGCACGCGACGAAGGCCTGGGTGTTGTCTTGATCACCCACAACCCGCACCACGCCTACCTGGTGGGGGACCGGTTCGTGCTGCTGCGCAGGGGCACGATGGTGGGCAATTACACACGGGACGAGATCACGCTCGACGAGCTGACCAAGCAGATGGCCGGCGGAGCCGACCTGGACGCTCTGGTCCATGAACTCCAGCGCGGTTGAGGGGCGCAGGGGGCCGGCCGGGCCGCCACGGCGCACCCCGCGCCCGGCGACGCTCCCGCGCCCCCGCCTCCTACCCGCGCGGCACCCCACGCGCGCGTGCGGCACAATCGACAAGCGATGAGCACCTACCGCGACCTCACCGCCCCCATCGGCTCCCGCCGGGCCCCCGTGCTCCGCACGGTCGGAACCAGGGAACGCCGCTCCCACCTGACCGCACCCCGGGTGCCGACGGTCGGCATCGACATCGGCGGCACCAAGGTCATGGCGGGCGTCGTGGACGCCGACGGCAACATCCTGGAGAAGCTCCGCACGGAGACCCCGGACAAGTCCAAGAGCCCCAAGGTCGTCGAGGACACCATCGTCGAGCTGGTCCTCGACCTGTCCGACCGGCACGACGTGCACGCGGTGGGCATCGGCGCCGCCGGCTGGGTCGACGCCGACCGCAACCGCGTCCTGTTCGCCCCCCACCTGTCCTGGCGCAACGAGCCCCTCCGCGACCGCCTCAGCGGCCGGCTCTCCGTGCCGGTCCTCGTGGACAACGACGCCAACACGGCCGCCTGGGCGGAGTGGCGCTTCGGCGCCGGCCGCGGCGAGGACCACCTCGTCATGATCACCCTCGGCACCGGCATCGGCGGCGCCATCCTGGAGGACGGCCAGGTCAAGCGGGGCAAGTACGGCGTCGCCGGCGAGTTCGGCCATATGCAGGTCGTGCCCGGCGGCCACCGCTGCCCGTGCGGCAACCGCGGCTGCTGGGAGCAGTACAGCTCCGGCAACGCCCTCGTCCGCGAGGCCCGGGAGCTGGCCGCCGCCGACTCCCCGGTCGCCTACGGGATCATCGAGCACGTCAAGGGCAACATCGGCGACATCACCGGCCCGATCATCACCGAGCTGGCCCGCGAGGGCGACGCGATGTGCGTGGAGCTGCTCCAGGACATCGGCCAGTGGCTCGGCGTCGGCATCGCCAACCTCGCCGCCGCGCTCGACCCGTCCTGCTTCGTCATCGGCGGCGGCGTCTCGGCCGCCGACGACCTGCTCATCGGCCCCGCCCGGGACGCCTTCAAGCGCCATCTCACCGGCCGCGGCTACCGCCCCGAGGCCCGGATCACCCGCGCCCAGCTCGGCCCCGAGGCCGGCATGGTGGGCGCCGCCGACCTGGCCCGGCTGGTCGCCCGCCGGTTCCGCCGCGCCAAGCGGCGCCGGGTGGAGCGGTACGAGCGCTACGAGCGGTACACCCAGGCCCGCCGCGACCGGGACATGGCATGATCGCGTCCCTGCCCCGGCAGGCCGCCCCGCCGGACGAACCGCACCGCCCCGTCGAGAACCCGGGCCGGCGGATCAGGCGCCGCGCGCTCACCCTGCTGATCATCATGCTGCTGATCGGCGTGCCCGCCCGCTACCTGGTGATCTCTGCCAACCTCAGCCGCGACAGCGGCAAGGACAAGCAGGCCAAGTACACGGCGACGGGCCTGACCCCGGGCATGCCCGCGAAGGTTCAGCGCCGCCTCTACCAGGTGGCCGTCCCCTACCCCGCCGACGACGTGGCCTCGTACGAGACCAACAACTGGAAGACCAGCCGCCTCTACGTGGAGTTCCGCACCAACCCGGCCGGCCTGGACGTCTTCCTGGAGTCCATGGGTGTCCGCCGCGACCAGCTGAAGAAGGGCGACATCGCCATCAGCGACCGCGACCAGAAGGTCAGCGGCTGGAGCTTCGCCGACACGGGCAACTGGTGGGGCCTCACTCACACCCAGAAGAACCCGGCGCCCACCCAGGACGTCGTCGTGAACCTGGCCGACCCGGAGTACCCGACGGTCTACGTCGTCTCCCGCACCGTGCCGTGACCGCCGGCCCCGGCCGGGTGCCCGGGGCCGGTTGTCAGACCCCGCCCGTAGAGTCGAAGACATCTGATCCGGCACACGGGCGGGAGGTGGCAGAACGTATGAGCACAGGCACGGCCGCGGCGGCGGCGCGCACGGGAGAATCCCGGCGGACCGGGCACCCGGTCCCGGTGCGCCTCGCCTCCGTCTACCTGCCCGCGCCCCTCCCGCGCGAGGGCCGCATCGCCTTCTGGGACCCCGCCGGCGACCCCCTGCCCGAAGGCGGTACCGAGGACGCGGGCCCCGGGCCGGCCACGGTCGTACGACACGAGGAGCTGACCGTCGTACGACGTCAGGGCGCCACCGTGCGCCGCCGGCAGGTGCCCGCGCTGACCCTGCCGCTCCCCGACGCCCTGCCCCTGCTCGTCGGCGCCCGGCGCGACCCGGCCGCCCACCCGGCCACCGCCTGCTGGGGCGCCGCCACGCTGCACGCCCTGCGGCTGGTCGCCCGCGGCCGACTGCTGCCCGGCCTCACCCCGAGCGGCCACGACGCCTGGCGGGCCGGCCCGCTCGACCCCGCCGACCTCGCCCACCTGCGCGCCATCGCCGCGGCCCTGCCCCCCGAGGGACACGCCGTGCCCCTGCCCGGTACCGGCCCGCTGCGGCTGCCCGAGCCGGAGGCCCTGCTCCGCGCCTTCCTGGACGCGGTGGCCGACACCCTGCCCCGCACCCCGGCCGCCCCCCACACCTCCGGCCGCCCCTTCGCCGCCCGCGAGCCCCAGCCGCTGCCGCACGCGCACGCGTGGGCCGCCGAGGTCGCCGCCGGCATGGACGCGGGCGTCCGCGTCTCCCTGCGCCTCGACCTGTCCGCGTACGACGTCTTCGACACCGGAGCGGAGGACGGAGCACGGCACGCGGGCGCGGCGATCGTGCAGGTGCACAGCCTCGCCGACCCCACCCTGGTGGCCGACGCGGCGGCCCTGTGGGCGGGCGAGGCCGACACCGCCTTCGGCCCCCGGGCCCGCGTGGACGCGGCCCTTGCCGTGCGGCGCGCGGCCCGGGTCTGGCCGCCGCTGGAGCGGCTCGCCGAGCAGGACGTGCCCGATGTCCTCGCGCTGTCCCAGGAGGAGGTGGGCGACCTGCTCGGGGCGGCGGCCGGCCGGCTGGCCGCCGCCGGGGTCGCCGTGCACTGGCCCCGGGACCTCGCCCGCGACCTGACCGCGGCCGCGGTGGTCCGCCCGGCACCCGGCTCCGCCACCGACGGCACCGGCTTCTTCGAGAGCGAGGAACTGCTCCAGTTCCGCTGGCAGCTCGCCCTCGGCGGCGACCCGCTCACCGAGACAGAGATGGACACGCTCGCCGAGGCCCACCGGCCCGTCGTCCGGCTGCGGGACCGCTGGGTGCTCGTGGACCCCGCCCTCGCGCGCAAGGCCCGGCAACGCGAACTGGGTCTGCTCGACCCCGTCGACGCCCTGTCCGCCGCGCTCACCGGCACCGCCGAGGTCGACGGCGAGACGGTCGAGGCCGTCCCCCTCGGCGCCCTCGCCGCCCTGCGCGACCGCCTCACCGCCGGACTGCGCCCCGCCGTCCCGCCGCCCGGCCTCGACGCCACCCTCCGCGACTACCAGCTGCGCGGCCTGGCCTGGCTCGACCTGATGACCTCCCTCGGCCTCGGCGGCTGCCTCGCCGACGACATGGGCCTCGGCAAGACCGTCACCCTCATCGCCCTGCACCTCACCCGGGCCCGCACCGAGCCCACCCTGGTCGTCTGCCCGGCGTCCCTGCTCGGCAACTGGCAGCGCGAGATCACCCGGTTCGCGCCCGGCGTCCCCGTGCGCCGCTTCCACGGCCCGGACCGCACCCTGGACGGCCTCGACGGCGGCTTCGTCCTCACCACCTACGGCACCATGCGCTCCACCGCCGACCGACTGGCCGCACAGCCCTGGGGCATGATCGTCGCCGACGAGGCCCAGCATGTGAAGAACCCCTACTCGGCCACCGCCAAGGCGCTGCGCACCATCCCGGCACCCGCGCGCGTGGCACTGACCGGCACCCCCGTCGAGAACAACCTCTCCGAACTGTGGGCCCTGCTCGACTGGACCACCCCCGGACTGCTCGGCCCGCTCCAGTCCTTCCGCGCCCGGCACGCCCGCGCGGTGGAGACCGGCGAGGACCCGGAGGCGGTCGAGCGCCTCGCCCGCCTGGTCCGCCCCTTCCTGCTGCGCCGCAAGAAGTCCGACCCCGGCATCGTGCCCGAGCTGCCGCCCAAGACCGAGACGGACCACCCGGTCCCGCTCACCCGCGAACAGGCGGCTCTCTACGAGGCGGTGGTGCGCGAGTCGATGCTCGCCATCGAGACCGCCGAGGGCATCGCCCGCCGCGGGCTGGTCCTGAAGCTGCTCGGCGCGCTGAAGCAGATCTGCGACCACCCCGCGCTCTACCTCAAGGAGGAGGCCCCCGCCGGGCGCCTGCTCCACCGCTCCGGCAAACTCGCCCTGCTGGACGAGCTGCTGGACACGCTGCTCGCCGAGGACGGCTCGGCGCTCGTCTTCACCCAGTACGTCGGCATGGCCCGCCTCATCACCGCCCATCTGTCCGCCCGCGCGGTCCCCGTCGACCTGCTGCACGGCGGCACACCGGTGCCGGAGCGCGAGCGCATGGTCGACCGCTTCCAGAACGGCGAGACCCCGGTCCTGGTGCTGTCCCTGAAGGCGGCCGGCACCGGGCTGAACCTCACCCGGGCCGGCCATGTCATCCACTTCGACCGCTGGTGGAACCCGGCCGTCGAGGAACAGGCCACCGACCGCGCCTACCGCATCGGACAGACCCAGCCCGTCCAGGTCCACCGCCTGGTCACCGAGGGCACGGTCGAGGACCGCATCGCCGAGATGCTCACCGCCAAGCGCGCCCTGGCCGACGCCGTCCTCGGCTCCGGCGAGGCGGCCCTCACCGAACTGACCGACCGCGAGCTGTCCGACCTCGTCTCGCTGCGGAGGACGTCATGACGGGCACGGGCACCGGCGGCGAACCCACCCGGCCCCGCCCCGCCGACGCCGCCCGCGAGGCCCTGCGGGCGGCCCGCCGCAAGGCGGCCTCCGCCGCACCGGAGCAGCCGGCGCAGGACCCGGCGCCGGCCGCCACCGGAGCGGCCCCCGGCCCCGCCGCCCAGCCCAGCCGACCCGCCGACGCGGCACGAGCGGCCCTCCGAGCGGCGGGGGATACCCCGGCGCGGGCGGCGGACGGCCCGGCAGCGCTGGCAGAGGTTGCGGCATCGGTGACGGCGGGTCTTGCGACGCGGGCGGACGCGCCTGTGCGAAGGGCGGACGCATCCGGGCCGGTGGCGGATCCATCGGTTCCGGTGGCGGATGCTGCTGTTCCGGCGGCGGATGGTTCGGCCGCGTCGGCGGATGCTGCTGTGCCGGCGGCGGATGCTTCCGTCCCGTCGGCGGACGCGTCCGTCCCGTCGCCGTACGCATACGTCCCTGCGGCCGATGTCGGCGCCCCGGCGACCGAGGAAGGCCGCGGCGAGGCCACACCGCCGGCACCGCGCTCGGGCCCCGATGCCGATGCCGCTGCCGGGGCCGGACGGTCCAATGCCGCCGAGTCGGGCGGACAGTCCGCTGCCCTGGCGTCGGCCGGGCAGTCCACCGGGGCCGCGTCGAGCGGGCAGCCCGGGCAGACCGGGCGGCCCGGTGATGTCGCTCGGGAGGCGCTGCGTGCCGCGCGGCGGGAGGCGGCGCTGGCCGAGGCGACGGAGCCCCGCCGGCGCGGTCGTACACCCGCGCGTCCCGATGCGGACGCACCGCGCAGCGCGCCCGCGTCCGGGCCGGACTCCGGTACCGCCCGGGCCAAGGCAGCCCAGGAGATGCGGCAGTACCTGGCGACCGCCTTCCGCATGCCCGCCTGGGCCGAGACCCCCGACGAGACCCCCGACGAGACGCCGGGCACGGAGACGGCGACGGACAGCGGCGACACCTGCACGCCCCCCGACGCCCGCACGCCCCCCGACAACGGCACCGACACCGCCACCGGACCCACCAGCGAGACCGACACCACTCCCGCCGTACCACCCACCATGGCCAGCCCCCGTCGCGACACCGAACTGCGCCGTACCTTCCCGGCGTTTCCGCCGCGCGCGGCCGGGGCCGAGGAGCAGCCGTTCGCCGCGACCTGGTGGGGGCGTGCCTGGACCACCGCGCTGGAGCGGGGCGCGCTGGACCCCAAGCGGATCGCCCGCGGACGCGGCTACGCCGACCAGGGCCTGGTGGACGCGATCACCGTGACACCCGGACTGGTCCTCGCGTACGTCCGCGGGAGCCGGCCCCGCCCGTACCGGGTGCAGCTGCGGATCCGCACCCTGGAGGACGCGGACTGGGCGCGGTTCCTGGACACGGCCGCCGACCGGCCGGGGCATATCGCGGCGCTCCTCGACAAGGAGCTGCCCCAGTCCCTCGCCGACTGCGGGGTGCCGCTGCTGCCCGGCCCCGGCGACATCGTCCCGCGGTGCAGCTGCCCCGACTCGGGTCACCCCTGCAAGCACGCGGCGGCGCTGTGTTACCAGACCGCGCGGCTGCTCGACGCCGACCCGTTCGTCCTGCTCCTGCTGCGCGGCCGCGGCGAGCAGGAGCTGCTCGACGCGCTCTCCCGGCGCAGCGCCGCCCGCGCGGCCCGCGCCGCCCAGGAACGGCAGCCGCAGCCGCTGCCCGGCGTGCGGGCGTCGGAGGTCCTCGCCGCGCGTGAACTCCCGCCGCTGCCACCGCCGTTGCCGCTGCCGCCGCACCCCGAGCAGCCCCCGGTGTATCCGGCGGCGCCCGGCGGCCCGGACCCCCTGGCGCTGGACCAGCTGGCCACCGACGCCGCCGCCCGCGCCCATGCCCTGCTCGCCACCGGATGCGACCCGGTCGGCGGACTGACCCTGTGGCAGGACGCGGTGCGGCTCGCCGCCGCCCGCCCCGGCTCCGGCCTGACCGCCGCCACCCGCACGCTGTACGCCACCCTGGCCACCGCCGTCGGCCGCACCCCGGCCGACCTCGCGCGGGCGGTCGCCGCGTGGCGGCAGGGCGGCATCGAGGGGCTGGCCGTGCTGGAGGAGCCATGGGACCCGCCGGCCGGCCGCTTCGACCGGGCCCGCCCGCTGCTGCTCGCCGCCGACTTCCCGGCGTTCCGCCCATGGCGCAACCGCCTCACGCATCCGCGCGGCCGGCTCCAGCTCAGACTCGGCCGTGACGGCCTCTGGTACGCCTACGAGTCGGAACCGGGCCAGGACGACTGGTGGCCCCGCGGCACCCCCGACCCCGACCCGGTCGGCGCTCTGACCGGCCTCGGCACCCCGGACGACCTCTGACCTCGCTGCTCAGCCGCTCGCCGCTTGCGCCGGGATGGGGACGGCGGTCCAATGCTGAGGGTGACCACCGATGGGCACCGTTGTCCGGGCGCCGGGGCCGGAGCGTGCGGGAACCCCCTCGAGGAGCTTTCGCTGGAGCAGCTCCGTCGGCGTACGAGCATGAAGTGGCGCACCCATCCGGCGGACGTCCTGCCCCTGTGGGTGGCGGAGATGGACGTCCCGCTCGCGGCGCCGGTCACCGACGCGTTGCGCGAGGCCGTCGACGCCGGTGACACCGGGTACCCCGCCGGGACCGGGTTCGCCGAGGCGCTGGCCGGCTTCGCCGCACGGCGCTGGCAGTGGGACGGGGTCGCGGTCGACCGCCACACGGTGGTGCCGGACGTGATGACGGGCGCGGTCCAGGTGCTGCGACTGGTCACCGGCCCGGGCGATCCGGTCGTCGTCAACTCCCCGGTGTACGCGCCCTTTTACGCCTTCCTCACGCATGACGGCCGCCGGGTCGTGGAGGCGCCGCTCGGACCGGATCTGCGGATCAGCGTGGACACGCTGGAGGAGACCTTCCGGCGTACCCGGCAGGAGAGCGGCGACGGCGGGATCGCCTACCTTCTCAGCAGTCCGCACAACCCCACCGGCACGGTGCACACCTCCGAGGAGCTGTCGGCCGTGGCGGCGTTGGCGCGCAGGTACGGGGTCCGTGTCGTCGCCGACGAGATCCATGCTCCGCTCGTGCTGCCGGGCGCCGAGTTCACGCCGTACCTGAGCGTGCCCGGGGCCGAGGACGCCTTCTCACTCATGTCGGCGAGCAAGGGCTGGAACCTCGCCGGGATCAAGGCGGCCCTCGCCCTCGCCGGGCCCGAGGCGGCGGCCGATCTGCGCCGGATCCCGGAGGAGGTCTACCACGGCGCCAGCCACCTGGGCGTCATCGCCCACACGGCGGCCTACCGCCACGGGGAGGAGTGGCTCGACGCACTGCTGGCAGGGCTCGACGCCAACCGGGCCCTGCTCGGCCGGCTCATCGCCGAACACCTGCCCGGGATCGGCTACGCCCGGCCGGAGGCGACCTATCTGGCCTGGCTCGACTGCCGTTGCCTCGGCGTCGACCCGGAGGAGGGAAGCACGGGCCTCGCCGTCATCACCGACCTGGTCGGCCCCGCCCAGCTCTTCCTGGAGCACGCCAGGGTGGCACTCTCCTCCGGTCATATCTTCGGAAGCGGAGGAGCCGGGCACGTCCGCCTGAACTTCGCCACCTCCCGGTCCGTCCTCACCGAGGCGATCACCCGCATGGGCCGGATCGCCGCCCTCCAGCAGAGTCGGCCGCCCGGGGTGTGATCCCCGTCGCGGTGGGGTCCCGCGCAGCCGACCCGCCGTACGAACGCTCCTCCCGGTGCGGAATACTTTCCCGATGGGTTCACGCACGTCCCGGACGAGTCAGCCGATCACCATACGGAGGGCCGTCGCAGCGGACGCCAAACGGCTCACGCGGCTCGTGCGCGGCTCACGGGCCTACGAGGGCATGTACGCGTCCGCAGTCGCGGGCTACCGGGTCGGTCCCGACTACATCGAGGCCCACCGCACCTTCGTGGCCGTCGGCGCCGACGAGCAGGGAGGCCGGGTTCTCGGGTTCTACTCGCTCGTCCTCGCTCCACCGGAGCTGGACCTGCTCTTCGTGGCCGACGAAGCGCAGGGACGGGGCATCGGCCGGCTGCTCGTCGCGCACATGCAGTCCGAGGCCCGCGCCGCCGGGCTCGACCGCGTCAGGGTCGTCTCGCACCTTCCCGCCGCGGACTTCTACCACCGCACCGGCGCGGTGCGGACCGGCACCGCGCCCGCGAACCCGCCCGCCGTACCGTGGGACCGTCCCGAATTCGAATTCCGTATCCCTGCGGAATGACCGGGGGCGTAGACAGGCCCGTGAGGGTTACCCGGCGGGTATGGCGAAGCTGCATCTTCCAGGGCGGGAAGCGCACCACAGCCGCGACGAGTCGCGGACTCGCCGGGTGGCCCCCGAGGAGGCCGGACCCGCGCCCGAGGTGGAGCGCCGGGCACCCGATACGCCGACCAAGCTGCCCAAGGGCGCATGGCGCGGTGTGCTCAAGGGGGCGCTGCGGGAGTTCAAGGACGACGAGCTGACCGACCGCGCCGCCGCCCTGACGTACTACGGCGTGCTGGCGCTGTTCCCGGCGCTGCTGGTGCTGGTGTCACTGCTGGGCCTCACCGGCAGGTCGACGACCGATGCCCTCCTGGCCAACGTCAGAAAGCTCGCCCCCGGCTCCGCCAGGGACATCCTCACCCGGGCCGTGGAGCAGTTGCAGAACAACGCCGGGGTCGGCTCCGTCATGGCGGTCGTCGGCATCGTACTGGCGGTGTGGTCGGCCTCCGGATACGTGGCCGCGTTCATCCGCGCGTCCAACGCCGTCTACGACATGCCGGAAGGCCGGCCGGTGTGGAAGATCCTTCCCGTACGGCTGGGCGTGACCATCGTCCTGATGGTGCTGGCGGTCGCCAGCGCGCTGATCGTGGTGTTCACCGGCGGCCTCGCCCGCCGGGCGGGAGCCGCGCTGGGGGCCGGTGACGCGGCGCTGACAGCGTGGTCGATCGCCAAGTGGCCGGTCCTGATCATCCTGGTCACCGTCATGATCGCCATCCTGTACTGGGCGAGCCCGAACGCGAAGGTGAAGGGCTTCAAATGGATCACGCCCGGCAGCCTGCTCGCCCTGGTCATCTGGATGATCGCCTCGGCCGGGTTCGCGTTCTACGTCGCGAACTTCGCCTCCTACAACAAGACGTACGGCACCATGGCCGGCGTCATCGTCTTCCTCGTCTGGCTGTGGATCACCAACCTGGCCATCCTGCTGGGCCTGGAGTTCGACGCGGAGACCGTCCGCCAGCGGGCCATCGCGGGCGGCCTCCCGCCCGACACCGAGCCGTACACCCAGCCCCGCGACACCAGGAAGTGGGACGAGGACGACCGACGGCGCCTGGACGGCGGCTGAGCACGCCGCCGGCGCTCCCGCCTGAGCGCCGGCTCAGCGCGCAGGGTGAAGGCGAAGTCCTCGTACGGCCGGCTGTGACGCCTCCGAAGCCCCCTCGCGCAGCGCGTCGGAGCCGACTTGCCACCGCTGCCCTCGTCAGGCCCCGTAGCGCCCACTTGCTGGTGGTGTGGGCGACCGGGTAGTGGGCGGTGAGGGCCGCCAGAGGAGCCGGCCGGTCTTCAGCCCTGTTCCCGGCGCGGGGGCGGATCCGGCGGGAAGGTCAGGCCGCTGATGGTGCCGGCCTGGACGATCGGGCCGTGCTGGATGCCGCCGGAGACGGCGTTGTGCACCGTTGCCGGGCGGCCCGCCGCGGCGGCCGCCAGTCGGTGCAGCGACGCTCCGAGAGCACTCAGGTCCTCGTCGGTGAGTGCCCCGGTTTCCACCAGCCCGCAGAGACGGGTCTGCCATTCAGCCGCGATGCCGGCCGCGGCGCGCTCGTCCGCCACGCTCCCGGTGAGGATCAGCCGCGCACGCGCGTCGTCCAGGCCGGTGATCGCGGTGGTGTCCGCGCCCGCACGTGCCAGGAACCGGGCCATCAGTGCGCGGGCGTGAGTCCAGGAATCAGTGACCATGAGGGAGACCAGGGTGGTGGCTCCCGATGCCGCCATCGCGGCCAGTTCGGCGTCCATCGCGTCCTCCTGGATGCGCAGGAATGAAATGTCTCGGTCGGCGATCAGGCCGTCTGGGTCGGCGGGCCGGGGGCCGGTTCCGCTCCCGCTCCCGTCTCGGGGGTGGAAGGCCCCGGCGGATCGAACCGGCGTAGCAGGTCCTCCGCTGTCTCGTGGCGGTTGTGCTGCTCGATGAGCTGCGAGAACTGTCGGGCCAGCATCGCCCGCCGGTCGTCGTCCTCCGTGAAGCCCATCCCCTCGAAGAATCCCGACAGATGGTCCGCAGCCGACGGTTCACGGGCCAGGAGATCGCCAGACTCCATGCCCCCGTCCGGCGTGCCGGGTCCTCCCGGCCAGTTCGGCAGCATCTCGAGCAGGCGCTCGGGGATGTCGGTGTCGTTGGCAGCGGAGGTCAGCTGCGCCAGCAAGGGGAGGTCGGCCACGGTCTTCGCCACCTGCTCGTCGTTCTTGGTGAGCCACCACACGACGGCGCTGCCGGTGTCCTTGAGGACGTCCTCGCCCAGATACCGGCGCTTGCTCTGCTCGTACTTGCGCTGGTGCTCCCAGACCGCCTCGTCCTTGCGCACGCCGGCGAGCCGGTCCAGACGCTCCTGGTCCTCGTCGGGCAACGTGAGGCTGATGTCCTCCGCCATCGCCCGGAGGTGGCCCGTGGAATCCGGGCACATGCGGCTGAGGGCGCCGCCGAGTTCGTGCTGAAGGAGCGAGGCGTGGCCGGGGTCCCGCTTCTCGGCGATCGCGCGGGCCCGGCTGAGGACCGCGTCGATGGCGAGGCCGGCCGGGTTGACGACCGGGCCGCGCCCCGGATCGTCGGCGAAGCACCATCGCACGGTCGCCGAGAAGACGAAGTGGTAGTCGTCCCAGAGGCTCGGAAGCGTGACTCGGTTGACGCGGCACTCGGTCCGCTCCACGGGGGCGGCCGTGAGCTGCTCCTCGAAACTGACCGGCACCGGCCCGCGGCGCTGTGAAGCCACCCGGAAGGTTGCCGCGGGCAGCACGAGAAGAAGCGCGGCCAGCACCAGCCAGGACCAGCCGGGCCATCGCTGCACCAGGCCGACGATGGTCAGCAGCAGGCCGCACAGAACAGTAAGGAACACGGTCGTCGTCTTGCGCGCGGTCGTCATGATCGCCCCCCTCTGGCCGATGCCGGCGGGGCGGCAGGACCGAGGTTCTGTGCCACGCCGATCTTGTGGAGCAACAGGTCGGTCGTCTTGACGGAGTGGGAGCCGGAGCCCGGAGAAGCGCACTCCGCCCGGCGCGCGGACGCGTACAACGCGGCGAACGCGGCGCCCCGGTCCTCCCCGCATCGGTCGGCGGCAGCGACCAGCAGGTCGAGGAGGACCTCCCCCCGGTCACCGGCGCCCTCGGCCGCCCAGCGCAGCCAGCTCTGTATCCCTGTCCGTGGTGTCATGCGTGGTCCTTCCGTCCGCGACACGGCGTGGGTCAGCACGGCGCGCCAGCACGTGATCAGGGCGTGTCGTACCCCCTCCTCGTCGACCAGGGCGCGGGTGGTGACGGAGCGGTCCGTGAGCGGCTCCGGATCGCTGACACGCAGAAAGATGGCCAGGTCGGCCGGCGCGAGGTTGCCGCGTGCCAGCCGGTCGAGCAGTCTTCGGCGCAGTCGCCGGCTGCCGGCCACCAGGTCGCACAGGGACTGCAGCGCATGGGCCGTACCGCGCTCACGCCGGGCGAGATGGTGCAGCCGGACCAGGGCGTGGTCCGGATGGTCCAGCGCGAGGACGTCGGCGCAGACCTGGACCAGCACCTGCGCGAACTCATCGGTCAGCCGGCCGTACGCGCACCAGTTGTAGATCCGTTCGCGGAAGTCCCTGCCATGGGCGGGATCCGCGAGACCGCAGGTGAGCGCCTGGACCGCGGCCTCCGCCCCGGCTCTGCCCGCTGCCTGCGCGCTCCACCGCTCGGCGAGCGCGGCGAGCGCGTCCGCCTGCCCGGTCCGCAGGTACTCACCCGCCAGCCGGGCCACCAGTCCGTCACGGACGTCCGGCACGAGATGCGGGTCGCTCGACTTGACGACCCGTGCGGCCCACGCGCCGAGGTGCGGCCGCAGGTCGGGCATGTGGTCCCAGAAGTGGGCGCGGACGGCGGAGTCGTAGTCCAGCTCGGTGAACCGCACGCGACCGTCCGGCCCGGAGCGGGCCGAGATCTCCGACAGCCGCTGGCAAGGTCCTTGCGCTGGAGGAGCGGAGTCTCCTCCTCGGGGGCCCCGACCGTGCTCAGCAGAAGCGCGGCCGCCTGGTGGACGACGTCGGCGTGCGCGCCGTGGAGCATGGACACGGCGATCATCAGGGCGCGTTGGGAGGCGTCGGGTAAACCGGCGACGCGGTCGGCGACTTCGGCGCGGCGCCCGGCGCGCGCACGTTTCGCGGCCGTACACCACTCGGGAAACCCCTCGCCGGGGCCGGCCGTCTCGCGGGCCCGGCGTATGCGGTCGGCGAAGTCGGCGATCTCCCGCATGGGTTTGCGTTCGCTCAGGAACTCGTCGACGGTGACGTCGTTCCGGAGGAACTGCTCGCACGGCACGCCGTGGGTGCGCAGGTGGCGTCTGAGAACCTCCAGGGGAAAGGTCGGCGGTCCGATTTCGACACGGTAGTGCTGGAGGTCGGGGTCGAGGTCCCCGTGGTGCGGCATGACGACGACGAGATGGGCCCGTCGCTCGTGCACCGTCTGGCGCAGGGCGGGCAGGTTGCCCCGCGCCTCATTCCACGGTTCGGCCTTCGCGGTGGACAGGTCGAGCAGCAGCCGGTCGCCCGGGTCGACGAAATCCGGGTCGTGCCGCGACAGCTCGTCCAGCTCGTCGGGGAGGAGTTCGCGGAAGGCCCCGCCGGGACGGTGGAGTTCGCGCAACAGTACGCGAGCCGTGGCCGAGCGGCCGCTGCCGGGAGCACCGTCGAGGATGACGGTGCCCGTCTCCTCGAGCGTCGTCCGGGCCTTTCCCATGTTGACCGGAGCGACCAACACGCGTCGGACCCAGCGAAGTTGGTCATCGGGAAGTTGCCGGAAGACCGGCTTTCGCGGTTCGTGGGCAGCGGCGTCGAGGTTGACGTAGATGTGGCCGCCGCCCGTGTGCGTGACGCCCCGCGTGCTCTCGACCCGGGTGGTGTGTTCTGTGCTCACCGTCGGTCGTCCCGGGGCCGCTCCGGCTCCCCGAACCGCTGGTGGACGTCCCCGTGGTGGTCCCCCTCGGTGTACGTCGTCCCGGTGCCCGAGATGTAGCGGTCGCCCGACACGTGGCGTGAGTTGTTGTAGACGCTGCCGCTGCCCGTGTGGACCGTGCCGTGGGAGTTCTTCACGATCGTGCCGCCGACGTCACCGCTGAAGTCGCCTGCCTGGACGGACGTTCCGCTCACGTCCCCGATGGAGTTGTGCACGGTGGTCGACGCCGGCGACGGCTCGCCGGGCTCGAGCAGGTCCCGCAGCTCGGGCACCAGCTCGGCGACCAGATCACCGATACGCCGGACGCCGGCCTCGGTGTTGTGGGTGCTGTCGAACGGTACGAACTGTAGATCGGCGAGCCGCGCCAGCTCCGGCGGCAGGACCGCGTTGCTCAGCCGGTCGGTCTTGCGGCCGTCCAGCACGGGAACGACGATGAGCCCCCACTCGAACGCGGCCTCGATCTCCTTGCGCACCCAGTCCTCGGGATCCTCCAGCCGACTGCGGAAGTTCGTCCAGTCCGGTCCTACGACGGCCAGCAGCACGGAGCTGTGACGTAACGCGGTCTCGAGAGCCTCGGGGTAGGCCTCCCCTGGGGTGATGGACCTGGACGCGCGGAAGACACGGTCCTGGCCGAAGCGACGTGACAGCTCCTGGTCGAGGAGGGCCGCGGTCCGCTCGCCGTCGCCGGTGCGGTAGTTGATGAACACGTGGGGCATGCCAGTGACTCCTTCAGATGGTGGACGGGCGCGACAATGTGCCGAGTCGCGGTCCCAGACGGCGTACGGAGGAATGGTTCGCGTGGCGCGCCAGGGCGCGGGCGAGCCGCCTCAGGTCGGTCGTTACGGTGGCGGAACCCACGGCCTCCACCCCGTCGAGCAGCGGCGCCGCCAGGTCGCAGGCGTGGTCGATCTCGCCGGCCGACGCGTAGGCGAGTGCGCGGCGGACGCCGTACCTGACCTGGGTGCGGACCGCGTCCCCGCCCACCAGGGCGAGTTGTCGGTCCAGTTCCTCGCTCGCCTCGCGCGGCCGCCCGAGATCGACCAGGCACCAGCCGGTGACCATGCCGACCGGATCGGGAAGGTGCATGGTGCCGATCACCGGCTCGTCAGTCCCTTCGTCCTGGAGAGCAAGAAGTGCACGCGCGCGGTCCAGCGCCTCCAGACAGGCCCGGTGGTCACCCGCAAGGGCGTGGCCCTGGGCTTCGCGCTGTGCGGCGAGCCCGCGGATGCGCGGGGGCAAGGCCCCGCTCTGCGCGCGCCGCGCCAGAGTGACCGTCTGCTCGGCGTCGTCCCGGTACAGCGTGATCAGGGCCCGGCGGACCAGCGCGTAACCCGCCAGTGCCCGGTCACCGCCGGCGGCCGCCAGATCGACCGCGCGCTGCGTCCACCACAGAGCCGCCCGCTCGTCCCCGGTCTCCTGCACCAGCCAGCCGACGTATTCGGCGTACCGGGAGCCGAGGGCCAGCAGGTGGCGACGGGTGCCGCTGTCACAGTGGGTGGACAGTTCCCGCAGGGTATGGGTCTGTGCGATCAGAACGGGCAGGAGCAGACCGGGCGCCACCGCCTGGCCGAGTCTGCGGTAGTGGGTGAACAGCGAGCGGGAGGCTTCCAGCATTTCCGCGCCCGCGGCCGGTGAGGCCGGGCCCGCGCTGTCGGACCGCCACGCCATCAGCGAGGCAGCACCTGCGCCCATGGCTTCCCGTCGGCTCAAGGGCTGGAAGGTGTTCGGTCCGTCCGGCGACAACTGCATGATCCAGTCCTCCTCGTGGACATGGCCCGGCGCCGGATCGACGGGCGGGTCGGCGGTCTCGGGTGCGAGCAGGGCCAGCAGGGCCCCGCCGGCCCCGAGGGCGGCGTCGCACAGGCGGGCGAGGTCACGGCTGGGGGCCTTCAGGCCCCGTTCCACCTTGCTCAACTGCGCCTTGCTGTAGTGCACGGAGCCGGACAGGGCGGTGAGGCTGAGCCCTGCCTCCAGACGACGCTTCCTCAACTCCTCGCCGAACCCGGTGGACGGCTGTGGCACGGAAACCTCCAACTCCTCCTGCCCTTGGCCGAGTCGGCGCTGCACGAAAGCGTGCGGCAGTCGGGCCGAGGCGGACAAGGTGATCGATGCTGTTTCCCGTTTCCTTCTCCGGCTCGGGAACGCCACATGCGCCCGTGGGTGACGCAGTTGGTCATGAGCGTGTGAGAGCGGCGCCCGACGAAAGCCCCGTCGACGCGGCCCGGCGCGGATTGCGCAACCGTGGCCCGCGCCGGGCCCAAGGCCGGGAGCGGATGTGGCTTGCGGACGGGTGCTCGCCCGCCGGGACGCGCTCTAGACTGCGACCGCTCCGAGATCTGACGATGTTCTGGAGGGTGTGCAGGATGAACCGAGCTCTCACGACCGCACTGGCGGCAGCAGCGTTGGTCGTGTCCGGGGGTGGCACAACCGCCTACGCTTCCGATGCCCCGCCGCGAACCACGCACGGTCCTTGCCAGTACACCCAGACACCGGACGAGCCGGCGGCGCGGCCGGTTCCCCTGCCGCCCGACCCGGGGCACACCCCTAGTCACGGCACGGTCGGTGTGGTTGTCCGGACCAGCCAGGGCCCGCTCCCGCTGAGTCTGGACCGGGCGAAGGCGCCGTGCACGGTCCAGAGCTTTCTGCACCTGGCGCGGCACCGGTTCTTCGACCGTACGGTGTGCCATCGGCTGACGGCGTATCCGACGCTGAAGGTCCTCCAGTGCGGCGACCCGACCGGTACGGGCGAGGGTGGGCCGGGGTACGCGTACAAGGACGAGCTGCCGGTGGACCTGCCGCCGGCACCGACCGATCCGACCGGCACCCGTCGCCTCTACGGGCGCGGTCTGCTGGCGATGGCCAACGCCGGGCCGAACACGAACGGCTCGCAGTTCTTCGTCGTCTACGGCGACTCCGCGCTACGACCGAACTACACGGTGTTCGGCACGGTCGGTACCGTCGGCCTGAAGACGCTCGACAAGATCGCTGCCGGCGGAATCGAGCCGACCGGCCAGGACCCCGCGCCTGTCGACGGCACGCCCGCGCTGAGGACCGAACTCCTCAGCGTCCGGCCGTCCTGCCGGCCCTGATGGACTGGGGTGCGGCGAAGCCGTACCGGAACGCTCCGGTGCGGCTTCGCCGCGCGTTCGACTGCACGGGCAGCGGACGCGTTACTTGAGCGACCCTGCGGTCAGGCCCTTGCGCCAGTACCGCTGGAGGCTGATGAAGGCGATGAGCAGCGGGACCAGCGACAGCGCCGCACCGGTGATCGACAGCAGTGGCGGCACGCCGTTGGCGAACTCCGAGCGCCACTGCACCAGGCCCACCGTGACGGGCTGGAGTGAGGAGGAGTTGAGCATGAGCGAGGGCAGCAGGTAGTTGTTCCAGATGCCGACGAACTGGAACAGGAAGACGGTCACCAGTGCGGGGGCCATCAGCGGCAGGGCGACCTGGAAGAAGGTGCGCTGTTCGCCTGCTCCGTCCAGCCGTGCGGCCTCCAGCAGCTCGTCCGGGACGGACGCCGCGGCGAAGATCCGGCAGAGATAGACGCCGAACGGACTGACACAGCTGGGCAGCAGCACCGACCAGTAGGAGTTGGTGAGGTCGAGCTTGGCCATGAGCAGGAACAACGGCAGCGCGAACATCGGCGCCGGGATGAGAACCGAGGCGAGGATGACGTTGAACACGCTTTCCCGGCCGCGGAAGCTGAACTTGGACAGCGCGTAGCCGGCCATCGCGGACAGCAGGGTGCTGACGGTCGCACCGACGAGGCTGTACAGCGCGCTGTTGGCGAGCCAGGTGGAGAAGATGCCGCCCTCGAAGCTGAACACGGTTCTGACGTTGGCGACCAGGTCGAAATGGGAGAACCACAGCGGCGCACCGGTGTAGAGATAGCCCGAGCCCTTGGTCGCGGAGACGAACAGCCACCACAGCGGGATCAGCGTGTACACGGCCATCAGGCCCAGCACGCCGTTGACGGCGACCTTGCTCGCGATCTCGGTGCCGCGCGGGGCCGGTCGGATCGGTCGGCTGGCCCGGGTCACGCTCATGCCGTCGCTCCCTTGCGTTGGGTGTACTTGAGGAATCCGAACGAGAGCACGAGGGTGAGCAGCGCGAGTACGACGGACTGGGCGGCGGCCAGGTTCTGGTTGCCCATGTCCATGCCCAGGGTGGTGTTCATGATCGGGGAGAACGTCGGCGAGACGCCCGGGACGCGCGCGCCGACCAGCACCGCCGGCTCGGTGTACAGCTGCGCCGTCCCGATGATGGAGAAGACCGTGGTCAGCACCAGCGCGGGACGCACCAGCGGGATCTTCACCGCCCACGCCAGGCGCCATCCGGTGCAGCCGTCGAGCGCGGCGGCCTCCATCACCTCGGCGGGGAGCGTCTGCAACGCGGAATAGATGATCAGCATGTTGTAGCCGGTCCAGCCCCACGTGATCATGTTCCCGATCGAGACCGGTACCCACGACGGCGACAGGAAGTCGACGTCGATCCCGATGCGGGACAGCGGCCCGGTGAACGGCGACAGGCTCTTCGCCAGGAGGAAGGACCACATCACCGCGGCGATCGCGCCCGGCAGCGCGTAGGGCAGGAAGAACGCGAGCCGGAAGGTCTTCCGCAGCCGGGCCGAGCGGGAGTCCAGCAGGAGCGCGAGAAGGAGGGCCAGGCCGAGCATCACCGGCACCTGGACGCAGCCCAGCAGTACGACCCGGACGATCGACGCGATGAAGTCGTGGTCGCCGAAGGCATCGGCGTAGTTGGACAGTCCCGCGAACTCCGTGGACTGCGTACCGCCGAACAGCCCCGCGCGGTGGACGGTGAAGAAGCTCTGGTAGACGGCGTAACAGATCGGCGCGACCATCATGGTCAGGAAGAGCACCGCGAACGGCGCCAGGAAACCCGACGCGGTCAACGCGGTACGGCGGCCGGTGCCGCGCCGAGGCCGGCCGGCGGGGGAGACGCGGGGGGTGACCGCGGGCACCGGCCGCGGCGGCGACGCGGTCCGGGCGTTGCTGGGACTGCTCATGGAAACCTCGCTGGGCGGATCGTCGTCAGGGAGCGGGCTCCCGCGGCACCGGGTACGGGCGGCCGCGGGAACCCTTCGGGCGGCTGAAGTGCCGCTGCCTCAGCCGTTGGTGACGGACAGTCCGAGCTTCTTGATCGCGGCGACCGTCGAGGCCTGGACCTTGGTGACCGCGTCCGGATAGGTGCCGGAGCCGATGGCACCGGTGAAGTCCGTCTCGACCTGCTGGTAGGTCGGACCGTTGGTCCAGGTGGTGGGGACCTGCCCGGCGGAGGTCTTGTACAGGTCGCCGACCTTCTGGCCGCCGAAGAACGGGTCACCCCCCGTGAGCGACGAGTCGTCCTGCCCGGCCTTCGACGCCGGGTACAGGCCGCCCTCGATGCCGGCCTTCACGGCCTGCGGGTCGCTGGACAGGAACACGGCGAACTGTGCGGCTTCGCGGGGTGTCTTGCACCCGGTCATCACCGAGGTGGCCGAGCCGCCGTTGCTGGAGCTGGTGCCGTCGCCGGCCTTCCAGGTCGGCATCGGGGCGACCCGCCACTTGCCGGCCTGGTCCTTCAGGTCCGACTTCAGGCCGCCGGCGGCCCAGGACGCGTTGACGAACGTCAGCACCTTGCCGGCTTCGGAGGCCTTGTCGAACTGCGGGTCCCAGGCGTTGCCCGTCTTCGTCACCAGCCCCTTGTCCTTCATGCCCTGCCAGAAGGCGGCGACCTTCCGGGTGCCGGGGTTGTCGATGCTGACGGTCCAGCTGCTTCCCTTGGTCGAGTACCAGGACTGGCCGGTCTGGAGGCTGTAGGCCGCCAGATCGTTGCCGTCGCCGGGCGGGGTGCCGAACTTCACGCTCGGATCGGCGGCGGCGACCTTCTCGGCGTCGGCCTGGTACTCGGCCCAGGTGGCCGGCGGCTTGCTGATGCCGTACTTGGCGAACAGGTCCTTGCGGTAGAAGAGGACCATCGGGCCGACGTCCACCGGTACGCCGTAGATCTTGCCGCCGATGCTGGAGGCCGAGACTGCCGACGGGACGAACTTGGCCATGTCGGCGCTGGCGTACTTCGTGATGTCCATGATCGTGTTCTTCACGAGCATCGACGGGATGGTCTGGTACTCGATCTGGGCCAGGCACGGGCCCTGGCCGGCGGTGATCGCGTTGCCGATCTGGGTGTAGCCGCCCTTGCCGCCCGACGGGATCTTCTTGAAGGTGACCTTGGCGTTCGGGTGCGAGGCGTTCCACTGGTCGACGATCTTCTCGTACGGAGCCCAGCCCCAGAACTCCATGTTCACCGGCCCGGCCTGGCTCTTCTCCGAGTCGTCGGAGGTGCTCTTGGTGCTGCTGCACGCGCCGAGGCCGGCCACGAGGAGCGCCGCGGTGGTGATCGTCAGGAGTCTGCGGGTGCGTAGGGCGGTGCTGACCATGTGAGGGAACCTTCTGTGACAGGGGCTGACGAGATGGATGGCGTGACGGAGGGCCGGTGGGCGGGCGGGCAGGGCCCGGCTACCGGCCGGTGCCGAACTCCACGCCGAACGCGGTGGGGACCGCGGCCAGGACGTGCGGTGCCGACGGCCCCGGGCCGCAGGCCGTGCTGCCCAGGCCGTGGTGGGCGTGATCAAGGTGCAGATGGAGTCTGCCGTCGCGGACCAGGTCGTACTGGTGCGTCGCGGCGGCCAGTGCCTCGGTGCTCCACGGACGAACGGTCAGGTCGATGACCGGGTCGCCGGTGATGAGCAGGGTGCCGTCCGGGGTGGTGATCCTGGCGCGGCGGACCTGGTGCCGGTTGCCGTTCTCCTGCGGGCGGACCTGAGGGGTCTGCATCGCCGAGACGGTCGACAGATGGCGGCCGACGCGAGCCGCGGCGCGGAAATCGCGGTACGCCTCACCGGGGCCAGGACCGAACCACTCGACGTCGGCGTCGGTGCCGGGCAGCGACATCGCGACCCCCAGTCGGGGCAGCGGCACCGGCCATGGGCCGTCGGGGGTGACGACGGCGTCCAGCCGGAGCCGCGCCCGGCCCGCCTGCGGTGTGTCGCAGGCCGACCAGCGGTAGACCACGCCGAGCCCGGAGGAGGACCCGGCGGCGGCCAGCCGGGCGGTGACCGTGAGCCCCGACGCGTCGGGCTCGACACCCAGGACATCGTGGCGCATCCGGTGCAGTCCGGCGGCGAACCAGGCGTCGGACTGCGGCTCGCCGAAGGCGTTGAGCAGGTCGTTGTCGATCGGGGCCCGCCAGACGTCCAGCCTCGGACCGTCGAGCTCCAGGTCGCCGAGCCGGATCAGCACCCCCGTGCGGGCGTCGAACCGCGCGGGACCCAGGGCGATGTACCCGTCATGGGCGAAAGCCGGCGCCGGCGCGAAGGGGACGGGCGAGGCGGCCGGGGCCACGACCAGCCCCTGGGCCCAGGCGATCTCGTGACCGGCCGCGGCCCAGGTCTCGTCGGCGGCGAGCACCGCGGTCACGGTCAGCCACACCTCGTGGCCGGAGTCGTTCTTGCGCGCCGCGTCGAGCGCGGCGGTGACCTCGGCGGGCCATGCGACGGTGGTCGTCGTGCCCGGAGCGGTCGCGGGCACGGGCAGGTCGCCGGAGCCCACCGGCTCGCCGCCGTCCTCCACGGTCCACCGGAAGTCCAGGTAGCCGCTGTCGCGGACGTGGTGCAGGTTGTGCACGCGGATCTGCCCGGTCGCCGGGTCGATGTGGATCCGGACCGGTTCGATGACCTTCTTGTACTCGACCAGGCCCGGCGACGGCGTGCGGTCGGGGAAGAGCAGCCCGTCGGCGACGAAATTGCCGTCGTGGACCTCCTCGCCGAAGTCTCCGCCGTAGGCGTAGAACGTGGGGGAGTCCTCCTGCCCGGTGCGCCGGGCGATCCCGTGGTCGATCCACTCCCAGACGAATCCACCGGCCAGGCGCGGATGTGCCTCGATGACCTGCTGGTACTCGGACAGCCCGCCAGGGCCGGTGCCCATGGCGTGGCCGTACTCGCACAGCACGGCCGGCAGGGCGCGGCGGTGTGCGTCGTCGGCCGGATCGGCCGTCGGTGCCTCCTGGCCGCGTCCTACGGCGGCCAGCTCGTCCACACCGATGTACATGCGGGAGTACAGGTCGACGTACGCGCAGCTCGCGTGGTCGCCCTCGTAGTGGATCAGGCGGCTGTCGTCGCGCTGCCGGATCCACGCGGCCGCGGCAGCCAGGTTGGCGCCGGTGCCGGACTCGTTGCCCAGCGACCAGACGATGACCGAAGGGTGGTTCTTGTCGCGTTCCACCAGCCGGGCGGCCCGGTCCAGGTAGGCCTCGCGCCACGCGGGGTCGTCGCTCGGGTTGCGCCGCCAGCCGCCGGGTTCGAAGCCGTGCGTCTCGAGGTCGCCCTCGCAGAACACCCACAGGCCGTGCTCGTCGCACAGGTCCAGGAAGCGGTGGTCGGGCGGGTAGTGGCTGGTGCGCACCGCGTTGATGTTGTGCTGCTTCATGAGCAGCACGTCGGTCAGCATGGTGTCCTCGGTCAGGGTCCGTCCCGTCAGCGGATGCCATTCGTGGCGGTTGACGCCCCGCAGGGTGATCGGCCTGCCGTTCACGGTCAGGACGCCGTCCACGACGGCCACGGAGCGGAAGCCGATGCGCAGCGGTATCCGCTCCCCGGCTTCGGATACCAACTCCCCCGTGTACAGCCGCGGTTGCTCGTCGGACCAGGGCTCGACGGCGTCGATCAGATGCGGGCCGGCCGGATCGGCGGCGGTTATGCCGAGTTCGGGCACCGACAGGGACACCCGGGTGGGGGCGGTGACCTCGACGGACAGGGTGCCCTGCACCGTCGTGCGGTCGTAGGCGGCGTGGACGAAGAAGTCCTCGACACCGCGGGCGGCTACCGTCACCGACCGGAAGATCCCGGACAGCCACCACATGTCCTGGTCTTCCAGATAGCTGCCGGACGACCACTGGTCCACGCGGACCGCGAGTACGTTCCGGCCGGGCCGCAGACTGCCGGAGACGTCGAACTCGGTGGTCAGGCGGCTGCCCTTGCCGTCGCCGAGCCGGATCCCGTTGAGCCACACCGCGAACGCGGAGTCGACGCCCTCGAACCGGAGCACCGCAGCCGCCGCCGGGAACCCGTCCGGAACCTCGAACACCCGGCGGTACTCACCGGTCGGGTTCTGCCGGGGCACCCGTGGCGGGTCGACCGGGAACGGGTACAGGATGTTGGTGTAGGCGGGGGCGCCGTAGCGCGGTTCGCCGGGCAGACCGGTCATCTGCCAGCAGGACGGCACGGCGAGCAGGTCCCAGGCGGCGTCGTCGAAGTCCGGCGCGGCGAAGTCCGGGGTGAGGTCGTCCAGCCCCGACGCCAGCCGGAATCTCCAGGTGCCGTCGAGCGTGAGCGTGGGCAGGTCGGAAGAGAACGCGGCGCGCGGTCGCAGCCGTCCGGTGCCCGGCGACCGGTCTTCGACGTAGGCGTTGGGGTCGAGGCCGTTCACAGTAAAGGTGTTTCCTCTCGACATGCCCCCGTGGTGGCGGGAACCGGCTGGGAAGGACTGCGCCGACGGCTCATGGGGTGTGCCGTGGCAGGTCAGGCGGTGCCGGGCGGCAAACGGTCGCCCCGGGCGGGGCCGCTGCTGTCCCGCACGGTCAGGGTCGGGCGCAGCAGCGTGACGGCGTTGGTCGGCGGCCGGCCGGAGTCGACGGCTCGCAGCAGGAGTTCCACGGCCTGCTGGGCCATCTCGCGTTTGGGGAAGGTGACCGTGGTCAGCGCCGGTCGGATCCGCCCGACCTGGGCGATGTCGTCGAAGCCGACGACGCTGACGTCCTCGGGGACCCGCCGCCCGGACCGGACCACCGCCTCGACGGCACCGACGGCCAGGACGTCATGGGTGGCGAAGATCGCCGTCAGCTCCGGATCCGCCTCCAGCGCCGCGCAGGCCGCGGCGAACCCGCCTGCGGCGTCGTCGCTGGTGCAGGCGAACACCTTGCGGTCGTCCAGTCCGTCGGCGGCGAACGCCCGGCGCAACCCCACGACGCGCGGTGTGTGCGCGGGGAGGTCGGCGATCACCGCGACATTCCGGTGGCCCAGATCCCGCAGGTGGCACCCGGCCAGAAAACCCGCGTGCTGGTAGTCGATGGACACCACCGGGAGGGTGGTCGGCGGGTCGCCCTCCCAGGCGAACAGCGCGACCGGGAAGCTGGCCGCGGCGAGCATCGGCAGTTGCTGTTCGACGCCGTTGTCCCCGGCGACCAGCAGTGCGTCCACCGAGCGGGCGGTGAGGTTCTCCAGGTGGGCCCGGGTGTAGTCGGGATCGTCGCGGGTCGTGGCGAGCAGCAGGTTGTATCCGTGGCCGACCAGGAGGTTCTCCACCTCCTCGACCACCTCCGAATAGAAGGCGTTGGCCACCGACGGCACGAACAGGCCCACCGTCGACGTGCTGCCGGTGCGCAGTGAGCGCGCCACCAGGTTCGGCTTGTAACCGAGTTCGGCGATCGCCTTGTTCACCTTCGCCAGGGTCTCCGGCCGCACCTTCTTGCCGGACACCACGTTGGAGACGGTCTGTTTGGTGACCCCCGCCCTCGCGGCTACATCCGCCATTGTCACCACGTCGACTCCCCGAAACATTTATCGATCCACGAAAGTGGCGTCAGCGTAGGGCGGCTGTCGCAGCAGGGCAAGTCCTCGTGCCGTGGCCGTAATTCAGCCGTTACGGCGCACGGCGAGGGCGCGGCAAGCAAGTTACGGCGACTTCCCGTGAGTTGCGGCGCACGGAGCATTGACGCCTCCAGAAATACGGCAGTAACGTCCCCGCCACGCCGATTCCTTGGATCGGTCCACGTAGTGGCGCCGGTTTCGCGCATGCTCCGCGCCCTCTCCAGCAGGCGGCGAGTGCCTGAACAGGCCTGGAGGGGTCTCGTCCTGAGGAGATGACAGACATGACCAGACCGGCCGGCGGCGACGTCGACCCGAACCCCGTCCCGGCGCGACGCGGCTCGCGCGTGATGCGCTTCCTCGCGGTCGCCGCCGGCGCCGTCATCACGGCGGCGAGCCTCATGCTCACCGGCGTCGCCCCCGCACACGCCGCCACCACCGTCCACACCTACGCGCCGACAGGAGTGGGAGGCGGTACGACGACGTCCCCGGACGTGGCGTCCACCACGTACCAGGTGCAGGTCGCCGGCACGCCCGTCCAGGCTGTCCAGTACACCGAGAACGGCCACAACTTCGACATCGCCCGATTCGCCTCGGACTCCCGGACCCCGACGATCACGGTCACGCTGCCCAGCACCACGATCGACACGGTGAACGTCTACCCGGCGCGCTACTACCCCGCCGGCAGCGTCTCGGTGAGCACGGACAAGCACACCCTGACGTTCCGGATGTCAGCCGCCGCCGGGTTGAACCAGGCGATCGTGATGGTCAACGGCGACTCGACCAACGCCACGGGACAGCCGTACCTGGCGGTCGTCAACGACCCTCTGGAGGACCCGGCGCAGCGCCCGGACACCACGAGCGCACCGGACGGCTCCGGCGTCAACATGCAGACCGGTGTCCTCAACTTCCAGGAGTTCGCCGCGAAGTACCTCGCGGCGCACCCGAACAGCGCGGCCCAGAAGGCTCCCGCCGCGACGACCAGCTCCATGGCCGGCAAGAGCGTCGACGGCACCGCCATCCCCGCCGGTCAGAAAACCTCGGCCGGGAGCCTGGTGAGCGCGAGCAGTGTCAATGTGCGGTACCCGAATGTGCGGATGATGGCCGCCGACGACGTCACCTACGCCCTTCAGGCCGCCCTCGACACCATCAAAGCCCACCCCACGGCGCTCAACACGCTCTACTTCCCGAACGGCACGTATGTGTGGTCCGGTCTCCGGGTCAACGGTCTGGACGGCAGCAAGCTCAAGGGCGGCAAGCTGAAGATCTACACCGCCGAAGGGGCCCTGCTGAAGAACCGCGTCCAGGCGTACATGGAGGCGTTCGAGCCGGCGATCGGGATCATCAACTCGAGCAACATCGAGATCGACGGCCGCGGCATCTTCGACGGCAACGGCGTGGCGAACTACCGCAGTGACTCGCACGACGCCTACCGCAGCCAGCACCAGGGCGGCGTCATGGTCATGCACTCGTCGGACATCACGTTCAACGACACCTACGAGCGCAACGCGAAGCAGTGGAACTACGAGACCCACACGGCCAACAGGGTGAGGTTCAACAACATCAAGGCCCTTACCCCGTACCGCCAGCCGTGGATCGACGGGACGGACTTCGCGAGCGGCCAGGACATCACCGCCAACGGCGTCTTCACCCTCGGCAACGACGACGCGTTCGCCTCCGGCCACTACAACCCCAGCGACGGATTCACCCCCCTGGCCTCCGGCGTGTGGAACAACTTCCAGCTCGGCACCTCCACCGCCGACGTCCAGGGCTATGTCAACGCGGTGGCCGCCCACGACGCCGTCGCCGACGATCTCGGGTTCGACTCCTACCACTGGGACCACGAGGACTCGAAGAACATCTCGGTGAGCAACACGCTGAACTGGTCGGTCGCCGCCGGCAACGCGATCCGGCTCGGCTGGAGTTCGTACGGGTACCGGCTCACGAACTACACGTTCGACAACTTCAACTCCGTGGCGCCGGCAGCCGGGGGAATCTTCACGCACAACAGCCCCAATCCGTACCCGCACATCCAGAGCATCGTGGTGAAGAACAGCTCGATCGACACCTCCCGGTTCACCCAGGGACCGATCGGGCTCAACGGCGGCAACGGATCCACCCAGACCATCACCGCCGACCAGCAGGCGACCTACGGGTACGCCCCCAACCCCGACGGGTCGGGCACCACGTACACGTACACCAGGGACCCGATCGGCACCTTCGACCTCGACAACGTGTGGTTCTCGCAGCAGAACACGAGCAGCACGCTGAACGGCGCCACGAACGTGACGCTGAACAACATCCGCGTCGCCGGCCGGCTCGTCGAATACACCAGCCAGCTCCCGCTGAAGACGAGCGGCACAGGCACGCTGACCACCACCTACACGGACGCGAACGGCCAGACCCAGAACGTCAAGGCCGGCGCCCTCACCAGCGGTGACACCTGGGTGGGTGCGTGGACGGGCGACCAGACCACGAACAACTCCGCGGACCTGACCCTCGTCACCCGCAACACCGGGGCCGGCTTGATGGGCGAGCAGTACACCACGGGATCCGGGGACGGAAAGCTCTCCTACATCCAGTTCCCCCTCGCCGGCCTCACCAGGGCACCGAGCCGGGCGACACTCCATCTCACCTACGTCGGCCACCGCTATGCGACGGTTCCGTCGAGCGACACCGACCAGCTCCTCGTGCAACCCGTCAGCGACACCACCTGCACCGGCGGCGGCACATCCTGCCCGGTCACCACGATGACCTGGCAGAACCGGCCGAGCTTCACCGCCACGACGTCCTCCGTCGCCAAGTCGGCCACCTTCACCCTCGGTTCGACCGTCATCCCGGAGGGCGGCGGAACCCACCAGGACAACGCCGTCGACGGCCGCGACATCACCGTCGACATCACCTCCTTCGTCCAGAACGCCTACGCGGCCAACCAGTCCACGCTCCTGCTCGCCGTCTGCAACGCCGGGGGCACCAACCACGAGCTGCGCTTCGTCAGCTCCGAAGGCGCCACCGGCTCCGGCAAGCTCACCCACGGGACCGCCGAGATGGCGCCCGGAATGACGGTGACCCCGTAGCCATCCGAGGCCGGTCCGTCCCCGCGGGGCGGGCCGGTCTCAGCCGTCCGGTTCCGCCGCCGACGGCCGATCCCGCCACCGCATGTCCGACAGCGCGCTGTTGTCCGCCACCGCACCCGCACCGGTGGCACCCCTGGTCCCAGTGGTCCTCACCGTCCGACAACGGAGTCGCCCCATGTCACTGCACGGCCTTCCCCTCAACCGTCGGCGTTTCCTCACCGCGGCCGCCCTCGCCGCCGGCGCCACGGCCCTGCCCGGCCTCGTCCTGGCCGACCGGGCTGCGGCGGCCGTACCGCCCCAGGTCACCCTGCCCGACCGCGGCATCTGGGACAACGCCACCGCCTCGGCCTGGACCGACGGGTTCCTGAGCGGAAACGGCGAGTACGGGGCCGTCTACTACGGGGCGCCGACGCTCGAAAAAGTGATCTTCAATCATCACCGGTTCGTGCTGCCCAACGGCAGCCGGAACGTCATGCCCCCGGTGATCGCGCCGTACCTCGAGACCGCCCGGGACCAGGCGCTGGCCGGCGACTACTCCGGTGCCTCCGCCGCCTTCGCCCACGGATGGAGCCTGCGCTGGACCCAGACCTTCCACCCCGGCTACGAACTCCAGCTCAGCACCCCGGGCATGACCACCGTCAACGACTTCGCCCGCATCACCGACTTCCGCACCGGAGAGGTCACCCACACCTGGACCGACCCGTACGGCACCTGGAAGCGCCACCTCTTCGTCTCCCGCGCCGACCAGGTCGTCGTCCACGAGCTGCTGCCCGCCACCGGCCGCACCGTGGACACCACCATCAGCGTCGACACCGCTCTCACGGGCGTGCCGACCGGCGTGTCCTTCTCCACCACCGCCACCGTCACCAGCGGCGACGGCTACCTGAACCTGCGCGGCACCTACCCCTCCGGAGGTGCCTACGGCTACGAGGGCGTCACCCGCGTCGTCGTCTCCGGCAGCGGCTCCTCCGTCACCGCCGACGGGCAGACCCTGGTGGTCGCCAGGGCCACCAAGGTGCTGCTGCTGACCAAGCTCGCCCGATACGAGACCTCCACCGGCTGGAACAGCCGGCCCTTGCAGACCGCCCTCGCCGCGCTGACGGCCGACTACGCCACCCTCCTGGGCCGCCACGCCCCCAGACACCAGGCCATGTACGACCGCTCCGGCATCGACCTCGACGTCCCCGCCGCCGACCGCCGACTGGCCACCAGCGAGCTCATAGCCCGCCAGAACAGCAACGCGTCCGCCATCGACGTCGCACTGCTGGAGCGGATGTACGACTCCGGCCGCTATCTCTTCATCAGCTCCAGCGGAGTCCTGCCACCACGCCTGACCGGCATCTGGACCGGCACCTGGAACGGCTCCTGGGCCGACGACTTCACCACCGACGCCAACATCAACCTCCAGGTCGCCGGCGGCAACATCCTCGACCTCACCGACGCCATGCAGGGCTACTTCGACCTCATCCTCGGCCAGCTCGCCCACTGGCGCGACAACGCCACCAACCTCTACGGCGCCCGCGGCTTCCTCGCCCCGTCCCGGACCGACGGCGAGTACGGGCACATGCTGCACTTCAACAGCGGCAGCTTCCCCGGCGAGGCCTGGACCGGCGGCGCCGACTGGCTGCTCCACCCGCTTCTGGAGTACTACCAGGTCACCGGCGACAGCGCCTTCCTGAAGAACAGGCTCGGCCCGGCCCTGATGGAACTGGCCCTGTTCTACGAGGACTTCCTCACCCGCACCGACTCCCGCGGCAAGGCGGTCTTCGTCCCCTCCTACTCCATGGAGAACACCCCGACCAGCACCGGTCAGGCGTTCTCCATCAACGCCACCGGCGACATCATGGCCGGCCGGCACGCCCTCCAGGCCGCGATCGACGCGGCCGACACCCTCGGCCTGGAGCAGGGCAGCGGCCAGGGCGTGCAACGCTGGACCGCCCTGCTCGCCAAGCTGCCCGACTACACCGTCAACAGCGACGGGGCGCTCGCCGAGTGGTCCTGGCCGGGCCTGACCGACCGCTACGACCACCGGCACGCCCAGCACCTGTACGGCGCCTGGCCGCTGCACGAGATCAACCCCGAGGACAGGCCCGACCTGGTCACATACGCCCGCACCGCCCTGGACAAGCGAGGCGACCAGAACTACTCCGCCCACGGCAGCCTTCACCGGGCGCTGGCCCGCGCCCGCCTGAAGGACGGCCCCGGCGTCTACGCCAACCTGCTGAAGATCTACGGCAAGAACATGGTGTGGCGGTCCCTGATGACCTCCCACAACCCGGACCTGACCACCTACAACTGCGACGCCGCCAACACCATCCCCGCCGTCCTCGGCGAAGCACTCGTCTACACCCGCCCCGGTGTCCTCGAGATCCTCCCCGCCCTCCCCGACCAGCTCCCGAAAGGCACCATCAACGGCGTCCGCGGCCGCAACCGGATCTCCATCCAGTCGCTGTCCTGGGACACGGCGGCCCGCACGGCCACCGTCACGCTCACCTCCGCCATCGACCAGGACATCACCTTCATCTGCCGGCGCGGCATCACATCCATCCGCACCGGCGCGAGCGTCACCACGTCGTCGCTGGGCAACCACGCCCGCACCGTGTCGCTGACCGCCGGCACGAGCACCACGCTCACGATCGGCCTGCTGACCGGCCCCTTCAAGCTGGTCAACCGCAAAAGCGGCAAGGCCCTGGACGTCTCCGGCGCCTCCACCTCCGACGGCGGGCCCGTCATCCAGTACACATGGTCCGGCGGCGCGAACCAGCAGTGGAAACTGCTCCCCGACCACGACGGCTCGTTCCGCCTCTCCAACGTCCACAGCGGCAAGGTGCTCGACGTCCCGGGCGGCTCCACCAGCGCCGGCACAGCCCTGGACCAGTCGTCGGACACCAACGGCACCATCCAGTGGTGGAAGCTCGTGCCGGCGCCTACCAGCGGCTACTACCGCCTCGTCAACGTCAGCAGCGGCCTGTGCGCAGACGTACAGAGCGGCTCCACCGCCGACGGCGCCAAGGTCATCCAGTGGCCCGCCAACGGCGGCGCCAACCAGGAATGGCAGCCAGTGGGGCTGTGACGGTGCACCCGTGCGTTGACACATAGCGACAGACCGGACCTGGACGATCCAGTGACCGGGTTGCCGTCCCCGCATCGACGAACAAGGGAGTTCACTGTGCCTGTGCTGATCAGGCTCCGACGACTGCGCCAGGGGGTGGTTGTCTGCCTGGCCGCGGTGGCGCTCGCCTTCGCCGGCCTTGGCGCCTTCAGCGGCGCCGCGCAGGCCGCCACGCAGGGACCCTGCGACATCTACGCGGCGGGCGGCACGCCGTGCGTGGCGGCGCACAGCACCACCCGCGCGCTGTTCGCCTCCTACGACGGCCCGCTCTACCAGGTGCAGCGGGCGTCGGACAACACGGTGCAGAACATCGGGGTGCTGTCCGCCGGAGGTGTCGCCGACGCGGCGGCCCAGGACTCGTTCTGCGCGGGCACCACCTGCACCATCACCCGTGTGTACGACCAGACCGGCGGCGGCAACACCCTGGTCTACCAGGGACCCGGCGGGACCGGCGGCGCCGACACGGCGGCCACCGCGACCACCGAAGCGCTCAGCGTGGGCGGCCGCAAGACTTACGCGCTGTACATCAACCCCGGCAACAGCTACTTCGCGTACAACTCCACCGGGGGCGTGCCGACCGGCAGCTCACCCGAGGGCGCGTACATGGTCACCAGCGGCACGCACGTCAACAACGGCTGCTGCTTCGACTACGGCAACACCGAGACCGACCACAAGGCCGACGGCAACGGCGCCATGGACGCGATCAACTTCGGCACGGAATGCTGGTTCGGCGGCTGTAGCGGGACCGGGCCGTGGGTGCAGGCGGACCTGGAGAACGGCCTGTTCTCCGGCGGCAGCAAGACGTGGAACCCCCAGCAGGTCTCCCGGACCAGCCGCTTCGTCACCGCGATGCTCAAGAACGACGGCACCACCCGGATGGCACTCACCGCCGCCGACGCCCAGTCCGGAAGCCTGACCCAGCTCTACAGCGGCGCACTGCCCACCGGCTACAACCCGATGCACAAGCAGGGCGCCATCATCCTCGGCAGCGGCGGCGACTGCTGCCAGACCAACCGCAACGCGAGCGCGGGCACCTTCTACGAGGGCGCCATGGTCAAGGGCTACCCCTCCGACGCCACCGACGCCGCGGTCCAGGCCGACATCGCCGCGGCCGGCTACAGCACCGACACCACCACCCCCTTCACCCCGGGCGCGAAGGTGTCGCTGAAGGCCACCACCTCCTGCTGCACCGGCGACTACCTCAAGCACGACACCAGCGACGACAACGTCGTGATCGCGCCGGTGACCTCCAGCAGTTCCGTCACCGACAAGGGCAACGCCACCTGGATCGTCCGCGCCGGCCTGGCCGACCGCACCTGCGTCTCCTTCGAGTCGGCCGACGCACCCGGCCGTTACCTCAGGCACTACGCGTTCCAGCTCCACCTCCAGCCCGACGCCGGCACCAGCCAGTTCGCCGCCGACGCCACGTTCTGCCCCAAGCCGGGGAACAGCGGCACGGGTTACTCCCTCCAGTCCTTCAACTATCCGGCCAAGTACATCCGCCACTACCGCTTCACCGGCTACATCGCGAGCAACGGCGGTACCAACGCCTGGGACACGTCGTCGTCGTGGGCCCAGGACACCAGCTGGCTCGCCGCATCTCCCTGGAGCTGACGAGCCTCCGGCACGCGCAGCCACCCGGCCCGGCCGGGTGGCTGCGCGAGGCTAGCCGGTGGCGCGGTGGAAGGTCCACCGTTGGTTGGAGCCGCCGGTGTCGCGGTACTGGATGAGCGCGGCGCCGTCGGCCGTACTGCCTCCACCGACGTCGAGCACCTTGCCGCTGTTGCGGTTGACCAGGACGAACTCGCCGCCGGTCTGCGGGCGCAGCTGCCACTGCTGGCTCGTTCGGCCGTCGGCGGTCGCCTGCACGACCCGTGCGCCGTCCGCCGTCGAGGACCCCGCCACGTCGAGGAACTTGCCGCTGTTGACGCACCTGATGGTGTGGTAGCCGTCCTCGGTGGACTGGAAGGCCCACTGCTGGTTCGGTCTGCCGTTGTCGGGCCACTGGATCACGGCGGCGCCGTCCGCCGTGGCGGCGCCGGAGACATCGGCGACCTTGCCGCTGCGCACGCTGACGCATGTGTAGGACCTGGTGGGCGCGAGCGTGTACTGCACCGAGTCCACGTCGACGTGGCCGGTGTTGTTCGGGTTGTAGGTGTAGAGGCCGACGCGGTCACCGCGGTACCCGCCCCAGGAGAGCTGGTAGGTGCCGCCGAACGAGGTGAACGAGCTGCCGTCGAGGCTGTAGGAGAACTGGCTGACCCCGTTGACGTCCCAGGTGGTACGCAGCCACACGGCGTTGTCTGTGACCACCGGACCGTAGGTCAGGGTGCCGCCGGCGTTGTGCGCGAGCGTGGTGTTGGTCCCCGAGCGCCGCACGCCCAGCCCGGCGTAGGCGCCCGCGTAGTGGCACAGTCCGGCGTGCTGGCCGTCGGCGAGCCCGGCCAGTTCGAGGCGGACCGTCACCGTCGCGCCGCCCGCCGTGCGCAGCACCCGCTGGGTGAGGGTGTTGCCGACCTTGGTCAGGTTGTCGGCCACCAGCGGTGCGAACGCCTTCAGCCGCAGGTAGCCCGGGCGCTCGGTGAGCGACCAGTGGTCCGCGCGCGGTTGGTAGTACCACTCCCACTGCGGCTTGAGGCGGGTCTCGGTGAACAGGTCGCTGGTCACCACGGGCGGCAGCGCGTCGACCGGCAGACCGGGCGTGCCGCCGGCGGGCACCTTGCCCGTCCACACCATGGTGCCGATGCCGTCCGCACCCACCTGGCCCAGGATCGGCCAGCCGTCCACCCAGGTCACCGGCAGCAGGGACAGCGGCCGCCCCTCCCACGCACCGTGGCCGTGGTGGGTCACGAAGTACCAGGTGCCGTCCGGGGCCTGCACCAGCCCGCCCTGGTTGGGCTCGCGGTCCACCGAGGCGTTGACGTGCTCCAGCTGCCGGGTCTCGAAGGGGCCGTAGAGGCTGGAGCCGCGGTTCATCATCAGCACCCGGCCCTCGGACTTCACCTCGCTGTACAGGTGGTAGTAGAGGCCGTTGATCTTGTACAGCTTGTTGGCCTCGCTGCCCGGCGACTGGTGGATGACGGTGGGCGAGCCGACCAGCGACTTCCCGTCCTCGGACAGCTTGAACAGGTTGATCTTGTAGCCGTCCGCGTAGTGCGAGCTGACCAGGTAGCCCTGGCCGTCGTCGTCCCAGAACGGGCACGGGTCGTCCCAGCCGGAGGTCCGCCACACCGAGGTCAGCGGGTCCCACGGCCCTTCCGGCGAGGGGGCCGACGTCATGAAGAAGCCTTCGTCGGGGGTGTTGAAGTACACCCAGAACCGTCCCGCGTGGTAGCGGATGGCCCCGGCCCACACACCACGGCCGTAGCGGTTCATCTGGTCCCAGTTCAGCGCCGGTCCGATACGGGTCAGATCGTCGACCGCGCCGCCCAGCGTCCGCCAGTTGACCAGGTCCTTCGAGTGCAGGACGGCCACGCCGGGCGAGTACCCGAACGTGCTGGTGATGCCGTAGTAGTCGGCGCCGACCCGGATGCAGTCCCAGTCGCTGAAGTCGCCCGGGAGGACGGGATTGACATAGGTGCCGTCGCCCTGGTCCCCCCATGTGCCGGCGGGAGGTGTGGCCGCCGCGGCCCTGCTGGGGGGGCAGCAGCCCCGGCAGCAGCACGGCCCCGGCGCCGACTGCGGCGAGCCGGCCGAACTGTCTTCTGGTGATGTCCACGATGTCCCTCCTTTCCGGGAGTCAGTCCGCGCTCACGGCCTGCCACAGCTGGCTGTCGGCGTTCGTGTCCGTCGTCTGCACGAGCTGGGCGCCTGCCGATGTCGAGGAGCCGGACACCGCGAGCAGCTTGCCGCTGTTCACGTTCTTGATCTTGTAGTAGCCGTTTCCGGCGGCCACCAGGGTCCAGTGCTGGCTTGCGGCGTTGTCGTCGGGCTGCTGGACGACGGTATCGCGTCGTCCGTGGTGGAACCGCCGGTGACGTCCAGCAGCTGACCGCTGTTCTCGTTGACGATCTCGTAAGCGCCACCACCGACCGGCACCCACAGCCAGCGCTGGTTCTGCCCTGCGGTGTCGTTCCACTGGATGGCGTTCGCCGCTGCGGCGGTCGACGCGCCCGAGATGTCGATCACCTTGCCGCTGTTCTTGTTGAGGACCTTGTAGAGCACGCTCGTGGTGGGGAAGGGGATGGAGGCGAACGCGTCCAGGGCGCAGACGGTGTTGGAAGAGGCCGTGTTCTTCGTTCCGGTGCACACGACCTTGATCGTGTGGGCGCCCGCGGCGAGATCCGTCTTCTCGAACAGTGGCACCTGCTTCGTCACCGTCGAGGCATAGGCGTCGATGCCCGACTGCGCCAGGGTGCCGTCGATGTAGACGTCGACCTTGCCCATGTTCGGCTGCTTCATGCCGAGGTACCGGACGCCCGAGCCGGTGAACGCGTACTGGACGTAGTCGCCCGCCCTGTTGGTGTAGCTCTCGGACCCCTTGAAGTCCTGCGAGTCGCTCCAGCTCGACCAGCTGGAGGAGTAGCCGAGACCGGAGTCCTTGTCGTCGACGTAGGTCCATCGCTGGCGGACCAGCGACTTCGACGCGGCGGACGCGTTCCCCCGGGCGTCCACGACGTAGAGGCGGTAGTCACCGGGCTTCGGCGGGACGGCGATGGCCGTCGCGGTTCCGGCCGCCTTCGTCATGGTCGGGCCGACGGCGAACGTCGTCGTACCGGCGGGAGCCAGCCAGAGCGACCTGGTCGCGTCACCGAGGGGGCGGACGGGGATGGACGACATGCCCTTGCCGGTGAACGTGCTGGCGGGCAGGGCGTAGTCCTGGAGCGCCAGGTTGCTCCGCGGGACGAGGTCCTTGTAGGCGTCCTCGAGGCCCGCGTTCACGGCGATGCCGTACGCCTGCGACGGCCACACCTTGTCCGGGTACGCGTGCACGTCCTGGATCGTGCTGTTCGGGACGCTCTTGCTGAAGATCTTGTTGAGGGTGCCGTAGGTGTTGGTGATGGTGAGGTCGTGCTGCCGGCCCCAGGTGCCGGAGTTGATGGTGTACGCGACATTCGGGTCCACGTCGAGGACGTTGTCGTGCTCGTTGAGGTAGGCGGAACCCTCGTCCGGGTGCATTCCGTACGTGTGGCCGGCCGGCACACCCTGGATGTAGTTGTTGCTGATCTCGGTGTTCGGCTGGCTGCCCAGCGTGTAGATGGGTGCGGAGTCGCCGAGCACCTGCATGGTGTCGACGATCTCGTTGTACTTGACGGTGTTGTTCCTTGCCGTGGTGGTCGGGTTACCGGGATTGACGGAGTTCGCCGAACCGTCGAAGTTCCACCATCCCCAGCCGAGGGTGATGCCCGCCCACGGGGACTTCTCGATCCGGTCGTGCTGCACGGACAGGGAGTCCACGAAGTACGCCGACACGGGGCTCGACCCCTGGAACAACACGGCGCTGTCGTAGAGGTAGTTGTCCGTGACCGATATGTTCTTGCAGACGCCCTCGACGTTCACCGGGTACTTCTCGTGGTTGGTCGAGGTGTAGTCACCGATGTACACGTGCTGGGGGTGCCCCACGGTGACGGCGGATCCGGCGATGTCGTTGGTGACGTTGCCGGTCAGCTGAGTGTCCGTCACGTCGTTGGCCAGGGTGATGCCGTCGGCGCCGGTGTGCTGCACGGTGTTGCGCGACAGGACGATCCCGTCGGCGCTCTCGATCTGGACGGCCGCGGGCGGCAGGTCGACGTTGCGGTAGGTGTACGCGTGGAAGTTCTGCCTGGCGTACACGTTCGAGCTGGCGTTGCCCTGCGTTCCCTGCCGGAAGACAGAGCCCGCGACGTTGACCAGGTTCCAGTCGGAGTGCTCGACCGTGAGCCCGGAGAACGTGATGTTCCGCGCGTGGTCGCTCGTGGACTTCCCGGCGATCTTGAGCAGGGTGGACACGTTGTTCGGCGCGAAGACATCCGCCGTGGTCATGTCCTCGGAGCCGGACTTGTAGTAGTAGAGCGTGTGCTTCGCCCTGTCGAAGTAGAACTCCCCTGGTTGGTCCAGGAATTCGTACGCGTTCATGAAGGTGTGGGTGCCGTCCGCCTTGAAGGGGCCGTACGGCGGCGCCTGGGCGATGGCCGCCCCTGGCTGCTGGAACAGGGCCACGCGGTTGGCACCGTCCGAGCTCGTGGTGATCTGCCGGACCCCCACGATGGCCGTGGTCCAGGTCGTCGCCGACTTGATCTCGACGTCGTCCTGGTTGGCGGCGACGGCGGGCAGGTCGGAGAGGCTGTACTTGGCTCCGTCGCACTGTGTACCCGACTCCCAGGCCCAGGGAGCCTGACCGGCCGTGACGCTGTAGGTCCCGTAGCAGCCGGCCGAGTTGATCGTCTTGGAGGCCATCTGGGCGCGCTTGCCGTTGACGTACAGCGCGCGGAGCTTGTCGTCGCGGTTGAGCGTGGCCTTCCAGATGTTCCCGCTGTGCTGGGTCCAGCCGGTCACCTGAACACCGCCGTCCAGGACCGGCTTCTCGTTCTGGTAGGCGGCGTACACGACATGGTGGCCGTTCGTCCCGGAGTCGGCCGACGTGAAGTCGATGGTGCTGCTCACCGGGTAGGTGCCGCCGCGGAGATAGACGGTGATGTCTCCGGTCATGTTGTCGTTGACCGTGCGGACGACGTCCCGTGCGTGCTGGAGGGTCTTGAACGGCGCGGTGATCGTGCCGGGGTTGGTGTCGCTGCCGTCGGGGGCGACGTAGTAGGTCGCCTGGGTCGCTGCCGCGGCCGGGGTCGGCGTCGTGAGAGAGGTCAGCAGCACCGCGGAGAGGCCCGTCGCGAGCGCTGCTGACACCGTGCGGGTGGGGGAGGTGCCGGGCTTCATCGCCTGCCCCTCCTGTCCTGGGGGCGGGCGGTCGGGCATGCGTTCATACGGCGGCTCCGAGGGTGGGGTCAGTGCGGTGACACGGTCCTTCAGCACGAGCGCCGACGGAGGTCAGCCGGAGACGGGGAGGCGGTAGAAGGCGGTCGCGGTGCCGGCGAGGACTGCGTGGATCTCGGTGGCGGAACAGCCGTCGAGCAGCTCGTCCACGGTGGCGGCCCAGCGGTTCCAGCCGCCCGCGAGGTTCGCGACGGGCCAGTCGGACCCGAACATCAGGCGGTCGGGGCCGAACGACGACAGCAGTACGTCCCACACCGGGCGGATGTCGGCGGTGGTCCACGTGTCGTGGTCGGCCTCGGTGATCAGTCCCGACACCTTGCAGACCACGTGCGGGTGTGCGGCCAGCTGACGCACCTGCCGTTCCCAGTCGGCCAGGTCGCCGTCGGCGATGTCCGGCTTGCCCGCGTGGTCGAGGACCTGGGGCAGGTCGGGGAAGCGTTCGGCCAGCCGGATCGCCTGGTCGAGCTGGTGGCTGCGGACGAGCACGTCGTAGCCGAGCCCGCGGTCCCGGAGGGCCGCCAACCCCCGTTCGACCTCGGGGCGTTGCAGCCACCCCGGGTCCGTCTCGCCCTGGACGAGATGGCGCAGGGACCGCAGATATGTCCCGCCCGGCCCGGCGAGGAGCCCGTCGAGATCGTCGCCGATCGCCGGGGACGTCAGGTCGGCCCAGCCGACGACGGCCTCGATCAGCGGCTCCTGTTCCGCGAGGGCGAGCAGGTCCTCGGTCTCGGGCAGGTCCGGGATGCACTGCACGGCCACCGTGCGGTGCAGACGGCGGCCCGCGATGGTCCGGGTGGCGGTGGTCCGCAGGTCGTCGGGGGTGAAGGTGCGGCGGATCGTGGTCAGGGCGGGGTCGTCGAGCCAGGGCTGCGGACGCTGGTCGAGGTCCCACAGGTGGTGGTGGGCGTCGACGATGCCCGGGACGGGGGCGGCGGTCATGACGCGGTTCCGGGGAGCGGGCTCAGGTGCCAGATCTCGGTGAGTTCCGTCCACTGGCGGGAGTCGCCCCGGTCGGGCCACGGCTCCTGGCAGGGGTCGGTGAGCTTCCACCACCTCTGGGTCTCGGGGTCGGCTTCGAGGGCGGCCATGTCGGCCTCGAAGTCGTCGCCGTGGTACTCGAGGTAGGCGAACAGCACATCGTCGTGCAGGAAGATGCTGTAGTTGCGGATGTTCGCCCGGTGCAGGGCGGCCTCGACGCCGAGCCAGACGGCCGAGTGGAGTTCGAGGTACTTGTCGCGGTGCTCGGGCCGGAGCCTGATGGTCTGGGCGATGCGTCTCATCACGCACCCTCCTGAGGGGTGAAGGGGGTCCGGTAGCTGGGAGTGTGGGCACGCAGCCGGAGGCCCAGGGTGAGCCGGATGCGGGTGGAGGCGGGCAGCCGGACCGTCAGGTAGGCGCCGTCGCAGTCCTGCTCCTTCTCGGTGACGACGGGCTCGGTGTGGCCGTAGTCGTACATGTCGCCGATCCAGCCGTCGTCCTCGCAGGTGGTGTACCGGACGGAGGTGATGGCGTGCTCGGCGAAGGCGCCCGCCTGGACGATCACCGTGCGGTCCGTCTCGGGCGCGAGGTTCACCAGTTCGACGGTGGTCGCCTCGGGGTCGATGGAGGTGACCAGTGCGGCCACGTCCGGCGGCAGGCCGGCACGGCGGGCCTCGGCGTCGTGATAGCGCAGCCGGGCCTGCTGCATGCCGCCGTTGTACAGCACCTGCGGGCCGCCCCAGGTCAGCTGGACGAGGGCCTCGGTGACCACGGGGTTGCACAGCTGCCAGACGTGGATGTCGGCCTCGGGCACGTCCAGGTCGCGGTAGCGGTCGATGCGCCGCAGCCGGTGGCGGACCTGGGCCTGGGCGGCGGCGAGGATGCGCTCGGGATAGCCGGGGTCGTCACCGGCGAGGAAGGCGAACCAGGCCTTCTCGTGCCCGGACTCCTCCTTGGCCCGGAACGGCCGTACGGTGCGCCAGTCGATGCCGTCGGCCTCGCGCAGCCGCTCCAGCCGGGCGCGGTCGGCGTCGGAGGCCGTGTGGTGCCACAGGGCCACCGGGACCGGCGGGGTGGCCGGGTTGAAGTCGAACCAGCCGGAGTCGTTGTGCCGGAACGGCAGGTGCGGGGTGGGCGTGTGGACGTCGGGGCCGAGTTCGACCGCCCACTTGGAGGGCAGGCTGGAGTCCGCCTCGGTGTGCGGCATCACCTTGGCCTCGTCGATGAGGGTGTCGAGGGAGGTCGCGACCATGCAGAGGTAGGCGTCGTCGCCGGTGACCGTGGCCGCCGCGAGCGCCGCCACGCAGGCCGCGTGGCCGACGCTGTGCCAGCCGTGCGGCCAGGACCAGCCGTAGTGGCCGCCGTACCAGCGGCCCTCCAGGAGGCTGCCGACGACGCCGTCCGGGCCGACGTTGTCCGGGATCAGGCCGCCGTTGGCGCGGGTGCGCTCGCGCCACGCGCCGACGTACTCGACGATCCAGTCGCGGTAGCGCTCCTCGCCGGACAGGATCCAGGCGTTGAGGACCAGCCCGGCCGCGGCGAGGTTGACGGCGGTGTCGCCGACGCCCATCCGGTCCCGCATCTGGTCGCCCAGCCGCGGGTCCGCCGACAGCGGGAAGGGACCGCCGTCGGCCGCCTCGGGGATCCACTCGAGGGGGAAGCCGTAGGTCTCGGCCTCCTTCGGCAGCCAGGGGTAGACGTCTCCGCCGAACAGGCCGGTGCGGTCGGGGTCGCTGCCGTTGTGGGGGCGGGTGATGATGCGGTGGACGGGGTCGTAGTTGCCCTTGGCCGGGTCGACGTACAGCTCGGCGAAGCGCAGGGCGCGCTCGCGCCAGCGGTCGGGGGCGGCCATGCACAGGAAGTAGAGCAGCAGCAGGCTCTCGCCCTGGTGGAACCAGTCGTAGCCACGCTCGTACTCGTCGCGCAGCATGTCCAGTTCGGTCAGCTGGCGGGTGACGCCCTCCCAGTGCTTCTCACTGGCGGGCAGCAGGTCGTCGGCGCCGCCCAGGAGGTACAGCTGGGGCCAGTTGAAGAACACCTCGTAGAAGTCGTCCACACCGTCGCGGGTGGTCAGCGGGCCGGTGTAGTTCAGCCGCCCGTCCGGGCCGGTGAAGTCGCGGGCGAAGCGCCGCCAGGCGTGGTCGAGGAGGTCGAACAGGGACCGCTGGGCCACGGCCCAGCCGGGGGGTTCGAGCAGCGGCACCCCCGCCTCGATGTCGGGTGGCGCGACCGGCTGGTCGCGGGGGGCGTCCTCGGCCGAGGTGCGGTCGGCAGGGCTGAAGGGCATGGGAGATCTCCGTTCGGGGCGGGCTGCGGGGACGGCGCACGCCGGGGACGACGGCCGGGCGGACGAGGCCGGTGTCACTCCTTGGTGGCGCCGGCGAGCATCCCGCTGACCAGGAAGCGCTGGGCGAAGAGGAAGACGATCAGCACGGGCGTGATGGCCACGAGCGTCGCCAGAGCCAGCTGCGGGCGCTGGATCGCCAGGTCACCGACGGTCGGATTGAACGACGGTACGTTGCTGAGCAGGTTGCCGACGCCCACCTGGACGGGCATCTGACTGCTGTCGGGGAGCATCACGTACGGCAGGAAGTAGTTGGTCCAGTTGGCGACGAAGCTGAAGAAGCCCACGAGCGCGATGACCGGCGTCGCCAGCGGCAGCGCTATGTGCCGGAAGACGCCGAACTCCGAGCAGCCGTCCATCCGCGCGGCCGCCAGCAGGTCCTTCGGTACGGCGGTGGTGAAGTAGATGTACGTCAGGTACACGCCGAAGGGGTAGAACGAGTACGGCAGGATGATCGACCACATCGTGCCGATCAGATGCACCGCGTTGATCTCCAGGAACAGCGGCACCACCAGCGTGGCGTTCGGCATCAGCATCACCACGAGGGTCGAGACCAGCAGGGTGTGCCGGCCGCGGAACTCGGTCATCGCCAGCGCGTATCCCGCGGGTACGGCGACGCACAGCGTGATGACCAGCGAGATCATCGCGTACAGCGCGGAGTTGCGCAGCCACAGCAGGATCGCGTCGTCCTGGAACGCCGTGAGCGCGTGCCAGTTGGCCTTCAGCGCGTGCCAGGAGCCGAAGGACAGCGGGCTGTCGTGGACCAGTTGCTGGTCGGTCTTGGTCGCCGCGAGCAGCAGCCAGAGCACCGGCAGGACGAAGAACACCGCGAAGACGGCCAGTACGGCGCCGGTCAGCAGCCGGGATGCCATGCGTCGCTGGGGGCGGGTGCGCCGCCGCTCCGGAGCCCCCTGGTGCGTGCCGCTCATGACGGGTGATCCCCCCTTCGCGGGCCGGGTGGCGGCGACCGGGGTGGCAAAGGACTTATTCGGCATCGAAGAACCCCGACCGTGCGACGAATACTGCGGCGGCCGACACGCTGACGACCAGGAGCTCCACCGAGACCGCGGCGGCGCCGTTGATGTTGTTCATCTGGAAGGCGAAGTCGTACGTGAGCTGGTTGAGCGAGTAGTCGCGGCCGGCCACCCCCATGCTGGCGAGGGAGAGCAGCTGTGGCTCGACGAAGAGCTGGGCGCCGCCCGCGAACGCCAGGATCACCATGTACACGATCCACTTGCGGAGCATCGGGATCTGGATGTGCCAGGCGGTCTGCCAGGCGCCCGCGCCGTCGATGCGCGCGGCTTCCATGACGTCTTTGGGGATGTTGTTGAGGGCGCCGTACATGACGACGATCCAGCCGCCCGCGCCGGTCCAGAACGCGATGATCGTGAACAGCAGGGGCAGGTTGCCGGGCGCGATCACCTCGCCGAAGGTGTGGAAGCCCAGTGCGCCCAGCAGCGAGCTGACCGGGCTGACGGTCGGGTCGAGCATGAACAGCCACACCAGCACGCTCGCGGCGCCGGCGAGCGCTCCCGGGATGTAGTAGAGGAAGCGCAGCGCCTTGCCGGCGGGGGCCGAGGCCAGGCGGTGCAGCAGCAGCGCCAGGCCCACCACGAACACCACCAGGGACAGGAGCCAGAAGACGAGGTAGACGGCGACATGGCTCACGGCGTCCAGGAAGCGGAAGTCCTGCGCCGTGGTGACGAAGTTGGAGAAGCCGGTGAACGTGCCCCCGGCGTCGGTGAAGGCGAAGTAGATCGCGTAGGCGGTCGGCAGGACGCCGAAGGCGATCAGCAGGATCACATAGGCGGCGACGAAGGCCACACCGGCCCGGCTCTGCCGTGCGGTGCCGCGAGGGCGCCGGGCAGCAGAGCCGGCCGGGGAGTGGGTGAGGGTCACGGGGAGACCTTGTATCCGTTGGACTTGGCGTACTTGGTGATGGAGTCCTGCCAGGCGGGCAGCATGGAGACGATGGACTTGCCCTGGGTCAGGCCCGGCTTGACGGTGGCCGCCCAGATCGCCTCCTGGCTGAACTGGCCCGATCCCCACTCCGGCCAGACCTGGGTGGACGCGGCCTTGAGCGCGCTCAGGTCACTGGCGAAGTATCCGGAGGCGGCCTGCCCCTTCAGCCATACCTCGGCGGCCGGCGCGTACGCGGGGAAGCCCGGGGCCTTGGCGCCCTGGTAGGCGTTGTCGGTGGTGACCCACTTCAGGAAGTCGGTGGCCGCCTTGATGTGGGCGGAGTGCTTCGACAGCAGCCAGGTGCCGCCGCCGACGTTGCCGGTGGACGGCGACGCGTCCCCCTTCCATTGGGGCATGGGCGCTGCCGCGATCTGCTGGGCCGGGATCTTGAGGCCGTCCTTGAACACCGCGCCGCCGTACCAGGCGGGGCCCGGCATGAGCAGGACCTTGCTCGCCTTGTTCTTGCTGAAGTCGGTGCTGAAGACGCCGCTGATGGACATGGACTTCGCCTTGATCAGCGTGTCCATGAGCTTGGCCATCCTGGTGCAGTTCTCGCTGGTGGTGTTCACCGACACCGACTTGGGGCCGGTGATGTGGTTGGCACCGCACTTGCTCGCCCACAGGTAGATCTCCGGGGTGAAGGAGTCGCCGGCGTCACCCACCAGGTAGCCGGGGTGCTCCTTGGCCACCTTCTCGCCGAGCTGCTGGTACTCCTCCCACGTCGTGGGCACCGTGTAGCCGAACTTCTTCAGCAGCGGCGCGTTGTACCAGAGCACCGCCTGGGAGAGATCGTTGCGCAGGCAGTAGACGGTGCCGTCGACGGTGCAGACGTCGTTGGCGCCCTTGGCGAAACCGGCCAGGGTCGCGGAGGGGATCAGGCCCTTGTCGAGCGGCGCGGCGAAGCCGGCGTCGACCGCCCAGGTCACCTCGTTGTTCTGGGAGCTGAAGACCACGTCCGGCCAGCCCTTGCCGGTGCGGTTGAACAGCTGGACCTTCGTCTGGAGGTAGTTCGAGCCATTGGCGTCGCCGTCGTAGCTGACGATGTTCAGCTTCACGTTCGGGTGCTGCCGCTGGTACAGCTTCGCGGCATCCATCCGGGTCGCGTCCACCCAGACGGTCAGCGCACCGTCCGTCTGGCGCACCTGTGCGAAGCCGTCCTTGTTCGTCGTGGCCGTGGCGCCGCCGTTGCAGGCGGAGACGGTAAGCAACACGGTGGCCGCGCAGCCGGCCAGCAACGTCGCACGCCTCCTGCTGGACGCTCTCTCCGGGCCGGACGACGGCTTGTTGACGGTCATGTGCGACTCCAGTGGCGCATGTATGGGGGCGACGCCGGGCCGTACCGGTCGGGCGTCCGGGACCTCGGACGGCCGTGCCGCTTGCCGTCGCGGAAAAAATTAGGCGCCTTATCGAGGGATCAGTCAAGGGTGTGAGCAGGCTCTTCCTCGTGACGTATGGCTGATGCCCCGTATCGACGTGGGAAAAGTCTCTGATATCAGCTTATGGGTCAGTGTCTGGCTGCACTTCTACGGTATGGACCTTCCCTCGATGAGTACGACTCATTATGGAGTTGGGATACGATGAGCACGGCTCCACATCGATCAACCGCCCTCGCAGCAGGTCATCCCGAAGGCAGGACAGATGAACGACACACCCGCGACCGCTGCGGCAGAGACGGTGAACGGTGCGGACGCGCGGCCCGAGTACCGGCCCGGCTACGAGGTCGTGGCGGAGCGGATTCTCGAGTTCATCGCCGAGTCGCGTCTGGTGGCGGGCGACCGGCTGCCCACGGAGAACGATCTGGCCCAGCGGCTGAACACCAGCAGGGCCGTGGTGCGGGAGGCCGTGAAGATCCTTTCGGCGCTCGGCCGGGTCCGGGCGCACAAGGGGCGCGGACTGTTCGTCGCGGACGACGAGGGCCTGCTCAGCACCAGCCGCTGGGGCGGCTTCTTCCGCCCGGTCGACCTCGATCACGTGCTCATGCTGTTCGAGTTCCGCAGGGTGCAGGAGATGGCCGCGAGCAGTCTGGCCGCCACCCGGGCCACCCCCGCCGAGCTGCGGACCATCGAGGTGGCCATGCAGCGGTGCCGGCACGGCTTCGTCCACGGTCAGGTCGAGGAGTTCAACCAGGGGGACGAGGACTTCCACGGGGCCGTGGCCGCGGCCTCGCACAACGCCTTCCTCGTCAGCGCGGTGCGGGACGCGCGACGCTTCCAGCGACAGTCCAGCGCGATCGGGATCCATGACACGTTCGGTGAAGGCACCGAGTCCGCGGTCGTGGAACACGAGGTGATCTACCGGGCCATTCGGGACGGCCGCCCCGACGAGGCGGCCGAGGCCACGGCGGCACATCTCGACAGGACGCTGGAGGACTACCGGCGGGAGATCCAGCGGCGCCTGTTCGGATAGCGAGACCTCGCCGCGGCCCTGAGCGTCACCGCACGTCGAACCGGTCGACGACCAGCCAGCTGCCTCCCGTCTTGGTCAGGGTGAGGGTGTGGCGCCCGCGGGGCAGGTCGCTGACGGAGTACACGGTCCGCTGGGCCTGGCGGCTCGCGGAGGCTGCGTTGACGGTGCCCTGGGAGGCGCCGTCGAGGGAGACCGCGAGGGAGCCCTCGTCGGAGTTGGTCTCGGTGACGAGGCTGATCCCGGTACCGGTGAAGGTGACGGTGGCCGAGTCGCCGTTGGCCGTGGTGGCGTGGACGTCGTCCTGGTGGTCGCCGAAGCCGCGGTTGGCGGAGTAGCGCCAGGAGGCGCCGGTATAGGTGAGGGAGGGGTCGGTGTCGTTGTGGACGCCGGTGACCTCGAAGCCGTCCAGGGAGGCCCAGGTGCCGCTGCGCTTGACGAATTGGACGGTGTGGCTGCCCGGGCTCAGTCCGCCGGTGCTGTAGAGCACCGCCTGGGCCTGGCGGCTGGTGGCATGGGTGTCGACCAGGCCCCTGGAGGTTCCGTCGATGAAGACCTCGGCCTGTCCCTGGTCGGTGTTCCTCTCGCCGATGACCGAGACACCGGTGCCGGTGAACGTCAGCGAGGCGGTGTCGCCGTCGGTCTTCGTGGCGTGTACGGCGTCCTCGTGGTCGCCCACGCCGCGGTTGCCGTTCGCCGTCCAGCTGCCGGTGTAGGAGATCGCGGTGTCGTCGTCGTCCATCCAGCCGGTCAGCGGCCTGTGCGCGGCGTCGGGGCCGGCGGCCGCGACGATGTCCCGGGCGGCGGAGGGCCAGGCGCCACCAGAGACGATCGTGGCCTGGGTGAAGGTGATGTCGGTGCCGCTGTTCCGGTAGGTGGCGGTGTCGGAGTAGTTGTCGTGGATGTCGATGTCGTGGATGGTCGGCGTCCACATGCCGATCCAGTTGCCGCCGACGATGCGGGAGACGTTGTCGTGGGTGTTCCAGTACGAGCTGCCCTCGTCCTGGTACAGCATGTTGTTGGTGTGGTTGCCGACCTCGACCAGGTTGCCCGCGAGGACGGACGTGGTGGAGCCGTCGCCGTTGCCCTGGCCGCCGTTGGTGTAGATGGGGCCGCCGTCGTGGAGGACGTTCATCACGTCGTGCACGTGGTTGTCCAGGATCTGGTTGGCGCCGGCGTAGATGGTGCCGTGGGCGCAGGTGTGCAGGCCCTGGGCGGACTGCATGGAGCACGGTGAGGCGTAGCCCCAGCCCCAGCCGACCGACATGCCGGAGTAGGGGGTGTGGCCGATGTCGTTGTGCGAGACGGTGAGGCCGCGGGTGTAGCCGGCCCAGATGCCGACCGCGTCGGAGTAGTCCCGGCCGACCTCGGAGATCCAGTTCTGGGTGACGGTGTCGCCGGTGGTCATGCGGTGGGTGTCGGTGAGGTAGTAGTCGTCCACCTCGCCCACGGAGACGCCGCCACCGGAGGTGTCGTGAATGGAGTTCCCGGTGATCGTGGAGTCCTGGGTGCCGTCGGCGAGGTCGATGCCGGTGCCGCCGGTGTGGGTGATCTCGTTGCCGGTGAAGGTGATGTGGGATCCGCGGTGGACCTGGACGGCGGCGGGGATGCGGAGGGGGGCGTTGTCGCTGCCGGGGTCCCAGAGCACGCCGGCCTGGTTGTCGATGTAGCCGGCCGTGGAGGGCAGGGTCCAGGTGGTGTAGGCGAAGGTCAGGCCCTGGAAGGTGAGGTCGTGCGCGGGCGTGATCGCGTCCGGCACCACGGTGAAGCCGTCCAGGAGCATGGTTGTCCCGCCGGTCTTGACCAGCTTGATGGTGTGCCGGCCCTTGGTGAGGCCGCTGACGGAGGCGACGACCTGCTGGGCGAGCCGCGACGAGCCGGAGGCGGACACGCTCTGGACCTTGGCGCCGTCGAGGTAGACGTCGATGCCGCCCTCGTCGGTGTTGGTCTCCGAGAGCACGTCGATCCCGGTACCGGTGAAGGTGTAGCTCACCGAGTCGCCGTTGGTCGTGGTGGCGTGCACGTCGTTGGAGAGGTCCCCGAGGTTGCGCCCGCTGGAGGAGCTCCAGGAGCCGGTGTAGGTGATGGCCGGGTCCGTGTCGTCGACCGGGGCGAGGTGGCCGGGCGTGCCCTGCACGTTCAGCAGCGTCTCGGTGGTGGGCAGTTCCACGTCGGCGGTGCCGAGGTCCTCACCGCTGCGCGGCTTGTAGTACAGGTAGCCCGCCGATCTGTCGAGGTAGAACTCGCCGGGGGAGTCGAGCAGTTGGTAGGCGTTCTCCACCGAGGTGATGGAGGTCAGCTTCGGCAGTCCGGCGCCGTTGAAGGGGAAGCCCCGGTTGGGCACCGAGGTGTTGTTGTTCCTGAAGCAGGCCGGGTCGACGTCGAGGCTGGACCCGCCGCCACTGGGCGTGGTGATGCTCGCCAGCGGGCAGCGCATCTGCTTCCAGGCGTTGTTGTCCACGATCTCCACCGAGGAGGCGTTGGTGAACGACGTGTAGGAGGAGTCGCTGGTGGTGAAGCTCGACCCGGAGAGGGTGAAACCCGAGGGGTTCAGCGGACCGCGTGCGCGCTGGGCCCGTACCCCGTCGACGAACAGCTGCCGGCTCCGCGTGCCGGCCGGCACGGCGGCGCGGTAGATGTTCTTGCCGCTGTCGAAGAGGGAGAAGCCGCTGACCTTCGTCGCCCCGCTGAGGACGGGTTTCTCACCCGGGTAGGCGGCATAGACCACCTTGTGGCCGTTGCGCCCGGAGTCGGACGCGCCCAAAGTGAACGCCTGGGACAGGCGGTAGGTGCCGCCGCGCAGAAAGACGTCGATGTCGGCGGCCATGGCGGGGGCGAGGGCCGCCACCTTGCTCTTGGCGCCGTCCAGGCTGCACGGCGCGCTCAGTGAGCAGGTGCTGCCGGACCCGGAAGGCGACGCGTACAGCACGGTCGGCGTGGCGGCGTACGCCGGACCGGCCGAGGACAGCGCGGCGCAGACGACCGCGCCGACTGCCCCCAGCGCGCCGTAGAGACCGGTGACTCTGGAACGGAACATGCAGGGGTGCTCCTTCGGGAACGCGGACATCGGATGTATGCGGCTACGCGCCCTCCACCACGACGATGTCGAGGGCCCTCGGCCCGTGCACGCCCTCCATCCGGTCCAGCTCGATGTCGCTGGTCGCCGAGGGGCCCGAGACCAGCGTCAACGGACGGTACGGGTCCAGGCGGTGCAGCGCCTCGGGCACGTCGGGCGCGATCTGATCGGCTCGGACCACGCAGATGTGCTGGTCCGGGAGGAGCGTCAGGGCCCGGCGCCCTGGCCGGGGCCGTGGTCGAATGGCCGGCACCAGGATGTGGGACGGGCGTTCGCCGCCCAACTGCGCGATGAGTTCCGCGAGATCGGTCTCGTAGGCGCGGATGCCCGCTTCCGCCGGCGCCTCGTTGAGACCGATCTCCTGGGTCGTCATCGACTTGACCTTGACCACCTCGTCCTCGCCGGTCTGCTTCACCAGGGCGGTCACGATGCGGTTGGCCTCGGCGGCGTCCGCCGCCCAGTGGACGACTCCGCCCGCGGCGGTCACCGCCTTCTCCAGGCGCAGCAGTTGGTGGTCGAGATGGCGCAGGGTGTGGCGTTTGACCGCGGTGGCCGTCTCCCGCAGCTCCTCCCAGTCCGCCAGTTCGGCGGTGACCGCCAGCCGCTTGTCCCGGATGGTGCCGGTCGCCCGGCGCAGGTTCGCCCGCAGCCGGGTGTCGGCGAGCGCGGTGCGCGCCGCCTCGGGGAAGGCCGGGGTGCCCAGCCATACGACGTTGTCGGCGCCGCTCACCGTACGTCCCCTTCCGCGGAGGCCAGGATCTCGGCCAGGTGCAGCGTGCCGACGCGCCGACGTCGGTGACGCCGAGAACGTCGACGAGGAGTTCCGACAGCTCGTACACCCTGGGCACCACGTGCTCGACCGCCTCGGCGAGGGCGGCGTCCCCGTACTGGGCGGCCACCACGCCGTGGTGGTCGAGCACCATGGCGGTGCAGGACCCGGAGGGGGCGACGACCGCGTCGTAGCCCGCGAAGACCTCGGCGAAGCGGCGCACCATGGGCAGGGTCTCGGGGCGGTAGCCGGTGTTGAGGTGCATCTGACCGCAGCACGTCTGGCCTTGCGGGAACTCGACGGTGTGGCCGAGCCGTTCCAGCAGCAGGGTCACGGCCTGGCCGGTGTGCGGGAACATCGTGTCGTTGAAACAGGTGATGAAGAGGGCTATGCGCATGGCAGCCCCTGCCGAGCGGTGTGGGCGCGGACCTTGGTGTGCGGGGAAGTCCTCATGACGGCTCCCACGTGGCCGGCGGGACGGGGGTGTCCACGTCCAGCAGGCCCTCGGCGCGCAGTTCGTCCCACAGGACGGGCGGGAGGGGGCGGCGCAGCTGCTCCACCGTGTCGCGCACCTCCTCCGGCGACCGTGCGCCGGTCAGGACGCTCGCCACCGCGGGGTGGCCGAAAGGGAAGCGCAGGGCGGCGGCCCGCAGCGGCACACCGTGGCGTTCGGCGACCGCCAGCAGCCGCAGCGCCCGGTCGAGCACCGGCTGCCGGACAGGCGCGTAGTCGTAAGTGGCGCCGGGCCGGGGCGCGGTGAGCAGCCCGGAGTTGAACACGCCGCCGATGATGACGCTACGGCCGCGGGCGGCCGCCTCCGGGAGCAGTTCTGTCAGCCCGTCCTGGTCCAGGAGGGTGTAACGGCCGGCGAGCAGCACCACGTCGATGTCGGTCTCGCGCAGGAACCGGGCGGGCAGCGCCGACTGGTTCATCCCGACGCCGATCGCCCCGATCACGCCTTCGGCGCGCAGCCGCTCCAGCGCCGGGTACGCCTCACGCAACGCCTGCTCGGCGTGGTCCTCCGGGTCGTGCAGGAGGACCACGTCGACGCGGTCGACGCCGAGGCGTTCCAGACTCGCCTCCAGGGAGCGCCGTACCCCGTCGGCGCTGAAGTCCCAGACCCGGCGGTGGGTGGCCGGGACGGCGAAGCCATGGGCGAGGTCGTCACCGGCCTCGCCCTCCGGATGCGGCACGAGAATCCGGCCCACCTTGGTGGAGAGGGTGTACGTCTCCCGGGGGCGGCCGCGCAGTGCCGCACCGAGCCGCCGCTCGGACAGGCCGAGACCGTAGTGGGGTGCGGTGTCGAAGGTGCGGATGCCGGCGTCCCAGGCCGCGTCCACCGTGGCATGGGCGGCCTCCTCACTGACCGGCTGGTAGAGGTTGCCGAGGGCGGCACAGCCCAGTGCCAGCTCCGAGACCGGTACCGCGCTGCCGCCCAGCGTGGTGGTTCTCACGACTGCTCCACCGGGCGCAGCCGCAGTCCCTGCATGCCCCCGTCCACCGCGAGTGCGGTGCCGGTGACGGACGCGGCGGCCGGACTCGCGAGGTAGGCGATGGCCGCGGCGACCTCGTCGGCGGTGACCAGACGTCCCATGGGCTGCCTGGCGTTGAGGGCGGCGCGCTCGGCCGCGGGGTCGTCCGCGGCGTCGAGGAGCCGGGAGACCCACGGGGTGTCGGCGGTGCCGGGATTGACGCAGTTGACGCGGATGCCCTCGCGGACGTGGTCGGCGGCCATGGCGAGCGTCAGAGAGAGGACCGCGCCCTTGCTGGCGGAGTACAGGGCGCGCTGCGGCAGGCCCGCGGTGGCGGCGATGGAGCAGGTGTTGACGACCGCCGCGTGGGACGAGCGCCGCAGATGGGGCAGGGCGGCGCGGGTGGTACGGACGATGCCGAGGACGTTGACGTCCAGCACCCGGTGCCAGTCCTCGTCCGGGTTGTCCTCGATGGTGCCGATGGCGCCGATGCCCGCGTTGTTCACGAGGATGTCCAGGCCGCCGAGCCGATGGGCGGCCTGTTCCACGGCGGCGCGCACCGAGGCGTCGTCCGTGACGTCGGCCGTGATGCCGAGCAGCGGTGCGGGGACTCGGTCCGGATCGAGGTCGAGTACGGCGACCCCCGCGCCGCGGTCCGCCAGTGTGCGGGCCGTGGCGAGCCCGATGCCGGAGGCGCCGCCGGTGACGACGGCTCGGAGTCCTGAGAGATCGGTCATGCTGTCCCACTCTGTGCAGCGCGGTCGGCCACCCAGAACGTGCCGTCCGGGTAGCGGTATGCGGTGATGGACTCTTTCTCTGGGTGAAGCCGTCGGCGACGGCCCGCACGGCCAGCCGGGTCAGCTTGTCGTCGGAGTAGCCGAGCCAGCCGGGGGGGGTGTAGCCGGGGTAGCCGCGCTCGAGCAGGATCGCCTCGCGCTCGGCGAGTCCCGTCCGCCCTCACGCAGGAGGGTGAGGGCCTCCTCCCGGGGTGAGGACGTCGGCGATGTACCGGAAGTCGACCGTGTCGACCGCGGTGATCCGGGCGGAGGTTGCCGTCACGGGGGTGCTGCCCCTCACGCCTGGGCGAAGGTCTGGCGTTGGCTGCCGAGGCCGTCGACGGAGAGTTCGACCGTGTCGCCGGGGCGCAGGAAGGGGGTGCCGGGGAGACCCAGGGCCACGCCCGCAGGGGTACCGGTGTTGATCACGTCACCCGGCTCCAGGACCATGTACTGGCTCAGGTACGACACGATGTGGTCGACCGGGAAGATCATGTCGCTGGTGTGGCCGTCCTGCCGTTTCACGCCGTTGACGCTCAGGTGCAGTCCGAGGTTCTGGGGGTCGCCGACCTCGTCGGCGGTGACCAGCCAGGGGCCGAGGGGATTGAAGGTCTCACAGGACTTGCCGAGGTCCCACTGCGACGAGTACTCCAGCTGGAACTCCCGCTCGGAGACGTCATGGCTGATCGCATACCCCGCGATCACGTCCCGCGCGGCCTCGGGGCCGTCCAGGTAGCGGGCCCGGCGGCCGATGACGACCGCGAGCTCGACCTCCCAGTCGGTCTTCGCCGAGTGACGGGGTATCAGCACCTGGTCGTACGGGCCGACGACCGTGCCCGGGTCCTTCATGAACACCACCGGGCGGGCGGGGATCGCCGCGCCGGTCTCGGCCGCGTGGTCGCGGTAGTTCAGACCGATGCAGACGATCTTGCCGGGGCGCGCGAGGGGTGCGCCGATCCGCAGACCGTCCGCATCCAGCTCGGGCAGCTCTCCCGCCATGACGGCCGCGCGGGCCCGGTCGACTCCGCCGGACGCGAGGAAGGCCCCGTCGATGTCGTGGGTCACGGAGCTCAGCTCCAGCAGCCGGCCGTCGTCGGTGCGGACGGCGGGCCGCTCCTGTCCGTGGGCTCCGACGCGTAGCAGTTTCACCGGGCAAGCCCCCCTGGTCATCGGATGTATGACGCACCGCGACCTTAAGATGCGGCTGTCGCCGCTGGCAATGGATTCATCGGGTGTATTTTCCCAGCCGTGCAGGCCGGGCACCTGAGTGTCGCCTCTCTTCGCGGGGGTGACGTCTCGGTATCCGAGATACATCGGATGAATAGCCCCGGGATGAGGTGGATCGTCATCATCGGCGCCCCTGATAGCCTCCCGAACCGGGCCCGGCGGGGCTCGCCCCACTCATCCCCGGCACGGAGAGGCCTGCCCGTGGCACTGACGGACGATGCGATCGACAAGATCAAGTCAATGATCGTCAACGGCGAACTCGCGCCCGGCTCCCGCCTGCCCAAGGAGGAGATCCTCGCCGAACAGCTCGGCCTGTCCCGGAACTCCCTGCGCGAGGCCGTCCGGGCGCTGACCGCCATGCGCATCCTGATCACCCGTCAGGGCGACGGCACGTACGTCTCCAGCCTGGAGCCCCACCTCCTGCTCGAGAGCCTCTCCTTCGCCGCCGACGTCTCCCAGGGCCGGACGGCGCTCCAACTGCTCCAGGTACGCCGGCTGCTCGAACCGCAGGCGACCGGAGTGGCCGCCGCGCTCCTGACACCGGAGGACCTCCAGGAACTGCGCGACATCCTCGACCGGTCCCGGACCGTCGCCACCGTGGAGGAGTTCGTCGCCCACGACACGGCCTTCCACCTCAGGATCGTCGAAGCCGTCGGCAATCCCGTCCTGTCGATGCTGCTGCAAGTGCTCTCCACCCGAACCCAGCGGGTGCGCATCGCCCGCGGCATCAAGACCCGTGACGCCCTGGACAACGCCCACCACGACCATGAGCAGATCCTCGCCGCGCTCCAGTCACGCGACGCCCTGCTGGCCGCTTCCGCCGCGACCGTCCACATCACCGCCGTGGAGCAGTGGCTGGCCGCCAGCCTGACCGACGCCCCCTCGGGAGCCGCCGAGGAATGACCACGCCCGGCCGGGTGGGCCGGCCGGGCGCTGTGCGGGTCTGTCAGCCCATGTCCGTCAGCCCATGTCCGTCAGCAGGGCCTTCAGTTCCTTCTCCTGCTGCGCGGGCGACATCGGCGGGTTCGAGTGGTCGATGCCGAAGGTCTTGAGCATCTTGTCCATCTGGGCGTCGATGGAGTCCCAGCCGGTCTGGTCCAGCGGCTGCAGCGAGTCCTGGTCGGCATCCCACAGGTCACGCAGCTTCTGGGCGGCCGCATGGGCTCCGGCCGCGTCCCCCGAGCGTGCGTCCTTGAGCGAGGTCGACGCGAGCTTCTTCAGCGCGGCGACCTTGGCGGGCGGGAACTTCTTCACCGCCTGGCCGGGAGCCATCTGGACGGCCGAGGTGTTGTCCTCCTCCGGCGCCGGACCGACGTGCGGCTGGGCGTGGGCCCAGACCAGCAGGCCCGCGGTGGCGACGGCGAGCAGCCCGAAGCAGGCCAGCGCGATGCGCTCCTTGCGGGGGTCGCGGTTGGCCGGTGCGGCGTGGGTCGCCTCGTGGGTCTCGGCCACGTCCGAGCGCGTCACCGTCAGGTAGACCACCGTCGCCAGGATCAGGCCCAGGAAGATCAGGCTGGTGGTGAAGGTGCCCAGGTCGAGACCGGTCGGGTCGCCCGGGTTCTGGGCGACCTTGGGGGAGGCGAGCCAGTCGCCGATGTTCGCGCCCAGCGGGCGGGTCAGGATGTAGGCGAGCCAGAAGGACAGCACCGGGTTCGCGCCGAACTTCCACAGCAGCGTGATCGCCGCGATGAGGCCGAGCGGCAGCAGGACGGAGACTCCCGGGCTCCAGCCGGTGAGTTCGAGGGTCCAGTCGCCGGTCGCGGTGCCGAGCGCGAAGGTGACGAGAACGGCGAGCCAGTAGAACGACTCCCGCGGCAGCGTCGTGACCGAGTGGATCGAGAGGGTGCGCTCGCGCAGCCACCACACGCCGAAGACCACCGCGAGCAGCACCGAGAAGACCGCGGAACTGATCCACAGCGGCACGTTCTGCTGGTCGGTCAGGATGTCGGTGTAGAGGGTGCCCGTGACGCTGACAACGACCACGGTCAGCCAGTAGGGAAACGGGACGTACCGCTTCAGCCGCAGCTGGACGGCCAGGACCACCGCGAACACCGCGGTGAAGATCCAGGCCGTGTTCACCAGACCGACGCCCAGCTTCATGTCGATCCAGTCGGCGAAGCTCTCCCCGACGGTCGTGCACAGGACCTTGATCACCCAGAACCAGATGGTGACCTCGGGAACCTTGTTGAGCATGAGACGCCCGCTGCGCGGGCGTGCTTCCGTTGTCGTTGTCATGCGGGGAGGTTTACGCCGGGAACCTGCACATAACCTGACTACGCGGTGGCACCGGCGGCCGGGAGCGTCACCTCGACATGACCGCGGCCGTCCGCGATCGCGCGGACCTCCGCACCGGCCGAGGCGGCGATGCGCCGGACCACCGGCAGCCCCAGCCCGTACCCGTCGCCGCCGGTCACCCCCGCTTCGAAGACCCGGTCGACATCCGCGGGATCGAATCCGGGCCCGTCGTCCAGGACATCGACCACGACGGCCTCGCCCTGGTTGCGGGCGGTGATCCACACCCGGGACTTCGCATGCCGCAGGCCGTTGTCCAGCAGGGGTGACAGCAGCGACACGGCGACGTCGGCCGCGACGGCGACCTCGACCTCCGCGGGGAAGGCGACCTCGACCGCGCGGCCGGCGATCGCCTGCCGCGCGGCGGAGCGCAGATCGCACCGGGTTCCCTTGTCCGTCCGTGCGCGCGCGGCGCGCAGCAGCGTCGTGATCGCCGCATCGAGGCGGTCCACCTCGCTCAGCACCGCCTCCGTCGGCACCGGCTCGCCGGACAGCTGCGCCAGCTGCGCCTCGGCCCGCAGGACCGTGAGCGGTGTCCGCAGCTCGTGGGCGATCTCGTCGGTGAGCCGGCGCTCGTCCGCCAGCGCGTTGTCGACGCGCTCCAGGAGGTGGTCCAGCGTCCGCCCCAGCTCCCCGAACTCGTCGCGGGGGACGCCGAGGTTGAAGCGGCGCCCCGGTTCGTGCTGGCCCCAGTCGTCGGCGAGGGCGGCCATCTCGTGCACGACCCGCAGCGCACGGCGCACCACGAGGTGGGCGACACCGCCGGCGAGCAGGATCGTGAGGCCGCCCAGTATCAGGGACAAGGCCAGGCTGCGCTGCTCGGATGTCTCGTACGGCGTGAGGTCCACCCGGACGATCACCATGACGTGATGGCCGTGGACCGGGACCCTCCGCGCGTACAGGAGGTAGTCGCCGACCGTCGCGGTCTGCGGTCGCCCGGAGTCCGCGAGCTTCTCGACACGATCGACCAGGCTCGGCGGGACGTCTCCGTCGAGCAGACGGCCGTCGGCATACACCCAGGCGACCTCGTCCAGCGCCTCGCTGCTGTTCTCCGTCAGTACGACGCGGCCGCCCACGGTGGTCACGTTCGCCGCGACCGCCTCGGCGCGCGTCCGTGCCAGATCGTGCGCGTCGGCGTCGGTCACCCGGCTCAGCAGCACATGCGAGACGACGACCAGGATCGCGACCACGGCGGTGGCGATCAGCACGGTGAGGGCGACGACCCGCTTACGGAATCCCGTCACTGCCATCGGTAGCCCACACCGCGCACGGTCGCCAGCCGCTCGGCCACCCCCAGCGGACCGAGCTTGGCCCGCAGCCGGCGCACATAGGAGTCGAGGGTGTTGTCGCTGACCTGCGCCCCGTGCGGCCAGCCGGCAGCGATGAGGGCGTGCCGGCGCACCGCGTCGCCCTGCGAGGCGATCAGGCGGCCGAGCAGCCGGAACTCGGTCGGGGTCAGGCTCATGCTCGCCGCATCGTAGGTCACCACGTGCTTCGCCGGATCGAGGACGACCTCGCGCGGTGCGGGCGCCACGGTGGCCCGGCGCAGCAGCGCCCGGACGCGGACCAGCAGTTCCGGGATGTCGAAGGGTTTGGTCATGTAGTCGTCGGCGCCGGCCTCGAAGCCGCCCACCTTGTGATGCAGGCCGTCCAGGGCGGTGAGCATCAACACCGGCGCGTCGACGCCGCGGGCCCGCAGGGCCAGGCAGACGTCGCGGCCGTCGGCGTCCGGGAGCCCGAGATCCAGGACGACCAGATGAGGCGCCGGTGCGAGCTGCCGCAGCAGGCTGTCGGCCGTGGCGGCGACGGAGACGGTGTGGCCGTCGTGCTCCAGGGCGCGCTTGAGGACGCCACGGACCGCCGCGTCGTCTTCGCACACCATGATGAAAGCCACGGGCCGACCCTAGATACTCCCGGCCCGGTTCTCCATCTTCCCAGGTCAACCGCCTGACGGCCGATGTTCTAGGCGACCGGACGCAACACCGTGGGCGGCCGGAGCCGTACGACTCGGTTGGCGGCCGTCTTCTGGAGCAGGCCGTAGGCGAGGACCGGGAGCAGCAGGTGTGGCTTGTCCGGGAGCACGGCGGTGATCAGTACGGCGCCGGCGCTGCTGTTGTTCATGCCGCAGGCCAGGGTGAGCGAGGAGGCGGCGGGCGGGTCCAGCCGCAGCAGCCGCGCGGCGCAGCGGCCGAGCACGAACGACAGATGGCAGACCAGTGCGGCCACGACCAGCGCGGCGCCCAGCAGCAGCGGGCGTGGCCGAGCGACGAAGGAGCCGAGGGCGCCGCTGGCGTTGACGTACGTCAGGACCAGCGAGCCGGCGAGGGCCACCGGCACGACCGCGCCCAGCGCCCGGCCGAGCGAGGACGCGGGCAGGGCGAGCCGGACCAGGATGCCCCCCGCGCAGGGCAGCACCACGCCGACGAAGGTGAAGCCGCCGCCCGCAAGGTGGATACTCGCGGCGAGCGAGCCGGCGTAGCCGCCGCTGAGCAGCGGAGCCAGCAGCTCGATCACCAGCGGTGTGGTGAGGGGGCTGATGAGGGTGGAGGCGAGGACCAGGCCGACCATGGTCGGCTGGTCGCCGTCGCCCTTGCCGGTCCACACCGTGGCGCCGGCCGCGACGGGCATCGCCGTGATCAGGATCATCGCGGTGACCAGGCCGCTGCCGCCGTCGGAGTCGGGCGAGGCGTGCAGCAGGACCACGATGAGCGGGATGACCAGCAACGGGATCGCCAGGTGCAGCGCGAGCCCGGCGAGCAGGGCACTCGGGCGCCGCAGGACCCGGACCAGCTCACGGACGGGGACCTGGAGTCCGGACGAGAACATCACCAGCCACAGCAGGCAGGGTGCGGTGGACACCGGCAGTCGGATCAGTGGTCCCAGCGGCAGTGCGTGGGGGTGGCGCAGCCACAGGCCGGGGCCCGGCACGAGCAGGGCTGCGGCGTAGCACAGGACGACGGCCCGGCCCAGACGGCGCCGCAGCCAGGCGGTCGCACGGTCAGTGGGCGCCGGTGTGGCGGTGGGAGCTGGTGCATGCATGGCGGTTTTCTTCCGTCGTGGGGGCAGGGGCGGGACGGAAGACCGTTATGCGGAGACCATGTGCGTGCGTGTGCATGGAGCCATGGTGCGGGCACGGAACCGGCGGGGCGGGTGATCCACGGCGGCAGTCAGGATGTGTTCAGGCAGCCGCCCCTTCCCGCCTCCGCACGGCCGCCCGCCCACGCACGACCCCTGGCTAAGCGGTGGAAGGCAGCACGTGGTCGCCGATCTTGTCCGTGCTCAGGCACAGGGAGCAGACGGCCGCGTCGTGTGTGGCGCAGGCGGTCAGGTCCGGGCGTTCGTACGGCCGTTGGCAGACGTGGCAGTCGAAGGTGCGGGCGCTGGGGTTGCCGTGGGCGTCCAGCAGGGGCTCGTCCAGGCCGTCGTCGGTGCGGCGGAGGTAGTACCCGCCCTTGGTGACGATCGCCATCAGCGGGGTCAGGGCGAAGGCGATGACGGCAGAGGCGACGGGGGAGTACGGCTGGAGGGTGTCGCCCAGCAGGTGGAAGTACATGGCGATGGACAGGCCGGAGGCGGCGACGAAGGCCACGACGCCGACCGGGTTGACGGCATGGAGCATGCCCCGGCGGAACTCCGGCTGGAGCGGGGAGAGCTTCAGCAGGTACTTGTTGACGCCGATGTCGGTGGCGACGGTGACCACCCAGGCGATCGCGCAGTTCGAGTAGAAGCCCAGGATGCTGTTGAGGAAGCTGAACATGTCGGCTTCCATCAGGGCGAGCGCGAAGCCCAGGTTGGCCAGGACGAAGACCATGCGGCCGGGGTAGTGCCGGGTGATGCGGGTGAAGGAGTTCGTCCAGGCGAGCGAGCCGGAGTAGGCGTTCGTGACATTGATCTTGATCTGGCTGATGACCACCAGCGCCACGGCGAGCGGGACGACCATCCAGGAGGGCATCATCGCGTCGAAGGCACCGCGGAACTGCTGGATGGGCTCGGTCGCGGCAGCCGGGCCGACCTTGGCGAGGATGTACACCGCGAGGAAGACGCCGATGGCCTGCTTCAGCGCGCCGAGCACCACCCAGCCGGGGCCCGCCATGACGACGGCCGTCCACCAGGTGCGCTTGTTGCTCTCGGTCTTGGGCGGCATGAAGCGCAGGTAGTCGATCTGCTCGCCTATCTGGGCGATGAGCGAGAGACAGACGCCGGCGCCGAGCAGGACCGAGGCCGTGTTGACGCCGCCGTCGCCGTCCGTGCCGGTGTAGGCGAGGAAGCGGTCGACGGTGCCGGGGTCGGTGGCGATCAGGTAGACCAGCGGGCCGACCATCAGCAGCAGCCAGACCGGGGTGGTCCACACCTGGAGCTTGCTGAGCGCCTTCATGCCGTAGATCACCAGCGGGATGACCATGAGCGTGGAGACCAGATAGCCCAGCCACAGGGGCAGCCCCAAGCCGAGTTTGAGGCCCTGGGCCATGATCGAGCCTTCGAGGGCGAAGAAGATGAAGGTGAAGCTGGCGAAGATGACGCTGGTGAGGACCGAGCCGTAGTAGCCGAAGCCCGAGCCGCGGGTGATGAGGTCGAGGTCGATGTTGTAGCGGGCGCCGTAATAGGCGAGCGGGAAGCCGGTGATGAAGATGACCACGGCAGCCACCGCGATGGCCACGAGCGCGTTGCCGGTGCCGTGCGCCAGGCCGATACCGGCGCCGATGGAGAAGTCGGCCATGTAGGCGATGCCGCCCAGGGCGGTGGTCGCCACGACCATGGGGGTCCAACGGCGGTAACTGCGGGGAGCGAAACGGAGGGTGTAGTCCTCCAGCGTCTCCCTGACCGCCTGGTCGGCGGCGGCCTTCGGCGCGCTTGCCGTTTGCGTGCGTGACTCGGTGGTGCTCATGCCGCGCCTCCCGATGCTGCTGGTGCGGGTGCCTCTGTGGGGAAAGCCCCGCTTGGCGTCATCGGCAGGACGGGGGAGCCGACGGACCGTCATATGTACCGTTCGGCCGTGTAGACGACTCTGATCCCACGGCCGGTCACGCTAGAAAGCGGCTGTTACCGCCGGCGCCCGCCGTCGTGAACGCGAAGTTTCCGAGAACTCACCTGCTGCCGTGCGGCGTTGGTCCAGCCCCGGTGACGCGCCACCACTCCTCAGGGCCGGCCTCGCTCGATGAGATCATGACCGTGAGGTGACCGGAGTGGATCACGCCGCACAGACTGCGCGACTGCGGGCGGAGGTGCCGGTGCGCATCTCGGAGTGCCTCGACGTGTGCGATCAGGCCAACGTCATCGTCGTACAGCCGTCTGCCGCGGGCCGTGCCGCCGGTGCCCGGCCGGTCTGGCTCGGGCTGGTCAACGACCCGGACGCGACCGAGGACATCGTCACCTGGGTCCGTGCCGGTGGTCCAGGCGTGGCGCCACTGCCGGACATCCTCGACCTGTACGCCTTCACCCCACGGCGGCGCTCCGCGGCTCCCTGAACTGAGGGCGAACCCTATTCCCCGGAAGCCCGTTCCGCCCCGCCCGGTGCGAGAGGAGGATCGCGCCAGACTGAGGCGGTCTTGGCCGTGCTCGTGCCACGCGGTACGGTCTGTCCGATATCGACGACGGCGAGACGGAAGCCGGTGGGAATCCGGCACGGTCGCGCCACTGTATGCCGGACACCGCGGGGTGTCCGGTGAGTCAGACCCGTGGCCGTCGTCCAGTGCACCACCGAGATGGGACGCGAACTCCCAGAGGAGGTTCTGCCATGGCGCAGACCGTCGCCCAGCCGACAGCCACCACTCCCGCCATCCCCGCCACGCTGCCGCTGAAGGCGATAGCTCCCTGGGCGGTCTTCTTCGGCATCCTGATGCTGGTCCTGCTGTACTTCGTCGGCGCCGAGCAGGGCGCCACCTCCGTGTTCAACGGCACGGACGTCCACGAGTGGGTGCACGACGCCCGCCACCTGCTGGGCTTCCCCTGCCACTGACGCGAGGGACGCCCCGACTCCCATGAACTCCGCAACGGTAAGAAACCTCCTCGTGCGGGGCATGCTCGCCGGCCTCGCGGCCGGCGTGCTCGCTCTCGTCGTCGCCTACCTCCTCGGCGAGCCGAACGTCGACAAGGCGATCAGCTTCGAGGCGGCGCACTCCCACGAGCACGGGATGGAGGTCGTCTCCCGCTCCCTCCAGTCCACGGCGGGCCTCGCCACCGGCGTCCTCGTGTACGGGGTCTCCTTCGGCGGCATCGCCGCGCTCGCCTACTGCTTCGCGCTCGGCCGCGTCGGCCGGTTCGGGCCGCGGGCGACCGCGCTGCTGCTGTCCGGCTGCGCGCTGCTCGCGGTGTACGTCGTCCCGTTCCTGAAGTACCCGGCCAATCCGCCGTCGGTCGGCGAACCCGACACCATCGGCAAGCGGACCACCCTGTACTTCCTGATGATGCTGCTCAGCGTCCTCCTCGCGGTCGCCGCCACCATCCTGGGCAAGCGCCTGGCGCCCGGCCTGGGCACCTGGTGGGCGACGGTGGTCGCGGTGGCCGCATTCGCCGTCGCCATCGGCCTGGCCTACCAGTTCCTGCCCGCCATCAACGAGGTGCCGAGGGACTTCCCGGCCACCTTGCTGTGGCGGTTCCGGCTCTCGGCCCTGGCGATCCAGCTGAGCCTGTGGACAGGTTTCGGCCTGCTCTTCGGTGAACTGGCGGAACGCCTGCTGAACCCCAAGCCGGCAACGGCCGCGAGCAAGCGCGTGGTTCCGGCCGCGCACTGATTCCTTCCGGACGCCAGAGGGCCCTTCGGAACCATCCGAGGGCCCTCTGGCGTTCCCTGGACACCGCCTGCGCTGCGAGTTGGCTGCGCTGCTGCGCCGACACCGCGATACGACGTCCTGAACCACGGTGCTGTCGGCCGAGGGGGGGACACCCGGCCGTCAGCGTTCTGCCCGGCGGACTCATCCCGGCCGGGGCCCTTGCCCGTGGCACCCCGGTCCGCAGCATGGTCCGGTCACGGTCAGGAGGCGGGCAGCTCCCCGCGGACGATGCAGGGAGCAGGACGCGGAGACGTCGAGGCCGTCCAGGTGGGCGGCGCCGGTCTCGGTGAAGTCCAGGGCCAGGCCCTGGACCGCGGCTGTGGCGAGCACCGGCGGGGCCTCGCCGAGCCGGCCGAAGTAGGACGTCTTCAGCGGCGCGACGTCCTGGGTGCCGCGGGCCATCGATGACGGGGCTTCACACCTACGGGCGTCTCAGTGATGCAGGGCGGCCGCGAGTGCCTCGGCCAGGGTCAGGGGCGGGCGGCCGATCAGGCGGCGCAAGTCGCCGGAGTCGGTGTACATCTCGCCGTGGCTCATGCCGCGGTCGGCGTCGGCGAGGACCTCCGCCAGCTCGGTGGGCAGGCCCGCGGCGGCCAGCGCCTGGGCGAAGTCGGTCACCGGGAGGTCGGCGTAGGTCACCTGCTTTCCGGCCGCAGCGGAGATCGCGGTGGCGAGCTCGGTGAGGGTGAAGGATTCGTCGCCGCCGAGCTCGTACACGGCGCCGGTGTGGCCTTCGGCGGTGAGGACGACCGCTGCGGCCTCGGCGTAGTCGGCGCGGGCTGCGGCGCTGATCCGCCCCTCGCCCGCGGCGCCGACGACGGCGTCGTTCTCCAGGATCTGCGGCAGTTGGCTGGTGTAGTTCTCCAGGTACCAGCTGTTGCGCAGCAGCACGCTGGGGATTCCGCGGTCCCGCAGATACTCCTCGGTCTCCCTGTGCGTGGCGCCGATGACGGTGGTGGCAGTGTCCGCGTGGGTCGTGCTCGTGTACACCACCAGCGACACGCCTGCGGACACCGCGGCGTCGATCACGCGGCGGTGGTTGGCGACCCGCTCGCCCACGGGGACCGAGGCCGAGACCAGCAGCAGCCTGTCCGCCCCCGCGAATGCCTCCGCCAGGCCGTCGGTGTCCGCGAAGTCGGCGCGGCGCACCGTGATGCCTCGGTCGGCCAGGTCCTTGATCCTGCCGATGTCCCGGCCGGTCGCGATGATGTCCGCGGCCGGAATCCCGCGCCGCAGCAGTGCCTCCACGGTGAGCCTGCCCAGCTGGCCGGTGGCTCCGGTGACGACGATAGGCATGAGGGTCGTTCCTTCCTTCCGCGCGTGCGTCGCACGCCTGCCGCGGTTCGTCCGCGGCGGGATGGAACAAGACTGACCTGGACACTCTCTGCTGGGAAGTAGCCACTTCTTGGTAGGGTACTTACCCGACCGATAGCATTGAGGTGAGCCGTATGGCTGCGTCATTCGATCCGTACGAGCGCGGCTGCCCGTCGCGGGACCTGCTCGACCAGATCGGCAGCAAGTGGGCGGTCCTCGTGCTGGGCGAACTCGGCCGGAACGGAACCTCCCGGTTCGGCCAGCTCCGGCAGGCGCTGGCGGGCGTGAGCGAGAAGATGCTCACCCAGACGCTGCGCACCCTCGAACGCGACGGGCTGGTCAGCCGGACCGTCTACCCAGAGGTGCCGCCGCACGTGGAGTACGAGCTGACCCCGCTCGGCCAGACGCTGCGGGAACCGCTGAAGGCGCTCACGGAGTGGTCCGTGCTGCACATCGAGGAAGTCATCACCGCCCGCGAGGAGTACGACGACCGCACGGGACGCACCAGGTAATCGGCACCGACCGTCTTCGGGCGTCCACGTCAGTCCGGGGCGGGTGTGCCACAGCTCCGGCGTCGGCACCGCTGCCCCCGGGTTCTCCTCCCTGCCCGGGCTATGTGCACCGGGCGGGCCGCACCGCCCGCGCCGGTGAGTCCGGCAGCGTGGTCACGCTCGTGCTGGCGGCCAGCGCCGCCCGCTCGACGGCGGGCCCACCGTCCCCCGACCCAAGAACACCAACGCTCCCTTGGCCGCGGGAAGGACGCCCGCCGAAACGGAGCAGGATGATGTTGCCGGCGCCTCGCACTGCGCCCGGCATGACAAGCTGTGCTTGCCCACCCCCCCCGAACCCAGGAGGTCACCATGACCGCAGAGCCCGTATCTACGGAAGGTTCGGAGCCGGCTGCCGCCGAGACGTCCCCTCTGGAGCCGGACAGCGACGGCAACTACGACCTCAAGCGCAAGTTCCGCGAAGCCCTGGCGCGCAAGCGCGGTGTGCAGGCGGATGCTGCTGATGTTGCCGCCAAGTCCGATGCATCGAAGGTGCGTTCTGCGCACGGCCCGGCTGCGAGCCAGCGGTCGTTCAGGCGCAAGAGCGGCGGCTGAGTCGCTGAGGCCCGGTTGCGGGCGGGGCATCGCCGGGGGCTCGCGTGCGGGAATGGCCCAGATGCGGTTGGCTCGGGTCGGTGGCGCCGCCTGCGGCTGTCGAAGTTCCTCGCCGTCCGGGCCTGAGGCTCGTACGGCGGGCCACAGCACCGTACGTTGCCGCACCAGGATGCTGCTGTTTCCGCCCGCACCATCCCTTGGGGGAGCAGCCCTTGCGCTGGGCGCGCCCCCAAAAACTTCCCGAAGCGTTGCGCTTCGGCTGGGAAAATCTGTGCCCGCGGGCTGAGGTTTCAACGGGACAGGCAGACAGATTCTCTATCGCATTAAGTGGGGTGGGATTCTTCACCGTACACCGGCCGCTTCGGCGTGCTACTGTCGATCTCAGTTGCAGTTGTGGTCCCAAACTTCAAGTGCCCTCCGGGCGGCGTCTGTGCCACTGGAAGCACTTTTGTTATCCGGTCTTTTTCCCGGCGGGCGATCATCGCGGCGACACGGGGTCCGTGCAGTGCGGATCCCGATGCACTGCCCAGAGGAGAAATGACATGGCTGCTGGCACCGTCAAGTGGTTCAACGCGGAAAAGGGCTTCGGCTTCATCGAGCAGGACGGTGGCGGCCCTGACGTGTTCGCCCACTACTCGAACATTGCCGCCCAGGGCTTCCGTGAGCTGATCGAGGGCCAGAAGGTGACCTTCGACATCGCGCAGGGCCAGAAGGGCCCGACGGCCGAGAACATCGTTCTCGCCTGACGCCGACTGTCGCATACTTGTAGCTGGGGCCCGCGTCCTTCGGGGTGCGGGCCCCAGCTACTCGCGTTTTCCGCAGTGGTTTCACCTGCGGACGGCAACCAGGAAACCCGTAGCGCGGTGGACGCCCTAACATTGCGTCCGCTTCGCGCCACTCATTCCAGCGCCTGTGCCCGCACGGATTTTCCGTGGGTCAGATTCGCTGTCGCATTCCACCGGTCCATTCTTGCAATTCTCTCTGCTGCTGATCGCCGCGGGAATTCCTTGATATGTGCCGCATCGAGGAAGGTTCCGCATGAACCGCACACGCACGAACGACCGCTTCACCCGCACCCGTAACGGCAGTACCGACTCCGGCAGGGGCGGCAGCCGATTCGGCTCGTCGGCCAGGAGCCGCTCCGGTGGTTACGGCCGCCGGCCCGCCGCGGCCCAGGGCGAGTTCGCGCTGCCCAGGACGATCACACCCGCGCTCCCCGCCGTGGAGGGCTTCGCCGATCTCGACATGCCCGGGGCACTGCTGGCTGCGCTCACCTCGCAAGGCGTGACCGTACCCTTCCCGATCCAGGCCGCGACCCTGCCGAATTCCCTCGCCGGCCGGGACGTACTGGGCCGTGGCCGCACCGGCTCCGGCAAGACCCTCGCCTTCGGGCTGGCGCTGCTGGCCCGTACGGCCGGGCAGCGCGCCGAGGCCAGGCAGCCGCTGGGGCTGATCCTCGTACCTACCCGTGAACTGGCGCAGCAGGTCACCGACGCGCTCGCCCCGTACGCCCGCTCCGTGAGGCTGCGGCTGGCCACGGTGGTGGGCGGAATGCCGATCGGCCGACAGGCGAGCGCGCTGCGCGGTGGTGCCGAGGTCGTCGTCGCCACGCCGGGACGCCTCAAAGACCTCATCGATCGTGGCGAGTGCCGGCTGAACCAGGTTTCCACCACCGTCCTCGACGAGGCCGACCAGATGGCCGACATGGGCTTCATGCCGCAGGTCACCGCCCTCCTCGACCAGGTCCGCCCCGAAGGGCAGCGCATGCTGTTCTCCGCCACTCTCGACCGCAACGTCGACCTGCTCGTGCGCCGCTACCTCAGCGACCCCGTCGTGCACTCCGTCGACCCCTCGGCCGGTGCGGTCACGACGATGGAGCACCACGTGCTCCACGTTCACGTCGCCGACAAGCACGCGGCCACCACCCAGATCGCCGCACGCGACGGCCGCGTGATCATGTTCCTCGACACCAAGCACGCCGTCGACGGCCTCACCGAACACCTCCTGAACAGCGGGGTACGGGCCGCCGCCCTGCACGGCGGGAAGTCACAGCCACAGCGCACCCGCACGCTGGCACAGTTCAAGACCGGACACGTCAACGTGCTGGTAGCGACCAACGTCGCGGCGCGCGGCATCCACGTCGACAACCTCGACCTCGTCGTCAACGTCGACCCGCCGACCGACCACAAGGACTACCTCCACCGCGGCGGCCGTACCGCCCGTGCAGGAGAGTCCGGCAGCGTCGTCACCCTGGTCACCCCCCACCAGCGCCGCGGCATGACCCGCCTCATGGCAGCGGCCGGCATCGTCCCGCAGACCACCCAGGTCCGCGTCGGCGAAGAGGCCCTGCACCGCATCACCGGCGCTCAGGCACCCTCCGGCATCCCGGTCGTCATCACCGCACCGGTGGTCGAACGCCCCAAGAAGCGCGGCGCCACCTCACGCGGTCGGCGCCGCCCCGTCTCGGCGGCTCGCCGTGCGCTCGTACGACAGTCCACCGCCCGTCCGGCGGCATAGAACCTTCGTGTCAGGAAGCCCGCCCAACTTCGCAGGAGGCACCCTTTGACGCTGGATCAGACGCAGTTCCGCTCAACACGTACCGACGCCGTGCAGACGGCGGCCGATCCCGCGGACGCGGCCGGACCGCAGGTCTGGGAGGACATGACCGTGGAGGTGGCACTGTGCGTGATGACCGCCGCCCGTACAGCTCATCTGGTCGTCTGCGACGAGGACGGTCTGCGCACCGGCCTGGTCACCCGGGACCGGCTCACGGCCGTTCGTGACGGCTCCGGATACACGGACCGGATCCGCCTGCGGGACATCGCCGACGTCATCGGGCCTTTCGCCTCGCCGCTGGCCACGAGGGCCGAAGCCGAACGTGCGATGCGCTGCCGCCGGCTCGGGGCCCCGCCCGTGGTCGACGGACACGGCAACGCTCTGGGCGTCCTCGCCCTCTCTCGCTGAACCGCCGTCCTGTCTGCCTGACGTACGGACAGGTGTGAGCCGAACCGAACCGTGAGGCCCCACCGGCGTGGGCGAATTCCAGGCGGTGAGTTGATCAAGCCGCGAGCAGTTGAGACAGACGCTCGGCTGGGGTCTCCCAGCCGAGCGTTTTGCGTGGGCGGCTGTTGAGTTCGGTGGCGGGGGCGTCCAGGTCCTCGCGGGTGTGGCGGGACTTACGGTGCCCTTGGGCAGGACTGCCGCAGCAGGCCGTCGTCGGGGCCGCCATCGTGCCGGCCGACGACCCCGGCGGAGATCCGGCCGGCCGCCTGCTGTGACCGTCCCCGGGCGCCGGTCATCCCATGGCCCCTTTGGCGCGTACTTCGGGCCCAGCAGGTGGTCGCCGAGCCGGGAAGCAGCCAGGGACAGCACTCTTTCGAGTGTATCTGCGGAAGAAGTTCAGACACTGGCCATGGAGAAAACCTGTCGTGACGACAGTAGACGTTGGCCCGTCGCAGGATTACTGTCTTTGTCGTACCCAGGAAGTCGAAGTGGGCACGGCAGACACGAACTGCCGTGCCGGCAGCGGGCTCAGCAGTACCCGCGGTATCCAGCAGTACCCCCGAGTAACCGAAGGTGAGGAGCGAGACGCCATCAGGATCGCCCGGGCGAGGAAGCAGTCCGCCCGGGTACCGCAAGGCCCCGGATTGGAAGGTGGTCCCCGGTCACGCATCCGCGATCCCCGCAGTCCTGCCCTCCCAGGCGGACCCTGCGGACATACGAGGCCGGCGCAGTTCGCCGGTAGATGGTGTTGAAAGCTCGGGGCCCGGGTGCCAGTGCGGCGCCCGGGCCCCCCGACGTCCCCCGGAAGAAGAGGTCTATGCCCCCTGGCAGTTCCCGCGCCGTCACCCCTCTCGATGACGACGACTATCCCGCCTACACCATGGGCCGGGCCGCCGACATGCTCGGCACCACCCCCGCCTTCCTGCGTGCCCTCGGCGAACACCGCCTGATCACACCTTTGCGCTCCGAAGGCGGCCACCGCCGCTACTCCCGCTACCAGCTGCGCATCGCTGCCCGTGCCCGCGAACTCGTCGACCAGGGCACCCCCATCGAAGCTGCCTGCCGCATCATCGTCCTCGAAGACCAACTGGAAGAAGCGCAGCGCATCAACGAGCAAATGCGCACACAAGGCCCCGAGCCGCAGTCGAAGACCTCAGCCTGACCGGGCGCCGGCACGAAGACACGGACGACGCTCCCGGCCCGCCACCGACTGACCCCGCCATCGGCCCCTGAAGCGAGCGCCCCTGACTCCCCCAGGGCAAGGACCCCGGCGATCACCACGCTGGGGTCCTTGCCAGGCGTTTGTGACAATCAGGCGGCGACGAGCTCCTGCTCGCGGTCCGGCGTCTTGACCTCGGGCTTCTTGTTCGGCAGCGAGAGCCGGAAGACCTTGCGCCACGCGGAGAACACCTGCTTGGGCAGCGGTCCGGTGACGTACTCCAGCTCGTACTTCTCGAACAGCGCGCGCACCTTCACCGCGACCTCGGCGTACCGGTTGCTCGGCAGGTCCGGGAACAGGTGGTGCTCGATCTGGTGCGACAGGTTGCCGGTCATGAAGTGCATGGCCCTGCTGCCGCTGATGTTCGCCGAGCCCATCATCTGGCGCAGGTACCACTGGCCGCGCGTCTCGCCGTCGATCGACCGGCGCTCGAAGACCTGCACGCCCTCGGGGAAGTGCCCGCACATGATCACGGAGTGGGACCAGATGTTGCGGACCAGGTTCGCGGTGAACGTGGCGGCGAGCGTGGGGAGGAACGACGGGCCCGACAGCAGCGGGTGGATCACGTAGTCCTTGAGCACCTGCTTGCGGATCTTACGGCCCACGGCCTTGGCCCGCGCGCGGAACTCCGGGTTCTTGCGGCGGCGCTTGTCCAGGTTCTTGCCGAGCTCCAGGTCGTACGCCGCGATGCCGTACTCGAAGAAGCAGGCGTTGACGAAGTTCCACAGCGGCTGGCCGAGGTGGAGCGGGTGCCACTCCTGGTCCTCGTCGACGCGCATGATGCCGTAGCCGAGGTCGTTGTCCTTGCCGATCACGTTCGTGTACGTGTGGTGCAGCTCGTTGTGCGAGTGCTTCCACTGGTCGGCCGGCGAGACGTGATCCCACTCCCAGGTCGTGGAGTGGATCTTCGGGTCTCGCATCCAGTCCCACTGGCCGTGCAGGATGTTGTGGCCGATCTCCATGTTGTCCATGATCTTCGCCACGGACAGCCCGGCGGTGCCGAGCAGCCACGCGGGCGGGAACATCGAGAACAGCAGCACGCCCCTGCTGACCAGCTCGAGTGTGCGCTGCGCCGAGATGACCTTGCGGATGTAGGCGGCGTCCTTCTCGCCGCGGCCGGCGATCACCTCGTCACGGATCGCGTCCAGCTCGCGGCCGAGCTCCTCGATCTGCTCCGCCGTCAGGTGGGCGGTGGGGTCGATGGCGGTCAAGGTGCTCCTACTGTTCGATGTCGCAAGGGCCCGCCGCGGCGGACACGCAGGTCTGGATGAGGACGCCCGGCTCGGCCTCGGTGATCTCGCCGGTGCGCAGGTCGCGGACGGCGCCCGCCTTGAGCGGCGTGACGCAGCCGAAGCAGATGCCCATGCGGCACCCGGAGGGCATGAGCACACCGGCCTCCTCGCCGATGTCCAGCAACGGCGTGGTGCCGTCCGCGTCGACGGTCTTGCCGGTGGTGCTGAACGTGACCTCACCGCCGTCGCCGGTGGCGACGATGCCGGGGCGGAAGCGTTCGGTGTGCAGCCGCTCCGGTACGCCGTGTTCGCTCCAGTGCTTCTCGGCGGCGTCGAGCAGGCCCGCCGGCCCGCAGGCCCAGGTCTCGCGCTCGGCCCAGTCGGGTACGAGTGCGTCGAGACGGGTGATGTCGAGCATGCCGTGGGTGTCGGTGTGCAGCTCGGTGAGGCGCAGCTTCCCGGCCGCGACCAGGTCGTGCAGTTCGCTGCGGAAGATCACGTCCCGCGGCTGCGGGGCGGAGTGGACCATGACGACGTCGTCGAACTCGGAGTCGCGCAGCATGCCCATCACGGGCGTGATGCCGCTGCCGGCCGTCAGGTAGAGCACCTTGGCGGGCTTGACCCGCGGCAGCACGAAGTCACCGGTCGCCTGGTCGAGCTGGATCAGCGTGCCCGGCTTCACCCTGCGAACCAGGTGGTTGCTGACCTTGCCGTCCGGGATCGCCTTCACGGTGATCGTGACGCGGCCGTCGGGGCGGTGGGTGGGCGAGGTGAGGGAGTAGGCACGCCACAGGCGGACCCCGTCGACGTCGACCCCGATCCGCACGTACTGACCGGCCAGGTGGCCGCGCCAGCCCCGTCCCGGCCTGATCACGATGGTCGCGGCGTCATCCGTCTCGGGGTGCACGGCCTCGATGCGCCCCCGCAGGTCAGCGCCCGCACGCAGTGGGCTGACCAGGTCGAGGTAGTCCGACGGCAGCAGCGGCGTCGTGACCATCTCCAGCAGTTTCCACGCCCTGCTGCGAAGGGCTGCACTCGTCATGACTCCAGCTTGCTGCGTCTCAGCGCGTAAAGTCCTGACCGTAGGACGTGAATCTGGTGGGTTGGATTGTTCGCAGGGAATAAAAACGTGAGTCGTGTAACCCAGAGGGCCAGCGAACTGGCCCTCGATGAGACGACGGTCACCGCACTTCGGGCTGCGCTGAAGACCACCGCCGACGAGGTCGTCCAGGCGATTATCGACGAGGTCCCTTCCTACGCCAACGCCCTGTCGGGCAGCATGGGCGGCACCATCCGCCGAGCCGTTCGCACCGCCCTCGGGCACTACCTGGACCTCGCGAGCGGCAACGCCATGGGCGGCGACGGCGGTGACGCGGCCTACGAGCTGGGCCGTGGCGAGGTGCGCGACGGCCGTTCGATGGACGCCCTGCTCAGCGCCTACCGCGTCGGCGCCCGCGTGGCCTGGCGATGCCTGGCAGCGGGCGCCGTGTCCGCAGGTCTGCCCGCCGCCGAGGTCGCCAAGTTCGCCGAGCTGACCTTCGCCTACATCGACGAGCTCTCCGCCGCGAGCGCCGCGGGCCACGCCGACGAACTGGCCGCCCGGGGCAGGGCCCACGAGCGCCACCTGGAACAGCTGGCGCGCAACCTCCTCGCCGGCGCGAGCCCGGACGTGCTGCTGGCCTCTGCTCAACGGGCCGGATGGCAGCCTCCGGTTACGCTGACGGCGGTCCTGCTGCCCGCCGCCCAGGCCCGGCCGGCCTACCGCGCGCTCGACCCGTGCACCCTCGTCCTCGACGATCTGCCCGACGCCACCGGTGTGCTGCTCGTCCCCGATGCCGACCGATCACATCTCCTGCGGCAGCTGACCGACCGCACCGCCGTGGTCGGCCCGGCCCGGCCATGGACGCGTGCGTCCGCTTCATACGCACGAGCCCTACGCGCGCGCTCCCTCTCCTCCGATATCCGCGACACCGAGGACCACCTGCCCGAGCTGGTGCTGAGCGCCGACGCGGACGCGTTCGCAGACCTGCGTGCCCGAGCCCTCGCACCGTTGCGGACCTTGCCTGTCGCGACCGCACGGCGGCTGGAGGAGACGTTGCGGGCGTGGCTGCTGCACCAGGGCAGGCGGGACGAGGTGGCGGCGGCGTTGTTCGTCCATCCCCAGACGGTCCGGTACCGGATGTCGCAGCTGCGGGAGCTGTTTCCGGATCTCGCATCGCCACACCGGGTCCTTGAACTGACGCTGGCGGTCGGTCTTCGGGCCAGTTGACGCGTACAAGCGACCGCGGCCGGGAGGTCTTCCACCTGGTCAGACCTGTGTAGCCGCAACCTCCGTTATAGGGGCAGTCTGTGACAGCGCCAGTGATAGGGCGAAGCCCCGCCGGGAAGCAGCCTCTGCCCAGAGCCAGGAGACGAAGCCCCACCGGAGCGTTCCGGTGGGGCTTCGCCGTGAGCTCGACTGTGCTTCCGCGCATAACGCGTTCGGCCCCTCATGCGTCCGTGTTCCTGCGATGCTCTCGGGACGCTGGATTTGTGATCGCACCGATCGACATGGGATCCGTGAGACGACGCGGCCCCGCCGAGATGTCGGGCGGGGTTCTGTCATGTGGTGGGTCGATGCCGTGTGCCCTCCTCCGGCGAGCCCAGTGGTACGCCGGCTGTCAGTGGGGGTGTGCCGAAGTGGCCACCCTTGATGCTGAACATGTGACGCACGCCGGACCTGGTCGTGTGTGCCGGACGTTGGGCGGTCACAGGGCACATGAGCTGACCCCGGATCAAAGCCGCGAGCGCGTTTTTTGCAGCCGAACTCGACCGTCCCCGGACGAGGCCGACCAGGTGATCGAGCACCTCAAGCACAAGGGTCTCGGGGTCGGGTTCGCCTGCCGGTGCTGGGGCTGTCCGAGTGGGCGTATTACGCACGCAAGAAGCGGCCGAAGTCGGCCCGCCGGCTGCGCGACGAGCAGCCCATGCCGCTGATCGAACAGGTCCATGCCGAGTCCGGCGGCACCTATGGTGTCCGCCGGATCACCCGCGCGCTGCGACGCAGAGGCGTCCTCGTGGCACGCTGCACCGTCGAGCGGCTGATGCGTGAGCTGGGCCTGGAGGGCGTAATCCGCGGGCAGCGTCGCCGCACCACGGTCCCGGAGCCGTCGGCACCCAGGCCGCCGGACCTGGTCACCGGTTCTCGGCCGGGGTGCAGGGCGAGCGCGTAGGGGTCCTCGTCGGCGTCGTACAGTTCGCCTCGTCCGTTGTCACGGTGCTGCGCCGTGCCCTGCGGCGGGTCGGTTCTTGTCGCCGCGGCCGGCCCGCCTCAGGCGGCGCAGTCTCATCGCGAAGGCCACGGCGGAGGCGGCGAAGAGTGCGCCGGTGATCGCCAGCCATCGGCCGAGGTAGACGCTGTCGGACAGCCCGGTGTCGCCGGGGTAGGGGCCCGCCAGACGGAGGACGAGGGGGAACCAGACCAGCAGGAGCAGACCTGACAGGAAGACGGGGACGCGCAGGTAGTTGATCCACGGCACCGTCGGCCTGTCGGCGGCTCGGTGCCGCAGTACGGAGAGGGCCGACAGGTCGGCCAGCGAGTACAGGGGCAGCAGGATGAGGTCGTGGAGGATCGCCGCACCGACGAACCAGATCGCCACCTCCCAGGGCTGGGCGGCGAACAGGCGCAGCATGGCGTAGCCGGTCAGGGCGAACGAGGCGATCAGGACGAGCAGGTGCAGGGGCCCGGAGCCGTACCAGCGTGCGAATCGTGTCATCGTCACGCCCTGAAGGTGAGCCGGTGGACCCACTTGGTGTTGTTCACGCCGGGGTTGGCCGGGACGATGATGCGGGCCGGGTAGCCGTGGTCGAGTGAGAGGTTCGCGCCGTTGACGCGGAGGGCGAGCAGCGCTCGCGGGTCGTGGATCTGGTTGCCGCGCAGCACCACCCGGGTGAAGGGGCCGGGGGGTTGAATGGACTGGACCAGGACGCTTGCGGCGTCGGGCAGTCCGGCCAGAGCGGCGAGGTCGGCCAGCCGCAGGCCGCTCCAGTGCTGGTCCTCGGTGGACCATCCCTCCACACAGGCGATCGGCAGTGCGGCGGCGTGCTGGGGCATCGCCAGGAGCTGCTCGCGGGTGAAGACCCGTGGCGCTCCGTGTCCGTGGACCTCCAGCCGCCAGGTGGGGCCGACGAGCGCGGGGGTGATGCCCACTTTCGCCGCCGTCTTGTTGATCTGGAAGCTGTGCGGCCCGCTGCCGGGGTTGCGGTTGTGTGGCGCGAGCAGCGCTGTACCGCGCAGCCGGCCGCCGATGCTCTGTCCGGCGGTCACGACGAGGAGGAGCAGCGATCCCGCTCCCACCATGCCCACCGCGCCGCGGCGGGTCATCGTGGGCGGTGCGGGCGCGGTTGCCACCAGGCCGTCGGGATCGGGTGGTTCGGGCACGGTGTGGGCGAGGTCGGTGCGCAGTTCGGTGCCCAGGTTGCGTGAGCGCAGTGCCCGTGTCATCCGGCCGAGTCTCAGGCACACGTGGACGACGAAGGCGGCGATGAACACCCAGGCGCCGTAGAAGTGCAGGCGGTAGAACGAGCCCGGGAAGACGTAGTAGAGCTGGATGTTGAAGATGCCGGTGACGAATTCGAAGATGACGCCGCCGACCAGCATCAGCAGGGACAGTCTCTCCAGGCCGTGGGCGATGGAGCGTACCGGAAGCCATTCGAACAGCTTCGGGATCACCGACCACAACTTGGCCAGCAGCACCGGCACCAGCACCACGCCCAGCGTCACGTGCACGCCCTGAAGCAGCCGGTACAGCCAGTACGGGTGCGTGGGCCAGCTGAAGAGGTAGAAGCCCAGGACACCCTTGTCGGGGGTCTCGTCGTTGAAGGGGCTCAGCCCGGGGTTGTAGGCGGCGTAGGAGAGCAGTCCGGTGACGAACAGCAGCGGAATGCCGATCAGGAGGACCAGTCCGAACACCGATGTCAGCCAAGGCCCGCGGATCGGACTGCGCCAGAATCCAGGGCGGAACGGACCCGGGGGCGGAGGAGTCCGCTCGACCCGGCGCACGAGGGCCCTGGTATGAGCGGCCCCCTTGGTGGCCCGCGCCGCCGCGGCAGCGCGAACGCGCTTGAGGCGCCCCTGCGCGTGACCCTCGTCCGATCCCCGCCGCTGCGGCCCGCCGGAGCCCGCAGCCGGTGGCCGTCCGCCACTGTCCAACGACTGCCTCCCCTGTCCTCGGGCCGTCTCTCAACCTGGGGATCGAACCCCGCAGCTCCGTCAGTTCCTGTCACATCGTCAGCTACAAACCGGCACAGATCGGGTCGGCTCTCCGCGCCTGTCTTGCATGCGGGTGTCCGTCGTCAGGCGAACGGTTCAACCGGCGCTGCGCACGACTCGACGGGCCGCACGGCGGCCTCATGATGGTGGGGTGCGACGCCTCAGCGCACGGCGCAGCGCCACCACCTGGCTCAGCCGCACCTCGCTGACCCGGGAAGTGTTCTGGTTCGTCGTGATCGGCGTCGCCTCCACTGTGGCCCAGGCCATGCTGTACTGGGTTCTGCGCCAGTGGTCGCAGCCCATCCTGGCCAATTTCACCTCCCTGCTTGTCGTCACCGTCCTCAACACGGAGGCCAACCGCCGACTGACCTTTCGCGAGTCCCGGGTCCGCGTCCTCCAGGCGCATCTGACCGCAGGCGGCCTGTTCGTCCTGGCGTACCTGGTCACCTCAGGCGCTGTCCTGCTCTTCCGTCACTACCGGCCCACCGCCTCACCGGCAGCGGAGACCCTGGTACTTGCGCCGAGCTTCGCCCTGGTGACCGTGGTGCGCTTCACGGTCCTGCGGATGGTCGTCTTCAGACGCCGTCGCCAATGACCCCCTCGCGCCTATGCGACCGACACGCCTCGAACGATGGACGCCGAGACAGATCGAAGCGGCACACGCCGGCACCGGCCAGTCCGGCCAAGGACAATCCGAGGACAGGCGCCGGCCACTCGCCGCTCGCTTCCGACAGCTCGTGCAGTGGTGGCAACGGCACTAGTCCGGGCTGCGGTCGACCCTGGCCAGGGGTGCGGCCGGCGTCGTGTCAGGACTCCTGCCGCCACCGGTGCGATAGGTCGCGGCAGGAGTGTTCAGGGGAGGGTCAGACCAGGACGCGTATGCCGGCCGGCAGTCCGAACTGGTCGCGGGACCAGCCTTCGTAGATGCTGTCGGCGACGTTACGTAGGTGGTTCATCGTGGCGTGGACGTCGCGCCAGTGGCGCTGCAGGGACTGGTCGAGGCGGAGGGAGCCGCCGCCGGCGCGGCGGAAGAGTTCGTCGACGGCGTCGGTTGCGCGGCGGGATGCGCGGACCTGGTTGCGGCGGGCCGCGGCCCGGGCCTAGATGCCGTTGGTCCGGCCTGCGAGGACGTCCTCGTACATCCGGTCCATGGTGGACAACAGGTGGCTACGGCTGGCGTCCAGGTCGGCTGCGGCCTCGCCCAGACCGGTGGGCTGGTGCGGGTCCTCAGCGGCGCGGCTGTCGGCGATGGTGATGCGCTGACGGGTGTAGGTCAGGAATGCGGCAAGTGCGCGCCCTCGGCGATGCCGAGGGCGGCGGCGCTGATCGCGCTGGAGAACAGGACGCCGAACGGCATCGCGTACAGCGGGTTCCCGGGCCGGTTGCGCTCGGCGAGGATGCCTTCGCTGACCTCACGGGCATCCAGGGTGCGCTGGTCAGGGACGAAGGCGTCCTTGACGACGTCCTTGCTGCCGGTGCTGGCGAGGCCGACGACTTGCGCGAATGAGTTGCTTCCCCAGGGGCGGATGGCCCAGTCGACGGCGTTTTTGAGGGCACCCGGAATGGATCGGTTGCAGGTCCCGGATGGCCCCCGCCGCCGACCGCTGTGATGGTGCCCAGCAGCACGGCCGGCAGCCAGCCCAGGCCGACAGCGAGTGTCTTCTGCGCGCCGGCGACCGCCCATACACTGAGCGCCGAGGCATCCAGGAGGGTGAAGGCCCAACCGGAGGTGTGGCGGCTCAGGTCGGCCAGGAAGGCCAGCAGGGTGCCGGCGATGGCGACCGTGAGATAGGTGTAGTCGGTCAGGGCCACGGGGGTGCCGTGCTGCAACAGGGTGTCGCGGAGGATTCCGCCGCCCAGGCCCGAGACGATGCCATGACCAGGAAGCCGAACAGGTCCAGACGACTGGCCCGGGCCAGCACCCCACCGAGCGTGCCGTTGGCGACCACTCCGCTCAGGTCCAGCGCCCGGGTCAGCTCGGTCAGACTCTCTGGCGACAACGCCCGGGCCACAGACACCGGCGTCTCCCTTCACCCTTCCACCATCGAAACAGCCGGAGATGCCACGTGCCCGCGGGGCATGGCATGCGAGGCAGCTTCCCCGGCCGGCCGGACTGCGACGGTGACGTCCGTTCGCAGATGAGGTGCCATACGGGTGGCGAGAACCACTGAGCAGGTATGGGGTCACCCCGAGCAGGGGAGCGCCAACGGCATCCGACGCCGTCACCGGCTACCTCTCCGGGCGCGATCCCAAGGACCCCGGGGTCCTGGCCCAGGCCGGCCTCGCGGGCTGCTCCACGGCCTACTGGTGGTCGGCGGCCGTCTTCGTCGCCGGCCTGGTTGTCACCGCCCTGCTCTACCGCCGTGGGGTATCCCGGCAGAACGGGAACGCTTCACCTGTCGTGCACATGCAGGAGGGCAGGTAGTGCCGCTCCGAGAGGCCACCTCCGAGGCCGGGCACGTGTCGGCACCCTGTCAGTAGAGTGAGACGCGTGAGGATGGAGGAGCAGTGAGAGCGCCGCGCACTCTGGCCACTCTGGACGAGGTCGACACCGGTGATCACGTCTGCCAGGTGTTGGACCGGAGCGACCACGTCATCGATCGCAGCCGGTCCTTCGTCGCGGACGGGGCCCTGTACGGGGACAAGGTGGTGATCGTCGGGCCGCCTCTCGAAGCGGGGAGTGAGTTCGCGCAGCTCGTGCTCGACCCGGCTCGGCTGGACGGCTCTCTGCTGGCCGCGGTGCGCCGGGAGGCGGCCAACGCCGACCGCGAGGGGTTCCGCTCGCTCCGGGTGCTGCACCACGTCGGGCCCGACTGCCGTCCGGAGCGGACGAAGGAACTGTTGCGCAGTGAACTCGATCTCGAGGAGTTCGCCGCCGACACCGGAGCCCTGGTGGTCTGCGCCTACAGCGGTGCGGACCGGGATCCCTCCCTCCTGGAGCGGATCAGGTGCGTGCACCCCCACAGTCTGGGCAGCCGTCCGACGGCACCGGCGTTCCAGGTGTACCGCACGGGGAAGGAAGGCTGGACGGTGAACGGGATCGTCGACAGCGAGGGCGCGGTGGCCTTCGGCTCCATCCTGTGCGCCCTCCTCGCCCAGAAGGCCACGGTGCGCCTGCTCTGCCACGCACTTGAGTTCTTCGACGCCGCCGGCATGAGCGCCCTGGCTGATGCGGCCAGGCACCTTCCGGACCGCAAGGTCGTTTTGGAGGGGACCAACGACACCGTCCGGCTCACCTGGCAGCTGTCCGGCTTCGCGATCCCCGAGATTCCGGTGGTGATGGCGCCGTGACCTCCTCTACTCCCTCCGACGCTCCGGGCACCGGATACCGGCACGAGCTGTATCCGTACTCCGGCAGGGACGCGTTCGTCGAGGGCGCCCTCAGTTTCATCCAGGACGCCCTCGCGGGTGGTGAGGCCGTCGTCGTGGCTGTCCCGCAGGACAAGGCGTCCCTGCTGCGCGCCGAGATCCGCGACGAGGATGCCGTCCGCTACGTCGACACCGCAGAGGTCGCGCACCATCCCGGTCGGCTCATCGGAGCCTGGCAGGAATGGCTCCAGGAGTACGCCTCGCAAGGGCGGCCTGTGCGCGGGATCGGCGAATCACCCTGGGACAAGGTCCGCAGCCCGGCCGAAGCCGAGGAGCTGCGCTATCACGAATGGCTCCTCAACAAAGCCTTCGCCCGGGGCCCGGCCTGGTGGCTGCTGTGCCCCTACGACATCGCTCACGACAAGGCATCACTGGCGGAAATGGCCCGGTGCCACCCCGAGCTGCGCCAGGACGGCCGCACGATGCCGTGTGCGGACTACGACCCGCAGGCACCGTACCGCTTCACACCGCTCACCGACCCGTGCGACCCGTACGAGGAATTCGCCTACAGCAGCGGTGACCTGCCCGCCCTGCGCGAGAAGATCACCGCGTGCGCCGAACGGCACGGCCTGACCGGCCGACGCCTGAGAGAACTGCACCTGGCCGCCACGGAGGTGGCCACCAACAGCATTCGTCACGGCGGCGGACACGGTGTGCTGCGCACCTGGAGCGAGGAGCGCCGACTCGTGTGCGAGTTCCGCGACGCGGGCTACATCGAGGACCCCCTGATCGGACGGAGAAGGCCGGACGCCACGCAGGTCGGTGGTCGCGGCCTCTGGCTGGTCCATCAGCTCTGCGACCTCGTGGAGATCCGCTCCGCACCGGATGAGGGGACCAGGGTCAGGCTCCACACCGAGCTCCCGGAGTAGACCCACGGCATAAACCGCACCGATCTCACCCGGCCCGGACGGTGGCCTGAAGCCAGGCACCCTCCCGGGCGGGACGGCGGATGGCGTTGCATGCGGCAGACCGCCACCCGCGGCGGGCATCGCACCCGCATATGCATAGGTCTGCCCCAAGACAAATGGGGCAGACGGTGGAACAGAGGCAAGGCCCGCAGCACACCTGGGACCCGGCCCGATGAGAACGATCTGGAACGGAGTCCCTTCTTCATGCTCACTGTCCGGATGCAGCACGAGGACGCGACGATCGCACAGCTCCCGGAGGCGGTCGACTACGACAACGCGCCCCTTGTCGGCGCCCAGTGCGAGGACTTGGTCAACCGCGGCTGCACCACCCTGGTGCTGGACGCATCCCAGGTGCAGTACATGGACTCCTCCGGCATCAGCATGCTCATCACGCTGTCGCGCACCCTCAACCGCCGCGCCGGCACCCTGCGCGTGGCCGTTCTCAGCGCCCACTACGAGCAGGTGTGGCGCATGCTCGGGCTCGAGGAAGTGTTCCCCGTCTTCCCCACAGTGAACGCCGCCCTCCAGCCTCCTGCCGCAGGCAACATCCCCGGGACACCCGAGGAATGGACCACGCCTGACATGCCTGCCGCATGGGCAACCCGGACGGAGAAGACGCCGGGGTAGGGCGTGCCGACCTCATCGGTGCGGCGGCTGCACACGGAGATCCGCCGCAGTACCGACGTGGCCGGGATCTTTTCCGACCGCGTCGCCCTGGTGAGGTTTTCGGCGCCGTCCCGGCCGAGCAGAACGGCGAATGGACCGCGTTCACCGTTGCGTGGCAACCACTTCAGTCGTTCGTACATTTTCCGGAGGTGCCGACGCCGCCGCCGACTTCTGCCTGGCTGAAGATGCCCGTCGACGTTTCCTGTTCCGTGCTGCTGTCGGCGCACGGTCGGAAGTCGAGAACTCCGGCAGCGTGCGGAACCCGCGATCAGCCATAGCTCGCGCAACTATCGACACGTACTGTCCCAATAGGGGCCTTGCCGAGTTCAGGCGCCATCACGGTTCAGACCGCCCGAGCAGGCCGGTGCCATCCATCCAGCACGTCACCATGCGAGAGGCGAACCACCATGACGATCAGACAGCTCAGCACCTCCTCGAGCACAGACCCTCCCGTGCGGAAAGAGGTCGTACTGGGCGTGGACACGCACGGCGAGGTGCATGTCGCCGCCGTGATCTCCCCGCTGGGGAAGGTAGGTCCTGGGCACCGCGTCCTTTCCGGCCACGGCGGCCGGCTATCGGCAGCTTCTCGTGTGGGCCCGCAAGCGGGGGACGGTGCGCCGTGCCGGTGTGGAGGGCACCGGCACCTTCGGCGCGGGCCTGGCCCGCTACCTGCTGGCGCAGCAGGTCGAGGTATACGAAGTGAACCGCCCCGACCGCTCGGCCCGCCGCCTGCTGGGGAAGTCGGATCCGCCTGACGCTCAGGCCGCCGCGCAGGTCGTGCTCAGCGGTCGCGCCCGGGCCCGGGCCAAGTCCGGCGGCGGTCCGGTGCACAGCGCCCGGATGTTCAAGCTCGCCAAGGACTCCGCGGTCAAGGCCCGTACCCAGGCGATCAACCAGCTCAAGGCCGCCCTGGTCATCGCCGATCCCGCCCTTCGGGAACAGCTGTCCAGCCTGGGCAATCGTGAGCTGTTCCGCACCTGCGCACGCCTCGGGCCAGACGACGGCGAGGACGCGGTGGCCCAGGCCACCCACCTGACCCTGCGCATGCTCGCCGAGCGCATTGAGCAGCTCACCGGGCAGATCGACGAGCTGAACCAACGCCTGACCCGGCTCGTCGAACGCCACGCCCCACAGCTGTTCGTGCCGGTGGGGATCGGTCCGGACAGCGCCGTCACTCTCCTGATCACCATGGGGGACAACCCCGAGCGGCTGAACACTGAGGCGTCCTTTGCTGCCCTTTGCGGAGTCAGCCCCATCGAGTACTCCTCCGGTCGGCGGCGCACGCGTCGGCTCAACTACGGCGGCGACCGGCAGGCCAATGCCGCCCTGCACCGCATCGTCTTCACCCGCCTGCGCCACGACCCGCGCACCCAGGAGTACTACGAACGCCGCACACAGGAGGGCAAGACCCGACGCGAGATCATCCGATGCCTCAAGCGCTACGCGGCCCGCGAGGTCTTCAACCTGGTCAGACCGGTTGCCCGCACCCCTGCGTTATAGGGGCGTCTGACCGGGGTGTCCTGATCACACTGTGTCGACCACCGGCCGGGGGCGGCGCGTTGCTGGTCTCGGGCTGACCGGGCGTGTCTCGATAGGGGCCTGCCAGAAAGGCGTCATCACGATTCTGACCGTCCGCACGGCCCGGTGCCGGCTAGCGATAGGCCGTCGGCCTGAAAGGGAACGAACGTGACCGGCACACCATCCGCTTCGCGTTCTCGTCGGCGCCGGCCGACGGCGGAGGTGGTCCTGGGAGTGGGCACGCACCGGGATGCCCATGTTGCCGCGGTGCTCTCCCTGGTGGGGGAAGTGATCGGCACCGCAGAGTTCCCGGCCAGTGCGGCTGGGTACCGGGACCTGCTGGGGTGGGCCAGGGCGTCGGGTACGGTGCGCCGGGCCGGAGTGGAAGGGACCGGTTCCTTCGGGGCGGCCCTGTCCCGCTACCTGCTGGCCCAGGGCGTGGACGTTTTCGATGTGAACCGGTTCGACCGGGCCGACCGCCGACGGCGAGGCAAGTCCGACCCGCTCGATGCCGAGAACGCGGCCCGGGCGGTGTTGAGCGGACGGGCGCGCGCCCAGGCCAAGACTGGCGACGGGCCGGTGGAGATCGCCCGGATGTACAAACTGGCCAAGGACTCGGCGGTCAAGGCCCGCACCCAGGCGATCAACCAGCTCAAGGCCGTCCTCATCCGTGCCGATTCTCAGCTGAGGGAGGAACTTGCCGGGCTGGGCAACGCAGAACTCTTCCGCACCTGCGTCGGGCTCGTCGACGACAGTCTGAACCACGAGGCCGACGAAGGGGCGGTGCTCCACGCTACGCACATCACCCTGTGCCTGCTGGCCAGGCGCATCAGTCAGCTCAGCGAAGAGATCCAGGACCTGGAAGGCCGCCTGACCCGGCTGGTGGAACGCCACGCTCCGCAGTTGCTCGCGGTGGTGGGCATCGGTCCGGATACGGCCGTCACTTTGCTGATCACGGTGAGGGACAACCCGGAACGCCTGGGCAGTGAGGCGTCGTTTGCAGCGCTGTGCGGGGTCAGCCCGGTCGAGCGTTCCTCGGGCAGTCGGCAGTACCGTCGCCTCAACCGCGGCGGCGACCGGCAAGCCAACGCGGCCCTGCACCGTATCGTGCAGACCCGCCTGCGCGTCGATCCGCGCACCCAGGAGTACTACGAACGCCGCAGCAAGGAGGGCAAGACCCGGCGCGAGATAGTCCGAAGCCTCAAGCGTTACGCGGCCCGGGAGGTCTACCACCTGGTCAGACCTATGCAGCCGCAACCCGCGTCATAGGGGCAGTGTGATAGCGGTGTTCGACGAGAAGCCTCGCCGGTGCGGTCCGACGGGGTTTCTCACAGGTGCGTGCAACGTCCGCCGAGGGCACCGTTTTGCCCGGCTTCTCCCCTCCTGAGCACCCGAAGCAAGGAGGGGGCGACGCCGCCGCTCTGACGGCCGAGGCACAGCCTGTCACCCAGGGACTCTCCGCCCAAGCGGGAGGCACTCTTCGCTTCTGCAAACTCATCGGCCTTTGAGGAGTGTCTACGGCACGGCATGTCTCTCCGAGGCCGGGCGGATCGCGAACCGCGCCCACGCGACCAACCGAGCGTCGGTGAACTCGGTGCGTGGTCGTGCGGCCGACGTACTGGAAGCGGTCGCGTCCACGTCACACCAGATCCCTTCCACCAAGAAGGGCAGGCGTGCGGGTCTCACGCGAACCCGTCTCCTCGTCATCGACCAGGGGGAGGTAACGCTCCGCGACCGCTCCGCAAGATGAGGTCCACGCCTGTAGTTGCCCACGTCATGGTTCAGGACGGCATCCGCAGGGCGAGCAGGGCCACGTCATCGGTGTTGCCGGGTGGCATGCGGCCGAGTAGCTGATCGCACAGGGTGTCGAGCGGTTCGTGGGCGAGAGCGAGGGCGTGGTGGCGCAGACGGGTGAGGCCGGTGTCGAGGTCGCTGCCGGGGATTTCGATCAGGCCGTCGGTGTAGAGCAGCAGGGTGGAACCCGGCGGCAGCGACTGCGCGGCGTTCGGTCGGCTGCCGACGGTGCTCGAACCGGCGCCAAGGAGGAGCCCCTGCCCGGCTTCGAGGTACTGCGCGTGTCCGCCCTGGGCCAGCAGGAGGGGCGGCGGATGCCCGGCGCTGGTCCACCGCAGCGTCCATGGGCCGGTGTGCGGGCTGCCTTCGAGCAGGGCGAGGACGAGGGTGGCCATGGGGACGGTGGTGATGGCCGGCAGGGCGTCGTCGAGGCGGTCCACGACAGCGCCGGGTGGGCCGGCGCGGTCCCAGGCCAGTGACCGCAGGATGCCGTGCAGTTGTGCCATGCCGGCCGCGGCGGTGAGATCGTGACCCAGGACGTCGCCGATGACCAGCGCGAGCGTGCCGTCCTTCAGCTCGAAGGCGTCGTACCAGTCGCCACCGACCTGGGAGCCGGCCGGGGCGGGCTGGTAACGGGCGGCCAGTTGCAGGCGGCCGAGCCGGGGCAGCGGGGCGAGCAGGTTGCGCTGCATGGCCTCGGCGACGGCGCGCTGGCGGCCGAACCGGCGGGCGTTGTCGATGACCAGGCCGACCCGGCGGCCGATGTCGCCCACCACTTTCAGATCGTCGGTGTCGAAGGGGGTCTCCGGGGCGGTGCGCACCAGCGTCAGGGCGCCGGTGACCTGACGGGCGGAGCCCAGCGGCACGGTGAGGGCGGATGTCGCGCCCACCGCCCGCAGGAAGCCGCTGTGGACGGCGGCCAGGGCAGAGCCGGCCGGCTCGGCGACGTCTGCTTCGCGCTGCAGAACGGGATCACCGCCGTTCAATACCTGGACGAGCGGAGAGTGGGCTTTTCCCACCTCCGTCTGGGGCAGGCGCTCGCGCCAGTCCTCCTGCGCGGCGTGGCGGCCCCCCGGGCCCGTCACCGCCACACGGTGGACCTGTCCGGTACCGACCCGCAGGTCTACCGCCGCCCAGTCGGCCAGGCGGGGAACCAGCAGGCGGCCCAGCCGGGCGAGGGCCTCGTCGATCTCGAGTGTCTGACCCAGCACGTCGGTGATCTCCGCCACCAGCGTCAGCCGCTCGGTGCGGTCCTCCAGAGCCCGCGTGTAGGCCGCACGCTCCCGGCGCGTGCTGCGGTTGCCGGCGGCGTCGGTCAACAGCACGGCCATGCCCTGGAAGGCGCTGTCGTCCCTCAGAGGGGAAGCGGACCAGGAGATCGCGGTCAGACGGCCGTCACCGCGTAGACAGATCTCACCCTCCCCCCGTGCCTCGGCTCTCTCGGCCAGGGACCGCAGTAGTGGGCACTGCTCCCGGGGCACCGGGCCGCCGGCCGCGTCCCGGTGCAGCAGGTCGTGTGCGTCCTCGCCCCGCATGGCGGCGGCGGCACGGCCCAGCAGGCGCTCGGCAGCCGGGTTGACCGCGAGAATCCGTCCAGTGGGGTCCACCACGATGAGAGCTGTGCCCAGCCGTCGGACGACCTGCCGCCAGAAATCCGGCTCGGCCACCGACCGGCACCGCCCCTCATCTCCCATGTCCTCCACCATGCCGCCTTTCCAGCCATGCAAACCCTCGCCGGAAACCGCGGACGCGTTGGCAGGCCGACACACCAGCGGATCGACGACTGCGGAGTTGACAACGATCGGTACGACCTGCATCAACGCTATGCCCGAGCGGCAGGGAACGGGCTCGTCTCGACCGGTCTGAGTAGTCTTCGTCGTAAGTCCTTCGGGGGTTGATCATGCGGCGAGTCGGGGCAAGGATTCTTCTGGGCGATCGGCGGCGTGTCGGTCGAGCCTGGCCAGCAGATCGTCCAGGTCGGAGGTGGTGAACTTTCACTGGAACGGCTGCGCCGTGGCGTTGTAGCGGTCTTCGAAGGCTCGGAGCCGGTTCCCGACTTGGCAAAGGTCGGTGAAGTCGTTGGGCGAGAGGGCCTTGCGCTGTACGGCGGAGAAATAGACCTCGACTTGGTTCAGCCAAGAGGCGCGCACGGGGGTGTGGACCAGTACCGCGTTCGAGAACCCAGTGGTCAGCCGGGCTGTTGCGGCCTTGCCGCAGTGGGAGGAGCCGTTGTCGACGATCCAGAACACGCGTTTCGCGCTGGCGTAGGGTTCTTGGCTCATGACCTGGGTGACCAGGTTCATGAACGGGCCGATGCCGGTGGTCGGCTCGCAGCGGCCGAACACCTTGGCCTGGTGGACGTCGTAGGCGGCCAGGTAGGCCAGTGCTCCGCCGCGCCCGTAAGTGTGGTTGACCCGCACCGCCCTGGCCTGCCCGGGGGCGAGGGGTGGGGTGACAGCGGCAGCGGGCCTGGATGGAGGTCTTCTCGTCCGCGCTGATCACATACTCGTCCGCGCCGAGCGGCTCGCCGTCCCAGGCGCGGGTGTACAGGTCAAGGACACGGGCTGCCTTGAGCCGGAAGCCGGGGTCGCTGATGAAGATCCAGGACCGGTGTTGCCAGGGTTTGATCGCGTCCTGGACGAGCCAGCGTCGCACTGTGGAAGCGGAGATTGTGTCGACGATGGCGCGGGCGATGACCTCGCGGGCCAGCTCCGAGGCCGACCGGCGGGACAGTGGCGTGCCGCTCTCCGCGGGCAGTTGACAGGCCAGCGCCTTGACCTTGGCCCTCTGTAACGGGGCGAAGGAAGCGGGACGCCCGGAACGCTTGCGGTCGGACAGGGCGGGCAGCCGGTTCCCGGCGAAACGGTCGCGCCAGGTGCGGACGGTCTCCACCTGCAGCCCGGTCTCGCGGGCGATGCGCGCGTTGGAGCGGCCCCGAGCCGCGTACAAGACGACCTGGGCGCGCTGGCGCAGCCGGTGCTCTGTCTTGTGGCCGTAGGCCATCTTCTTCAGCCGCTCACGCTCGGAGGCCGTCAGGACGATCGGGCATGCGGCGGTGCGATGCAACGCGGGAGAGCCGTGCACGAGAAGTGGATGGCGACGGGGTGCAAAGAAGCGCGCCCTTCCTGCGGCGTGCCGCCCTGCACCGTCTCTGTGGTCAGTTGGTGCCGATCAGTGCCGTGCGTGCGGCGGTGAGGATCTCGTCGGAGAGCGGGGTGCCGTTGGTGGCTCGGGACAGGACGAGTGCGCCGAGCATGGTGCACAGCCGGGTGATGCCGTCCTGGTCCTCGGTGGCGAGGAAGTCGGCGAAGTCGCCCACGCCCTGGCTGTAGACGCGGTGGGCCTCGGTCTCTCCGCCGTCGCGGGCCATGTCGGTGGCGAGTGCGGCGGCGGGGCAGCCGTCAGCCGGGCTGTCGCGGTGTTCGACGGAGAGGTAGGCGTCGATCAGCGCCCGCTGGGCGGCGTCGCGCTGCCCGGCGTACTGATCGAGCCCGTCCTTGTGGTGCTGGGCGAGTTCGGCGAACGCGTGGGCGGTGGCTTCGTCGATGAGGGCCTCCTTGGAGGCGAACTGCTTGTAGAAGCCGCCGTGGGTCAGGCCGGCCGACTTCATGAGGTCGGCGACGCTCAGGCGGGTGCCCTCTTCCCGAAGCAGCCGAGAGGCGGTCTCCACGACCCGTCGGCGGTTCTCCTGTGCCTGTGCCTGCGATACGCGGCCCATCGGTCACCCCTCCCAGTTGGATGTCGAGCGAAATCTATTCTAGGCTGAGATTTAGATGACGGATGCAATCTATCGTGCGGTCGTCGCCGTGCTCAACGCTGGGAGTGCTCATGGAACTGAAGGACGCGGTCGCGGTGGTCACCGGCGCCAACCGGGGGCTCGGGCGGCATCTGGCCGCCCAGCTCATGGCGCGCGGGGCCAAGGTGTACGCGGCGGCCCGCCGCCCCGAGGCGGTGGACCTGCCCGGGGCCGTCCCGCTGCGGCTCGACCTGACGGACGCGGAGTCGATCCGGGAGGCGGCCCGCACCGCCTCTGACGCGACGCTGCTGGTGAACAACGCCGGCATCTCCACCGGCACGCCGCTGATCGCGGGCGGCTTGGAAGCGGTGCGCCTGGAGATGGAGGTGAACTTCTTCGGCCCGCTCGCCGTGACCCGGGCCTTCGCCCCGGTCATCGAGTCCAACGGTGGCGGCGCCGTGCTCAACGTGCTGTCCGTCCTGTCCTGGCTGCACCCGGCCGGCCTCGGCTCCTACGCCGCGGCGAAGGCCGCCGCCTGGGCGCTGACCGGTGCGGTCCGGGAGGAGCTGGTGCCCCGCGGCATCGCCGTGACGGCGCTGCACGTCGGATACATGGACACCGACATGGCCGCCAGCGTTCCCGCCGAGCAGAAGGCCGACCCGGCCGAGGTCGCCGCCCAGGCTCTGTCAGGCATCGAGACGGGCCTGCCCGAGGTCCTCGCCGACGACGTCACCCGGCACGTGAAGCAGGGCCTGGCCGCCGCGCCGAATGCGGGGTGAGGCGCCCCCGCCGCATCGGCGCGGAGCCCTCTGAACCAGCAGTGCAGACAAGAAAGTACCTCGTACCGGGGCAAGCCTGGAGCGAGCGGAGACCCCGTCCCCCTGCGGGCGGAAAACGGAGATGATGATGAAGGCGTACCTGATCGAGAAGTACGGTGACCAGTCCGCGGTGCGCGCCGCCGAGCTGCCCGATCCGAAGCCGGGCGCCGACGACGTGCTGGTCAAGATCCACGCGGCGAGCGTCAACCCGCTGGACTTCAAGATCCGCGACGGTGCCTTCAAGCGGATCCTCCCGTACCGCCTGCCTCTCATCCTGGGCAACGATCTCGCTGGAGTGGTGGTCAAGGTCGGCTCGGCCGTCACCCGCTTCGCGGTGGGCGACGAGGTCTACGCGCGGCCCGACAAGGACCGCATCGGCACCTTCGCCGAACTCATCGCCGTCCACCAGGACGACCTGGCCCACAAGCCGGCCACCCTCACCATGGCGGAGGCCGCCTCCCTTCCCCTGGTCGCCCTCACCTCATGGCAGGCGCTGGTCGAGAAGGCACGGGTCCGGCCGGGCCAGAAGGTCCTCATCCACGCGGGCTCCGGCGGGGTGGGCACCATCGCCCTCCAACTGGCCAGGCACCTGGGCGCACACGTGGCCACTACCGCGAGCGCGGCCAATACCGCCCTGTCCAAGGAGCTCGGCGCGGACGTCGTCATCGACTACCGCACCCAGGACTTCGAGGACGTCCTGGACGGCTACGACGTCGTCCTGGACACCCTCGGCGGCAAGACCCTGGAGAAGTCCCTGCGCATCCTCAAGCCCGGTGGGAAGGTCATCAGCATCGCCGGACCCCCCGACGCGGACTTCGCCCGCGAGCTGGGCGCGAACCCGGTCCTGCGCCAGGCGATGAACGCGCTGAGCTTCACGACCCGGCGCCACGCCAAGCGCCAGGGCGTGACGTACTCCTTCCTGTTCATGAAGGCCGACGGCGAGCAGCTGCGCGAGATCACCCGGCTCGTCGACGCCGGGAAGATCCGCCCCGTCGTCGACTGTGTCTTCCCCTTCGAGCAGGGCCGCGAAGCCATGGAGTACGCCGAGAAGGGACGCGCCAAGGCCGGCAAGGTCGTCATCGCGACGGTGTGAGCACCAGCCCCCGCCGCTCCACCGCCAGGCCCCGGGCGGCGAGAGGATCCCACACCCCACCACCCCTACCCTCCACACCCCAGGAACCGATCATGAGCGCACCGCGCAGGTCCCCCACCCCCAGGCCCGCCCCGTCGACGTACAAAGATGCACCGACCCGTTCGGTGTCCGTGCGCGGCGTCGACTTCGTCTACCGCCAGCTCGGCTCGGAAGGAGACGGCGTACCACTGATCCTGCTCCACCACCTGACCGCTGTCCTGGACAACTGGGACCCCCGCGTCGTCGACGGACTCGCCGCCCGGCGCCAGGTGATCGCCTTCGACAACCGCGGAGTCGGCGCGTCGGGCGGCTCCACCCCCGACACCATCGAAGCGATGGCCCGCGACGCAGTGCTGTTCATCCGAGCCCTGGGCTTCGAGCAGGTCGACCTGCTCGGCCTGTCGATGGGCGGCTTCATCGCCCAGGTCATCGCAGCCGAGGAACCGCAGCTGGTGCGCAGGGTCGTCCTCGCGGGCACCGGCCCCGCCGGAGGCCCGGGCATCGACAAGGTCACCGCACTGACCCTCCGGGACATCCTGAAGGGCTTCCTGACCCGCAAGGACCCCAAGCAGTTCCTCTTCTTCACCGACACCGAACACGGCCGACGCGAAGCACGCGCCTTCCTCAAACGGCTGAAGGAACGCACCAGCGACCGCGACAGGGCCATCTCGCTGACGTCGTTCCGCGCCCAGCTCAAGGCCATCCACCGATGGGGCCTGCAGGCGCCCGCGGACCTGTCGCGCATCCACCAGCCAGTCCTGGTGGCCAACGGCGAGAGCGACCGGATGGTGCCGAGCGAGAACACCCTCGACCTCGCCGCACGCCTGCCCCGGAGCGAACTCGTCCCCCTCTACCCGGACGCCGGACACGGCGGGATCTTCCAGTTCCACAACGAGTTCGTGGCCAGAGCCCTCGCATTCCTCGAAGCACAGCCCGTCGCCTGACTCCTGACGCCACATCCCTCCGCCGCCTCGGCCCCAGGCGCGCCCGGGACAAGGCGGGGCCGGGCGAGCCAGCCTCCCCCGATCAGACGCCTCCTGTACGCCGGCATTCCCATCGGCACCCGAGAATGCCCTCGGCATCGCATGCCAGATCCGCCCCGTCACCTGGCCACAAGCCCGCCGACGCCCAGCCGCGAAGTCAACCCCCGAAAGACTTACGACGCAGACCACTGAGTCGTACTGCCCAGAAGTACGCTGGAGTTACCGAGGACCCTTCGAACATCGGCCTTCATGTCTGTGTAGTTCTCGGTGATCCAATACGCCGGGCCGCTTCCGGTCGGCCCGAGGCAGGGTTCGCGTCATGACTGCGACCATCTCCCGCCCGGCTTCACCCGAAGGCGGGTTCGCCCCGTCCTTCGCCTCACGCTCGCTCCCACCCGGTTCCGCACCGGCCCTGCTGCACCGCCTGGTGGCCGCGCTCGCGCGACCGCGTTAGCAGCCACCTCAAGGGGAGCCGTGAGGCGGCGCAGCCCCGCCGGGAAGCCGACGGGGCTGTTCCGGCAATTGCGTTTCACCGGATCACTGCAGCCGGGCACCGGGACAGGGCTCTGGAGTACGCCGCCGGCGCCGGTGCGTCATGCTGGGGCGCTGCCGATACGGGCTCGCCGCAGTGGCGCTCCTGCTCGGTGGAGGCTGGCGAGTGCTTGCCGGTAGGAGGCGATCAGTCCGGTTTCCAGGTAGTCGACTCCCAGGTCCTGGCAGTAGTGGCGGACGAGGGGCCGGGCCTTGCGCAGGTTGGGGCTGGGCATGCTGGGGAACAGGTGGTGTTCGATCTGGTGGTTCAGTCCGCCCAGGGCGAGGTCGGTGAACCAGCTGCCGCGTACGTTGCGTGCGGTGAGGACTTGTCGGCGCAGGAAGTCGGGGCGGTCGTTGCCGGTGAGGATCGGCATGCCTTTGTGGTTGGGGGCGAAGAGGCAGCCGAGGTAGAGGCCGAACAGGCCCTGGTTGACGGCCAGGAACGCGATCGCCATGCCGGGCGGGAGGACGAGGAACACTGCGGTCAGGTAGGCGGCGGTGTGCCCGTAGAGCAGCGTGCCGTCCAGGGCGCGGTTCTTCAGGGCGCGGTTGCCCAGTGCTCGCGCGCTGGAGACGTGCAGGTTGACCCCTTCGAGCAGGAGCAGGGGAAAGAAGAGGAACGCCTGCCGGCGGCCGATGATCCTCGGCAGTCCGGTCGCGGCGCGGGCCTGGTCCTGGGACCACACCAGCAGGTCGGGGGTGATGTCGGGGTCGAGGCCCTCGTGGTTGGGGTTGGCGTGGTGGCGGGTGTGTTTGTCCTGCCACCATCCGTAGCCCATCCCGATCGCGGCCCCGGCGATGCGGCCGGCCGTCTCGCTGGGCCGGCGCCGGCGGAAGACCTGGCGGTGGGCGACGTCGTGGGCGAGCAGAGCGACCTGCCCGAACATCACGGCGAGGAACGCGGCGAGCGCCAGGGTCCACCACCCGGCGCCGATGAGGGCGAACGCGCTCCAGCCGCCGGCGTAGGCGACGGCCACGACGATGGACCGGACGGTGTAGTAGCCGGGGCGCCGGTTCATCAGGCCGGCCTCGGCGATCTTCTTCGACAGCCGGGCGAAATCACTGCCACCTGCGGGGGGAGGCGGGCGACGGCGCGGGGTATGCGTGGTCATGGTCTCGGAGTGCCCTTCCCGGCTGACGGGCCGCATCCGGTCATGCGGTGTACGCCGGATGCGATGCGGCAGCCGGGTACCCACATCCCTGCCTTCGGACCGGCACCCCGGTGCTTGTTGGCCGGAGCCTGCGGATGTCGCCGGGCTTTGACGTCGTGAGATCCTCCCCGGAGGGTGACTGCTGTCGATGAACCTGCCGCGCTGGCAATCGGGGCGAAGCGGCATGGAAGGGATATAAGACACTAGCCTCGGGTCATGGTGACGCGTACCCGGCTGTATCACGACGGCACTCTCGTCCTGGAGGACTTTCCCGTCGGTGACGTCCCTGCGCATCTCGCTGATCCGGCGTCGGTCCTGTGGCTGGACCTGCACCGGCCCGGAGCCGCTGAACTCACCATGCTCGGTCAGGAGTTCGGCATCCACGAACTGGCTCTGGAGGATGCCGCCCAGCGTGGACAGCGGCCGAAACTCGACCGCTATCGCACCCACGAGTTCCTCAGCGCCTATGCCGTGACCGTCAGCCCGGACGGTGCGCAGCTGACGTACAGCGAGATCGCCGTATTCCTCACCGGCCAGGCCATGATCACCGTCCGCAAGGACGACGGCTTCGACATCGAGGACGTCGTCGCCCGCTGGGACGAGAGCCCGGACCTGGCCGGCCACGGCGTCGGATTCCTGCTGCACGGCCTGCTCGACCATCTCGTGGACGGACACTTCGCCGCCGTCCAGCAACTGGACGACGGCATCGAGGAGCTGGAGGGCCTGCTCTTCGCGGCTGGGCGCCGTGAGATCGAAGCCGTGCAGCGCCGGGTCTTCGCGCTGCGTAAATCGCTCGTCCGGCTGCGCCGCGTCGTGCTTCCGATGCGCGAGGTGGTCAATGGGCTCATGCGCCCCGGCCTGCACCTGATCACCGACCCTCTCGTCCCGTACTACCAGGACGTCTACGACCACGTGCTGCGTGCCACCGAGTGGACGGAATCACTGCGGGACCTGGTGGCCTCGGTCATGGAGACGAACCTCTCGGTCCAGGCCAACAGCATGAACCTGATCATGAAGAAGGTGACGAGCTGGGCCGCGATCATCGCCGTACCCACCGCGATCACCGGCTACTACGGCCAGAACCTCCCCTATCCCGGTTTCGGCCGCGAGTCGGGATTCATCACCTCCGCCGCAGTCATCGTGCTCCTGTCCGCATTGCTGTATCTGACGTTCAAGCGCAAGGACTGGCTCTGACCGGCATCGGCACCGGCGACCCGGTCCCGAAGGCAGGAAACTGCCTGGTCATCCCGGGCTTTTCGGACCGGTGAGCGGAGTAGTGTTGAAGACACCGGGAGTTCTTCGCGCACCGGCTCCGATGCGGGTGCCGTTCCCGGTGATCGACAGCGCCGGGCCGCACCCACGAGCCCGGGGACAGGTCCGCGCCATGGCTGTGACCATTGACCGTACGACATCGATCAGATGTGCGCCGCCGCAGCCGGCCCGGCTGTCCCTGACGCCCGCGCCGGGCGGGCTGGACGGTATGTGGTGGCCTCGCTCCCGCGCCTTCACCCGTGAGCTGCCGTCGTTGACGGCCGCATTGGGCGATCTCTGGGGTCGTATCACGAGTGTCACCGTGCACCCGGCCTACTGGCCCGTCCTGCCGCACTGGGTGTCCTACGCCGGGCGCACCGTGCAGGTGGGCTGGTCCACCGAGGAGCAGGATCCCCACAGACTCACTCTTTTCTCCGCTGACGGCCGCCGGGACGTGCTGGTGATTCCGCCGGAAACCGGTGCGGATGCCGCCGCGCAGCTGATGGCCGGCGACGGCGTCGATGCCTCGGCCCGGGAGCAAGCAGCAGACAGGATCGATGCACGAAACAGGGAAGAAGCCTGGGAGGCCGACGGCGGAGCAGGTCGACCGTCGTCCCTGCCCCGGCCCATCGGCTCGGCAGGGCCTTCGCCCGCCGGTCGGCGGAGGTGAGATCCCATGCTCGTCATCGCCGTGGCCGTGCTGCTCGTCCTGATCGCCGTCGGAGTCGTTCTGATCCACCGGCTCAACGGCCAGCACGCCGAACGGATCGCTGCCTTCCACTACAGCGATGTTCTGCCGGGGATCGGGCGTCGGCCCCGGAGACACCGTCGGTCGGTGGACGCGACCGTTCCGACGCGCCCCACCGCGACGGCGACCGCGGATGACATCGGCTTCGGCCCGACCGTGGGCGGTAGAGGAAGGCGCGTCATGGCGATGTTGCGAGACCGAAAGACGTACCGCGAGAGGATCATGCAGGCTCTGTACCAAGCCGCCGAAGGCAATCGCCTCCTGGGTGTCGATGGGGCGAAGCTCCGCACGGACCTGGGTATCCCTGAGCAGGACATGGCCGCTGCCTGTATGTACCTGGCAGGTGAAGGCTGGGTCGTCGTGGACTGGGAGAGGGGCAACACGCCCGGGATGATCACGCTGACGCACCAGGGGATCCGGCAGATGGAGACGGAAGAGGAAGGGCGTGGCTGAGCCGCCGCGTCGGCGTCTCGGACCGAAGTGAACCCTCGCAAGGATTGCTTACGACGGATGCGGGTCGGCGCACGCTCACGTGCAATGACCCGGAAGGGCGGCTCCGGCGGGTATACGCCGGAGCCGTTGCCTGTTTTCGCAACCGCGCCCTGCGGCGAAGCGCTCGCGGGCGCGTCGTGCGGAGTACCGTGAGGTAGGAGGGTCGTATCGTGGCCGCACGCCGTGCGGTCGCACTGCTCTCTGCGGACGGGCGGACACCATGGCAGGCTCAGACACCCCCGACTTCCCCAGGCTCCTGCCGGACGCCGTGCACCGGTCGGTGCACCCCGGGACGGCCCTGCTGCGGCTGGAGACGACACACGCACGCGAGGGAATCCTGGACGGCGCATGGTGGCCGCGGTCCCGGGACATCGGTGCCGAGCTTCCCTCGCTGATCTCCGCGTTGACCGAGCATCTCGGGCCTGTCACCCGGGTCGGTCTGGACGGCAGTGCCTGGGACGAACTGCCGACCCGGGTGATGGTCGACGACCGGGTCGTGCACATCGACTCCTTTCCGGTCGGTGACGACACCGTCCTCATCACCCGGGGCGACCGGGACCATTTCTCCCTGATGCTGGTCCCTCCGGACACGCCGCCCGATGCGGCACGCGCCGCGATGGCCCGGGCCGTACGGGCCGAAAACGTCACCGAGGCCAAACAGATCCTCATCGATACGGGCGGCGGCATGCCTCCTGCGCCGGCCTGACACGTCCGTCGCAGATCGACTCTCCACCGGCCTGGACGCTAGATGCGGGCGAACTCCTCCGTCTGCTGGGCGAATTCCCGGGCCATGGCGGCGCTGACCGTGGGCTTGGTGTCGCGGATCGTGTCCAGGTAGTCGTCGGTGGTGGGGGTGGTCCGGGTTCCGGTGTCGAAGGTGCGCTCGAACTGGGCCTGGGAGACGGTACGCGCCGCGTGGGCGATGTCGGCGGGGGTGAACCCCTCGCTGGCGGCCGCGAGTACCGCGCTGTCGGCCCGTGCGCCCGCTCGGACCAGGTAGCTCTCCCACAGCGCGGTCCTGGCGGTGTGGTCGGGAGGGCCGATCGGCAGCACGTAGTCGAAACGGCCGTGCCGCAGGAACGCGGAGTCGAGCGTGGTCACGTTGTTCGTGGCGCAGACGAGCAGCCGTCCGTCCTGGCTGCGGAACCGGACGATCGCCTTGAGCAGTTCGTTGACGACGCCGACAGCGGTCGCGTCCGCGCCGCCGCGTTCGCCGGCGACCTCCTCGACCTCGTCGATGAAGACGAGGACGTGGTCGAGCCGGGCGATCTCGTCGAAGCGCCGGTTCAGCCCGGTCGCCAGGCCGTACTCGGCGGCCAGACGGGCGGGGAACAGTTCGAGGAAGGGCCATCCCAGGCGGCTGGCGATCGCGTGCGCGAACGTGCTCTTGCCGGTCCCGGGCGGGCCGAACAGCATCACCGCCCGTGGCAGTTCCACTCCGTGCTGGGCGGCCAGTTCGGGATGGGCCAGCGGCAGGACCAGGCGCCGCTCGATGAGCTGCTTCTCCCGTTGCATGCCCGCGACCTTCTGCCACAGCCCCCCTGGCGGCAGCTCCGCTCCGAGCGAGGACAGCGTGCCGGCCGACTGCGGGGTCACCGGTCCGCGTTTCTCGAAGAAGACCAGCCCGGGGCGGGCGCCGAAGTCGCAGTTGCGCAGGGCGGTGGCACCGGTCTCGCCCTCGGGCAGGGCGGCGTGCACCGCGCGGACGCCGACGGCGAAGAGCCGTTGCTCAAGGGCGGTGATCAGGGCACTCCCCAGCCCGCGCTGCCGCCAGCCGGGCGCCATGCAGATGCGCAGGATCCATGCCCGTTCGCCCTCCACCCTGCTCACCGCGGCGCCGATCAGCACGTCGTCGGCCGTGGCCACCACGGCCGGGTGGCGTGCCTGGAGGGCCGTCACGGCGTCCGAGAGCGGGAAGAGCGGCGGCTCCTCGGTCGTGCCGCTCTCCATGTCGACACGGATCACCGCTTCGAGATCGTCCTGGGCGTAGTCCCTGACCCGCCAACCCGTCATGATCAGCTCCGCGTGTTCGGCCGTACCCCCATCATCAGCCGGTGCCCGGAGGATGCGCGCGACAGGCGACGGTCACGAATCCTCCCTGGTGCCACGGATCGCTCGGGCCGTAGTCGGCTTCACGCCGCGGTGCCGGGCGCGCTGCCTGCCGGGCTGAGGGACGTGTCGGTGCGGCCGGTGCCGGCCGGTGGCGCTGCCGCGGCGGGTGCGGCGGCAGCGGTTTCCCGGGCGAGGAAGGAGCCGAGCTCGCCGATCGTGCTCATGAGGGGCGGGAAGACGACGGTGGTGTTCTGGTCGACACCGATCTCCACCAGGCTCTGGAGATTGCGGAGTTGAAGCGCCAGGGGGTGGGCCATCATGGTGTCCGAGGCGTCGCCGAGCGCGGCTGCGGCCAGGGACTCGCCCTCCGCGTTGATGATCTTCGCTCGCTTCTCCCGCTCGGCCTCGGCCTGGCGGGCCATGGCGCGCTTCATGGTGTCGGGCAGCTGGATGTCCTTGAGCTCGACCAGCGTGACCTGCACACCCCAGTCGACGGTGGTGACGTCGAGGATCTGGCGGATGTCCAGGTTGATACGGTCCGTCTCCGACAGCGTCTCGTCGAGTGTGTGCCGGCCGACGACCTTCCGCAGGGTGGTCTGGGCGATCTGGTTGATCGCCGCGTTGACGTTCTCCACGGCGACGACCGACTTCACGGCGTCGACGACCCGGAAGTAGGCGACCGCCGACACGTCCACGCTCACGTTGTCCCGGGTGATGATGCCCTGGGACTGGATCGGCATGGTGACGACCCGCAGCGACACCCGGTGCAGGGTATCGACGAACGGGATGATGAACCGCAGTCCTGGGGAGCGTGTTCCGACGAGTCGACCGAAGCGGAACAGCACTCCCTTCTCGTACTGCTTGACGACCTTCACGGACAGGGCGAGAGCCAGGACGGCCAGGAGGCCGATCACGACGATGAGAACGATCACGACTTGCATGTGCTGCTCCTCGGGACGAGGACCACCTGGGGCGGGGACCCGCCGGTCGAGACCTCTGCATGGGCCTGCGTCGGTTCGTGAGACAGCGCCGAAACCCGTCGGTACGAACCGCGCCGACGGCCGGCGACCTGGACGGTGCTGGTCGCAGGGGGTTGTGCCGTGTCGGTGCTGCGGCGCGGGCCGCCGGGCAGCGCGCGACTGTACCGGTGCACGGCGATCCTTTCCGCCTGCTCGAAGTTGAGCCGGTGGATCACGGACGCCGCCGCTGCGATGAGGACCAGGAAGACGCTGGTCGTCAAAAAGGTGCTCATGTCTCACATGCCGATGATCAGGCGACTGACGCGACCGGTCTGTGCCGGATCGGCCGCAGAGGAGGGGCCGCTCTCGTACTTCCCTGCCTCGTCCGGTTCGAGCGGCCGGTCGGCGGCGGAGACGGCGTGCCGGGTCTCGTCCGCGGCCATGAGAGCGCTTGACGTCAGCGGCGGACCGTCGTAGTCGGACGCGGCCGCCATCAGGCGGGCCGCCGACTCCGTCTCGGTCTCGGGTGGGATGACCAGCAGGTCCCAGCGGCCGGTGCCGTAGGAGAGCAGCAGCAGCTTGTGTGGGTCGATCTCCGGGGTGAACCATCCGACCTTGACGACATGACCGCCCACGGGGATCTCGTGCGGGATGACCGGCCAGTACTTCGGGTTGACGGCGATGCGGGTGATGCGGCCCCACAGAGGGTCCAGCACATCGGTCAGTGCGGGCAGCTCGCTCAGCAGGTCTCGGGAGCGGGGCCACCAGGCACCGTCCAGGAGGCCGCGCGACGGGCCGTCGGTCTTCAGCGCGAGACGCACGGCCGGGGCTGCGACGGGCTCGTGGTGTGGCAGGAGTTGGTGCAAGGTCGCCGACATGATGCGGACCCGTCTCCGGGCCGCCTTCGCGGCGACCCGGGTTTCATCTCTCGCCGAGAACGACCCGGCGTGGAAGCCGGTGTGCGAAATGCCCTCGGTGCTGTCCACGGTACTCCGCACACGCCGGGGCGGTTGTGGAGACGCCGCCGCATTCGGCGAAGCGGCCGTCGATACCGGCGGCAGTGGGCCGAGGGCGCCGGGGCCCTTGGTATGCCGGCTCCCGGACCGGTCTCACGCCCGACGGCCCGCATGCCCCGGCCCAGCACTCCCCTGGCTCTGTGACGTGTGTCGTTCCGTTCAGCCCGTCACTCCCCGCCAGTCCGCCGGGCCTCGGCGAGGAGTATCCTGGTGATTACCGAGAGCATCTCGTACACCGGCTTCCACGCCGGGTCGTTCTCGGCGATTCATGGCAACCGGGCCGGCCGTGACCGGCCCGGGGTTGGGTCCGCGTCATGACCGCGACCATTCCGTTCACACCCGCAGTCGGAGACCGGGCCCCTTCTTCGTCACCGCTCCGACTCACGCTGGCGCGGGCCGGCGCCCCTCCGGCCCTGATCGACGGTGCCTGGTGGCCCCGTTCGCGCAACCTGACGGAGGAGCTCCCGGCGCTCGTCGAATGTCTCGACCCGCTGTGGGGGCGGATCACCCGGATAGCGGTGAGCCGCACGTTGTGGCCGGTCATCCCGGGTGAAGTGCCCGCGCACGGCCACATGGTGCGCGTCGGCTGGTCCAACGCCGGGCAGGACCCGCACAAGCTGTTGCTGCTGTCCCACACCTTCGGCCGCTGGGACATGCTGGTGATCCCACCGGAGACAGCCCCGGCCACCGCAGCCCGGCTCATGGCCACGGCCACCGACCCGTCGCGGAGCCTCACGGCGACCGGCCTGATCCATGAGGCCGAACGTTTCCGGGCCGCGGCAGAGGCAGCGGCCGACTCGGACTCGCTCCGGGAGGCGGTCTGGGACTCCGAAGGCGGACACGACGCCCCCCACCCCGCCTCACGCACTCCTGACGGACCGGTCACCCGTCACGTGCCCACCGCGGCAGCAGGAGTGTGAGAGATCGGCGGTGGGGGGAAAGGCTGCGTGCCGTCGGCCTTTCCTTGGGGGCGGGAGGCCGGCTCACTCCGGGAGGGCGAGGTCGTCGGTGGCGGTCCCGCGCCATTCGATCAGCAGGAGCGTCGCATCGTCCGTCGTGATCCCGCCCCGCGCCCGTTGCAGCGTGTGGGAGAGGGAGCGTGCCACCGTCCGGATCTGCTGCGCCGTGGGCTCAAGACGGTTCACCCACCCGAAGAGCTGCTCCTCACTGAATTCCTCACCGCCGACATCGCGCTCCTCTATCAGTCCGTCGGTGAAGCACAGGATCCGGTCGCCGGGCATGAGAGCCACTTCGCTGATCCGGGGCTCGTGACCGCCGAAGCCGACGGGCAGCGTCGTCGGGCCCTGCAGCCGTCGTACGACACGGTGTCCACGGATCAACAGAGGAGCGGGATGTCCGGCATTGACCCACTGAAGCCTGCCCGTTGCCGTGTTGAGCCGCATCATCTGAGCGGTCACGAAGTGGTCGGGGCCGAACTGATCGGCGACGGCCCGGTCCATGAACGTATAGATCTCCGACAGGCCGACGCTGCTGCGCCGGGCATGCCGGTAGGCTCCGTGGCCATCGTGGCGGCGTCCAGTCCGTGGCCCATCGCGTCGACCATGGCCACATGCAGGACATCGCCGTTGAGGGCGTAGTCGAAGCTGTCGCCGGCCACGTCGTAGGCGGGTTCCAGCATCCCGGCCAGCTCGACCCGGGGCGTGGACATCGCCAGCGGTGGCAGCAGCGACCACTGGATCTCCGCCGCCACACTCATCGGTTCTCTGCGGCGCAGCCGGAAGAACAGATCGGTGTAACCGTGCTTGGTCACCAGCATGTCGGCCACGAGTGAGGCGAGCCTGCGCAGCAGCCGTCGCTCGTCGTCCTGGAGACGGTCCAGGGTGACGGCCATGACGCCCACCTGGTCGCCACCGTCCAGCAGGGGCAGATAGACCCGCACACCGTCGGCCTGCGAAACCTCGACGGGACGCGCTTCCCGGAAGGCGCGTCCGGCGTCGGAGGCGTCGATCGGCTGCGGTTCCCCGGCCGCCAGCCCGTCGCCCGGCAGGGGGACGAACCACACCTGGCCGTAGTCCTGCAGGAAGATAGAGGTCTCGCGGCCGTCGAGCCTGCCGATCTGCCGTGCGACGAGCGGACCGAGCTGGTGCGGCGGCAACTCGTGCCCCTGGTCCAGCAGGACTCCCAGAAACTCCTCCCCGAAGCACTCCGACCGGGTGGAGCCTTCCGCGGGTCCTTGCCGCTCACCGCCCGCCATCGCTGTGGCCCCGGGGGACGTTCGGGCGGATCCTCACGAAGGTGCTGTGCATACGAACTCCCGACGGAGACTCACGGGCCGACGCGGTGGGGAACTTCCGCCCGGATCGTGGGGGCCGATCCACCGACTCCCCAACGAGTCGGCCGTGCGCTCGTGCGGCGAGGACCGGCACAACGGCCACCGGGCGCGCCCCGGTCGAGCCTCGGCGGCTGGCCGGCATCGGCGGCGGCCTCAGCCGGCTCGACCTCTCCGCCGCCGCCGTCGTCCGCCGCCGCGGAACGTCTTGGTGGGGTCCGCGACGTCTGCCGGCCTGCCCGCAGCCTGGATCACTGCCCTGCAGGGCGACGATTCCGACTACCAGTAGTGGCGTCGGCCGGCGACGGCGTGTCCCATCGCGCCGAGGATCCACAGGATGGCTCCGACGACCAGCAGGATGATCCCGATGGTCCACAGGATGGACAGGCCGGTGAGGAAGCCGACGACGAGCAGTATGACGCCCAGGATGATCATGATCTCTCCTTCGGGGAGTGGTGTCGGCGCGCCCGCGGACCGCGGTGGGCCGCAAGGGCGTCGGCGGGAACGGCCGATCTCCTCCTTACTCCACGCGGTGTGGTCCGTGGCGGCTGACCTGTAGGCGGACCTCGGCGGGCATGTCGATGAGGCCGGTGGACCGACGCGCGGTGCCGATCGGGCCTTCGCACAGGGCACCGAGAGTGGCGCCGGGCGTGCCCTCGGGGGTGAGGGTGAGCTTGATGCGGGTGCGGTGGCGGCCCGGTCGGCCGGTGATGAGTACGGCCGCATGGCCTACCCCTGGCAGGGCACCGGCTTCGTTCGCGATCGCTTCGCTGAGTGCGCGGTCGCGCAGTTCGACGCCTTCCTGCGGGGGTGTGCCGCCGACGGGTAGTGAGCCGGGGCGGTGTCGGCTCAGCTGGGCGAGCAGCCACCACAGGGCGAGCAGGGCGGTGAGGACGAGGGCGGCGATGACCGCGGGCCACCACCACCAGCCCTGGCTGCTCCAGCGTGCCCGGTCGGCGGAGCCGAGCAGGACGTCGGCCGGGGTGGTCAGGGGCCAGCCGGCGGGTGGGGCCAGATCGTGCCGCCGGTAGAGGTCGAGCCCGGCGAAGAGGATGAGCAGTCCGCCGCCGAGGAGGACCAGTCCGGCGAGGGCCAGCAGAGTGCGGTTGAGGGCGGATCGCGGCGTCATGGCGGGCTCCGGTGCTGCGGGTCTTGTGTCAGCGGGTGCGTCGCCGCGCCCGTACGGCGATGCGGGGAGGACGGGCGAGGGCGAGCCGGTCGCGCTCCTCGTCGAGGACGGCGGTGAGGTCGTCCTTCACCTGTCGGGGGTCTCGGAAGCGGACGTCCGCGCGGGCTTTGATGCGGTGGCGGCCCACCAGGACGTGCGCCGCGCCGACTCCGGGGACCCGCATGGCGGCGTCGCGCAGCAGGACGGCGGCTCCGTCGCGGTCCACGAAGGCCCGCAAGCGCGGGCAGCCGGCGGGTGAGCGCAGGGGCAGCCAACGGCGTTGACCGGGGGTGAGGGCCAGGACGATCAGCCAGACGCCCACGGCGGCGGCCACGGCGGCCCCCGTCAGCATCCACACGTCGTCCACCGGGCGGGTCGCCAGTTCGTCGGCCAGGTGCCGTCGCCAGGCCGCGGCCGGACGTCCCGCCCGTACGGCGACGACGTCGACGAGCGTCGCGACCGCGGCCGCGAGGATCACCGCGGCGACCAGCGCCGCCGTGACGCTGCGTGCCGACCACTTGCGACGGGTTCGGTGCCCTCCTTCGCGCTCACCGGCTGTGACGTCCGAGGTGGACACGTCGCGTTCGGGAGAGTCGGGCTCCTTCGTCAGCGGCACCGCGGCACGGAGCGCGGACGACGCGGAGCCGCGGCCCGGGGGACGTGGACCGGATGTCATCACGATCGCCCTTCCTGCACGGCGTGCCCGGTGACCCGGGCCGCCCGGCCGCTCACCGGACCCGCCCCCGGCTCGAGTCGGTGGCGGTCACCAGCCGCCGGACGGTGAGGAGGACCTCTCCCACTCGCAGCCCGGTCAGCTGGGCGACCCGTTCGGCGACGTCCCGCTGGATCCGCTCGCAGACACGGGGGATGTCGGTGGGGTAGGGCAGGTCCATGGTCAGATGCAGGCGCACCGATCCGGTACGGACGGCGGCGGAGGCGTGGGGTGCCGCGGGTCCGCCCCGATCGGGCGGTACGGCGGCGCGCCGCGACTGCGCCGCGCGCGCGGCCTGCGCGGCGATGCGGGCGACCACCCTGTCCGGGATGACGGTTGCGCCCCGCTCGGCCGGGAGCGGCAGCCCGGCGGCCGGCGCCGGCGGGCCCGACCCCTCACCGGGGGAACCGGGCCGGGTCTTCACCGCTGCCTCCGTGTCCGGAGGTCCAGGTCGCCCTGTACGACGAGGCCGACGATCAGCCCTGCCGCACCCAGGACCAGCACCAGCAGAAAGGCCCAGAAGCCGCCGAAGTAGCCGGCGAAGCCGAGGGCCATGCCGGCCGCGAGTCCCGTCGTTGCTGTGTTCATCTCGCACTCACCCGTCTCGCGAGCGTCCCTCTCACCGTGTTCATCCGCTCGGGCCCGAGGACACGGCGGTGCTCCCGGCAGCGGTCACCTCACGCGGCCCTCGTCCGGTTCGGTCTGTTCCTCCTCGTCGTCGGGCAGGTGGACGTCGTCGACGGCGATGTTCACCTCGACGACCTCCAGGCCCGTCATCCGCTCCACGGCGCTGATGACGTTGGTGCGTACGCCGCCCGCGACGTCGACGATGGAGACGCCGTACTCGACGACGACGTCCAGGTCCACCGCGGCCTGCCGTTCCCCGACCTCGACCTTGACGCCGCGGGTGACCGCTCCGCCTCCGCCCGCGCCGGGGACGCGTTCCCGCATGGCGCCGAAGGCGCGGGCCATCCCCGCTCCCAGGTTGTAGATGCCCGGTACCTCGCGGGCGGCCATGCCCGCGATCTTGGCCACCACACCGTCCGCGATGGTGGTCCTGCCCCGTGTCTCGGCCGGAGCCCCGGCCCCGGTGCGGCCCTTGAGCGCGCTCACGCCCGCATCGGGCCGGCTGCCCCCGCCGACGCTGGTGATGTTGTCCGTCATGGCGGTCGCCTCGATCGGTCGGCCGGACACCGGAATGGTGCCCGTCGAACGTTGGACATACCGGGCGGCACAATCCTCACGCGTCTGGCATGTGATGTGCGTCACAACTCGTATCGGGGGTACACGATCGTTCCGAGCCTGCGTGGGAGCGTCATGATCGAACGCACTGCTTCCCCACGACTGGGGTGCGACCTGCCCGACCGCCTGCTGGCGGTACGGGCGGCCGAGGGAGACGAGGACTCCTTCGCCGTTCTCGTCCAGCGGCACAGCCGGTCCCTGCTGACCCTGGCCCGTTGCATGCTGGGCAACCCCCAGGACGCCGAGGAGGCCGTTCAGGACGCCTTCGTCAGCGCCTGGCGCCACCTGCCGGAATACCGCCACAGGGCGGAGTTCCACACCTGGATGTACCGGATCACCGTCAACCGCTGCCAGACCATGTGCCACCGACGGCCGCCGCCTCTTTCCCTGGACACCGTCGCCGAACCCGCGGCGGGCGACGCGGGGAGCCAGCCCGCCCGGACCGCCGAGGAGGACGCGGCCATGGCCGCCCTGTTCCGCGCGCTCGCCGAGCTGGACGCCGGACAGCGGGTCTGCTGGATCCTGAGGGAGGTGCAGGGCCTGCCCTACAAGGAGATAGCGCACGTGACGCGTACCGACGAGCAGACGGTACGCGGCAGACTGTTCAGGGCACGCCGATCCCTGCAGGAGGCGATGGGCTCATGGCGCTAGACGACCCGCACACGCGGCCTCCCGGACCGCCCGGAGCCGGCGGGCCCCGCAACGGCTGGGCCGCCGCCGACGTGCCCCCGATCGCAGGCGATGAGGTACTGCCCTGCGGCCGCCTGCTCAGCCGGGTCTGGGAACAGGCGCGGGACGCACCACCGGCCGCGGACCCGCACCCGGTGTCCTGTCCATACTGCCGAGAGGCGGTCGAGGGACTGGCCACGGTGAACGCGGCCGCCCGGACGCTGCGCGACGAGGACCCTCCGGGCCTGCACGCACTCGCCGACCGGGTCATGGACGTCGTCAGGGCAGAGGTCCGGTTCGGGCGGCTGCTGCCCCTGGCCGACCCCGACCGGGACCTGCGGATCGCCGAGAGCGCCGCGGCCAAGGTGCTGAGGCGGGCCGCGGACACGGTCCCCGGTGCCAGGGCCGCGACCTGCCGGCTCGTACACGAGGGCAACGGCACCGACGTGCGGGTGACCATGACCCTGGCCGCCGCCCTCGACCGCCCGCTGGCCGACCGGGTCCACCAGGTACGCCGATCGGTCCTCCACTCGGCCGGACAGGACCTGGGGCTCACGGTGACAGCCGTCGACATCACCGTGGCCGACGTACTGGAACCGGGACCGACCCTCGGTCCCCGCCTCCCGACGGGCGGTGGCGCATGATGACCGCCACCGGCACCACCGCGCTCCCCGGCGTCGCGGCCGAGGCAGCCCTCGCGGTTCCTGGCGTGGCCGCCCTGCAGCCCCGCCTCGCCCGGCGCCTCGCGGCAGCCGCCGCGCCCACCCGGGCGGACACCACGCCACCTGAGGCCGGCGTACGCGCCGACCGGGCGCCGGACGGTTCGGGATGGCACATCGAGGTGCGCTGCGTCCTGACGGAGGGTCGTCGGGCGCTGGACATCGCCCGAAACGTCCACGACCGGGTGACAGCCGCCCTCGTCACCCACCTCGCCACCCACGGTGCCGCGGAGCCGGTCACCGTCGCGGTCACGGTGACCGGTATCGCCGCCTGGCGCGACGCGGCATGAGCGGCGGCGCGGGCACAGGCCCCACGAACCGTCGTTCGGCAAGCGGCAGGTCGCCGACCGTGGGAGCGCGCTGCTCCCCGTCCGGAAGTCCTACATGGGTGGTCGCGGCTCAAGCCTCGGTGCCGCCGACGATCCGGCTCCCGTACGGGGTGACCGGCTGTGAGTTACTCCTCCGGACGTGCCCGTCGAAGCCCGCCCACCATGGAGCTCCAGACTCTGGCGTGTCGCATAAGACATCGGCCTGTCGAGCCGCTTTTGTACAGAGCAGCCGTGGCGGCCCCGTCCGCGGGCGAACGCCGGAGCGTGACTGTTCACGGATTGACGCTCACTGCGGTGATTACCAAGCTGGTGGGGGGTTGCGGAAGGGACTGCGGTCGTGAGCGGTGGACAAAGTGGGCTCACTCGATTGCTGACAGCAGCGGAGACAGCGGCGCCGGCGGACGCCGTCGACGTGATCGCGGAGGACCTGCGGCGGCGTTTCGAGGCCACTAAGGTCTCTTTCCTCATCGTGGACCTGACGGGGAAGGCGGTGGCTCGGCTGTCCACCGCTCCCACTCAGGGTGGGCGGCAGGCCGAGCGGGTTCCCCTGTTCGGCAGTGTCTACGAGGAGGTGATCCGTACCCAGCGCCTGTATCAGGACGCGACCGGCGAGGGGCAGCGGGTGATCGTGCCCGTCACCAACCGCGGGGATGCGATCGGGCTGCTGGAACTGCTCCTGCCGACCGGCCCTGGCGAGGACGTGCTCGACGCAGTCGGGGAAGCCGCCCACATCCTGGCCTACATCGTGATCGCCAACGGCCGCTTCACCGATCTCTACACCTGGGGCAAACGCTCCAAGCCGGCCACCCTGGCAGCTGAAATCCAGTACCAGCTGCTGCCCCTGTCGCTGTCGTGCGAGGCCGCACAGTTCACCCTGTGCGGGAACCTGGAGCCCTCCGAGGACCTCAGCGGCGACACCTTCGACTACACCGTGGACCGCGACACCTTGCACGTGTCGGTGACCGATCCCATGGGCCACGACATGGATTCCGCCCTGGCCGCCACGGTCCTGGTGGGCGCCCTGCGCGGTGCCCGCCGGGCGGGCACCGGCCTGGGCGAACAGGCCCACCGGGCAGACCAGGCACTGATCGAACACGGCCACGGTCATGCCACCGGGCAGCTCCTGCGCATCAATCTCCATACCGGGCGGGCCCGGTTCGTCAACGCCGGTCATCCCTGGCCGCTGCGCATGCGCGACGGGGCTGTGGAGACGATTGCCTGCGAGGTGGACCATCCCTTCGGGCTGTCTGAGCTGACTCCCCACCCGTACCGTGTGCAGGACCTCGACCTGCGGCCCGGTGACCGTCTGCTCATGTTCACCGACGGCATGCTCGAACGTCACGGAGAGAAGGTCGATCTGCCCGCCCTGCTGGGGTGCACCCGGAATCTGCACCCGAGGGAGACCGCGCTGGCGCTGACGTCCGCGGTCCGGGACGCCGCCGACGGCCGGCTCGAAGACGATGCCACCGCCGTCTGCCTGGACTGGCACGGCCCCCAGGAGACCCAGCGGCACGTCAGCAGCGGCGCAGACACCCGGCAAGCCTCAGCCGCACGCACGAAGGACCAGTCGTGACCTGGGTGAACGGTGCCAACGCGAATGAGACATCACGAGGTGTCTGGAGAACCGTCCCACTTCTCCTCGGCGGCCCACCCATCGGGCGGCGCCGGGTCGGTGACGGGGGCCGCGAGCATCGGGTCCGGCAGCGCCCACATGCGCCATGCCTTCCACGCGGCCGCCCCTTCGTGCGGTGCTGCTGTTCCCCGTTACTCGAGTAGACCGAGTTCCCAAGCACTCGCCGGTGCCTTTGCCGAGTTGCTAGGCAGCCTCTTTGGCAGCCCGCTCCATGACTTGCGGACAACCGTGCACCAGAATGAGGGCTCGAAGCCGTTCGTGCGATGGCCGATGGAGGGCGACCGTAAGGCGGCCCAGACGGCTGTCTGTCATTGCCGGTCGCGAGTGGGCGGGGAGTCAACTCATTCTCAGCCTGCTCCGGCCAGGTTGGGCATTGGTTCGGGCGAAGCCATCCGGCTGTGGTCGGTAGATGCCGATACGCCGGGATCGATGCGACGGTTGCGCGATGCCGACCCGGACGGGGGTCTGACTCTTGAGATCTTTGACCGAAGTGTCCAGTCACAGGCTTGTCGACCGTCGTTGCGGGCTGGCTTCTGCTGTCACCGAGCCACAGGGCGTGTCCCAATAGGGGCCTTGCCGAGTTCCAGGCGCCATCACGGTTCAGACCGCCCGAGCGGGCCGGTGCCATCCACTCAGCGTGTCACCCTGCGGGAGGCGAACCACCATGACGACCAGACAGCGCAGCACCTCCTCCGGTACGGATCCTCCCGTGCGGAGAGAAGTCGTGCTCGGCGTGGACACGCACGGTGAGGTGCACGTCGCCGCCGTAATCTCCCCGCTGGGGAAGGTCCTTGGCACCGAGTCCTTTCCGGCGACGGTGGCCGGCTACCGGCGGCTGCTCGTGTGGGCCCGCAGGCGGGGGACGGTGCGCCGGGCCGGTGTGGAGGGCACCGGTACCTTCGGCGCGGGCCTGTCCCGCTACCTGCTGGCCCAGCATGTCCAGGTGTTCGAAGTGAAGCGGCCTGACCGCACAGCCCGCCGTCTGCTCGGCAAGTCGGACCCGCTCGATGCGCAGGCCGCAGCGCGAGCCGTGCTCAGCGGTCGCACCCGGGCCCAGGCCAAGTCCGGCGACGGCCCGGTGCACAGCGCCCGGATCTACAAGCTCGCCAAGGACTCCGCGGTCAAGGCCCGCACCCAGGCGATCAACCAGCTCAAGGCCGTCCTGGTCATCGCCGACCCCGCCCTGCGGGAACGGTTGTCGAGCTTGGGCAATGCCGAGCTGTTCCGCACCTGCGCGACCCTCAGCCCACCCGATGGTGGGGGAGACGAGGACGCGGTGGTCCAGGCCACCCACATGACATTACGCATGCTCGCCGAACGCATCGAACAGCTCACCGGGCAGATCAACGAGCTGAACCAACGCCTGACCCGGCTCGTCGAACGCCACGCGCCGCAACTGCTCGTACCGGTGGGCATCGGCCCGGACAGCGCCGTCACTCTCCTGATCACTATGGGAGACAACCCCGAGCGGCTGAACACCGAGGCGTCCTTTGCTGCCCTTTGCGGAGTCAGCCCTATCGAGTACTCCTCCGGCCGGCGGCGCACGCGCCGCCTCAACCACGGCGGCGACCGGCAGGCGAACGCGGCCCTGCACCGCATCGTGTTCACCCGCCTGCGCCACGACCCGCGCACTCAGGCGTACTACGAACGCCGCACCCAGGAGGGCAAGACCCGCCGTGAGATCATCCGATGCCTCAAGCGGTATGCCGCCCGCGAGGTCTTCAACCTGGTCAGAACGGTATCCAGCGTTCCCCCGTTATAGGGGCGTCCGTGAGACGTGAGAGGGTCTGGGGCGTGAGTGAGACACCCCCGAACACCCTGCAATACCGCTTCGACGGGCCAGAAGACGCTCCGGTCCTGATCCTGGGTCCCTCACTGGGTACCACATGGCACATGTGGGACCGCCAGGTGCCGGAACTGGCCAAACAGTGGCGGATCTTCCGCTTCGACCTGCCCGGGCACGGCGGCGCCCCCGCCCATCCCGCCGGTTCGGTCGGCGAGCTGACCGCGCGGCTGCTGGCCACGCTGGACGCGCTCGGCGTGCAGCGCTTCGGGTACGCCGGCTGTGCGCTGGGCGGCGCCGTGGGGATCGAGCTGGCGCTGCGCCATCCCGAGCGGCTCGCCTCCCTCGCCGTGGTGGCGGCCTCGCCCCGGTTCGGCACCGCCGACGAGTTCCGGCAGCGCGGGGTGGTCGTCCGTACCAACGGGCTCGACCCGATCGCGCGCACGGCACCCGAGCGCTGGTTCACCGGCGGGTTCGCCGCCGCCCAGCCCGCGATCACCGACTGGGCCGTGCAGATGGTCCGCACCACCGACCCGGGCTGCTACATCGCCGCCTGCGAGGCCCTGGCCTCCTTCGACGTACGGCCCGAGCTGGGCCGGGTCGGTGTGCCGACGCTGGTGCTGGTCGGCTCCGAGGACCGGATCACCGGCCCGGCCGAGGCCCGCACCCTGGTCGCCGGGATCCCCGACGCCCGGCTGGCGGTCGTCCCCGGCGCCTCCCACCTGGTGCCGGTGGAACAGCCGGCCGCCGTCACCGATCTGCTGGTGCACCACTTCTCCACCGCCTGGCAGCAGCCGTACGAGACCGGCCAGACCGCCCTGCCCGCGGCGGCCGTCGTCCCGGCCCCGGCCGTGCCGCAGCCGGCCGCGCCGGTCGCCGAGATCGCCCCGGCCGCCGTACCCGCCCAGAGCGCCGAGCTGCCGGACCGGTACGAGACCGGGCTGAAGCTGCGCCGGGAGGTGCTCGGCGACGCGCAGGTGGACCGGGCGCTGGAGCAGGCCGACGAGTTCTCCGGGGACTTCCAGGAGTTCGTCACCCGATACGCCTGGGGCGAGATCTGGGACCGGCCGGGCCTGGACCGCCGTACCCGCAGCTGCGTCGCCCTGACCGCGCTGGTCGCCGGCGGCCATCTGGAGGAGCTGGCGGACCACACCCGGGCGGCGCTGCGCAACGGCCTCACGCCGGACGAGATCCGGGAGGTGCTGCTCCAGGCGGCCGTGTACTGCGGCCTGCCGGCGGCGAACCGCGCCTTCACGGTGGCCCAGCAGGTGGTGCGGGAGGAGACCACCCCGGCGGAGTGATCGTCGTCCTGGCAGTGCGAGCACCACCCTGGGAGATCCCCGGAGGGGCGCTCGCACGGCAGGATGGGAGTCATGAAGCTCACGAAGAAGTCGCACGCCTGCGTCCGCCTGGAGAAGGACGGGCGGACCCTCGTCATCGACCCGGGGATGTTCAGCGAGGAGGACGCCGCGCTCGGCGCGGACGCGATCCTGGTCACGCACGAGCACCAGGACCACTTCGACGAGGGCCGGCTGCGGGCCGCCCTGGAGGCGAACCCCGAGGCGGGGATCTGGACGCTGAAGTCGGTCGCCGAGCAGATCTCCGCGGCCTTCCCGGGCCGGGTGCACACCGTCGGCCACGGCGACACCTTCACCGCCGCCGGCTTCGAGGTGCAGGCGCACGGCGAACTGCACGCGGTGATCCACCCGGACATCCCCCGCATCACCAACGTCGGCTTTCTGATCGACGGCGGCCGCGTCTTCCACCCCGGCGACGCCCTCACCGTCCCCGACCACCCGGTGGAGACGCTGATGCTCCCCGTGATGGCGCCCTGGAACAAGATCTCCGAGGTCATCGACTACGTCCGGGAGGTGAAGCCGCAGCGCGCCTACGACATCCACGACGCCCTGCTCACCGACCTCGCCCGCCCGATCTACGACCACCAGATCGGCATGCTGGGCGGCGCGGACCACCAGCGGCTCACCCCGGGAGCCTCCGCGGAGGTGTGAGGACCGCGTTGTCGGACCCTCCGGGTAGGTTGGTGGACATGCGCATCGCCACCTGGAACGTGAACTCGATCACCGCCCGCCTTCCGCGGCTGCTCGCCTGGCTGGAGAGCAGCGGCACCGACGTGCTCTGCCTCCAGGAGGCCAAGCTCGCCGAGGAGCAGTTCCCGTTCGACGAGCTGCGCGCGCTGGGCTACGAGGCCGCGGTGCACGCCACCGGCCGGTGGAACGGCGTGGCGGTGCTCTCCCGGGTGGGCCTCGCCGACGTGGTCAAGGGCCTGCCCGGCGACCCGGGGTACGACGGGGTGACCGAGCCGCGCGCCATCTCGGCGACCTGCGGCCCGGTCCGCGTCTGGTCGGTGTACGTGCCCAACGGCCGCGAGGTCGACCACCCGCACTACGCCTACAAGCTCCAGTGGTTCGAGGCGCTGAAGGCGGCCGTGTACGGCGACGCGCAGGGCAGCCGCCCGTTCGCCGTCCTCGGCGACTACAACGTGGCGCCGACGGACGACGACGTCTACGACCGGGCGGCCTTCGAGGGCGCCACCCACGTCACCCCGGCCGAGCGCGCCGCCCTCGCCGCGCTGCGCGAGGCCGGGCTGAACGACATCGTGCCCCGCCCACTGAAGTACGACCAGCCGTTCACGTACTGGGACTACCGCCAGCTCTGCTTCCCCAAGAACCGCGGCATGCGCATCGACCTGGTGTACGGCAACGAGCCCTTCGCCAAGGCCGTCGAGGACGCCTACGTCGACCGCGAGGAGCGCAAGGGCAAGGGCGCCTCCGACCACGCGCCGGTGGTGGTCGACCTGGACGTCTGATGCGACGCTGGAACCCATGAACCTTCCGTTCCTGGGCCCCCGGCACAAGAAGCACGGTGACGCGGCACCCCCGGCGGACCCCGAGGCCGTCGCCGCGCTGCTGTCGGAGTGCGAGCTGCTGCGCTCGCAGGCGGCCCGGGCCGGCGTCCGCCTGGACGACACCCCGGCCTCCCTGGAGGCACTGGACCAGCTGGTCCCGCGCTGGCGCGACGACGCCGAGACCCTGCCCGGGCTGGCCCATGACGCCGGGCTCTACCTCGGCACGGTCGTGGTGCGCACCGTGCCCGGCGCGGCCTGGGTGATCCGCCCCCACGGCGAGCCCGTCGTACGACTCGCCTCCGGCCGCGAGGTGGAGGTCGTGGCCGCCGGCCAGGAGTGGGCGGCGAGCGGTGTCCCGGAGCTGTCCCAGCGGTACGCGGAGATCGCCGAGAGCTGAACTCCTCCCGCCCCACCAGGGGGTGATGGCGTCGCCATATTGCCCGCCGTCATCAGCCCACACCTCGCCCGGTTTTCTCGTCTCCTACGAGGAGTTCCTCCACGCCGGGAAACGCATCGCGTCCAACCTCGACTACGATTTGCCGTTCATCCCTGTGGTGATGGTGATCTCGCCGATCTCCATCGGGATGTGCATGCTGCTCTCGTGGTTCGCCGGCCGGGTGTCCCGCCGTGAGCAGCGCAGCCCCAGGACTCAGGCCGTGGCTCTCGTCGCGGCCGGTCCCGGGGCGCTGCTGCCGGGTGGGGAGCCCCCCATGGCCCCGAAGCCCTAGGTGGGGTGGCAGTTCACACGGGCGAGGCTCGTCCGGCGGCAGCCGGAGATCACTGCTCGCGCACGGGGACGGACACGTACGACGGGTCGTCCGAGGGCGAGGAGAAGGTCAGCTGCGCGCCGGACGGGTTGTGCTCGATGTACAACGGGTCGACGGTGTCGACCACCAGCGCGAGGCGGTGTCCGGCGGGGACGTCGTAGGCCGTGGAGAACAGGTCCAGGTCGACGTCGAACGGTGTGCCGGGCGTCCGCTCGTGCCAGGTGTAGGGCGCGTGCGTGACCAGCTTGCCGAAGCCGAGCGGGCCGACGTCGTACAGATAGGCGACGAGGGTGCCGCTCTCCGCGGTCGGGGTGAGCGTGGTGTGCAGAGTGGCGGTGCCGCGCACCTGTTGGGCGGTGCCGTACCGCTCGGACTGCCACACGGCCGCCCAGCGCCGCGGCAGCAGCGGGATCGAGGCCATGGGCGGCACCTGTGCGATCTGGTCCAGGATGCTGGAGAGGAAGACGATTCCGCCGTCCGCGCCCGAGTCGACGTTCGCGTGGATCGTGGTGGTGCCCGCCAGCGCGAGCTTGCGGCGGGTCGCGCCGACCGACTTCCAGTCCGGGTAGCCCTCGTATCCCCCCGCGCTACGGGACTTCAGCTGGACCGGCTGCTCGTGGTCGATGCCGTTGTCGGCGCCCTTGAGGTAGTGGTCGAACCAGCGCTCGGTGTCCGTCCACACGTCGTTGGGCAGTCCGAACAGCCCGGTCAGCTCGGCCGTCGCATGGTCGCCGGGGCGCAGTTCGAGCCGCTTGGGGCCGGTCAGCTTCTGGTAGAAGCCGGCGTACTGGTTGGCCGGGAAGATGGTGTCGCCCCAGGCGTTGGCGAGCATGACCGCGGCGCCGTTGCGGTTGAGCTGGTCGACGTAGGTCAGCGCGGAACGCTGTCTGCCCCAGTCGGTCATCTTCTGCTCCTCGGCGAGGTTCGAGGAGTACAGGTTGTCGAAGATCTCCCGCACCTCCGGGCTCTCCCGGCCGGTGAGCGTGGCCAGGCCGTCCAGCACGTGCAGCGCCTCGACGTGCTGGGTGCGGCCCGAGTAGATCGAGTCGACCAGGTCCGCCCAGCCGCTGAGCGCGGCCACGGCCTTGATGCGCCGGTCGTGCGCGGCGGCCAGCAGGCTGATCCCGGCGCCGTACGACACCCCCGCCATGCCGATGTGCCGCGGGTCGGCCGGGGTGTGCGCCAGGGCCCAGTCGATGACCTTGGACGCGTCCGCCACGTCCGGCGGACCGGCCACTTCTATGTCGCCGCCGGACTGCCAGAAGCCGCGCACGTTGTAGGTGAGGACCACATAGCCGGAGTCGGCGAGCTTCTGAGCCTGCGCCAGGTACTCCACCTGCGGCAGGCTCCAGCTCGTGGGCAGCACGATGAGCGGGTAGTCGTGGCTGCCGTCGGCGCCCGCCGGGGTGACGACGTTCGCCTTCAGGACCGTGCCGCCGTCGCCGGTGATGTCGACGAAGCGGACGGAGCCGACGGCCTGGGCCGCCGGGGCCAGGCCGACGACGGCTCCGGCCAGCAGCGCGGTGGAGACGGCTCCGGCGGCGGTACGCAGCGCGGTGCGACCTCTTCCCATGGGTCACTCCTTCACTCGTGATCGGCTGATCCTTTGATCAGTGCAAAGTGACCCGACGGTAACCTCGATCGCTTACCGTAAGTAACCCGTCAGTAAGTTACGTACGGGTAAAGATTGTTGAACGGTTCATTCCGCCCCGGCGGGGGCCCGCTCCGGCAGCGGGGTGCGCGCCGCCCGGGTCACATCGGCGACCAGTTCGACCACGTCGGGGCCGTACGCGTGGGAGTTGAGCACCTTCAGCAGAAGGACGAAGGAGCCGGTGCCGTACTTCCGGTGCAGCCGTTCGTGGTTGCGGGCGAGGTAGCGGGTGGCGGCCTGGTTGGTGATGGCCCGCTGGCCGCAGAAGAGGAAGACCGGCCGCGAGCCTCCCTGCCCCTCCGCGGTGACCCTGGCGAGCAGCACGTACTCGGCGACGCCCCGTTCCATGCGGTACTGCTCCCCGCCGATGCGGAACGCGCCCCGCTCCTCGCCCGGTTCGGCGTCGACGTTCACCCGCACGCCCGGGAGCAGGGACGAGAGGTGGGCGGCCATACGGTGATTGGACGAGGGACCACCAAGGCAGAACTCCGTGCGGTCGCCGAATCCCTGCTGGGCGGCGTCGTGTGCGACCACCCGGGCATGCGCATGGCAGTCCTTTATCAGGGCGGCCAGCTCCAGCAGGGCGAACACGTCGGTCCGGGTCACCGTCAGCTCCGGGCCGCCCGCGTCCCGGTTGACCACGAGCAGCGACTCCGAGTTGTCCGGCATCCCGAAGAACGCCTGCTTGCGCCGGAGTCTGCGCCGCCACAGACCCGTGCGGGCGAGCCAGCCCAGCGCGGCGGATATGCCGGTCGCCACCAGGCCCAGGACGATGTTGCGCACGTCGTCGTTCATGGTCGGGCATGGTAGGCGCTCCGCCACAACTGCACCGGCCGGTGGCGTAGTTCCCCGCGCCCCGCCGGAACGCTAGGCTGCGCGGACGGTTCCGACGGGAGGTACGGATGCGTCGTCCTGGGAGACGGAAGCTGGCTGTGCTGGCGGTCTCGGCCGCCATGGTGTCGGTGGGGGCGGCGGCGCCACCCGCCGCGACGACGGGCGGACCGGCCACCAAGGTTCCGGTGGCCGTCGGTTACGGCGGCGCGGTCGCCAGCGTCGACCCGGACGCCTCCGCCGCCGGCATCGAGGTGCTCCGGCACGGCGGCAACGCCGTCGACGCGGCCGTGGCCACCGCCGCCGCGCTCGGCGTCACCGAGCCGTACTCGTCCGGCATCGGAGGCGGCGGCTACTTCGTCTACTACGACGCCAACACCCGTACGGTGCACACCATCGACGGCCGGGAGACCGCGCCGCTCACCGCCGACGCCGACCTCTTCAAGGAGAACGGCAAGCCGCTCGCCTTCGCCGACGCCGTCAGCTCCGGGCTGAGCGTCGGCACCCCGGGCACCCCCGCCACCTGGCAGACGGCGCTGGACGCGTGGGGCAGCCGGAAGCTCGGTACGGTCCTGAAGCCCGCCGAGCGGATCGCCCGTGACGGCTTCACCGTGGACGACACCTTCCGCGCGCAGACCGCGGCCAACGAGACCCGGTTCCGCTACTTCCCCGACACCGCCAGGCTGTTCCTGCCGAACGGGCAGCTGCCCGCCGTCGGCTCCACCTTCAAGAACCCCGACCTGGCCCGGACCTACGAGGAACTGGCCGACAAGGGCGTGGACGCGATCTACCACGGCGACCTCGGCCGGGACATCGTCAACACGGCCGACCACCCCCCGGTGGACCCCGGCTCCGGCTGGAACGCCCGCCCCGGCAAGCTGTCCGCGCAGGACCTCGCCGCCTACCGCGCCAAGCTCCAGAGGCCCACGAAGGTGTCGTACCGGGGCCTGAAGGTGTACTCCATCGCCCCGTCCTCCTCGGGCGGCACCACGGTCGGCGAGGCGCTCAACATCCTGGAGAGGACGGACCTCTCCCGGGCGAGCGAGGTGCAGTACCTCCACCACTTCATCGAGGCCAGCCGGATCGCGTTCGCCGACCGCGGCCGCTGGGTCGGCGACCCCGCCTTCGAGGACGTACCCACGAAGCAACTGCTGTCCCAGCGGTACGCCGACTCCCGCGCCTGCCTGATCAAGGACGACGCGGTGCTCACCAGCCCCCTCGCCCCCGGTGACCCGCGCCGCCCGGCGGCCTGCGGCCAGGGCGGCACGGCGGCCCCCACGACCTACGAGGGGGAGAACACCACCCACCTCACCGTGGCCGACAAGTGGGGCAACGTCGTCTCCTACACCCTCACCATCGAGCAGACCGGCGGCAGCGGCATCACCGTGCCCGGCCGGGGCTTCCTGCTCAACAACGAGCTGACCGACTTCTCCTTCGCCCCGGCCAACCCGGCCGTGCACGACCCGAACCTGCCCGGGCCGGGCAAGCGGCCGCGCTCCTCGATCTCCCCGACCATCGTGCTGGACCGGCACAACCAGCCCGTCGTGGCGCTCGGTTCGCCCGGCGGGGCGACCATCATCACCACCGTGCTCCAGACGCTCACCGAGTTCCTCGACCGGCATCTGCCGCTCGTCGACGCGATCGCCGCGCCCCGCGCCAGCCAGCGCAACGCGGCGAAGACGGAACTCGAACCCGCCCTCTACGACTCCGCTCTGCGCACCCAGCTGGAGGCCATCGGGCACTCCTTCTCGCTCAACCCCGAGATCGGCGCGGCGACCGGCGTGCAGCGGCTGCCGGGCGGCAAGTGGCTCGCCGCCGCCGAGAAGGTACGGCGTGGCGGCGGCTCGGCGATGGTGGTGGACCCGGCACCCTGACGCTCACCTATCGCGTGCCGGCGCCCTGACGCTCACAGCTCGGGTGCCGGCGGCCGGGCTTCCTCGGGCGGGGTCTGCCGCGGGGCCTCGGTGCGGAAGTCCAGCCGTCCGTCCCTGACGTCGACCGTGACCCGGCTGTCCTTGCTGATGGTGCCGTCCAGCAGCAGCCGGGACAGCCGGTTGTCCACCTCCCGCTGGATGGTGCGGCGCAGCGGCCGGGCGCCGTACTCCGGCTGGTAGCCGCGCTCGGCGAGCCAGTCGACGGCCGCGTCCGTGAACCCGACCGTGACACCCTGCCCCTCCAGCAGCCGCCGGGTGCCGTTCAGCAGCAGATCCGTGATCTGCCGCAGCTGCTCGCCCGTCAGCTGCCGGAAGACGACGATCTCGTCGATGCGGTTGAGGAACTCCGGCCGGAAGTGCTCCCGCAGCGGGCGCAGGATCTGCTCCCGCCGCGCCTCCTCGTCGGCGTCCGCGCCGCCCGGCCCGAACCCGATCCCGGCGCCCCGCCGGGTGATCACCTCGGACCCCAGGTTGCTGGTCATCACGATGACCGTGTTGGTGAAGTCCACCGTGCGGCCCTGGGAGTCGGTCAGCCGGCCGTCGTCCAGCACCTGGAGCAGGATGTTGAAGACGTCCGGGTGCGCCTTCTCCACCTCGTCCAGGAGCAGCAGCGAGTACGGGTGCCGGCGCACCACCTCGGTGAGCTGCCCGGCCTCCTCGTGGCCGACGTACCCGGGCGGGGCGCCGACCAGCCGGGAGACGGTGTGCCGCTCCTGGTACTCGCTCATGTCGAGGCGGACCATCCGGTCCTCGCTGCCGAACAGCGCCTCGGCGAGGGCGCGGGCCAGCTCGGTCTTGCCGACACCGGTGGGGCCGAGGAACAGGAAGCTGCCGATGGGCCGCCGGGGGCTCGCGAGCCCGGCACGGGAGCGCAGTACGGCCTCGGCGACCACGGCGACGGCCTCCTCCTGGCCGACCACCCGCTGGTGCAGATGCTCCTCCAGGCCCAGCAGCCGCTCCTTCTCCTCCTCGGTGAGCCGGCTGACCGGGATGCCGGTCAGCCGGGACACCACCTCGGCGACGGCCTCCGCCGTCACCTCCAGGTCCTGCCCCTCGTCGGCCCGGTCGCCGCCACTGGCCTCCTCGATCCGCTGCCTCAGCTCGCCGATCCGGTCGCGCAGCTGCTTGGCCTGCTCGTAGTCCTCGTCCGCGACCGCCTGGTCCTTGTCCCGGGCCAGCTGCTCCACCTCGCGCTCCATCGCGCGTACGTCCGTGCCCTTGGTGCGCGCGCCGAGCCGCACCCGGGCGCCCGCCTGGTCGATCAGGTCGATCGCCTTGTCCGGCAGCCGCCGGTCGGTGAGATACCGGTCGGACAGCTCCACGGCGGCGGTCAGCGCCTCGTCGGTGTAGCGGACCTGGTGGTGGGCCTCGTACCGGTCGCGCAGGCCGCGCAGGATCTCGATGGTGTCCTCGGTCGTCGGCTCCGGCACCAGGATCGGCTGGAACCGGCGCGCCAGCGCCGCGTCCTTCTCGATCCGGCGGAACTCCTCCAGCGTGGTTGCGCCCACGATGTGCAGCTCGCCCCGGGCCAGCGCGGGCTTGAGGATGTTGCCGGCGTCCATCGCACCGCCCTCGCCGCCGGAGCCCGCGCCCACGACGGTGTGCAGCTCGTCGATGAACACGATCAGCCGGCCGGAGTTGGCGCGGATCTCCTCCACGATGTTGTTCAGCCGCTCCTCGAAGTCCCCGCGGTAGCGGGTGCCGGCGACGACGCCGGTCAGGTCCAGGGCGACGACACGGCGGGCGGCCAGCACATCCGGTACGTCCCCGTCGGCGATGCGCTGCGCGAGCCCCTCCACGACGGCCGTCTTGCCGACCCCGGCGTCCCCGATCAGGACGGGGTTGTTCTTGCCGCGCCGGGACAGCACCTCGATGGTCTGCTCGATCTCGTTGTCCCGGCCGATCACCGGATCGATCCGGCCCTCCCGGGCGAGGTCGGTCAGATCGCGGCCGTACTTGTCCAGGGTGGGCGTGCCGGTGGCCCGCTGCCGCTCGGTGCGCGGCTGGGTGCTCTCCGGGGCCTCGGGCGGCAGCGCGCCCGCCGAGAAGCGGGCCGCGTTCAGGATGTGCCCGGCGGCCGAGTCCGGGTTGGCGGCGAGCGCGCTCAGCACATGCTCGGGACCGATGTACCCGGCGCCGCTCGCCCGCGCCATGTCGTGCGCGTCCAGCAGGGCCCGCTTGACGGCGGGGGTCAGCGACAGCGAGGTCGGCGGCGGCACCTCGCCCGGCGGATGCAGCACCGGCCCGGCGCGGTCGTCGATCTCGGTCGCCAGCGAGTCGGGGTCGGCGCCCGCGCGGCTCAGCAGCGAGCGGGTGGGCTCGCTCTGCGCGGCCGCCCGCAGCAGATGCTGGGTGTCCAGGTCCCGGCTGCCGTGTTCGGCGGCGTACAGGGCGGCTCCGCGGACCAGTTCCCGGGCCGGCTGGCTGAGCAGGCGGCCGATGTCGATGTGGCGCGGCGTACCCCGGGCTCCGCCGGTTCCGCCGAAGAAGCGGGCCAGGAATTCACCGAAGGGGTCAGGAGGGTAGCCGTTGGTCATGGCGTTCCGTTCCTTCGCAGGGGCTGGCTCCGCCGGGTAACCCGGGGCTGGGGTGCTCATGCCCACGATGACATGATCCGTGGGGGGTGGCATGTGGGAGTCGGTCCCCTCGGGGAGTAGGTCCCCTCAGGGAGCCGTCCGCGCCGTGAGGACCCTGGGGCCCGACTCGGTGACGGCCACCGTGTGCTCCGCGTGGGCCGCCCGGGAGCCGTCGGCCGTGCGCAGGGTCCAGCCGTCGTCCGCCTCGTAGTAGGCGTCCTTGCCGCCGGCGATCAGCATGGGCTCGATGGCCAGGACCATTCCGGGGCGCAGGGGGAAGCCCCGGCCGGGGCGGCCCTCGTTCGGGACGTCGGGTTCCTCGTGCATCCGGCGGCCGATGCCATGGCCGCCGAAGCCCTGCGGGATGCCGTAACCGGCGCTGCGGCAGACCCGGCCGACCGCGTGCGCGATGTCGCCGATGCGGTTGCCCACGACGGCCGCCTCGATGCCGGCCGCGAGCGCCTGCTCGGCCGCCTCGACCAGGCGCAGGTCCGCCGGGCGCGGACGGCCCACGACGAGGCTGAGCGCCGAGTCGCCCACCCAGCCGTCCAGCTCGGCGCCGCAGTCGACGGAGAGCAGATCGCCGTCGCGGAGCCGGTACCGGGTGGGGATGCCGTGCACGATCGCGTCGTTCACCGAGGCGCAGATCACCGCGGGGAAGGGGGTCGGCGCGAAGGAGGGCCGGTAGCCGAGGAAGGGGGAGGACGCCCCGGCCTCGCGCAGCACCTCCCGTGCGACCTCGTCCAGCTCCAGCAGGGACACGCCGACGGCCGCGGCCTTCCGTACGGCCGTCAGGGCGCGGGCGACGACCTGGCCCGCGGCGTGCATCGCGTCGATCGATGCGTCTGTCTTCAGCTCCACCATGCCAATTAATATACCGGTATTTGAATGGGGGCAACGCGGAGTGGCGGGGGTGGCCGGTATTAGAATCGGGCTCATGGTGCGCACCCCTCTCACTCCCGAAGAGCGCGAACGCGGTGAGCGGCTCGGGCTGCTGCTGCGCGAGGCGCGCGGCGGGCGGAGCATGGCCGAGATCGCCGCCGCGGCCGGTGTCTCCGCCGAGACGCTGCGCAAGATCGAGACGGGGCGGGCGCCCACGCCGGCGTTCTTCACCGTGGCCGCGCTGGCCCGGGTGCTCGGGCTGTCCATGGACGAACTGATCGCCCGCTGTGCCCTGGTGGGCGTCTGACGCGCAGCCGTCGGCACCTCGTGATGAGGGGTCCGCTCGCTGCCGGAAAACTCTGCGTAGCAAGGCCGTAACACAACTGGTGTTGCCTACCGAGCGGAGTGCTGGCGGTCGGGCGGGAGCTGGGCGATGGCTGTGGATCAACTCCCCGCGAAGGTGCGGGAGTTCGTGAGCTACCTGGACGCCCTCGTGGCGCGCCTCGACCGGTCCGGGGGCTGGAACGCGGTCTTCTGGCAGCGCGACCCCGAGGGCATGCAGGCCTGCCTCGACGGCCGCGAGATGCCGCCGTGGGACGTGGTGGAGGCGCTGCTCCAGGACCTGGGCCTGAGGTACGGCGCCGCCGTCGCCGCGGCCGAGGGGGAGCGGGCCCGCGCGCTGCACGCCGCCGCGCTCGACGCGTACGACGCCCGGCCCGGCGCCCGGGACGCCCTCGCCGACCGCCTCGACGTCATGCTCCGGGAACAGCGGTACGCCGCCGAACGCCAGGCCGTCCTGAGCCGCCTGCTGTCCACGGCGAACTCCGCGGAAGAGGCCGAGTCCCTCCGTCAGGACCTCGCCTGGGCCCATGACGACCACACCCGCGCCACCGCCCGCTGCGCGGAACTCCGCGCCCGCCTCGCCCAGGTGGACCGCCGCGAGCTGGCCGGCGTGGTGGCGGATTCTCGGGTGGTCCCGGCTGCCGCGTCCCAGGTTTCCCGCCTTCAGCCGCCCGCGTCCGCCCTGCCGCTCGGACCCGACTCGCCCGGATCCCCGTCCTCCACGTCGCTCGCAGCCCCCGGTGTCCTTGCCGGCCGGACGGCAGGCGCTCCCGCGCCGGAGGCCGCGCCGGGCGGGAAGGGGCGGAAGCGCCGGCGGGGCAGTGCCCGGTTCGCCGGGGTGGGGGAGGGGGAGGACCAGCCGGTGGTCGTGCCGCGGGCCGGGGGGCCGGCGGACGGCGGGCGTACGCCGCGGGGGGCCCGGTTCGCGGGGGTCGCCGAGCCGGCTGAGCCGGCTGAGCCGGCTGAACCGGTGTCCGTGGAGCCGGTGGACGCCGGGGCGCACGAGGCCGTCGCCGCAACCGTGCTGCTGCTCGCGCGGCTCCGGGACGAGGGACGCAGCGGGGAGGCCCATGTCTTACTGGTGGAGGCCGCGCAGTGGCCCGCCGGCCGGTTCCCGCTGCTCGCGGACGCCCTGCGGCACGCCGGTCTCGGCGCCGACTGGGCCACCCTGCTGTGGGAGGCCGCCGCGCTGCCCGCCGAGCGGCTGGTCGCCGTCGCCGACGCGCTCGCCGGTGCCGGGTGGGAGGCCGACGGGGAGCGGATGCTGCGGCAGGGCGTGGCCCGCCCGGCGGCGGAGATAGGGGCGGCCGTACTGCATCTGGAGGAGGCCGGGCGGCGGCGCGAGGTGCTGGCCCTGCTGGACGCCTACGTCCGGGTCCGCCCCCCGGAGGAGGCCGCCCGCAGCGTCGCCGCGGACCCGCGCCGGCTCGTGCCGCTGCTGCTCCAGGCCGCGCGGGCCGTCTCCGAGGAGCGGCACTGGGACCTCGTGCACGCCCTGCGCGTCGCCGGACACACCCCGTGACCGGAGTGCGGTGGTGTCGTCCCGGTCTGCCCCGGTTACGACCCCGCCGCGGGGGCGTACGGTCACCCGCAGGAGTGTGAAACGAGATCGACCCAGCGGGTTGACGACGATGGTCTTGGCAAGGACCGTCCGGAGGCTTACGTTCGTCCCTCTACGGGCGTTTCTACGTGCGTAGAGGCTCTGACGTCCCGTCGAAGGAGCAGCTCATGGCCCACGTCGTACGAGCCGCACTGGTCCAGGCCACCTGGACCGGCGACACCGAGTCCATGGTGGCGAAACACGAGGAGCACGCCCGCGAGGCGGCCCGCCGGGGCGCGAAGATCATCGGGTTCCAGGAAGTCTTCAACTCCCCCTACTTCTGCCAGGTGCAGCAGCCCGAGCACTACCGCTGGGCCGAGCCGGTGCCCGACGGGCCGACCGTCCGCCGGATGCGGGACCTCGCGCGCGAGACCGGCATGGTGATCGTCGTACCGGTCTTCGAGGTCGAGCAGTCCGGGTTCTACTACAACACCGCCGCGGTCATCGACGCCGACGGCCGCTACCTCGGCAAGTACCGCAAGCACCACATCCCGCAGGTCAAGGGCTTCTGGGAGAAGTACTACTTCCGGCCCGGCAACCTCGGCTGGCCGGTCTTCGACACGGCCGTCGGCAAGGTCGGCGTCTACATCTGCTACGACCGGCACTTCCCGGAGGGCTGGCGGCAACTGGGACTCAACGGCGCCCAGTTGGTCTACAACCCCTCCGCCACCCACCGTGGTCTGTCCGCGCACCTGTGGCAGCTGGAGCAGCCCGCCGCGGCCGTCGCCAACGAGTACTTCGTCGCCGCCATCAACCGGGTGGGCCAGGAGGAGTACGGCGACAACGACTTCTACGGCACGAGCTACTTCGTCGACCCGCGCGGACAGTTCGTCGGCGACGTCGCCGGCGACAAGAGCGAGGAACTCCTCGTCCGCGACCTCGACTTCGGCCTCATCGAGGAAGTGCGGCAGCAGTGGGCTTTCTACCGCGACCGCCGCCCCGACGCCTACGAAGGGCTGGTACAGCCGTGAACGACCTCTACTCCCGTCACCGCCGGGTACTGCCCGACTGGCTCGCCCTCTACTACGACGACCCGATCGAGATCACCCATGGCGAGGGCCGTCATGTGTGGGACTCCGCCGGGAACCGGTACCTCGACTTCTTCGGCGGCATCCTGACCACCATGACCGCCCACGCGCTGCCCGAGGTCACCAAGGCGGTCGGCGAGCAGGCCGGCCGGATCCTGCACTCCTCGACCCTCTACCTCAACCGGCCGATGGTCGAACTCGCCGAGCGCATCGCCCAGGTCAGCGGCATCCCCGACGCCCGCGTCTTCTTCACCACCTCCGGCACCGAGGCCAACGACACCGCCCTGCTGCTCGCCACCGCCTACCGGCGCAGCAACACCGTCCTCGCGATGCGCAACAGCTACCACGGCCGCTCCTTCAGCACCGTCGGCATCACCGGCAACCGCGGCTGGTCCCCGACTTCACTGTCCCCGCTCCAGACGCTGTACGTCCACGGTGGCGTCCGCACCCGGGGGCCGTACGCCGAGCTGGACGACCGGGCGTTCATCGACGCCTGCGTCGCCGACCTGAAGGACCTGCTCGGCCACACCCGGCCGCCCGCCGCGCTGATCGCCGAGCCCGTCCAGGGCGTCGGCGGCTTCACCTCCCCGCCCGACGGACTGTACGCGGCCTTCCGCGAGGTGCTGAGCGAGCACGGGATCCTGTGGATCGCCGACGAGGTGCAGACCGGCTGGGGCCGCACCGGCGAGCACTTCTGGGGCTGGCAGGCGCACGCCCGCAGCGGCCCGCCCGACATCGTCACCTTCGCCAAGGGCATCGGCAACGGCATGTCCGTCGGCGGGGTCATCGCCCGCGCCGAGATCATGAACTGCCTCGACGCCAACAGCATCTCGACCTTCGGCGGCACCCAGATCACCATGGCCGCCGCCCTCGCCAACCTCACCTATCTGCTGGAGCACGACCTCCAGGGCAACGCCCGGCGCGTCGGCGGGCTGCTCATCGAGCGGCTGCGGGCCATCGCCGCCCCGCTGCCCGGCGTGCGCGAGGTGCGCGGGCGCGGGCTGATGATCGGCGTCGAGCTGGTACGGCCCGGCACGGACGAGCCCGACCCGCGGGCGGCGGCCGCAGTGCTGGAGGCCTGCCGGGACGGCGGCCTGCTCATCGGCAAGGGCGGTGGCCACAACACCAGCGCGCTGCGCATCGCCCCACCGCTGTCGCTGACCGTCGCCGAGGCCGAGGAGGGGGCGACGATTCTGGAACAGGCGCTGCGCAGGACGTACTAGACGAAAGAGCAGGTGCACAGCCATGACCACCCTCTCGGAGCCCCCGAGCGGCCACCAGCCGTCCCCCGGACCCGCCCTGTCCGTGCGCCAGGTGCTCACGCTGGAACGGGTGCTCGCCGGGGAGCCCGAGGTGGTGGCCGGCGCCGCGGGGCTCGACCGGGCGGTGCGCTGGGTGCACGTCGCCGAGGCCGCCGACGTGGGGGTGATGCTCAGCGGCGGCGAGATGGTGCTCACCACCGGGGTGCTCCTCGCCGGTGACGAGGCCCGGCAGGCCGAGTACATCCAGTCCCTGCACCGCGCGGAGGCCGCCGCCGTGGTGCTCGGCCTCGGACGGGCCTTCCCGGCGCCGCCGGAGGTGATGCGCCGGGCCGCCGAGCGCTGCGGGCTGCCCCTGGTCGTCCTCCACCGGCCGTTCCCCTTCGCGGAGCTGACCGAGGAGGTGCAGTCCCGGCTGGTACGGCGGAAGTTCGCCGCCGTCAGCCTCTCGGAGACGGTACGGACCGCGCTCACCGGACTGATCACGGCCGGCGCGCCGCTCCAGCGGCTGCTGGACGAGGTCGCCCGGCACAGCGGCTGTCCGGTCGTCGTCACCAACCTCGCCCACCGCGTCCTCGCCACCGCGGGGGAGCGGTCCGCGGTGGACGACGTGCTGCGCGACTGGGAGCGGATCGCCCGGCAGGCCGGGGCCGGCGCCGGCCCCGGCTGGATCAGCGCCGGGCTGGGCGGCCGCGGGGAGCGCTGGGGCCGGCTGCTGCTGTGCGGCTACCGGGGCGAGACGGCGACCGGACGGCTGCTCGCCGACCGGGCCGCCGAGGCGCTGGTGCTGCACCGCATGCTCGGCGGCGGCTCCGCGCACAGCTGGGAGGAGCAGTCCGCGCAGAGCCTGCTGACCGACCTCGTCTCCGGGGTCGTACCCGCCCGGCAGCTGCTGCCCAGGGCCCGGGCGGCCGGGCTGCCGGTCAACCGGCGCACCTTCGTCCCGCTCGTCGTCCCCGGCGCCGATCCGGCCGAACTCGACCGGCTGCTGCGGGTGCTGGGGCTGCCCGGACTCGTCGCCGAGCTGGCCGGCGGTGCCGTCGCCGTGCTGCTCAGCCTCGCCCGCGACCAGCACGCCGAGACGCTCACCGCGCATCTGGCGGCCCGCTGGCGCGGCGGCCCCGGGGCCGGGTCCGCCGTGGTCGCCGCCGCCGCTGCCCGCACCTGCTGGGACGACGTGCCCGAAGGGCTGCGCGAGGCCCGGCATGTCGCCGATGCCGTCGCCGATTCCGCCGCCGCCCTCGACCTGCCCGCCGTGGTCCGGCTCAAGGACGTCCATCTGCGCGGGCTGATCCGGCTGCTGCGCGACGACCCGCAGGTGCAGTCCTTCGCCGAACGGGAGCTGGACGGGCTGCTCGGCGACGCCGAACCGGAACTCCTCGGCGTGCTGCGGACCTACCTCGCCACCGGCCGCAACAAGTCCCGCACCGCCCAGCTCCACCATGTCTCCCGGCCCGCGCTCTACCGCCGCCTGGAGGCGATACAGGCCCGCCTCGGCGTCGACCTGGACGACTTCGAACAGGCGGCCTCCGTGCACATCGCGCTGCTCGCGCATGACGCGCAACACCGCTGAAAGCATGCTGCGCAACACCGGTGAAACCTGCAACGACCTGGGAAAACGGCGGTGAAACATGGGCCTTCCAACACGTGACACGGTGACACGCGGCAGGCCCGCACCCGTGACACGCTGCCCGTCGAACGCCCCGCCCGGACTTCCTACGCTCACGGCACACCGAGCTACCGGAGGTCCCGATGAGCCGAGTGATCCGTGCCGCGCTGTTCCAGACCGCCTGGACCGGCGACAAGGAATCCATGATCCAGGTGCACGAGCAGGCGGCCCGCGACGCCGCCGCCCAGGGCGCCCAGGTCCTCTGCTTCCAGGAGCTGTTCTACGGCCCCTACTTCTGCCAGGTGCAGGACAAGGCCTTCTACGAGTACGCCGAGCGGATCCCCGACGGCCCGACCGTCCGGCGGTTCCAGAGCCTCGCCCGCGAACTGGGCATCGTCCTGGTGCTGCCGATGTACGAGGAGGAGCAGCCCGGCGTCCTGTACAACACCGCCGCCGTGATCGACGCGGACGGCTCCTACCTCGGCAAGTACCGCAAGACCCACATCCCCCAGGTGCAGGGGTTCTGGGAGAAGTTCTACTTCCGTCCCGGCAACAGCGGCTGGCCCGTCTTCGACACGGCCGTGGGCAGGATCGGGGTCTACATCTGCTACGACCGCCACTTCCCGGAGGGCTGGCGGGCCCTGGGTCTCGCCGGTGCCGAGATCGTCTTCAACCCCTCGGCGACCTCGCGGGGTCTGTCCCGCTACCTCTGGCAGCTGGAACAGCCGGCGGCGGCCGTCGCCAACGAGTACTTCGTCGGCGCGATCAACCGGGTCGGCGTGGAGGACCTGGGCGACAACGACTTCTACGGCACCACCTACTTCGTCGACCCGGAGGCCCGGTTCGTCGGCGAGGTGGCGAGCGACAAGGAGACCGAACTGGTCGTCCGCGACCTGGACCTGGCCACCCTCCGCGAGGTCCGGGACCGCTGGCAGTTCTACCGGGACCGGGCGCCGGGAGCGTACACGCCGCTGACCGCGCCCTGAGCGCAGCCGAGCCGACCGAGGGAGCAGCATGAGCAGCCGTACCGTCATCCGCGGTGGTCTCGTCATCACCGCCTCGGACGAGATCCACGCCGACGTCCTGGTCGAGGACGGCCGCGTCGCCGCCCTCGCGGCGTCCGGCACCCCCGCCGCCGCGGCGTTCACCGCCGACCGCGTCCTCGACGCCACCGGGAAGTACGTCATCCCGGGCGGTGTCGACGCCCACACCCACATGGAGCTGCCGTTCGGCGGCACCTACGCCTCCGACACCTTCGAGACCGGCACCCGCGCCGCCGCCTGGGGCGGTACGACGACCATCGTGGACTTCGCGGTGCAGACCGTCGGCCGCACCCTGCGCGAGGGCCTGGACACCTGGCACGCCAAGGCCGAGGGCAACTGCGCGATCGACTACGCCTTCCACATGATCGTCTCCGATGTGAACGACGAGACGCTCAAGGAGATGGATCTGCTGGTCGAGGAGGGCGTCACCTCGTTCAAGCAGTTCATGGCGTATCCCGGTGTCTTCTACAGCGACGACGGCCAGATCCTGCGCGCCATGCAGCGCTCCGCCGACAACGGCGGACTGATCATGATGCACGCCGAGAACGGCATCGCCATCGACGTCCTGGTCGAGCAGGCCCTCGCCCGGGGCGAGACCGACCCGCGCTACCACGGCGAGGTCCGCAAGGCCCTGCTGGAGGCCGAGGCAACCCACCGCGCCATCCGGCTCGCCCAGGTCGCGGGCGCCCCGCTCTACGTGGTGCACGTCTCGGCGATGGAGGCGGTCGCCGAGCTGGCCCGCGCCCGCGACGACGGACTGAACGTCTTCGGCGAGACCTGCCCGCAGTACCTCTTCCTGTCCACCGACAACCTCGCCGAACCCGGTTTCGAGGGCGCCAAGTACGTCTGCTCGACCCCGCTGCGGCCCAAGGAGCACCAGGCCAGACTGTGGCAGGGGTTGCGCACCAACGACCTCCAGGTGGTCTCCACCGACCACTGCCCCTTCTGCTTCACCGGCCAGAAGGACCTGGGCCGCGGCGACTTCTCCAAGATCCCCAACGGGCTGCCGGGCGTGGAGAACCGCATGGACCTGCTCCACCAGGCCGTGGTCGACGGGCACATCTCCCGCCGCCGCTGGATCGAGATCGCCTGCGCCACCCCGGCCCGGATGTTCGGTCTGTACCCGAAGAAGGGCACCATCGCCCCGGGCGCCGACGCCGACATCGTGATCTACGACCCGCACACCGAGCAGGTCATGTCCGCGCAGACCCACCACATGAACGTGGACTACTCGGCGTACGAGGGCAGGCGCACCACCGGCCGGGTGGAGACCGTGCTCTCGCGCGGCGAACTCGTCATCGACCAGCGGGAGTACACCGGGCACGCCGGACACGGTGCCTTCACCCCGCGCTCCACCTGTCAGTACCTCAACTAGGAGAGGCGCCCATGGACTTCGGACTCGTCCTTCAGACCGATCCGCCGGCCTCCCGGGTCGTCAGCCTGATGAAGCGCGCCGAGCGCAACGGCTTCACCTACGGCTGGACCTTCGACTCGGCGGTGCTCTGGCAGGAACCGTTCGTGATCTACAGTCAGATCCTGGCGAACACGGAGAGGCTGAAGGTCGGCCCGATGGTCACCAACCCGGGCACCCGCACCTGGGAGGTCACCGCCTCCACCTTCGCCACCCTCAACGACATGTTCGGCAACCGCACCGTCTGCGGCATCGGCCGGGGCGACTCCGCGATGCGGGTCGCGGGCCGCAAGCCCAACACGCTCGCCCGGATCAGCGAGGCCATGAAGGTGATCCGCGCCCTCGGCCGCGGCGAGGAGGCCGACCTGGGCGGCACGAAGATCCGCTTCCCGTGGATCGGGCCGGGCGCCGAACTCCCGGTGTGGATGGCCGCGTACGGCCCGAAGGCGCTGAAGATGGCGGGGGAGGAGGCCGACGGCTTCATCCTCCAGCTGGCCGACCTGTACCTCACCGAGTACATGGTGAAGGCGGTCAAGGACGCCGCCGCGGCGGCCGGCCGGGACCCCGGCGAGGTCACCGTCTGCGTGGCCGCACCCGCCTATGTCACCGCCGACGACTCGCCCGAGGCCCTCGCCCACGCCCGGGAGCAGTGCCGCTGGTTCGGCGGCATGGTCGGCAACCATGTGGCCGACCTGGTGGCCAAGTACGGCGAGCACTCCGCCCAGGTCCCCGAGGAGCTCACCGAGTACATCAAGGCCCGCCAGGGCTACGACTACGCCCACCACGGGCGCAGCGGCAACCCGGACACCGCGTTCGTGCCGGACGAGATCGTGGACCGGTTCTGCCTCGTCGGCCCGGCCGAGCGGCACATCGAGAAACTGAACAGGCTGCGCGAGCTGGGCGTCGACCAGTTCGCCGTGTACGACATGCACGACGCGCAGGAGGCCACCATCGACGCCTACGGCTCCCAGGTGATCCCCGCCGTCAACTCCTGATCCGCGGCGGCGCGTTCGACCCCCCACGCCCCTCGCCTCATGGTCTCCCCTCCCCGCCGTCCCCGGGGAGGGGGCTGGTGCCCGCACGGCCTCTCTCGTCCCACCTCCCCGATTGGCCAGCCCATGACCGACACCGTCCCCCCGGCCATATCCGCACCCGGCCAGGTCACCCTCCCCGACGGGCGCGTGGAACTCGCTCCTGGCACCCCGCCGCCCAGCGGCCCGTACGCCAACGAGGACCTGCTCCCGGTCCCGGTGGCGAAGCGCACCTGGACGACGTACAACTTCTCGGCGCTGTGGGTCGGCATGGCCCACAACACCGCCTCCTGGACCCTCGCCTCCGGGCTGATCGCGGTGGGTATGGACTGGAGACAGGCCGTGTTCACCATCGCCCTCGCCAACCTGGTCGTGCTGGTGCCGATGCTGCTGACCGGGCACGCCGGCCCCAAGTACGGCATCCCGTTCCCGGTCTTCGCCCGCGCCTCCTTCGGAGTGCGCGGCGCCAACCTGCCCGCGCTGGTACGGGCCTTGGTGGCATGCGGCTGGTTCGGCATCCAGACCTGGATCGGCGGCGAGGCCATCTACTTCCTCGCCGGCAAACTGATCGGCGACAGCTGGGCGAACGCGACGCACCTCGGCGGCCACCCCTGGACCATGTGGCTGTCCTTCGCGCTCTTCTGGGCGCTCCAGGTCGCCATCATCTACCGGGGCATGGAGACCATCCGCCGCTTCGAGAACTGGGCCGCGCCGTTCGTCCTCGTCGGCGCGCTCGTGATGCTGTGGTGGATGAGCGAGAAGGCGGGCGGCGTCGGCCCGCTGTTCGACCAGCCGTCGAAGCTCGGCTGGGGCAAGGACTTCTGGAAACTGTTCGCGCCCTCCCTCATGGGCATGATCGGCTTCTGGTCGACGCTGTCCCTGAACATCCCCGACTTCACCCGCTACGGCCGCAGCCAGCGCGCCCAGACCTGGGGCCAGGCGCTGGGCCTGCCCACCACGATGACCCTGTTCGCCTTCCTCTCCGTGCTGGTCACCTCCGGCTCCCAGGCCGTCTACGGCACACCGGTCTGGGACCCGGTGCAGCTCGCCGCGAAGACCGACAACGCGGTGGGCCTGCTCTACGCCCTGGTCACGGTGCTGGTCGCCACCCTCTCGGTGAACATCGCGGCGAACCTGGTCTCCCCGGCCTTCGACTTCTCCAACATGGCGCCCAGGAAGGTCGGTTTCCGCGCCGGAGCGCTGATCACCGCCGTACTCGCCGTGCTGATCCTGCCCTGGAAGCTGTACTCCGACCCGCAGGGCTACATCTTCACCTGGCTCGGTCTGGTCGGCGGTCTGCTCGGCACCGTCGCGGGCATCCTCGTCGCCGACTACTGGATCCTGCGCCGCACCCGGCTCGACCTCGCCGACCTGTACCGCGCGGGCGGCCGCTACTGGTACGCGGGCGGCTGGAACTGGCGGGCGGTCGCTGCCTTCCTGGCGGGCGGTGTCCTCGCCGTCGGCGGGGCCAGCTTCAAGCCCCTGATCGACGGCCGCCCCATCCCCGCCCTGTCCGCCCTCGCCGACTACGGCTGGGCGGTCGGCCTCTGCACCTCCCTGGTGCTGTACCTGGGACTGACCCTGCTCACCGGCCGCGGCCGGCCGGACGGTCAGGACGACACCGCACCGGCCGCGCCCGCGTCCCGGTCCGACGCCGGCCACACATAGGGCTCCAGGTGCTGGGCGGTCTGACCGTGCCGGGCTACGGCTGGCGCCGGTATACCGCGGTACGCATGGGGGCCGGGTACGAGGAGGCGCTGGTCCGGTACGGCCTGGAGATCTGCCGGGTCCGGCGGGGGCAGGGCCACCATGACGGCTGCGCCGCCTCGCTGGTCGCGGGGTTCGCCGTCGGGCGGGCGGGCGCCCGCGTGCGCGGCAGCCCGCGCTCGCCGCCGCGGGCGAGCTGCCGCCCTGGCTGGGTGACGAAGACTTCCGTCGCAGCCATCGGTCCGCGCTGGTCCGCGAGGACCCTCACTTCTACGCCGGGGAGTTCGCCGGGGCCCGGCCCGCCGTCTCGTCAGCGCCGAGTGCCCCGCGCGGGAGCGGCCGAACCCCGAGCGCCGGCGGGCGGTCAGCGGGTCAGCGGGTCAGGGCGCCGACCGCGGCCCGGGCCGCCTTGATCGCCCCGGTGTTGATCACGTCCGTGCTCGGGGCCTTCTTGGTCTCGAAGTCGCTGCCGCTGTAGGTGATGATCACCAGCGCGTTGGAGATCCGGACCATCACCACGCCCTCCCGGGTCTGCTGCTTGTCCTCCGTGGTGAGGTCCACGATCGAGTACGCGCTGTCCCCGAGGCCCGGTACGGTCCCGCCGCCGCTCTTCTCCTGCACCCGCTGCTGGTACTCCTGCCGCGCCTCCTGCTCCGAGGCGCCGATCTCGAAGGAGACGTCCAGCCAGCGGTAGTCGTAGCCGTCCAGCGCGTTCCAGGAGCAGGTGCGGCGCAGCTGGGGGTCGGTCGACGGGATCTCCTTGCCGGCCGTCTTCGCGCCGGGCACCAGAGACGTGACCAGGGCGGCGGGCAGGCTGGTGCACGGCGCGGGCGCGGTGTCGTACGCCTTCGCCTTCGCCGCCGCGCTGGACGCCGGGGCCCCGGCGGAGGTCGCGGCGGGCGCCGGCCGGCCCTGCGCTTGCGCGGCGGAGGGCGGTGCGGCCGGGCCCGACGACAGTGCCCAGCCGGCGCAGGCGAGGACCGCGACCGGCGTCAGACGCGCGGTGAGGGCGAGCGGCAGAGGAAGAGAACGCACGGCGCACTTCTCGTGGGGGAGGGGGCGTTGGAAGGTGTCCGTGGGGTGGACGGGGACGACAGTGTCACACGACCGCCTGTGGGCGGAAGTGCCAACGCGCTGTGTGCGCGGGCGGTCACGGCAGCGCGTTCACGACGTACTGATTGGCCCGTTATGTTCCTCCAGTTGGCGACGGGCGCCGATCTCGCTCGGGTACGCGCGGACGGCGAGGGCGGCCAGGAGCCGGCCCGCGCACCAGGCCGCGAACGCGGGCAGGACCGGCGCCGCGAGCAGCAGCGGGACGACACCCGCCCGGGACCAGTTCCCGGCCCGGCCGGTCGCCGCCCGCTTCGCCGCGCGGACCTCGCCCGGCGCCGGCGGGGCCAGCCGCTGCCGCCGCAGTGCGCGGCGCTGACCGACCCAGCCATGGACCAGGGCCGCGCAGGACGCGACCGCCTGGACGGCGTCCCACGCCCGGCGCACCCGCGGCGGCAGGTCGCTGCGCGGCACGCCGAGATACAGCCGCAGGGCGACGTAGCAGAAGAAGGCCAGGGCCGTGAGCAGCAGGACGGCGCCGCCGGCGCGGCGCAGCCAGTAGCGTGCCCCGCGCCGGTACCAGGTGGTCCCGAGGCCCGGCAGCGCCGGGACGGTCGCGGGAGCGGCGGGCGGGGTCGTGGTGCGGTGCGGGGTCATGGCCGGGAGGAGTGCGCCTCGAGCCAGCGGCGGGCGCCGACCTCGCTGGGGTACTCGCGCACGGTCGTCCAGGCGGCCAGCCAGCCCACGAGGTACGCGGCGAACGCCGGCATGACGGGGGCGGCGAGCAGCACCAGCCCGCGCCCCAGGGCGATCCGGCCCGGGACGCGCCGGTCGTGGGCGCGTTTGGCCCGGAGCGTCTCCTCCGGGGTGGGCGGGTCCGCCAGCGCCGCGCGGTGGCCCCGGCGCTGCGCCACCCAGCCCCACACCAGGGTCACGGCGGACGCCGCCGCCTGCACCCCGTCCCACACGACCCGAGCGGTGGCCGGCAGCAGGTCCCGGACCCCCGCGTACAGGCTCAGCGCGAACAGGCAGAACATGGCCATGGCGAACACGATGAAGACCGTCGTACGGGCCCGGCACAGCCAGTAGCGCGTACCGCGCTCGTACCACGTCCGGCCCAGCTTCGGCAGGGCGGGGACGGGGACGGAGAACCCCGGGGCGGGGGCCTCAGAAGATACTCGTGACGCCATGCCAGACATCCTTCGCCAGTCGCTTTCCGTCGTCGACGGTCTCCGCGGCGACGTGCTTGGTGCCGGTCAGCACGCCGCCGACCACCCCGTGGTCGTGAATGTCCTCGCTCCAGTGCTCGTGGAAGGCGTGGTCGAGGACCGAGGTCGAGACGATCACCGTGCCGACCCCGACCGCGGCGACGGCGGCCGCACCCTCGACGGGCAGGGCCGCGGTGATCGCCGCACCGGCGGCCAGTCCGCCGAGCGCGACACCGCCGTCCACGACGACGGAGTGCTGCCAGGACCAGCCCTTGTCGTGGTCGTCCTTGGCCTCGATCAGCCCGCAGGCGGCCGCCGCGGCCACGTCCAGCACCGGCAGCTCCTTCAGGGCGTCCGGCAGCGCCTCCAGCCCCTTGCCCAGGCGCAGCGCGTCCGCGGCGTCGGCCAGCTTGACGTTCAGGGCGCGGTCGTACGGCAACTTGCTGCTGCCGCTGTCGGCGCGGGCGATGTCCCGCTCCAGCGAGTCCACCTTGGTGACCGCGTCGCGGTAGGCGCTCTTGGCCGGCAGGTCGTCGGGCAGTCGGCGGCCCTGCTGCTGGAACACCCTGCGCTCGGCGCGGAGTTGCTTCTTCGCGGCCTGCGCCTCCGCCCTCGCCGCGTCGATGTGCTTGCGGGCCTCGATACCGCCCGCCCGGGCGTCCTCGGCGTCGTACGCGTACAGCCCGCGCAGCGCGTCGTACAGGGTGACCTTGTCCCCGGGGGAGACCGAGTCGTCCTTCGACGTCACCTTGTCGTACAGCCCCTGCAACTGCTTCGCCGCCACCAGCCGTGCGTGCTGGGCGGTGTGCAGGATCTCGTCGCGTGCCGTGGCGTACTCGTTCAGCGCCGCGACGGCCTTGCGGTCGTCCGCGGTCGGCGGGTTCGCCGTCGTCATCGGCAGCGGCGCGCCCCGAGGGCCCGTCGGCACCCCCTTGCGGGCCGCGATGTCCTCCGAGTTCTGAAGGGACGCCTCGCACGTGGCCAGCGCGTCGGCGAGCGTCTGGAGGATCTCGCCGGCCGCGTGCACCAGTTCGGCGAAGCCGCCGGCGGCCAGCGCGTCCTCGCTCCACTTGGCGCGGAAGGCCTCGGCCGCCTCGCCCTTCCAGCTCGCGTCGTCGACCAGCTTGTCGACGGCGCTGCCGATCGGCCTGACCACGCCGTCGAGCTTGTCCTTGGCGTTCTTGTACGTCTCGGCCATCGTGCGCAGCCCGCCGATGTCACCGCCGACCCAGCTGTCACTCATCCGTGCTCACCCGTCAGCTCTCAGCCCATCAGGTCTTCGAAGACACCGTGGACGTCCACGTCGTGCCGGTGGAAGGAGTCCCGCGCGTACGCCACCTTGTCGCCGTGGTCGTCCAGCCGGTCGGCCATGCCGATGTGCAGGGCGACGATGAGGTCGGCGACCTCCTTGATGGCCGAGTCCAGCCCCGGATCGCCGCCGGCGGCCATGGCGGGGGCGACGTCGGCGTGCAGCGTGCGGTAGTCGTGGGCCTGGGTGCGGAACGTCTTCGCCAGCGTGGACAGGTCGTCGTAGATCACCGTGAAGTCGGTCATGGCGTGCGCACCTCCCGTGCGTAGGCGGCCAGGTCGGCCGGTTCCCAGTGGTGGCGGCCGGGCGGCACCCGCGGGTCCACCAGCACGGTGACGCCCTGGGCGCGCACGCCCTCGGCCAGCGGGCCGAGCGAGGCGGCGACCCACGGCTGCGCCTCGCCGAGGGCTTCGGCCAGCTTCGCCGGTGTGCTGAAGGCGAAGGCGACCGTGCCGTGCGCGGGGTGCTGGAACAGCTCCAGGACGACGAACGGCACGCGCGCGGGGCGGCCGTCGCCGCCGGTCCCGGCGACGGAGCGCGGATGCGCCGGAACGCACACCGGCGTGTGGTAGGCGGGCACCCCCGGCCTGGGGCCGGGGCGGCGGTCGTCACCGGCCGCCCGCGGCGGCGGCGCGCCGGTCAGGAGGTCCCGCAGCCGGGCCGGACGCGCTTCCGGTGCCTGCTTCGGAGGCGGCCCGGCGGGCGGCTCCGGTTCCAGGAAATCGCGCAGCCGAGAACGCTTCGGCGCCCCCACCGCCGTCACCTCTTCCCCGTGGTTCTGCATGGCCGAATCGGGCCCGTCCACGGTAGCCAGCGGGCGGCGGAGCAAATCCGGCTAAGTGGGGACGGCGGTTCCGACGTACACGGAACTCATACGACCGTTTGGGAGGGGCGAGGGCAGCTCTTGACCCTTCCCTGAAGCAAGCCCCCGACGGTCACGGCACTCTCGCGGTCCACTCGGCCGAGGTGAACTTGGTCCGCGCCAGCTCCTCGGCCCGGGCCAGCTCCTCGTCCGTGATCTTGCCCTGCTCCAGGCCGTACCGCGCGCGGAAGGAGTCGATCATCCGCTCGATCACCGCGGCGCGCGGCAGCCCGGTCTGGCGGCGCAGCGGATCCACCCGCTTCTTCGCGCTCGCGGTGCCCTTGCCGGACAGTTTCTCCCGCCCGATCCGCAGCACCTCGACCATCTTGTCGGCGTCGATGTCGTACGACATCGTCACATGGTGCAGTACGGCGCCCGGCCCGCCGCCCGGCCCGACGATCCGCTTCTGCGCGGCGCCCGCGATCTTGCCCTGCTCGGTGGCGATGTCGTTCAGCGGCTGGTACCAGGCCCGGATGCCCATCTCGCCGAGGGCGCCCAGCACCCAGTCGTCCAGATAGGCGTAGCTGTCCTGGAAGGACAGGCCCTGGACGAGGGAGTCGGGCACCGACAGCGAGTAGGTGATGGTGTTGCCCGGTTCCACGAACATCGCGCCGCCGCCGGAGATCCGCCGCACCACCTGGATCCCGTGCCGGGCGGCGCCCTCGGGGTCGACCTCGTTGCGCAGCGACTGGAAGCTGCCGATGATCACCGCGGGGGCGCCCCACTCCCACACCCGCAGCGTCGGCGGCCGCCGGCCCGCGGCCACCTCGGCGGTCAGCACCTCGTCCAGCGCCATGTGCAGCGCGGGCGGCTGCGGGCCCTCGTGGATCAGCTGCCAGGCGTAGTCCGTCCAGTCCGTGGCGTGCGCGAGCGCCCTGCGCACCGCGATGCCCACGCCCTCGGCGGTCAGCCCGTACATCACGGTCCCCGCCGGCAGCGCGGCCTCGATCCGGGCGGCCAGCCCCGACGCGTCGGTGTCCGCCGGGGCACCCTCCAGGGCGCGGTTCACCGCGTCCAGTGCCTCGTCCGGCTCCAGGAAGAAGTCGCCCGCCACGCGCACGTGCCGCAGCACACCGTCCTGGACCTCCACGTCGACGACGACGAGCTTGCCGCCGGGCACTTTGTACTCACCGTGCACTGTCCGGTCCTCCCCTCCTGCCGCACGAGATCAACGACCGGGAGGGCCGCGGTGTTCCCCCGCGGCCCCTGACCGGCCGGGCCGCACGGCCCCGCTCAGGCCTTCCTGAGCGTGCGCGCCATGTGCTCGAACTCCTCGAACGGCGCCACCGCACCCATGAGCGTCCGCAGGGAGCCGACGATCTTCCGGCTCGGCCTGCGCACCCGGCTGCTGGTACGGCCGATCCACATCAGCATGGACTCGAACTCCTCGGCGCTGGTGGCCGCCTCGCGCATCTCCCGGGACTGCTCGATCATCTGGTCGAGCAGGGAGTCGATGCCGTCCGGCCACTCCGCGCGCGGGGTCTCGCCGGTCCACTCCAGGAACGCGCGCAGCGCGCCGAAGGTCAGCTCCATCCGGCCGGCGAGCCGCCGGGCCGCCTCCTCCAGCTCGGCCGACGGGCCCTCGATGGACTTGGCGAACCGGTTGACCGCGGCCAGCTGCGCGCTCATCGGCACGCCCGGCAGATTGGCCCGCAGCAGGTCCTCGGAGGACAGCTCGGCCATCGCGCCCAGGTCCTCGAAGGCCGCCTCGACCATCGCCATGTCCTCCGCCATGGCCCCCATCTCGGTCTCGGCCCTCACGGCCAGCTCCAGCAGTCCCGGCCCGTTCTCCTCCGGCGCGGTCGGGGCCTCCTCCCACCCGGGCGCGGCCTCGCCGTACCCCCCACCCGGGGCGGGTACGGCCGTCCGGCCCAGTTCCTCGGCGAGCGCCGCCCGCAGCAGGGCCCGCGCCACGGCCCGGCCGAGCGGCAGCGGCGGGAACTCGAGCGCCGGGAACGCGTCGAGGCCCGCCGGCACCGTCCCGGCCTGCACCAGACGCACCGTGCGCCGGCCGGCGGCGTGCCGGACCCCCAGCCCGAGCACCACGGACGGATGGCCCCCGGTGAGATCGGCGACGACCACGTCCTCCTCGACGAGGTGCCGGACGAGCCGGTCGCCGAGCGGGCTCGGGTCGGCGAGCTGGTCGGCCCGGACCAGGGACAGCTCCAGTTCTTCGCATACGGGCCGCACGACCTCCTCGTGGAAGAGCGCCGTGGGACCGAGGGCGAGACACGTGGGCATGACGGAGTACCTCCGAGAAAAGGGAAGGAAGAGGTGAGGGAAGTGAGGCGAAGGGGGCTCAGTCGAACAGCGTCAGCGCCACGCCGTCGCCGAGGTCGTCGGCGTAGACGGGCCGCTCCTCGATGCCCAGCGAGGACAGCAGACGGGTGGTGAGGACACGGTGCCGGCGGCCGACCCGGACCGTCTCGCAGGGGAACGTGCCGAGGGCGACCAGCCGGTAGGCGGTGGCCATGCACATGCCGTACGCCCGGGCCGCCGTACGGAGATCGACGCTGACCGGCAGGTCGAGGACCTCCCGGAAGGTCAGCGGGGTCGGCGGGCGCCCGGTCATCGGCCGCTCCCGGGCCGCAGGGACAGCGTGCCCACCCGGCGGCCGCGGTGGATCCGGCGGGCCGTGGCGACCCGCTCGGTCAGGCCCCATTCCGCGGCCAGGGCGCCGAGGCGCAGTCCCTCGGCCCGGTCGGCCGGGACGGTGATCCGCAGGGTCGCGGCGAGCCCCTCCGGCCGGGTACCGCCGTCGAACTCCGCCTGCCACAGCGCGCCCCGGTCCCGGCGGACCGCCGCCGCGACCTGGATGTCCTCGACGGGCCGCTCGGCCCGGGCCTGCCCGGCGGTGTTCCAGGCGCGGGTGCACGCGGCACGCAGCAGCACGGAGCCCGGGTCGGCGGTGCCCGGCTCGATCGTCCGCAGGGTCTCCAGGCAGGCGGTGAGCATCTCCGCCTCCACGTCGTCCCGTTCGGCGCCCAGGCGCTGGACGATCGCGAAGGCGTGGCGGCGCAGCCCGGGCAGGGCGCACCACACCGCGCCGAGCAGCCAGCCGTTCCCGTCGGTGTCCTCGCGGGCCAGCGCGGCGATCTGGTGCCACAGCGAGGTCCGTACGGCGGCCGGTGCGCAGCGGTCGTAGAGCAGGGGGCGTGCCTCGGCGGGGGTCAGGGCGGTGCCGGGGGCGCCGGAGCCGTCGTCCAGCCGGAGCCCGGGCAGCGGTTCCCGGCCCGCCATTTCCCGCTCCAAGCGCGTGAAGAGGCTGGTGGGGTACGGGGGCAAGGGTGTCATCGATCTCCTCGGGTGGTGAGGGGGCATGGGGTGCCGCAGGGATGTGTCCGGCGGTGGTGGGGAGCCCGGGCGGCGCCGGAGAGGGCTGTGCGGATCAGGCGCTCTGGTCGGCGCCTTCCGGCACGGCTCCGGCGCGCCACTCGGCGAGCGACCGTTCGGCGAGCGCCTTGCCGGGTGTGGTGTCCCCGGCCCGGTCGATCGACCTCAGCAGTCGCAGGCTGCCGGGGTTGCGCTGCCGGACGAGCCGGGCGAACAGCTCGTCCAGCTGCCGTTCGCGCTCCGGAGTCCCGGCCGCCCCGGCGCACCAGGTGAGCAGCGTGTCCCGCATCGCGGGGTAGGCCATCGCCTCGTCCAGGGCGTGGCACACGAGGGCGGCGACCTGGTCCGCGCCCTCCTGCCCGGCGGTCAGCAACTCGCCGTACCAGCCGGGGTCCTCGGCGACGAGGGCGGGGACGGTGAGGACGGCCACCAGCCCCGGCAGGTCCTCGATCGCCGCCCACTCGGCCAGGTGACGCACCATCACCTGCCGGGTGTGCGCGGAACCGGTGGCGAACCGGCGTACCAGCGTCGCCGACACGCCCATGGCCGTGGGGGTGGGGTCGGCGTCGTCGACGAGGGCGTCCAGCACCTGGCGCAGCAGCCGCAGGGCGGTCTCGGCGGGCAGGGCCTCGGCGTCGGGCCGGCAGGCGGCCAGGACCGCGGCCCGGCACGCGGGTTCGGGCGCGTGGCTCCACGCCTCCAGCAGTGCGAGCGCCGGGGCGGCGGCCCGGCCGAGGCGGGCCTGGGCGGCGAGGGCGAGCCCCGCGACCTCGACGGCCGTCCAGGGCCCGGTGCCGACCAGGTCCTCGACCAGCCCGAGGCTCCGTCCGGCCGTACGCGCGGCCAGCGCGCTCAGCGCACGCGCGGCGTGCTCCGCCTGCACCTCGTCCGCGGCCGTGCCGAGCCAGCGGTGCAGCAGCGGCAGCCACTCCGTCCGCTCCCGGCACACCACGTCCCAGACCGCCTCGCCCACCGCGGGCCAGAGGAGGTCGACGGTGCCGTCGCCGTCCTCGCGGACCGTGCACCGCGCCCCGACGGCCGCGAGGACGGCTGGTGCGACTGCCTGTACGCCCCTTGTGGTGCGCGGTGACGTCTCGGCCGGGTCTGCGGCAGCGCGGTCGGCGCGGACCAGGTCGAGCAGGTCCGCCGCCCGGCCGAGGACGGTGTCCCGGTCCAGTCCCCGGTGGACGCAGACCGCGAACAGGTGGGCCGGCAGCACGGGATCGCCGTCCGTACCGGGGCCCGAGCCGAAGCCCGGGCCGGTGTCCGCGCCGGACAGCAGCCGCGCGGCTTCGGCGGCGGCGAGCCGGGCCGTCAGCGCGGCGGCGGTCACCCGGCCGGCGGGTCCGGGGCCGGACAGCGCCTCGGCGACCCGCACCGCCTTGCCCGGCGGCAGCCCGGGCGGCAGCAGCGCGGCGAGGGCGGCCGGCCCCACCCGTCTGCGCCGGCGGGCCCGCTCCCCGGGGTCGGGGCACAGGCGGGCGAAGTGGCGCGCGAAGACCTTCCCGGGGTGGGGCGGCCGGTGGCGCAGCGCGCACACGCCCAGCCGCTCCTCAAGGGCCCGTGCCAGACCCGGTGTCTCCCGCAGGACGACGACCATCCGGGCACCGGCCTCCTCCAGCTCGCGCTCCAGGCGCTCGATGTCCCAGGGCCGCAGGGCGAGCGGATCGGCCAGGTTCATCACCAGGAAGCCGTGCGTCCCGTGGGGCCGGGGCCGCCAGTGCGCGAGGTCCACGGTCCCGTCGACCTGGACCAGCGCGGGATCGGCACATTCGTGCGCCAGCAGGTTCAGCGCCAGCGTCTGGCGGCCGGTGCCGGGCGCGCCGACGAGGAACAGGACTCCGGAGCCGAGCGCCTCCAGGGCGTCGGTGTATCCGGCGGGCGGGACGAAGTGGGCGCGGGCCGCCCGGAGCTCCTTCGCCCGCACCGGCCCCTGGCGGACCGGGGGCAGGCCCAGGCCGCCGGGTGCGGGGGAGTCCGCGGGCGCGTAGCGCTGATCGCCGTGCACGGTCCCGGTGTTGACGGTCCCGTGCGGGGCGACGACCACCGTCCCCCTGACCCGGGCGACCCCGGGCAGCAGGGCGTCGAGGACGTCGTCCGGGTCGTCCTCAGCCGTCATGGCGCTCCTCCGCATCCGGGCGCGCGGACGGACCGAGGGCGGTCAGGTGCTGACCGCCGTGCACGGTACCGGTGTTGACGATGCCCCGGTCGGCACGCAGCACCCCGATGACGGCGCGGCCCAGGCCGACCGCCGCGGCCTTCGCCGACGCCTCTTCCGGTGCCTGCTTCGGTGCCTCCTCCGGCGCCTCTTCCGGTGCCGCGGGCCGGCCGGGCGGTACGGACAGCGGCCCGGAGGGCGAGGGCACGTACAGCCAGGCCCGCTGGGCGAACGCCTTGCCCTCGACGGTCGCCGGCACCTCGATGAACTGCTCGCAGGGCCGCCCGGTGTACCCGGAGGCGACGGCGTCCTGGTAGCAGCGGTCGGACAGGATGGCCACCACCTGCGTGACCCGCTCATGGGACTGGGCCAGCACGGCCCTGACGGGACGGGAGTCGAGCAGCCGGTGCGTGTCGTTGCGTGCCGTTCCGTTGCCGCCGAAGGCGTCCCCGGTGTCGGGGAGCGGGCCGATGTGCAGGCTGACGCGCAGCCTGATCCGGGCCAGTCCGGCGCCGTGCACGTTCAGTTCGGCGACCACGTCCTGGAGGGTGTCCAGCCAGGGATGGATCACCAGCGGCAGCAGCCTGGGGTCGAAGCCGAGGACGTAGCCGTCGCCGGTCGTGGCGGGGAACAGCCGGGTGTCCCACACCTCGGCCAGCCCGGCGCGCGCCAGCGAGGTCCTGACCAGCTCGGGCACCGCCCGGCTGAGCGCCTCGTGCTCGATCGCCGGGCGCGCGGTGAAGCCCTCCACGTCCACGGCCAGGATGCCGCGGTACGGGGGGAGCGGGCGGCTGTGCGAGTAGGGGAGTGCCGTGGTCACCGGCGGTGCCTGGGCGTCGACGTGCATTGTCTCTCCTTCGGTAAAACGCCTGTACGACAAGGGAGTTGAGCCGTGCCGGGTCTGCCGGCCGTGCTCCGTCGAGCTTCGCGGGGAAACGGCGGGAGTTCCGTTCCCGCGGCACCGACGGAGCGTGTCGGCCGTCACATCCGGCTCAGGCGGCGGTCCGCTGTCGCAGTACGGCGCGCAGCCGCCGCTCGTCGACGACCTGGACGGAGGTGCGGCCGACCCGCACGCACTCCGGACCCAGGCGCCGCAGCGCCTCGCTGACGGACCGCCGGCCCGTGTCGAGGTGCTGGGCCAGCTCCACCCGGGTGAGGCGGAACGTGTGCTCACCGGACAGCGTCATGAGGCGGAGCAGCGCGGCCGCGAGCCGCCGGTCGAGGTCGCCCTCGCCCGCCTGGGTCTGCTCGCGCAGCCGGCTCAGCGCGAGCCGGGCCAGCTGCTCCCCGAGGCCGTACCTCCTGACGACGTCACGGAAGTCGTGCGCGGAAACGGAGATCACTTTGCATTCAGTAATGGTCTGGACGTCCGCGAGCCGGGCGTCGCCGTCCTGTACCGCCATCTCGCCCAGCACTTCTCCCGGACCACGGAAGGACAGCAGCTTCTCGCGGCCGTCCGCGCTTCTGCGAACCACCTTCACCAGGCCGGAGTCCAGTACCAATACATGAGTTCCGGGCTCTCCCTGGCGGAGCAGCGTCACCCCGGCGGGGTGCCGGCGGGCAGGGCGGTCGGTCAGGTCCCGCCAGGCTCCGAAGGGGGCCAGATCGCGCAGTGTCGCGTACGGCGAGAGAGGGGTTTCTTCGCTCATGCGACGAAAAGTAGAGGAGCGGGGAAGCCAGCGGGGGGCAATGATCGCTTCTGTTCGTGACATCACCATCTCCGGCTCCCCGTGGCCGAGTTGGTGATGATCGGGTTCATGTGCGGTGCTCGGTAAACACCACGCCATATTTTCCTGGGAGCCCTATCTGCGACTGTTGTGACCACGCCAAGATCCCCTCTGCGCCGGGACACCCCGATATGCCCGGTGCAGGGAGGAGAGGGCATGACGGCCCCGCGACAGCGACGACGGCTCATGACCTGCGCCGTCGTGGCGGCCGCGTTCGGACTGGTGAGCACCCAGTCGTTCGCGGCCCCGCACGACACCAGACCCAGGCCCTGGCAGGCACGCCACCAGGCCGCCATCGGCCGGCAGCACATCAAGGCGGTGCGTGCCGGACAGGGCATGTCCGCCCTCACCGCGACCGAGGGCGATGACGACGGCGGCGACGAGGCGGAGAACTCGGCCGAGTCCACCGCCCAGTTCACCGAGGCCCGCACCGCCCCCGGCGTCGTCGCGCCCGGCGCCTACGGGGCGGCCTGGCAGCAGTTGCAGTCGATGCGGCACACGCCCGGCAGCTGGAACCACGTCACGGACAAGGCGTACGACTCCGACGACCGCCGCTACCGCGATGTGAACTCCAACTCCAGCGGCGGCGCCGGCAAGGTGACGGGCCGGATCACCGGGATCGCCGCCGACGACCAGGGCTACGTCTACGCGGGCGGCGCCAACGGAGGCGTCTTCCGCTCCACCACCGGCGGCGGCCACTGGAAGCCGATCGCCGACGCGCTGCCCTCCCTGTCGACCGGCACCCTCGCCCTGGACGGCCGGCAGCGGCTCTGGTACGCCACCGGCGAGTCCAACACCGGCGCGACGTCCTTCGTCGGCACGGGTGTGTACGTACTGAAGGACCCGCACCACGGGCAGTTCCAGCCCGGTGACCGCGTGGGCGGCGCGGAGCTGGAGTCCACCGTCATCCACGCGCTGCGCTTCGCCGGCACCACGGTGTGGGCGGCCACCAGCACCGGTGTCTGGTCGCACTCCACGACCACCCTCTCCGGCCCCTGGAAGCACGAGTTCGCACCCAACCCGGACTATCTGCCCGGCGGTTCGAAGGCGGACGACCCGAGCGCGCCGTACAAGAACATCGCCAACGACATCGCCGTCGACCCCAAGGACCCCGGCAAGGTCCTGCTCGCGGTCGGCTGGCGCGGCGGCGACACCTACAACGGGCTGTACGCGAAGACGGACGACGGCAGCTGGAAGCCGGTCAGCGGCCTGGGCGACCTGCCGACCGACAGTGCCGACGTCGGCAACATGACGTTCGCGGCGGCGGCCGACGGCTCGCGCCTGTACGCCATCGACCAGTCGCCGGCGCAGATGGCCGCCAACCCGGACAGCGGGCTGAAGGGCGTGTACGTCTCCAAGAACGGCTCCCCGTTCGGGCCGTGGACGCAGATCGCCGACTACACCAAGCTGAAGGCGTCCGGCTCCGCGTTGCAGGGCGCGGGCTACATGCCCGGCATCCAGTCCTGGTACAACCAGTTCCTCCAGGTCGACCCGGCCGACGCCGACCACCTCTACCTCGGCCTGGAAGAGGTCTTCGAGACCAAGAACGGCGGCCAGAGCTGGACCACCCCCGGCCCGTACTGGAACTTCCCCTTCCCCTGCTGGAGCATCGACCCGGCCAAGCAGACCGGCGACTGCTCGCCCACCACGCACTCCGACCAGCACGCGGTCGCGATCGGCAGCTACAAGGGCAAGACCTGGGCCTACGTCGGCAACGACGGCGGCATCTACCGGCGCCCGCTGAACGGCGCGGTGGACTCCGGCGGCCACGCCAAGGACTGGCAGTCCCTCAACGACGGCACCATCGACGCCCTCCAGTACTACTCCGTGGGCGTCGGCAGGGACCTCGACCACGGCGGCGTCTCGGTCACCGGCGGCCTCCAGGACAACGGCCAGTCGATCCTGCGCGGCCACGACAGGGTGATGGGCTCGAACTTCGGCGGCGACGGCGGCGACACCATCGCCGACCCCGCCAACGGCTGCAACATCGCCGCCGAGTACGTCTACCTGGACATGTGGGTGACCCAGAACTGCGGTGTGAACGACGGTTCCTGGTCGTCGGACCCGGCCAAGGCCACCGAGTACGAGGTCGCCCCGCCGGACAAGGACCTGGGCGGCGCGGGCGCCCGCTTCATCGCCCCGATCACCGCCGACGCCAAGGACACGCACACCTGGATCGCGGGCGGCCGGCACGTGTGGGTGCAGACCAAGGGCTTCGCGATCCGCTCCGGCAAGGAGTGGACCAGCGCCTACGACCTCGGCGACGGCCATGTGGCCACCGCCGTGGCGTCCTCCGGCGGCACGGTGTACGTCGGCTGGTGCGGCCCCTGCAACAACCAGGGCTTCACCCGGGGCATCGCGGTCGGCAAGGCCGACGGCACTGGCTGGCACCAGCTGAACCTCCCGGTCGACGGCACCGTCCCGAACCGCTACGTCTCCGGCTTCGAGATCGACCCGGCCGACGCCCAGCACGTCTACGTGGCGATGAACGGCTTCTCCCGCAGGTGGACCGAGGGCCCGGGGGCCGGCGTCGGCCACGTCTTCGAGTCCAGGGACGGCGGCGCGCACTGGAGGGACATCTCGGCCAACCTGCCCGACGTCCCCGCCGACGCGGTCAAGCTCCTGCCGAACGGCGGCCTCGCCCTCGGCACCGACCTCGCCACCTTCTACCGGCCCGCCGGGGCCACGCAGTGGCTGGTCCTCGGCCACAACCTGCCCACCACGGCCGTGATGCAGCTGCGCCTCGGCCCCGACGGCCGGCTGTACGCCGCCACTCACGGCCGCGGCATCCGGTCCTACGACGTACGGCACCTCAAGGGCCGTAAGGACTGACCACGGCCCGTACGCCCCGCCGTACGACGACGGCCGGTGCGGCCCCGGACCCCCGGGACCCACCGGCCGTCCGGCGTATCCGGGCTACAGCCCGAGGGCCTCGCCGGCGAGTTCCGTGCCGCATGATCCGCACCGTGGACGCGGAGCAGGGGAAGACCCCGCGAACGGGAAGCCCGCCAGGAAGGTTCACCCGATCGAGAGGGTCCCGGCACCCTACGATGGACACTCCGATCGCAGCGAGGTGAGAGCCGTATGTTCACCACCCGCCCGACCCTCCAGGGCACGTTCGGCATGGTGTCCTCCACCCACTGGCTCGCCTCGCAGTCCGCGATGGCGGTGCTGGAGGAGGGCGGCAACGCCTTCGACGCCGCCGTGGCCGGGGCGTTCGTGCTGCATGTGGTGGAGCCGCATCTGAACGGGCCCGCCGGCGAGGTGCCGATCCTGCTGGCCCCGGCGGGCGGCGAGGTGCGGGTGCTGTGCGGGCAGGGCGTGGCTCCGGCCGGTGCCACCGTCGCCCACTACCGGGGGCTCGGGCTGGACCTGGTGCCCGGGACCGGTCCGCTCGCGGCCGCCGTGCCCGGCGCCTTCGACGCCTGGCTGCTGCTCCTGCGCGACCACGGCACCAAGTCCCTGGACGACGTCCTGAAGTACGCCATCGGGTACGCCGCGCACGGGCACCCGCCCGTGGAGATGGTCGGCGCGACCGTCGAGAGCGTACGGACGCTGTTCGAGACGGAGTGGACCTCCTCGGCGGAGGTGTATCTGCCGGGCGGCAGGGCGCCCCGGCCCGGTGCGCTCCTGCGCAACCCCGCCCTGGCCGCCACCTGGCAGCGGCTGCTCGCCGAGACCGCGCGGGCCGGCGACCGGGAGGCCCGGATCGACGCGGCCCGCGAGGTGTGGCGCTCCGGCTTCATCGCCGAGGCGCTGGTACGGCAGTCCCGCCGGCCCACCCTGGACACCAGCGGCGCACGGCACACCGGCACGCTCACCGAGGCCGACCTCGCCGGCTGGTCGGCGTCCTACGAGCCACCGGTGCGCTACGACTGGAACGGCTGGACCGTGTGCAAGGCCGGCCCCTGGAGCCAGGGACCCGCCCTGCTCCAGCAGCTCGCCCTGCTCCCGCCCGAGCTGCCCGCCCCCGGCTCCGCCGACTACGTCCACCTGCTCGTCGAGAACTGCAAGCTCGCCATGGCCGACCGGGAGGCCTGGTACGGCGACGCCGCCGAGGTGCCGCTCGCCGAGCTGCTGTCGGACGAGTACAACACCGCGCGGCGGGCCCTTGTCGGCGCCAAGGCCTCGTACGAGCTGCGGCCCGGCAGCCCCGGCGGACGCGCGCCGCGGCTGCCCGCGCAGGCACACGCGTGCGTGCCGGAGGGCACCGGCCGCGGCTTCGACCCGATGGGCGCGGGCGAACCGACCGTCGCGGCGTTTCCCGCCGAGCCGGAGGTGGCCGCCGACGGCACCACCCGCGGCGACACCTGCCACCTGGACGTGGTCGACCGCTGGGGCAACATGATCGCGGCCACGCCCAGCGGCGGCTGGCTCCAGTCCAACCCGGTCGTGCCCGAACTGGGCTTTCCGCTCGGCACCCGGCTCCAGATGACCTGGCTGGAGGAGGGCCTGCCGAACTCCCTCACCCCGGGCCGCCGCCCCCGTACCACCCTCACCCCGTCCCTCGCCCTGCGCGACGGCGTCCCGGTCCTGGCGTTCGGCACCCCGGGCGGCGACCAGCAGGACCAGTGGCAGCTGCACTTCTTCCTCGCCGCCGCGCTGCGCCCGCCGGTCCGTGGCGGTCTCGACCTGCAAGGCGCCATCGACGCCCCGAACTGGCACAACGACAGCTTCCCCAGCTCCTTCCACCCTCGCGGCCGCCACCCCGGCAGCCTGACCGTGGAGTCCCGCACGGACCCCGCCGTGGTCGAGGAACTGCGCCGGCGCGGCCATGACGTCACCGTCGGACCCGCCTGGTCCGAGGGCCGCCTGTGCGCGGTGGCCCGGGACCCGCACACCGGCATCCTCTCGGCGGCGGCCAACCCGCGCGGCATGCAGGGGTACGCGGTGGGCCGCTGAACAGGGCGCGGCGGCACCTGTTCGTCATGCCGATTCCAGCCCCTGTACACCCGGGCGGCGGGCGATGTCAGTGGGGCGTGCTCTCATGGAGGCATGATCGAAGAGACCAGGGAAACCATCGAGGAGTTTCTCACCCGCTGCTCGGCCGACGTGGAGGAAGCGCTCCGCAAGACCGCCGAAGCCGAGATCCTGCCCCGCTTCCGCCGCCTCGCCGCCCACGAGGTGGACCAGAAGAGCGGCCCCCACGACCTGGTGACGGACGCCGACCGGCGGGCCGAGGAGCGGCTCACCGAGGCGCTCGGCGCCCTGCTGCCCGGCTCGCTGGTGGTCGGCGAGGAGGCGGTGCACGCCGACCCGGCGACGTACGACGCGATCCAGGGCGGCATACCGGTCTGGATCGTGGACCCGGTCGACGGCACCCGGCAGTTCGTCCACGGCGACGAGGGCTTCTGCACCCTGGTCGCGCTCGCCCACCACGGCACCGTCCTCGCCTCCTGGACCTACGCCCCCGCGCGCGACCAGCTCGCCCTCGCCGTCCGCGGCCGGGGTGCCTTCCTGGACGGCGAGCGGCTCGTCGCCGGGAGCCCCGAGCCCGGCCGGGATCTCACCGTCGCCACCTCCCACCCGGACTACACCACCGGCGCGCAGAAGCAGGCGCTGCTCCCGCTGTGGAGCGACGGCCTCGCCCCGCGCCCCTGCGGCTCGGCGGGCCTGGAGTATCTCGCCGTCGCGAGCGGCCGCCTGGACGCGGTCGCGTTCTCCTGGGAGGCCGCCTGGGACCACGCGGCCGGGCTGCTCCTGGTCGAGGAGGCGGGCGGTACCCACCTGACCCGCAGCGGAGAGCCGTTCCGGGTGACCGGGGACAACGCCCTGCCGTTCACCGCCGCCCGTGACACCGCCACCGCCCACCGGGTGGCCGGACTGCTGCGCACGGCGGCCTGACCCGGGCGCGGCGGCCCCGGGCCGGGGGAGTGTCAGTCCCCCGGCATATCCTGATCCTGAATGGCCGTCGGCTGACGAAGGGGTCCGAAGGTGCCGTCGATGCTCGATGCGGTCGTGGTGGGTGCGGGGCCGAACGGACTGACCGCTGCCGTGGAGCTGGCCCGCCGCGGCTTCTCCGTCGCCCTGTTCGAGGCCAAGTCCACCGTGGGCGGCGGCGCCCGCACCGAGGAGCTGACCCTCCCCGGCTTCCGGCACGACCCGTGCTCGGCCGCCCACCCCCTCGGCATCAACTCGCCCGCCTTCCGGGACCTGCCCCTCGACCGCTACGGCCTGGAGTGGCTGCACGCGGAGCTGCCGATGGCGCACCCCTTCCCGGACGGCAGCGCGGCCGTCCTGTCCCGGTCGGTGGCCGAGACCGCCGCCTCCTTCGGGCCCCGGGACGCCGGCGCGTACCGCAGGCTGGTCGAGCCGCTGCTCGCGCACTGGGACACCCTCGTCCGGGACTTCATGTCCCTGCCGCTGACCGCCCTGCCGCGCGACCCGGTCACCCTGGCCCGCTTCGGCCTGGCCGGGCTGCCGCCGTCCACCTGGCTGATGCGCCGCTTCCAGGACGAGCGGTTCAAGACGCTCTTCGCCGGACTGGTCGCCCATGTGATGGCACCGCTGAACGGACTGGCGACCAGCGCCATCGGCCTGGTCTTCGCCCTGTCCGCGCACGCCCGCGGCTGGCCCGTGCCCCGCGGCGGCTCCCAGGCGATCTCCGACGCGCTCGCCGCCTATCTGACCGACCTCGGCGGTGCCGTCCACACCGACTACGAGGTCAAGCGCCTGGACGACCTGCCGCCCGCCCGCGCCTATGTCTTCGACACCTCGCCGACCGCGCTGGCCCGGATCGCGGGCTTCGGCGACTACTACGCCGGGTACCGCTACGGCCCCAGCGTCTTCAAGATCGACTACGCGCTGGACGGCCCGGTGCCCTGGACCGCGCCCGAGGCCCGGGTCGCCGGCACCGTCCAGATCGGCGCCGACCACACCGAGATCGGCGCCGCCCTGCACGCCGCCTCCCGCGCGGGGCGCGCCCCCGACCGGCCCTTCATGATCACCGTGCAGCCCGGCGTGGCCGACCCCACCCGGGCCCCCGAGGGCAAGCAGGTCTTCTGGGCGTACGGCCATGTTCCCAACGGCTGGTCCGGCGACCTCACCGACGCCATGGAGCGCCAACTGGAGCGCTTCGCCCCCGGCTTCCGCGACCGCGTGCTGGCCCGCGCCGTCGCCGGCCCCGCCGAGATGGCCTCCCGCAACGCCAACTACGTCGGCGGCGACATCGCCTGCGGCGCCGCCTCCGGGCTCCAGCTGCTGCTGCGGCCCCGACTGTCCCTGTTCCCGTACCACACGCCGCATCCGGCGGTGTTCATCTGCTCCTCGGCCACCCCGCCCGGACCCGGTGTGCACGGCATGTCGGGGCACAATGCGGCGAAGGCCGTCTGGCGGAGACTGAGGCAGACATGACCGCCATCACCCTCGTCCGGGGCGACATCACCGAACAGCACGCCGACGCCGTCGTCAACGCGGCCAACTCCTCGCTGCTCGGCGGCGGAGGCGTGGACGGCGCGATCCACCGGCGCGGCGGCCCGGCCGTCCTGGAAGCGTGCCGCGCCCTGCGCGCCTCCCGCTACCGCCGGGGTCTGCCCACCGGGGAGGCCGTCGCCACCACGGCGGGCCGGCTGAACGCACAGTGGGTCATCCACACCGTCGGTCCGGTCTGGTCCGCCACCGAGGACCGCTCGGAGCTGCTCGCCTCCTGCCACCGCGCGGCCCTGCGGGTCGCGGACGAACTCGGCGCCCGCACCGTCGCGTTCCCCGCCATCTCCACCGGCGTCTACCGCTGGCCGGTCGAGGACGCGGCCCGGATCGCGGTGGACACGGTACGGACCACACCGACCGCCGTGGAAGAAGTGCGCTTCGTCCTCTTCGACGACCGCGCGTACCAGGCGTTCGCCGCGCGGCTCCGCTGACGCAGTCGCCGGGGGCATATACCCGGCGACCGTCGGAAATGTCCCCGGTCACGCTTTCCGGAACGGGAACCGACCAGTACGCAAAGGGATGCAAACCCCCCGGGGAACAGGGCCGTTGGGGGGTCTCCGGGGTGCGCTGGTTCACCTAAGTGGGTGATAGCATCCCCGCGTCTGTGACCTTGGTCCCCTCGGCTGAGGCGCCGTAGAAAACGATTTCGGCCCGGTACTCGACCACATCGCGGCCAAGTCGTCCTGGAAGCCGGTCGTGCCCCCGGTTCGCGCGGCGTCCCTCCGTCAACGGCCGCAGGCTACACGCCAGGAAAGGTTTCCATGAATCGAGACGCACTTGTGTGGTGCCTGGTTGCGGTGACGGTGATCGCCGTCGTCGCGGCCGTGGCCCTCAGTCGTCGCAACAAGGCCATAGCGGCGAAGAAGGCCCAGGCCGAGGCCCTGCTCACGCAGAGACTGAGCGAGGTCGAGGCCCAAGCAGCCGCTTTACGAGCGGAGTTGCACCAGCACCGGACCGAGCACGCCAGGACCATCCAGGAAGCCGAGGAGGCGGCGGAGGACAGCACCAAGGCCGTCCTCAAGGGCTCCGCACGCTTCCTCCAGAGCCTCGCGGCCGAGCAGTTGGCGCTGCTGGAGGAGATCCAGCGCAAGTACGGCGGCCACTCCGTGCTGGGCGACCTGCTCGAAGTCAGCCACGCCAACGCGCAGATGGCCCGCAAGGCACAGGGCATCGCGGTCATGTGCGGTGCGCCGCTGGGCCGTCGCAACCGGCCCGCGAGCGTGTACGACGTGGTGCGCAGCGCGCAGGGCCAGATCCGCAACTTCCGGCGTGTCGAGATCATGCAGCAGACCGGTTTCGCGCTGAAGGCGTCCGCGGTCTCGCCGGTGGCGCTCGCCGTCGCCGAACTGCTCGACAACGCCGCGAGTTTCTCGCAGCAGGGCTCGCCCATCGAGGTGACGTTCCAGCGCGTGCAGAGCAACCTGTGCATCGTCATCGACGACGCCGGTGTCGGCATGAACGACGAGGAGCGGCAGAAGGCCAGCGCCCTGCTCTCCGGCGACTACCGGCCGCGCCTGTCCCAGCTGGGCAACCAGCCCAAGTTCGGCTTCCCGGTGATCGGCCTGCTCGCCCAGCAGTACGGCTTCCGGGTCGACGTCACCGGCATCTCCCGCTACGGCGGTGTGCGCGCGGTCGTACTGCTGCCCGAGGAACTGTGGACCGAGGAGGAGACCGCTCCGGTGGAGGACGACCGTACGGCCGCTGTCCGTGGCCCCGTCGGCCGCCCCGAGCCAGTGGCCCGCACCGCGCACGGCCTGCCCCGGCGCGGCGCACGTCAGGTGCCCATCGCCAGCGTCCCCGACCGCGACGACACCACCGCGCCGCCCCCCGCGGCACCGGAGGAGGCCGGGCGTGCGGCGGGCCGGAGCCTCGGCGCCTTCCAGCGCGGCACGCTCTCGGGCCGCAACCTCGCCGCGGCCCCGTCCGAAGGGTCGGATGAGGCATGATCGAAGACCTGTCGTGGATGCTTGAGGACATCGTGGCCAACGTGCCCAAGGCACGCCACGCGGTCCTGCTCTCCGCGGACGGCCTGCCGCGCGGCGCGACCGAGGGCATGGCCCAGCGCGACGTGCGGACCATCTCCGCCGCCATGGCGGGCATGCAGTCGCTCAGCCGGGCCACCTCGCACTTCGCCGGGACCGGCGAGGACCGCCAGTGGAACCAGACGATCATCGAGTTCTCGCACGGCTGGATCTTTCTGATCGGTGCCGGGCAGGGCGCCTATCTCGCGGCGGCCGCGGCGCCCGACGTCGACATGCAGCAGATCTCCTTCCGGATGCACCGGCTCGTCGCCCGGCTCGGCAACAACCTGACCTCGCCGCCCCGGGTGCACGCCGACGAAGCCCCCGGCGACCAGGCAGGACACCCCCGGCACGGGAACGGCCGGGGCACCGGGATCCCGATCGCGGACCTCGACGAGGTGATCGCCGAGGTGCGGGGCGCCCGGCACGCCGTCCTGCTCGGCGCCGACGGGCTGCCGCGTGGCGCGACCACCGGCATGAGCCAGGACCTCGCGGACACCATCTCCGCGGCGATGACCGGCATCCACGCCTACAGCCGCGCCACCGCGCAGTTCGCCGGAGCGCAGCCGGACGCCCAGTGGCGGCAGACAGTCATCGAGTTCCAGCACGGCTGGATCTTCCTGATCTCGGCCGGCCGGGGCGCTTTCCTGGCGGCGGCCGCCCAGCACGACGCCGACATCGAGGAGTTCACCACCCGGCTGCACAGCGTCGTACCGCGGCTGAGCGGAGAGCTGGCACCGCACGGGGAGGCGAGCCGCACGTGACCGACGAGCCGGACGAGGGACTTGAGCTGACCTCGGCGTTAGTCCCGTTCTTCGTCATCACCAACGGGCGTTCGCTGCCCCCGGAGAACGCCTACGAGCGCACCACCCTGGTGTCCGCGAGCGAGGACGCCTTCGCGTCGGCACGCACGCTGTCCCCGGAGGCCCGTCTCGTCCTGGACCTGGTCAAGGACGGATTCCTGTCCGTGGCCGAGGTGGCCGCCCACACCCATCTGCCGCTGGGTGTCGTCCGGATTCTGCTGGCGCAGATGGAGGACAACGGTCTGATCGTCGCGCGCAAGCCCGTGCCGCGCGCCGAACGTGTCGACCGAGAAGTGCTGAACGCCGTGCTCGACGGCCTCAAAGCTCGATTCGGAGCGTGATTCGTGTACCTGGATTCAGGTGTCCGCACCGCGGTGAAGGTCCTCGTGGTGGGGCACTTCGGGGTCGGGAAGACCACGTGCATCGGAAGCATCTCCGAGATCGAGCCGCTGCGGACCGAGGAAGAGATCACCGAGGCCAGCGAGGGCTTCGACGACCTGTCCGGCACCCCGGACAAGACCACCACCACGGTCGCCATGGACTTCGGCCGCCTCACCATCAACGAGGAGGTGGTCCTGTACCTGTTCGGCACGCCCGGGCAGGAACGCTTCAAGGAGATGTGGGAGGAGCTGTCCCGGGGCGCCCTCGGCGCACTGGTCCTCGTCGACCCCGAACGGCTCTCCGAGTCCTTCCCCGTCCTGGACCTGGTCGAGCGGTTCGGACTGACCTACGCCATCGGTGTCAACTACTTCGACGGCACGCCCCGTTACCCCATCGAGGAGATCCGGGAGGCGCTCAACCTGTCCCTGGACACGCCCGTCGTCCCCTGCGACGTACGCGACGAACAGTCCGCGGCGCACGCCCTCATCACCCTCGTGCACCACCTTCTGTCCCTCACCTACTAGGAGCCCACCCCCTATGCAGCAGCGCCCCGGCATACAAGGGCCGCCCCCCGGCTGCCCCGCCCACGGCGGCAACCCCCAGCTCTACGGCCCGCAGTTCGGCTCCGACCCCGACGCGCACTACGCCTACCTGCGCACCCTCGGCCCGAGCGCGCCCGTCGACATCGCTCCCGGGGTGGAGGTCGAACTCGTCACCAGCTACGACGCGGCCCTGTACATCCTGCAGAACCCCGCGTCGTTCGTCCGGGACTCACGGCGCTGGAACGCCCTGAACGAGGGCCGCGTCCCCGAGGACAGCCCCGCGCTGCCCATGATGGGCTACCGGCCCAACGCCCTGTTCAGCGACGGCGCCGCGCACGCCCGGCTGCGCCAGGCCGTCACCGACAGCCTCGCCACCGTCAACGAGCTCCAGCTGGTACGGCAGACCCAGCAGTCCGCCGACTACCTGATCAGCCGGTTCAGCTCCGAACGGCTCGGCCAGGCCGAGCTGATGGCCGAGTACGCGCAGCCGCTGCCGCTGCTGGTCTTCAGCGAACTCTTCGGCTGCCCGCCCGAGATCGGTGACCGGGTCATCACCGGCATCAGCGGCATCTTCTCCGGCACGCCCGGCGCCGACCAGGTGCTCGCCGAGGCGCTGTCCGAGCTGATCGCCCTCAAGCGGCGCCGCCCGGCCGAGGACCTGACGACCCGTCTGATGCAGCACCAGGCGGGCCTGTCCGACGAGGAGGTGCTGCACCAGCTGGTGACCCTGCTGTCCGGCGGCACCACCCCGCTGTCCGCGGTCATCGGCACCACCAGCGCGCTGATCCTCGGCGAGGAGTGGCAGACGGACCTCCCGGTCGAGGATGCGGTCAACCAGGTCCTGTGGAACTACGCGCCGATCGCCAACTACGCCGCCCACTACCCCACCCACGACGTGGAGCTGGGGCAGCGCGTGATCAGGGCGAACGACCCGGTGGTCATCTCCTTCGCGGCCGCCAACACCGACCCCCGGCTGGCCGAGCACCGCGAACAGCTCAGCGCCAAGGCCCATCTGGCCTTCGGGGCCGGGCCGCACGCCTGCCCCGCCAAGGACCCCGCCTTCGTGATCGCCGTCACCGCCGTGGAGTCCCTCCTCAACCGGCTGCCGGACATCGAGGTCCGCGCGCCGTTCAAGGACCTGAGCTGGGTCCCGGCCCCGTGGAGCCGCTCCCTGGTGGCGCTGCCCGTGCGGTTCACCCCGCGCACGGTCGGACCGGCCGCCGCGCCGGCCCGGGAACAGCAGCCGGCCGCCCCCGCCGCTCCGGCCGCCTCGTCCGCGACCGACCGGCCCACCGCGCCGAAGCCCAAGCCGGGCCTGTTCAGCCGGTTCCTGGCCTGGACCCGAGGAGAGTGACGAAGGCAACTCATCGTTGAATCGTCACTTTGTATGTACCCGTCAAGCAAGGGGTATGCATGGCGGCGGCCGATCAATTGGATCAAGAAAGGGCCGTTGTGGAGACCGCTGCGATAAGACCACCTGCCGACAGACGCCGTACCGTCTCGCTCTTCTCCCGTCTGCGCACGGCACAGGGACAGGCCAACCCGTTCCCTGTCTACGCCGAACTCAGGTCGAGGGGCGAGGTCGCGGCGGCGCCCTGGGGCGGGTACCTCCTCACCGGCTTCGACGTGTGCGACCGGGTGCTGCGCAGCCGTGACTGGCTGGAGCCGGATCGCCGCTGGCGCGAGCAGCAGGGCTCCGGCACCCGGTGGACGGCGCCCTCCTCGCGGGAGATGAGCCGGACCCTGCCCGCGCTCAACCCGCCCGAACACACTTGGGCGCGCCGCGCGGCGGGCATGTTCGACCGCAGCTCCCTCGACCAACTCCGCGGCCCCGTCGTCCGGTTCACCAGCCGCTGCCTCGACACCCTCGCGGAACGGCTGCACGACGGCGAGGCCGACTTCAACGCGCTGGTCAGCGAGGAGCTGCCGGTCGCCGTCATCGGGCACTGGCTCGGCCTGCCGACCGCCGACCACGCGCGGCTGCGCGAGCTGACCCACGACCAGGTGTTCACCCAGGAACTCCTGCCCTCGGCCAGCCAGTTGGCCCTCTCCGACGCGGCCACCGCGGAACTGCGCACCTACTTCACCGACCTGGTGCGGGAACGCCGCGCACGGCCCGGCGACGACCCGGTGTCCCGCTGGATCGCCGTGTGGGACACCCTGGAGAGCGACCGCGACAAGGCCGACGAAGCCGTCTACTTCCTGGCCCTGTTCGTGCTGCTGGCCGCCCTGGAGACCACGGCCACCCTGCTGTCCACCATGACGTTGCTGCTCCTGGACCACTCCCGGCAGTGGCAGCGGCTCGTCCTCCAGCCCGATCTGGTCCCGGCCGCCGTAGAAGAATCGTTGCGCTACGACCCGCCCACCCATGTGATCAGCCGCGTCTCCGCACGCGACTGCGTCCTCGGCGGCGTCGACATCCGCAAGGACGAGATGGTCCACCTGCTGGTCGGCGCGGCCCATCGCGACCCCGCCCGGCACCCGGACCCGGAACTGTTCAACCTGCACCGCAAACCGGGCCACCTCGCCTTCAGCGGAGGCGCCCACTACTGCCTCGGCGCGCCCCTCGCGCGCATGGAGGCCCAGACCCTGCTGCACCAGCTGGTCACGCGCTTCCCGCGGCTCACTCTCGTACGCCGGCCGACCTGGGCCCCGCGCGTGGCCTTCCGCCGACTGCTCAACCTGGACGTCACCCTCGTATGACCGACATGACCAGCCTCTACGCCCCGCTGTCCGGGACCGCGTTCGACACCGACCAGGACGGCCCCGTGCTGACCGTCCGGCTCGGCGGCGACACGCTCACCCTCGCCGTCCTGGACGGACTCCTCGCCCTGCTCGACGGTCTGCACGAGCGGCCCGACGTCCGGGTGCTGCTGCTGACCGCCGACGGCGACGACTTCTGCCTCGGCGCCGACCGCGCCGAGTACCAGGCGGCCCTGGACGCCGACCCCACCGGCGCCGCCCTGCGCCGCATCGCCGACAAGGCACACCGGGTGTGCGAGGCCCTGGAGAACACCCACGCCGTCACCATCGCCCGGCTGCACGGCAAGGTCATCGGCGCCGGCCTCGCTCTCGCCTCCTACTGCGACCTGCGCGCGGGCGCGGACGACTGCCGCTTCCGCATGCCCGAGATCGGCATCGGCCTGCCCCCGGCCTGGGGCGGTGCCATGGGCCGGCTGGTCGCCGAGGCCGGCGCGTCCCGCATCCGCGAACTGATGCTGACCTGCGACACCTTCGACGCGGCCACCGCACACCGGCTCGGCCTGCTGCACCGGACGGCGCCCCGCGAGGACCTGGACCGGGTGATCGGCGCCTGGGTCCGCCCGCTGGTCCGCCGCTCCGCCGAGGCGGTCACCCTGACCAAGCGGATGCTCGCCGGCTACGCCCGCGCCGCCCGCACCGCCGACCCCGGCCTGCTGGACGCCCACCTCCTCACCGCCCAGCTCACCCGCCCCCGCCCCTGAACACCGTCTCCCCGCACCGGCCGGCCCGGCAGCACGTCCCCGTGGCCGGCCGAGCCGTGTGCCGTGTCCTGTGGGGCACCGGGCGGCGTCCGGCGTCCGCGCCGTGCGTGGCATCATCGGCCGAGGTTCCGAACGCGGCCGCACCCAGGGCCCGCGACGCCGGCAGGATCCGAAAGACAGGCCCTAGCCGCCACCGGCCGTACCCAGCCCCCACAAGGAGCACGATGAACCCCGCACGCACCGCGTCCTCCTCGCCGGCCGCGCCGGCCGCCTCCCTGCTGGAGGACTTCTCGCTGGAGATGACCGGCAAGGACGTGCCCGCGCTGGAGGAGGCGCAGGGCAGCATCCCGCGGGGCACCCGGATCAACATCACCTTCCTTGCCAACGAGGACCTCGGCACCCGGCTCGCCGCCGCCCGCGCGGTCAAGCGGCTCGGCTTCGTCCCCGTCCCGCACATCTCCGCGCGCCGCCTGCCCTCCCGCCCCGCCCTGGAGGAGTTCCTCTCGGCGCTGGCGGCGGACGGCACCGCCGAGAACGTCTTCGTCGTCGGCGGTGACCCCGCCCGCCCCGAGGGCCCCTACCCGGACGCCCTCTCCCTCATCCGCACCGGCCTGCTGGCCCGGCACGGCGTACGGCACGTCGGTATCAGCGGCTACCCGGAGGGCCACCCCGCGATAGCCGACGGCACGCTCTGGTCCGCCCTCACCGACAAGGCCGCGGCCATCGGCGCCGAGCGGTTCACCGGCGATGTCATCACCCAGTTCGGCTTCGACGCCGACCCCGTCCTCGGCTGGCTGGAGGCGGCCCGCGCCCGGGGCGTACGGCTGCCGGTCCGCATCGGCGTGCCCGGACCCGCCGGAGTACGCCGGCTGCTCGGCTACGCCACCCGCTTCGGCGTCGCCACCAGCGCCTCCGTGGCCCGTAAGTACGGCTTCTCGCTGACCAACCTCATGGGCACCACCGGCCCGGACCGCTTCCTGCACACCCTGGCCGAGCGGTACGACCCGGCCCGGCACGGCGAGGTGAAGGTGCACTTCTACACCTTCGGCGGCCTGCGCACGACCGCCGAATGGATCACCCACTTCCGCCACCACCACTGACCGCCCTCCGGCATCCCCGGCACCGGCTGGTGGAGGGGAGCGCGTGAACCAGGACAGCATGGGGCGGCCGTCCGCAAAGGGACGCCACCGGCTCACCAGCGCGCACGCACGTGTCGGATTTCCGCCAGCGACGTCGGGGGCCGCTGCACGATCCTGGACACATGCAGAACGCGACGCACCTCGACCGGGAGCACTGCGTGCGTGCCGTGCAGTCCAAGGACGCGCGGTTCGACGGGTGGTTCTTCACGGCCGTGCTGACCACCCGGATCTACTGCCGGCCCAGCTGTCCCGCCGTCCCGCCCAAGCCAGAGAACATGACCTTCCTGCCGAGCGCGGCCGCCTGCCAGCAGGCCGGGTTCCGGGCCTGCAAGCGCTGCCGCCCGGACACCAGCCCCGGCTCCCCGGAGTGGAACCAGCGCGCCGACCTGGTGGCCCGCGCCATGCGGCTGATCGCCGACGGAGTGGTGGACCGCGAAGGGGTGCCCGGGCTCGCTGCCCGGCTCGGCTACAGCACCCGGCAGGTGGAGCGCCAGCTCCTCGCCGAACTGGGCGCCGGCCCGCTCGCCCTCGCCCGCGCCCAGCGCGCCCAGACCGCACGCCTGCTGATCGAGACCACCGCGCTGCCCATGGCGGAGATCGCCTTCGCGGCCGGCTTCTCCTCGATCCGCGCCTTCAACGACACCGTCCGCGAGGTCTTCGCCCTCTCCCCGAGCGCCCTGCGCGCCCGCGTCCCCGGCGACCGCGCCACCCCCGCCACCCCGGGCACCCTCACTCTGCGGCTGCCGTTCCGCGCCCCGCTCAACCCGTCCAACCTCTTCGGCCATCTCGCCGCCACCGCCGTACCCGGCGTGGAGGAGTGGCGCGACGGCGCGTACCGGCGGACGCTGCGCCTGCCGTACGGCCACGGCATCGTCGCGCTCGCCCCCCGCCCCGACCACATCGCCTGCCGCCTCACCCTCAGCGACCTGCGCGACCTCACCGTGGCGATCAGCCGCTGCCGGCGGCTGCTCGACCTGGACGCCGACCCGGTCGCCGTCGACGGCCGGCTGGGCGCCGACCCGCTGCTCGCCCCGCTGGTCGCCGCCGGCCCCGGCCGCCGGGTGCCGCGCACGGTGGACGAGGCGGAGTTCGCCGTGCGCGCGGTCCTCGGCCAGCAGGTGTCCACGGCCGCCGCCCGCACCCACGCCGCCCGGCTGGTCACCGCGCACGGCAAACCGCTGGACGACCCCCAGGGCGGCCTGACCCACCTCTTCCCGGCCCCGGACGCGCTCGCCGCCGTAGACCCCGAGACCCTGGCGATGCCCCGCACCCGGCGCGCCACCTTCACCCGCCTCGTCCGCCAACTGGCCGACGGATCCCTTCAGTTGGGGGTGGAGTCCGACTGGGCGGAGGCCCGCTCCCAGCTCCTCGCTCTGCCCGGCTTCGGCCCCTGGACCGTCGAGGTCATCGCTCTGCGCGCCCTCGGCGACCCCGACGCCTTCCTCCCCACCGACCTCGGAATCCGGCGCGCGGCAAGCGGGTTGGGGCTGCCGTCCACCCCGGCCGCGCTCACCGCCCGCGCCACCGCCTGGCGGCCCTGGCGGGCGTACGCCGTGCAGTATCTGTGGGCGACCGACAGCCACCCGATCAACTTCCTCCCGGCACACGGCAGCGACCGAGAACACAAGGACATGCAGTGAAACAGCACACGGTCATCGACAGCCCGTACGGCCCGCTCACCCTGGTGGCCGACGACGGCGTCCTCTGCGGCCTGTACATGGAGGGCCAGCGCCACCGTCCGCCCGAGGAGACCTTCGGCGACCCCGACGACACACCCTTCGCCGAGGCCCGAGAGCAGCTCGCGGCCTACTTCGCCGGCGAGACCAAGGAGTTCACCCTCGAACTCAGGCTGCACGGCACGCCGTTCCAGCGCAGCGTCTGGGAACAGCTGCGCCGCATCCCCTACGGCGAGACCCGCTCGTACGGCGAACTGGCCGACGCCCTCGGCAACCCGGGCGCCTCCCGCGCGGTGGGGCTCGCCAACGGCAGGAACCCCATCGGCATCATCGTCCCCTGCCACCGGGTCGTCGGCGCGGGCGGCAGCCTCACCGGATACGGCGGCGGCCTGGACCGCAAGAAGCGGCTGCTGGACTTCGAGGCGGGGACCGCTCAGGCGCTGTTCTGAGCCCGCTCGGCCAGCTCGCGCAGCAGCCTGGGCAGCGCCGTGCCGATCGGCTCCCGCACGACCTCGTCGGCCAGTTCGTCGTACGGCGTCGGCTCGGCGTTGACGATCACCAGCCGGGCGCCGTGGTCGGCGGCGACACCGACCAGCCCGGCGGCCGGCTGGACCTGGAGGCTGCTGCCCACGGCGAAGAACACGCTGCACGCCTTGCTGACCGCCACGGCCTGGCCGAGCACCTCCGGGTCCAGCCGCTCCCCGAACATCACGGTCGCCGACTTCAGCACGCCCCCGCAGACCAGGCACGGCGGATCCGCCTCGCCGGCCGCCACCCGGGCCAGCGCCTCCTCCATCGGCCCCCGGGCATGGCACCGGGTGCACACCACGCGGTGCGCGCTGCCGTGCAGCTCCAGCACCTTGCGGGCGGGCATCCCGGCCAGCTGGTGCAGCCCGTCCACGTTCTGCGTGATCACCCGCACCGGGACGCCGGACCGCTCCAGCTCGGCCACCGCCCGGTGCGCGGCGTTCGGTTCGGCCCGCAGGCTGCTGGTGGCGCGCCGCATCTGCCAGGACCGCCGCCGGATCTCCGGATCCCTCATGTAGTACTCGTAGGTGACGAGCTTCTCGGCCTCCGGATCCCGCCGCCACAGTCCGTTCGGGCCGCGGTAGTCCGGGATACCGGAGTCGGTGGAGATACCGGCGCCGCTCAGCACGGCGACGAGGGGCTTGGTCATGTCACCGAGCGTAGGCCGGGCCGTACCGCGGCTGCGAACGGATATCCGGTGCCGGCTCAGGCCGCCCGGTCCACCCGGTGGCCGTTCTCCAGCTCGGCGGTGCCGGAGCCGTCCGCGAGGACGTCGAGCGCGGTCAGCACGCGCCGCCCGAGCGCCCCGGGGAGGTGGTCGGCGAGTTCCGCGCGCGGGACCAGCCGCCAGGACAGCAGCTCCTCCTCCTGCAAGCGGATCGCCTTGAGGTCGGTCTCGGTGAGCACCCCGCCGTCGTACAGGTACGCCACCAGCGGCGGCCGCCCCGGGCCGACCACCCAGTCCACCGCCAGCAGCCGGCCCGGCTCCCGGTCCAGGCCGATCTCCTCCAGCGTCTCGCGGCGCGCGCCCTGGCGCGGGGACTCCCCGTCGTCGGACTCGACGGTGCCGCCCGGAAGGGCCCAGCCGTCACGGTAGTTGGGTTCGACGAGCAGCACGCGGCCCTCGGCGTCGCGGAAGAGCGCGGCGGCACCCACGAGGACGCGGGGCAGGGACGCGATGTACGAGGCGAAGTCAGGCGTCGAGGTCATTCAGGAAGGTTAACCAGCCGGGGCCGGGCTACGGCCCGCTCGTCGCCAGGCGCAGGGTGCGTTCGGCCAGCGCACTGATCCGCGTCCCGTCGAAGCCGAACACCGCGCTGCGGACCGTGTCCTGAAGCGGCTCCGTCCAGTGGCCGGGGATCGCGGCCGCGCCGGTGAGCACTCCGGCCACCGAGCCGGCCGTCGCCCCGTTGGAGTCGGTGTCCAGGCCGCCGCGCACGGTCAGGGCCAGGGTCCGGGTGAAGTCGCCGGCGCCGTACAGCAGTCCGGCGGTGAGGACGGCGGCGTTCGGCACGGTGTGGATCCAGCCGAGCCCGGCGGTCTCCGCGGACAGGGTGGCCACGGTCTCCTCCCAGGCCAGCCCGGCCTCGTGCAGGGTGATCACCCGGCGCACGGTGCGGGCGAGCCGGCTGCTCGCCGGGATCACACCGAGCGCGGTCTCCAGGGCGTCCCGGACGGCCGGCGCGGTGAAGGCGGCCGAGACCAGCGCGGCCGCCCACATGGCGCCGTAGACACCGTTGCCGGAGTGCGACAGCACGGCGTCCCGGCGGGCCAGCCCGGCAGCGCGGGCCGGATCGCCGGGGCAGGTCCAGCCGAAGACGTCGGCGCGGATCAGGGCGCCGATCCACTCCTGGTAGGGGTTGTCGTACGTCGCCGTCAGCGGCGGTCGCAGCCCGTTGGCGAGATTGCGGTAGGCGGCGCGCTCCGCGGTGAAGGTCTGCCGGTACGGCAGCCTGAGCAGCCACAGATCGCCGACCTGCTCGGTGCTGAAGCCGAAGCCGTGGGTCTCCAGCAGGTGCAGCCCGAGGATCGCGTAGTCCACGTCGTCGTCGCGCACACTGCCGTGCACCCGCCCGCGCACGCAGTCCCGCCACTCCGGGCGCAGGTCGGCGGCGTCGGCCGCGTCGGCGGGTTCCGGGAGGTAGTCGGTGAGCGGCAGGGCGGCGGCCCGGCGCAGATAGCGGTCGATGCGCTCCCGGCTCCACACCTCGCCCTGCTCGACCGGTTTGCCGAGCATGTTCCCCGCGATCCGGCCGAGCCAGCCGCCGTGCACGCGGTCGGCGAGATCGGCGGGATCGGCGGGATCGACGGGGTCCGCGGTGGCGGAGGGCTTGCTGCTCATGGGTGGGGTGTACCCGTTTTCCCGGAGCCGCCCCGGCAGGTCAGGAGCCGTACAGCTCGGTCATCTCGGTGATCTTGCCGGCGCTGTTGACGGCGATGTCGTAGTAGTTCTCGCCGTAGCAGTCGCTGGTGTCGACCTTCGGGCCGGTGTCCTGCGCGGTGCCGTCGGCGCAGATCCGCACATGCGAGATGCCGCCGTTCTGCGCGGTCATCTTCTTCGGGCCCTTCTTCATGTGCAGCGGGTAGATGGGGGTGTCGCCCGAGGCGACGGTGTACTCGTGCTCGGTGCCGTTCGCCTGGTAGAAGGCACCCTCGTCGGGGTTGCAGTTCTGGGTGGCGTCCTTGGCGGTGATGGTGTTCATGGCGCCGGAGACGCTCTCGACCAGGACGTACTTGTGGCCCGGGGCGAGGGTGTGGCAGCCGCCCTTGGCGCCACCCTTGTCCTTGGCACCGCCCTTGCCGGCGGCGTCGCCCTTGGCGCCCTGGCTCGCGGTGGCGGAGGGAGCGGCGGTGCCGGTGGCGTCGGCCCCGTCGTCGGGCCCGCAGGCGGTCAGCGTGAGCGCGGCGCAGGCGAGCAGGGTGGTGGCCAGGGCATGGCGGATGGACGACACGATTCCCCCGATATGGTGCGGCCGGGCATGCGGGGCCCGGGCAATGGCATGGAAGTGGGGCCGCGCGTCGCTGTGTCGACCGACGTCGGGGCCCGGGTCGAAGATCGACCCGGGCCGGAACTATATAGCCATGTGCATGTCTTGATCGCGGGGGTCGCGTCGGCGGGCGTGTCCGTGGCGCCGCCGGGTTTTTGGGACACGCTTTACACAACGTGCGCAACTAGGCCCCGGGGTCGCACTGTCTGACAGGGAGTCGGGCCCGTCTGGGCCGAGGAGCGAGAGAGCGGGGCAGGTCGTGGGACGGCGCAAGGGCGGCATAGGGATCGCACTGGTCACGGGTGCAATGCTGGTGAGCGCGACCGCCTGCGGCGGCGGGGGCGGCAGCGACAAGACGAGCACGGACGACGCGAAGGCGCCGGGCAAGCCCAGTGCGACCGCTTCTCCGTCGCCGACGAAGCCCGCGGGCCCGCCGATGCTCCTGGAGACGATCACCCCGCAGTCCAACGCCACGGTCGGCGTGGCCATGCCGATCTCGGTGGTCTTCACCGACCCGGTGGCGGCGAAGGCCCGGGCCGCGGTCGAGAAGCACCTCAAGGTGAGCGCCTCCCAGCCGGTGACGGGCGCCTGGCACTGGTTCGGCGACAAGCGCGCCGACTGGCGGCCGAAGGACTACTGGCCCTCCGGCACGAAGGTGAAGATCGACGCCGATCTGACCGGCGTCACCAACGGCAACGGACGCTACGGCGTGCACAACTACACGCACACCTTCACCATCGGCGACGACGTCCGCGCGGACGTCTCGGTGACCGGCCACACCATGAAGGTGAGCCGCAACGGCAAGCCGGTGCGCACCCTGTCGATCAACGCGGGCAGCCCGCAGTACCCGACGTGGAACGGCACCATGGCCGTCATCGACAAGCAGGAGAAGGTCCACATGACCTCCTGCAGCGTCGGCATCAGCTGCCAGAAGGGCGCCCCCAACTACTACGACCTGACGCTGCCCTGGGACGTCCACCTGACCCAGTCCGGCACCTATGTGCACTACTCCACCGGCGACCCCAACCCGGGCAGCGGCAGCGCCCGCGGCTCGCACGGCTGTGTGCACCTGTCCATGTCGGACGCCAAGTGGTTCTACAACCAGGTCAAGCAGGGCGACCCGGTCACCATCACCGGCTCGTCCCGCGCAAAGGCCGCGCCCGACAACGGCTACGCCGACTTCAACCTGGGCTGGACCGAGTGGCTCGCGGGCAGCGCCGCCGGGGAGGGCACGACCGGGACGCTGTGACGGCGGCCCGGGTCAGTCCCGGGCGTCCCAGACGAGGGGGGCCTGGCGCACCCAGGTCCCCTGTTCCACCGCGTCCAGCAGAAAGCCCGCGAGGCCGGCGCGGCTGAGCCACATCCCTGGCTTGCCGTGGCCGGCCTCCGCCATGCGTACCGGGGCGCCGGCCGGCCGGTCCCTGAGGGTGACGGCCCGGGCGAGGGTCCAGTCGGTGCCGGAGGCACGCACGACCCGGTCGACGCCGTGGTGGTCGGCGAAGCTCGCCCTGATGCGGGACGCCCTGACGAAGGCCCTGGCCACCGGGTTCATCCGGGCCCAGTCGTCCCCGGCGCCCCGGGTGGAGACGAGGACGATCCGGCGGATGCCCTCCTCGCCCATCACGGTGAGGGTGTCGCGGGCCGCGTCGGTCATGAACATGGGCGGGCTGACGGGCCGGGCCCAGGGGTTGTCGGAGGCGCGGGCGTTGTTGAGCGCGCTGATCACCGCCTCGCTGCCCCGGGCGGCCCTGCGCAGATCGCCGAGGTCCGCGGGCGTGCCCCGGATCAGCTCGACGCCGGGCGGGGCCTGGACGGCGTCCGGATCGCGGACCAGCGCGCGGACGCGGTGCCCCCGGGCGGCGGCCCGGGCGAGCACCAGGCGTCCGGTGCGGCCGCTGCCGCCGAGTACGAGCAGGTTGGTCATGGACATCATCGTCCCAGCCCCGGCAGCCTTCCAGCCCTCGGTCGGGGCATGACGGCGAGGGCCCCCTGAGGTTAAGGTCGCAGCGGCGCGACTGGCCCTGACGTGCGCGGGGCCCGGAGAGCAAGGGGAAAGCAAGGTGGCGGACGCTGCAATGGACGACACCCGTCGGGTGCTCATCGCCGCGGACAAGTTCAAGGGCTCGCTGACGGCCGTACAGGTCGCCGAGCGGGTGACGGCCGGGCTGCGCCGGGCCGCGCCGAACGTCTCGGTCGAGGCGCTGCCCGTGGCCGACGGCGGTGACGGGACCGTGGACGCGGCCGTCGCGGCCGGTTTCGAGCGTCGCGAGGTACGGGTCGCCGGGCCGCTCGGCGACGAGGTGACGGCGGCGTTCGCGCTGCGCGGCGCCACCGCGGTGGTGGAGATGGCGGAGGCCAGCGGCCTCCAGCGCCTCCCGGCCGGGGTCTTCGCCCCGCTGACGTCCTCGACGTACGGCTCCGGCGAGCTGCTGCGCGCCGCGCTGGACGCGGGCGCGCGGACGATCGTGTTCGGCGTCGGCGGCAGCGCCACGACCGACGGCGGCGCGGGCATGCTGTCCGCGCTGGGCGCCCGGTTCCTGGGCGAGGACGGCGAGCCGGTGCCGCCGGGCGGCGGCGGGCTGGCCGCGCTGGCCCGCGCGGACCTGTCCGGTCTCGACCCGCGCCTCGGCGCGGTGGAGCTGGTGCTCGCCAGCGACGTCGACAACCCGCTGACGGGCCCGAAGGGCGCGCCCGCCGTGTACGGCCCGCAGAAGGGCGCCACGCCGGAGGACGTGGCGACCCTGGACGCGGCCCTCGCCCACTTCGCGAAGGTGCTGGAGGCCGAGGCCGGACCGCGGGCGGCCGGGTACGCGGCGTCCCCGGGCGCCGGCGCGGCGGGCGGCATCGGCTACGGCGCGCTGCTGCTCGGTGCCCGCTTCCGCCCCGGCATCGAGGTCATGCTGGACGTCCTCGGCTTCGCGCCCGCCCTGGAGCGGGCCTCGCTGGTGATCACCGGTGAGGGCTCGCTGGACGAGCAGACGCTGCACGGGAAGGCGCCGGCGGGCGTCGCCGCGGCGGCGCGGGCGGCGGGCAAGGAGGTCGTCGCGGTGTGCGGGCGGCTGGCGCTGCCGCCGGAGGCGCTGGGCCGGGCCGGGATCCGCCGGGCGTACCCGCTGACGGAGGTCGAGCCGGACGTGGCGAAGTGCATCGCGGACGCCGGTCCGATCCTGGAGCGGGTCGCCGAGCGCATCGGCCGGGACTTCCTCGGCTGACGGCCGTACGGACGCGCAAACGGGTGTGGCCCGAGCCGATCGGCTCGGGCCACACCCGTTTTGCGGTGCGATGCGGGTCAGGGCAGCTGGGCCGCCCGTGCCTCCCGCCGGTTGCCGCGGAAGTTGTTCACCCGGCGCGCCGTGGCGAACAGCGGGATCACCGCGGCCGCGACCAGCTGGAGCGCGCAGCCCGTCTGGAGCAGCAGCTGCCCGCTGGGGGCGTCGAAGGCCCAGGCGCACAGCAGCCCCATGGAGAGCACGATCCAGGACAGCATGGCGCCGGCCAGGCGGCCCCGCGGCTTCGGGTACTCGACCCGGCTCACCATCAGCCACGCGGTGCCGAAGATCGCCAGCAGCGTCGCCACGAAGGGCAGATCCAGCAGCACGATCGAGACGACCGTCAGCGCGCCGAACGGCGAGGGCATGCCCTGGAACATGCCGTCCTTCATCGTCACGCAGGAGAAGCGCGCGAGTCTGAGCACCACCGCCAGCAGCACCACGATCGCGCCCAGCGCCGCCACCCTCTGGTGGGCGCCTTCCGCGACCATGCCGTAGACGAGGACGAAGTACGCGGGCGCCAGGCCGAAGCTGATCAGGTCGGAGAGGTTGTCCAGTTCTGCGCCCATGGGGGACGAGCGCAGCTTCCGGGCCACCAGTCCGTCGAACAGGTCGAAGACGGCCGCGCAGAGCATCAGGATCACGGCGGTGGCGGCGCTGTGCCGCGCCATGCCGGTCTCCTGGTCGCCGGTGAGATGCGGGATCAGGATGCCGGTGGTGGTGAAGTACACCGCCATGAACCCGCACGTGGCGTTGCCGAGGGTGAGGGTGTCCGCTATCGAGAGGCGGAGCGAGAGCGGCATCTCCTCCTCGTCGTCCACGTCGTCCGCCTCGGGCACCCAGCCCGCCTGGGTCTCCGGATCAATCACGGTCAATGCGAGTCACCCCAGCCACGGTCTTCTGTCCGACCTCGACCGCGACCTCCACGCCCTCGGGCAGGTAGAGATCGACACGCGAGCCGAAGCGGATCAGACCGATGCGGTCGCCCTGCTCGACCTTCGTGCCCTGCGGGAGGTAGGGCACGATACGGCGGGCCACCGCGCCGGCGATCTGGATCATCTCGATGTCGCCGAGTTCGGTGTCGAAGTGCCAGACTACGCGCTCGTTGTTCTCGCTCTCCTTGTTGAAAGCCGGAACAAAGCCGCCGGGGATGTGCTCGACGGACGTCACCGTGCCCGCGAGGGGCGCGCGGTTGACGTGGACGTTGAGCGGGCTCATGAAGATCGCGACGCGGGTACGCCCGTCCTTCCAGGGCATGATGCTCTGCACCACACCGTCGGCGGGCGAGATGACCCGGCCCGTGGCGATCTCACGCTCCGGGTCGCGGAAGAACCACAGCATGCCCGCCGCCAGCGCGGTGGCGGGCACGGCGACGGCCTTCGCGACGCCCGAGCGGCGAGCGCGGGCCAGGCTGAGGGCTGCGGTGGCGACGGTCGGGAGAAGCCACGGCGATGCTCCGCGCGCGAGGCGTACGCCGGCTCGGCTGTCGCGAGGTGCAGAGGTTTGGCTGTGGGGCATGGATGACCTTCGTAGCGGATGATGCCGCGCTCTGACGGGGGACGGCGGCTTTCCGGGGATCGTACCGGTCGGGGCCTACAACTGGGCAAGCCAGGCTGTCGAGTCGGCGGCCGAAGAACGTCTACGGGGTGTGATCTTCTTCTCGAAGAAAACACCCCGTATCCGGACAATCAGCCCTGGAACCGATACTCTTCGAGCAGTCTGCGACCGATGATCATTTTCTGGATCTCGGCGGTACCTTCACCGATGAGCAGCATCGGAGCCTCCCGGTAGAGGCGCTCGATCTCGTACTCCTTGGAGAAGCCGTAGCCGCCGTGGATGCGGAAGGCGTCCTCCACGACCTCCTTGCAGTACTCGGAGGCGAGGTACTTGGCCATGCCGGCCTCCAGGTCGTTGCGCTGCCCGGAGTCCTTCTTGCGGGCCGCGTTGACCATCATCGCATGGGCGGCCTCGACCTTGGTGGCCATCTCCGCCAGCTTGAACTGGATGGCCTGGTGCTGGGCGATCGGCTTGCCGAAGGTGTGCCGCTGCTGGGCGTACTGCACACCCAGCTCGAAGGCACGCTGGGCGACACCGCAGCCACGCGCCGCCACATTGACCCGGCCGACCTCCACGCCGTCCATCATTTGGTAAAAACCTCGGCCGGTGACGCCGCCGAGCACCCGATCGGCCGGTACCCGCAGGCCGTCCATGATCAGCTCGGTGGTGTCGACGCCCTTGTAGCCCATCTTCTCGATCTTGCCGGGGATGGTGAGGCCCGGACGGACCTCGCCGAAGCCCGGCTCCTTCTCGACCAGGAAGGTGGTCATCGACTTGTGCGGCGCCGTGCCCTCGGCGTGGCCTTCGTCACTGCGCACCAGCACGGCCACCAGCGAGGACGTGCCGCCGTTCGTCAGCCACATCTTCTGGCCGGTCAGGACGTACTCGTCGCCGTCCTTGACCGCCTTGGACGTGATGGCCGACACATCCGAGCCCAGGCCCGGCTCCGACATGGAGAAGGCGCCGCGGATGTCACCGGCCGCCATGCGGGGCAGGAAGTGGTCCTTCTGCTCCTGGGTGCCGTGCTGCTTGAGCATGTACGCCACGATGAAGTGGGTGTTGATGATGCCGGACACCGACATCCAGCCACGGGCGATCTCCTCCACGCACAGCGCGTAGGTGAGCAGCGACTCGCCCAGGCCGCCGTACTCCTCCGGGATCATCAGACCGAACAGGCCGAGTTCCTTCAGGCCGTCCACGATCGCTTGCGGATACTCGTCGCGGTGCTCCAGCTCGGTCGCGACAGGAATGATCTCCTTGTCGACAAAGTCCCGGACGGTGGAGAGGATCTCTTGCTGGACGTCGGTCAGACCGGCGGTCTGGGCGAGACGGGCCATGGCTTACTTCTCCTGCTGCTTCAGCTCGGGGCGGCCGGGCTGCTCGCCGCCGCGCTCCTTGATGTACGTCTCGGTGGGCACCATGACCTTGCGGCGGAAGACGCACACCAGGGTGCCGTCCTGCTTGTAGCCCTTGGTCTCGACATAGACGATGCCGCGGTCGTTCTTCGACTTCGACGGCCACTTGTCCAGCACCGTCGTCTCGCCGTAGATCGTGTCGCCGTGGAAGGTCGGCGCCACGTGCTTGAGCGACTCGATCTCCAGGTTGGCGATCGCCTTGCCGGAGATGTCCGGCACGCTCATGCCGAGCAGCAGGGAGTAGATGTAGTTCCCGACGACGACGTTCTTGCCGAAGTCCGTAGTCTTCTCCGCATAGTTGGTGTCCATGTGGAGCGGGTGGTGGTTCATGGTGAGGAGACAGAACAGGTGGTCGTCGTACTCCGTGACCGTCTTGCCCGGCCAGTGCTTGTACGTCGCCCCGACCTCGAACTCCTCGTAGGTGCGTCCGAACTGCATCGCGCTCAGGCCTCCGGGATCTCGAACGTGCTGGTGCGCTGCATGCCGGCGGCGCGTCCCTTGCCCGCGATGACCAGCGCCATCTTCCGGCTGGCCTCGTCGATCATCTCGTCGCCGAGCATCGCGGAGCCCTTCTTGCCGCCCGCCTCGGACGTGTAGTAGTCGTACGCGTCCAGGATCAGCTCGGCGTGGTCGTAGTCCTCCTGGGAGGGCGAGAAGATCTCGTTGGAGGCCTCGACCTGGCCCGGGTGCAGCACCCACTTGCCGTCGAAGCCGAGGGCGGCGGCGCGCTGGGCGACCGCGCGGTAGCCGTCCACGTTGCGGATCTGGAGGTAGGGGCCGTCGATCGCCTGGAGGTTGTTGGCGCGGGCGGCCATCAGGATCTTCATCAGGATGTAGTGGTAGGCGTCCGCCGGGTAGCCGGGCGGCTGCTCGCCCACGACCAGCGACTTCATGTTGATGGAGGCCATGAAGTCGGCCGGGCCGAAGATGATCGTCTCCAGCCGGGGGGAGGCCTCGGCGATCGCGTTGACGTTGTTCAGGCCCTGGGCGTTCTCGATCTGCGCCTCGATGCCGATCTTGCCGACCTCGAAGCCCATGGTCTTCTCGATCTGCGTCAGCAGCAGGTCCAGCGCGACCACCTGCTCGGCGGACTGCACCTTGGGCAGCATGATGCAGTCGAGGTTCTGGCCGGCGCCCTCGACGACCGTGACGACATCGCGGTACGTCCACTCGGTCGTCCAGTCGTTGACGCGCACGACGCGCGTCTTGCCGGTCCAGTCGCCCTCGTTGAGGAACTTGACGATGGTGTGCCGCGCCTCGGGCTTGGCCAGCGGCGCGCAAGCGTCCTCCAGGTCCAGGAAGACCTGGTCCGCCGGGAGGCCCTGCGCCTTCTCCAGGAAGCGCGGGTTGCTGCCCGGCACCGCCAGGCAGGAGCGCCGCGGGCGAAGGCGGTTGACGGTCGTCATGCGGGGACCTCCAGAGGGTCGAGCTTGTTCGCTTTCCGGATCTCGTCGACGATGCGGCCGATGATCCCGGTGATGTCGAAGTCCTTCGGGGTGAAGACGGCGGCCACTCCGGCTTCCCTGAGCTGCTCCGCGTCCCCGTTCGGGATGATGCCACCTGCGATCACCGGTATATCTGTGGCACCGGCCACACGGAGGCGCTGGAGCACGTCCGGGACGAGCTGGGCGTGCGAACCGGACAGGATCGACAGGCCCACCGCGTGCACGTCCTCGGCGAGGGCCGCGTCCACGATCTGTTCGGGCGTCAGCCGGATGCCCTGGTAGACCACCTCCAGGCCGGCGTCCCGGGCGCGTACGGCGATCTGCTCGGCGCCGTTGGAGTGTCCGTCCAGGCCGGGCTTGCCGACCAGGAAACGGAGCTTGCCGACGCCCAGGTCGCGGGCGGTGGCGGCGGCCTTCGCGCGCACCTCGGCGAGCGCGGAGCCCGGCTCGGCGGCGACGGCGACCGGCGCGGAGGAGACCCCGGTGGGCGCCCGGTACTCGCCGAACACCTCGCGCAGCGCCGCGGCCCACTCGCCGGTCGTGACCCCGGCGCGGGCGCACTCCAGGGTGGCCTCCATCAGGTTCTCCGTGCCCTTGGCGGCCTCCTTCAGCCGCTCCAGCGCCTTGCAGGGACGCGGGTGGTTGAAGGGCGGCTGGTAGCGGGTGTCCCGCCACTGCCGGAGCGACTCGACGACGCGGGCCTCGACCGCCGGGTCGACCGTCTGGATCGCGGTGTCCAGGTCGGCCGTCAGCGGGTTGGGCTCGGTGCCCTCGAAGATGTTGACGCCGACGATCTTCTCCTGGCCGGACTCGATCCGCGCCCGGCGCTCGGCGTGCGAGGAGACCAGCTGCGACTTCAGGTAGCCGGACTCCACGGCGGCCATCGCGCCGCCCATCTCCTGGATCCGGTCGATCTCCGCGAGGGCGTCCGCGACCAGCTGGTCCACCTTCGCCTCGATCACCTTCGAGCCCTCGAAGATGTCCTCGTACTCCAGCAGGTCGCTCTCGTAGGCAAGCACCTGCTGGATGCGCAGCGACCACTGCTGGTCCCAGGGGCGGGGGAGCCCCAGGGCCTCGTTCCAGGCCGGCAGCTGCACGGCACGCGCGCGTGCGTCCTTCGACAGCGTGACCGCGAGCATCTCCAGCACGATCCGCTGGACGTTGTTCTCCGGCTGCGCCTCGGTCAGTCCGAGCGAGTTGACCTGGACGCCGTAGCGGAAGCGGCGCTGCTTGGCGTCCTCGATGCCGTACCGCTCGCGGGTGACCTTGTCCCAGATGCGGCCGAAGGCGCGCATCTTGCACATCTCCTCGATGAAGCGGACGCCCGCGTTCACGAAGAAGGAGATCCGGGCCACCACGTCGCCCATGCGCTCCTGCGGCACCTGGCCGGAGTCGCGGACGGCGTCCAGCACGGCGATCGCGGTGGACATCGCGTACGCGATCTCCTGCACCGGTGTGGCCCCGGCCTCCTGCAAGTGGTAGCTACAGATGTTGATCGGGTTCCACTTGGGGATGTGGGAGACCGTGTACGCGATCATGTCCGTCGTCAGGCGGAGGCTCGGTCCCGGCGGGAAGACGTGCGTCCCGCGGGACAGGTACTCCTTGACGATGTCGTTCTGGGTCGTGCCCTGGAGCCTGGTGATGTCCGCGCCCTGCTCCTCCGCGACGACCTGGTAGAGCGCCAGCAGCCACATGGCGGTGGCGTTGATCGTCATCGAGGTGTTCATCTGCTCCAGGGGGATGTCCTGGAACAGCCGGCGCATGTCACCGAGGTGCGAGACGGGCACGCCGACCCGGCCGACCTCGCCGCGGGCGAGGATGTGGTCGGGGTCGTAGCCGGTCTGCGTCGGCAGGTCGAAGGCGACCGACAGACCGGTCTGGCCCTTGGCGAGATTGCGCCGGTACAGCTCGTTGGACGCTTCGGCCGTGGAGTGACCGGCGTACGTCCGCATGAGCCACGGACGGTCCTTTTCCCTCCGGCTGTCCGAAGGCTGACGCTCTGTCATCTGCGGCTCTCAGACGTTCCGGAAGCGGTTGATGGCGTCGATGTGCTTCGCGCGCATCTCCGGGTCGCGCACGCCGAGGCCTTCCTCGGGGGCCAGGCACAGCACGCCGACCTTGCCCTGGTGCAGGTTGCGGTGCACGTCGTAGGCGGCCTGCCCGGTCTCCTCCAGGGAGTAGGTCTTCGACAGCGTCGGGTGGATCTTGCCCTTCGCGATGAGCCGGTTGGCCTCCCAGGCCTCGCGGTAGTTCGCGAAGTGCGAGCCGATGATCCGCTTCAGCGACATCCACAGGTACCGGTTGTCGTACTCGTGCATGTAGCCCGAGGTCGAGGCGCAGGTGGTGATGGTGCCGCCCTTGCGGGTGACGAACACGGAGGCGCCGAAGGTCTCCCGGCCGGGGTGCTCGAAGACGATGTCGATGTCCTCGCCGCCGGTCAGCTCGCGGATGCGCTTGCCGAAGCGCTTCCACTCCTTCGGGTCCTGGGTGTTCTCGTCCTTCCAGAACTTGTAGCCCTCGGCGTTGCGGTCGATGATCGCCTCGGCGCCCATCGAGCGGCAGATCTCCGCCTTCTGCGGGCTGGAGACGACACAGATCGGGTTGGCGCCGCCCGCGAGCGCGAACTGGGTGGCGTAGGAGCCGAGGCCGCCGCTCGCGCCCCAGATCAGCACGTTGTCGCCCTGCTTCATGCCGGCGCCGTTGCGGGAGACCAGCTGGCGGTAGGCGGTGGAGTTGACCAGGCCCGGGGCGGCAGCCTCCTCCCAGCTCAGGTGCTGCGGCTTCGGCATCAGCTGGTTGGACTTGACGAGCGCGATCTCGGCGAGGCCGCCGAAGTTGGTCTCGAAGCCCCAGATGCGCTGCTCGGGGTCGAGCATGGTGTCGTTGTGGCCGTCGGAGGACTCCAGCTCGACGGACAGGCAGTGCGCGACGACCTCGTCCCCGGGCTTCCAGGCGTTCACGCCCGGCCCGGTGCGCAGGACGACGCCCGCGAGGTCGGAGCCGATGATGTGGTACGGCAGGTCGTGGCGCTTGGCCAGCTCGTTGGTGCGGCCGTAGCGCTCCAGGAACCCGAAGGTGGACAGCGGCTCGAAGATCGAGGTCCACACCGAGTTGTAGTTGACGGAGGAGGCCATGACGGCCACCAGCGCCTCGCCCGGGCCGAGTTCGGGCACGGGGACCTCGTCGAGGTGGATCGACTTGCGCGGGTCCTTGTCGCGGGTCGCGAGGCCCGCGAACATCTCCGTCTCGTCCTTGTGCACGGTGATCGCGCGGTACGACTCGGGGATCGGCAGGGCGGCGAAGTCTGCGGACGTGGCGTCCTTCGACTGGATCGCGTCCAGGATGTCCTTCACGGTCACGGTGTTGCCTCCGGCGGTGAGCGCCCTGAGGGAGGGGCGCTGGGGGTTCGTCGGTGCTGCTTGGGAGTGCTGCTGAGGGTTTTTGAAGGGGTGCCGTCGGTTCGGCTCGGTGGTACTTCGGCAGCGCTTTGTGGCGCGGGAGGTTGCCTGTGACGCAGGCGTCCGGGCGCGCGAGCCATCGGCTTGCGGGGACAGCCGGCGAACGCATGGTCTCTGCTCGCCGGCCGCCCGGACACCTTCAACGTATGACACCGCGTGTCAGGTGACAAGGCACTGAGTGCCAGAACCTCGTCTCAGATGAAATCTTTACGTAACAAATGAGCGATGATCGATCGAACGGGCCCTGAAATCTGCTCGAAAAGGTGCCCTGACATGCCAAAACGGCCACCCCGTCGGGTGGCCGTCGTCACAGCGGTGAAGCGGGATCAGCGCTCCTTGAGAGCCTCCTCGATGGTGCGCATGACCTCCTCCAGCGGGGCGTCGGTGCGCGCGACCGTGACCAGCACCTCACCGTGCGGGGAGACCGTCGCGGGGGCCGGGGTGCCGGCCGGCCGGCCGGCGGGGGTGCGCCCGGCCCCGATGCCGGTGCCGAAGGTCTTGCGGACGATCGCGAAGGCGTGGTCGAGCTGGGCCTCCACATCGCCCTGGCCGCCCGCCCGCAGCCAGCGCCGGAGCACATGGTTGTGGGCGGTGACCACCGCCGAGGCGGCCACCTCGGCGAGCAGCGGGTCGTCGTTGGCGTCGTCGGCGTGCGCGTGCTCGTCGAAGTGCCCGAGGAGGTAGCGGGTGAACAGGCGCTCGTAGCGGGCCACCGAGGCGATCTCGGCCTCGCGCAGGGTGGGCACCTCGCGGGTGAGCTTGTAGCGGGCGACCGAGATCTCCGGCCGCGCCGCGTACATCTTCATGACTTCCTTGATGCCGCGGCACACGGTGTCGAGCGGGTGCTCGTGCGCCGGGGCGGCGTTGAGGACCGCCTCGGCACGGATCAGCGTGTCGTCGTGGTCCGGGAAGATCGCCTCTTCCTTGGAGCGGAAGTGGCGGAAGAAGGTGCGGCGGGCGACCCCGGCCGCGGCCGCGATCTCGTCGACGGTGGTGGCCTCGTACCCCTTGGTCGCGAACAGCTCCATGGCTGCGGCCGCCAGTTCTCGGCGCATTTTCAGCCGCTGGGCGGCGGCGCGACTGCCTGCGGCACTTTCCGGCGCGTCGGGCGTAGCTGGTGTACGTGAGGACTTGGCGGGCTGGGACATGACCCGAAAGTACTGCATGTGCGCAGCTCGGTGCGCAGGTGCGGGGCATCCCCCGCCCCTCGGGGGCGGGGGTCCCGCGGCCGGGCCGAGCAGTCCGCCCCAGTCCGTCTCCGCGTCGTACCAGTCGCCGGCGCCGTCAGCGGCGGGCATACTCGCGGAAGCCGCGGCCCGTCTTGCGGCCGAGGCAGCCCGCGGCCACCAGGTGCTCCAGGAGCGGCGCCGGGGCCAGCCCCGGGTCGCGGAACTCGCGGTGCAGCACCTTCTCGATGGCCAGCGAGACATCCAGGCCGACCACGTCCAGCAGCTCGAACGGGCCCATCGGGTAGCCGCCGCCCAGCCGCATCGCCGCGTCGATGTCGTCCAGCGAGGCGTAGTGCTCCTGGACCATCTTGACCGCGTTGTTGAGGTACGGGAACAGCAGCGCGTTGACGATGAAGCCGGCCCGGTCACCGCAGTCCACCGCGTGCTTCCTGATCTTCGTGCAGACCTCGCGGACGGTGGCGTGGACGTCGTCCGCGGTGAGCACCGTGCGGACCACCTCGACCAGCTTCATCGCGGGGGCCGGGTTGAAGAAGTGCATGCCGATCACGTCCTGCGGGCGCGAGGTGGCGCGGGCGCAGGCGACGACGGGCAGCGAGGAGGTGGTGGTGGCCAGCACCGCGCCGGGCTTGCAGACCTTGTCCAGCGTCTGGAACAGCTGCCGCTTGACCTCCAGGTCCTCGGCGACCGCCTCCACGGCCAGGTCGACCTCGGCGAAGGCGTCGTAGGACCCGGCCGGGGTGATCCGGTCCAGCGTCTGCGCGGCGGCCTCGGCCGTCAGCCGGCCCTTGTCCACGGAGCGGGCCAGGGACTTGCCGATCCTGGCCTTGGCGGTCTGCGCCTTCTCCTCGCTGCGGGCGGCCAGCACGACCTCGTACCCGGCCTTCGCGAACACCTCGGCGATGCCGGAGGCCATGGTCCCGGAGCCGGCGACGCCGACCGAGCGGACGGTGCGGCCGGCCGCCCGGGTGCCGTCCGCGCCCGGGGTCAGCGCGTCCGGCACCACCGTGGCGCTGCCCGGCGCCTCATAGGTGTAGAAGCCGCGCCCGGACTTGCGGCCGGTCAGGCCCGCCTCGCTGAGCTGCTTCAGGATCGGGGCGGGGGCGTGCAGCCGGTCCTGGGACTCGGCGTACATGGCCTCCAGGACCGTGCGCGCGGTGTCGACGCCGATCAGGTCCAGGAGCGCGAGCGGGCCCATCGGCAGGCCGCAGCCGAGCCGCATCGCCGCGTCGATGTCCTCGCGGGAGGCGTACCGGGACTCGTACATCGCGGCCGCCTGGTTGAGGTAGCCGAACAGCAGCCCGTCCGCGACGAACCCGGGGCGGTCGCCGACCGCGACCGGCTCCTTGCCCAGCTCGACCGCGAGGTCGGTGACGGCGGCCACGGCCTGCGGGGCCGTCAGCACCGAGGAGACGATCTCGACCAGCTTCATCGCCGGGGCCGGGTTGAAGAAGTGCAGCCCGAGCACCCGCTCGGGGCGCGCCGAGTCGGCGGCGAGCCGGGTCACGGACAGGGCGTTGGTGCCGGTCGCGAGAATCGTCTCCGGGCGGACGATGCCGTCCAGCGCACGGAAGATCTGCTGCTTGACCTCGTACGACTCCGGGGCCACCTCGATGACGAGGTCGGCGTCGGCCGCCGCGGCGAGGTCGGTGCCGGTGCGCAGCCGGGCCAGGGCGTCGGCGCGCTCCTGCTCGGAGATCCGGCCGCGCTCCACACAGCGGGCGGTGGAGGCCTCCAGGGCGGCCAGCGAGCGGGCGGCCTGCGCCTCGCTGATGTCGATGCCGATCACCTCGCGGCCGGCCTTCAGGAGGACTTCGGTGATGCCGGTGCCCATGGTGCCGAGACCGACGACGGCGATCGTCTTGAGCGGGGACAGGCTTGCGTCGGAGAGGGGAGTGGCCATCGCGGGACTCCAGGGATGAGGGTGACGACGAGGAACGCGCCGGGTGTGCCCGAAGGCACACCGCGGAGCGGAGAAGAGGTGCGGGTGTGGCCGGGCTGCGAGCGCACACGCCCGGTGCTGCCGGTGCCACGGGCGCGCACACGCCCGGCAGCGGCGGATCTCCGACCGGCTCTGTCCCGGAGCCGGGTCGTACTGCGGTGTTCGGCGGTACTCGCCGCACCGAACCGACAGATGCCCGCGACGGCCGCGTCACCAAACCGTCGCCAGCGAGGATGCGAGAGGGTGTCTCGCTCGTATGAGCTTAACCGGCGGGTAACGAGCGCGCCAGCCCCCGGAGTTTGTGATGTACCTCCCTCTGCGCCCGCGGGCCGCCTACGCTGGACCCCGTGGACGAAGAGTTGCGAGCGCTCACGGAGCGCTTACGGCAGGAATCGGGCGGCTCGGCGGCGTTCGACCGCCTGCTGGCGACCGAGGACCACGACGAACTGGCCGAGGTCCTCACCGCCCCCGGCCAGCCCCTCTGGGCGCGGGAACTGGCCGCCTTCCGGCTCGGCCGCGCGGGCGACCGGCGCGCCTTCGAGTCCCTGGTGCTGCTGCTCAACCACCGCGACCCGCCGCGCTGCGCCGCCGCCGCGCACGCCCTGGCCCGGCTCGACGACCCGCGCACGGCCCGCGCGGCCGCGGCGCTCGCCACCAACGAACTGCGCGTGGCCTACGCCCTGCACCCGGTCCGGCTGCTGGTCGCCCTGCGCGCCCCCGAGTCCGTGCCCGCCCTGATCACCACCCTGGAACGCCGTCTCCGCCCGCACGACCCCTACCGCCGCGTCGCCCTCGCCTGCGTGGAGGGGCTCGGCACCCTCGGCGACGCCCGGGCCCGCCGCATCCTCACCGAGGCCTTGGCCCACCCGGCCCTGGCCGAGGCGGCGGTCCACGCCCTGGCCCGCATCCCCGAGCAGAAGCAGACGCACTGACACCCGGCCGTGAGCGCGGTCATGCGTCCAGTACGGCCAGCGCCTCCACCTCCATCAGGAAGTCCGGGGAGACCAGGGCGGCCACCTGGACGGCGGAGGAGGCCGGCAGGCGGGTGTCGGGTATGTGGGCGGCGCGGGCCGCGCGGAGGGCCGGCAGATGGGCCATGTCCGTGACGAAGTACGTCAGCTTGATCACGTGCTCGAAGCCCGCCCCCGCCGCGGCCAGACAGCGCCGGAGGTTCTCGAAGACCTGGCGGGCCTGGGCGGCCGGGTCGCCCGGGCCGACCAGCCGGCCCTCCTCGTCCAGGGGGAGCTGGCCGGAGACGGCGACCAGGCGGCCGGTCGCCGTGACCACATGGCTGTACTGGGCGGCGGGGGCGACCCCGTCGGGGGCCGGGATCCGGATGGGTTCGGTCATGGCGCCATTGTGGATCACGCCACTGACAACGCCCCCGGTGTCCCGCGGGAGTTACCGGCGGAAGCCCAGCAGGCGATGCAGCACCGCACCGGCGGAGGAGAGCGGCGCCGCCTTCGCTTTGAGCGGTTCCGGCTCCGGGGACCTGTGGCACACCGCGTCCGCCATGCCGTCCCCGCGCGGCACCGTGCCGTCCGTCAGATACCCGGCCAGATACCGGTCCAGACAGGCGTTGCCGCCGAGCGTGACACCGTGGTTGCCGCCGCCCTCCTCGACCACCAGGCTGGAGCGGGCCAGCAGCCGGTGCACCGTGACACCGCCCGGGTACGGGGTCGCCGCGTCGTCGGTCGCCTGGAACAGCAGCGCCGGCGGCAGCGTGGCGTTGGCGATGTTCACCGGCGTACCGGAGCCGACCGGCCAGAACGCGCACGGCGCGTTGTACCAGGCGTTGTTCCAGGCCATGAAGGGCGCCTTCCCGTACACCTTCCAGGTGTCCGCACGCCAGCGGTTCCAGCCGCGCGGCCAGGCCACGTCGCGGCACTGCACGGCCGTGTAGACGCTGTAGCCGTTGTCGCCGGCGGAGTCCACGGCACCGAGACTCTTGTACGCCTCCACCAGCGGCCCGGTCTTCTTGTGGTGGACGTAGGCCGCGAACGCCTCGGCGAGATAGGGCCAGTAGCCGTCGAAGTAGCCGCCCGGGATGAAGGTGTCCTCCAGCTCCGCGGCGCCGACCTTCCCCGCGGCGGGCCGCTTCGCCAGCGCCGCCCGCATCGCGTACCAGGCGGCCTCCACCTTCTCGGGGTCCCTGCCGAGCCGGTACGCCGCGTCGTGCCGGGCGATCCACGCCATCAGCGCGCGGTGGCGGTCGTTGAAGGCGTAGTCCTGGCTCAGGTTGTCCTGGTACCAGACACCCGAGGGGTCCACGATCGAGTCCAGCACCAGCCGGCGCACCCGCTGCGGAAACAGCTTGGCGTAGACCGCGCCCAGGTAGGTGCCGTAGGAGTAGCCGAAGTAGCTGATCCTGGGCGCGCCGAGCGCCTCCCGGATCGCATCGAGGTCCCGCGCGGCGCTGACCGTGTCCATGTAGGGGAGTACGTCGGCGTGCCGGCGGCCGCACGCGGCGGCGAAGGACTGCGCCCGCTTCAGGTTCGCCTGTTCCACCGCGGCCGTGGCCGGCACGGTGTCCGGGCGCACCGGGGCGAAGTGGCGGGGCGCGCAGTCCAGGGCCGGGCCGCTGGCGCCCACCCCGCGCGGATCGAAGCCGATCACGTCGTACCGGGCCGCCACGCTGCGCGGCAGCGCGGCGGCGACGAAGCCGGCCAGCGCCAGCCCGCTGCCGCCGGGGCCGCCGGGGTTGACCAGCAGCGGCCCCTGGGAGACCGCGGCGGTGTGCGGGACGCGCGAGAGGGCGAGGCTGATCGTCCGGCCGGCCGGGTTCGCGTGGTCCAGCGGCACCCGCAGCGACGCGCACTGCATGCTCGGGTACTCGCTCGTGCCGCACTTCTTCCAGGCGAGCCGCGGAACGGGGGCGGCGCTCGCGCGCGCGGGGGCGGCGGTGACCGAGCCCGCCAGCACCGCGGCGGCTGCGCACAGCACGGCCGTGCGTCTTCTCATGGGGCCTCCCGGGACGGAGGGATCGGCGAACCGTGAGGTCACGGCTCTCGCCGGATCGTCCCGGCAACGGCGGCCCGAAGAACGCGTCCCGGCCAGAGTTGACCCGATTGGGCCGAGGGATGCCCTCGAACGCGCTCAGATGAGGGTCAGCTGGGTCGGCTCGGACCCGGTCGCGGGTTCGGCCGGCCGGATCCGGCGCGCCGCACGCGCGCGCGTGGGTCCGATGCCGTACTCCTGCGCCAGCTCGTGCACCTGACGGGTGATCCGGCGCTGGTACCACGTCGGCGCGTAGGCTCCTTGCGCGTACATGCGCTCGTAGCGGCCCACCAGGTCCGGGTGGTGGTGCGCCAGCCAGGCCATGAACCACTCGCGGGCACCCGGCCGCAGATGCAGCGTGAGCGGGGTGACCGAGGTGGCCCCGGCCTCCGCGATGGCCCGTACCGCGGCCCGCAGCTGCTCCGGACGGTCGCTCAGGAACGGGATCACCGGCGCCATCAGCACCCCGCAGCCGATGCCGTGCTCGCCGAAGGCCCGTACGACGTCCAGCCGGCGCTCGGGCGCGGGGGTGCCCGGCTCCACCGTGCGCCACAGCTCGGTGTCGAGGAAGCCCACGGAGACCGAGACGCCCACGTCCGTCACCTCGGCCGCCCGCACCAGCAGCTCCAGGTCGCGCAGGATGAGCGTGCCCTTGGTGAGGATCGAGAAGGGGTTCGCGTGCTCGGTGAGGGCCGAGATGATCCCCGGCATCAGCCGGTAGCGGCCCTCGGCGCGCTGGTAGCAGTCGACATTGGTGCCCATCGCGATGTGGTCGCCGCGCCAGCGCCGGGAGGCGAGCTGGCGGCGCAGCACCTCGGGAGCGTTCACCTTGACCACGATCTGGGAGTCGAAGCCGAGGCCGGTGTCGAGGTCCAGATAGCTGTGCGTCTTGCGCGCGAAGCAGTACACGCACGCGTGCGTGCAGCCCCGATAGGGATTGACCGTCCATTCGAACGGCATGCGCGAGGCGCCCGGCACCCGGTTCAGCACCGAGCGCGCCCGGACCTCGTGGAAGGTGATCCCGCGGAACTCGGGCGTGTCGAAGGTGCGGATCGTCACCGCGTCCGTGCCGAACAGGGCCGGCTCGGCCCGTCCGTGCTCGGTCTCCTCGGCGGGATCGGTGAGGTTGTCCCAGCGCATGACGCCTCCTCGGTAGCACTGCGGCCCAGAATAGAACATGTGTTCCCATGATCGTGCGGGCCCCGATTTGGGCGGCCGGGCGCCGGGGTGGTTGGCTTGCCGTGGTTGGTTACCAACCCCGAGCAACCAGGTCCTGGAGGAACGCAATGGCGCAGGTCGAGGCCACAACGGAGCGGGTCGTCGCGGCGGACGCGGAGAAGGTGTTCGACGCCCTCGCCGACTATTCCGGCACGCGGCAGAAGCTGCTGCCCGAGCACTTCAGCGAGTACGAGGTGCGCGAGGGCGGCGACGGTGAGGGCACCCTCGTCCACTGGAAGCTCCAGGCCACCAGCAAGCGGGTGCGCGACTGCCTGCTGGAGGTCAGCGAGCCCACCGACGGCGAGCTGGTCGAGAAGGACCGCAACTCCTCCATGGTCACCACCTGGCGTGTCACCCCCGCCGGCGAGGGGAAGTCCCGCGTCGTCGTCACCACCACCTGGCAGGGCGCCGGCGGCATCGGCGGCTTCTTCGAGAAGACCTTCGCGCCCAAGGGCCTCGGCCGGATCTACGACGCCCTGCTCGCCAACCTGGAGCGCGAGGTCACCAAGTAGCCCCAAGTGTCAGCCGGTGAAGGGGAGTTGATCTCCGGCATTGACCTCCGGAGTTGACCCCTTCACCGGTTCGGGTGGATCTCCACCCCGGCCCCCCGCGCACCGTAACCCGCCGCAGTTGTCCGCAGTTGCCTGCCTTAGGCGCGACATGTGACAGGTGTGACTGAGGGGAGCGGCACATGGGCGGGACGGCACTGGTGAAGCGCGAGCCGGACACGGCACCGGCCCCGGACGCCGTCGAGGCACCGCCGCCGCCCGCTCCGGCCGCCGCACTCGGCGCGGGCCGCGTCCGGCTCGTCTTCTTCGGGCTGATGCTCGCCCTGCTCCTCGCCGCGCTCGACCAGATGATCGTCGCGACCGCGCTGCCCAAGGTCGTCGGCGAACTGCACGGCCTGGACCGGATGTCCTGGGCGATCACCGCCTACCTGCTCACCTCCACCATCGGACTGCCCCTCTACGGCAAGCTCGGCGACCTCGTCGGCCGCAAGGGCGTCTTCCAGTTCGCCATCGCCGTCTTCGTCGTCGGCTCCGCGCTCGCCGGCCGGTCCCGGTCCATGGACCAGCTGATCGCCTTCCGCGCGGTCCAGGGCGTCGGCGCCGGCGGACTCATGATCGGCGTGCAGGCGATCATCGCCGACATCGTGCCGCCCCGCGAACGCGGCCGCTACATGGGCCTGATCGGCGCCGCCTTCGGCCTCGCCTCCGTCGCCGGCCCGCTGATGGGCGGCTACTTCACCGACCACCTCTCCTGGCGCTGGTGCTTCTACGTCAACGTCCCCTTCGGCCTGGTCACCCTCGCCGTCGTCACCGCCGTCCTGAAACTCCCCAGACCCGCCGCGCGCGGCCGCCTCGACGTGCCGGGCGCGCTGCTCCTCGCCGTCGCCTCCACCTGCCTGGTCCTGCTGACCAGCTGGGGCGGCACCGAGTACGCCTGGGGCTCGAAGCAGATCGTCGGCCTCGGCGCCGGCGCGGCGGCCGCCGCCGCCCTCTTCCTCGTCGCCGAGCGCTTCGCCGCCGAACCCCTCATCCCGCTCCGGCTCTTCCGCGACTCGGTGTTCAACGTCAGCGGCCTGGTCGGCCTGGTGGTCGGCGTGGCCCTGTTCGGCGCCGCCAGCTATCTGCCGACCTTCCTCCAGATGGTCGACGGGGCCAGCGCCACCGGGTCCGGGCTGCTGATGCTGCCCATGATGGCCGGGATCGTCGGCGCCTCCGTCCTCGGCGGACAGCTCATCAGCCACACCGGCCGCTACAAGGTGTTCCCCGTGCTCGGCAGCGCCGTCGCCGCCGTCGGCATGTGGCTGCTGTCCCGGCTCCAGACCGACACGCCCCGGCTGCACTACAGCATCTGGATGGCCGTGCTCGGCGCCGGCATCGGCCTGGTGATGCCCGTCCTCGTCCTGGCCGTGCAGAACTCCGTACGCCCCGCCGACCTCGGCACCGCCACCAGCGCCAACAACTACTTCCGGCAGATCGGCGGCAGCGTCGGCGCCGCGATCTTCGGCACCCTCTTCGCCGACCGGCTCACCCGCTCCCTGCGCACCGGACTGCCCCCGCGCGCGGGCGGCCGGCTGCCCGACCCCGACTCGCTCACCCCGCAGCTCGTCCACGCGCTGCCCCCGGCCCTGCGCGACGCCTACATCCGCGCCTACGCCGACGCGATGCCCCGGATCTTCCTCTACCTCGTCCCGGTGCTCGTCCTCGGCCTGCTCATCGCCTTCTTCCTCAAGGAGAAACCACTGGTGTCCCACCACACCCCCGCCACCGATCCGCAGACCGCGCCGGTGCCCGCCCCGCTCCCGCCGCCCCGGTCGTCGTACGCCGCCGGAGTCCCGGTCTGCGGCACCGTGCAGCACCCGGACGGCACCGTGGTGCCCCGCGCGGCGCTCACCCTGATCGACGCCGCCGGAGCGCAGATCGGCCGCGGCGCGAGCGGTGAGGACGGCCGGTACGCGCTGTCCACCCCGGGCTCCGGGGCGTACGTCCTGATCGCCGCCGCCGGCGGCCACCAGCCGCAGGCCGTCTCCGTCACCGTCGGCGAGCGCCCCGTCGAACTCGACGTCGTCCTCGGCGGCGCCGGCCGCCTCGCCGGCTGTGTCCGCACCGCCGACGGCACCCCCGTCCGGGACGCCACCGTCACCCTCACCAACGTCCACGGCGAGGTCGTCGCCGCCGTCCGCAGCGGCCGCGAGGGCGGTTACGTCATCACCGAACTGGTCGCCGGCGAGTACACCCTGGCCGCCAGCGCCCCCGCCTACCGGCCCGCCGCGCTCCCCGTCACCGTGCAGGCCTCCCGGGAGACCCGCCAGGACGTCGAACTCGCCGGCGGCGCCGTGCTGAGGGGTACCGTCCGGGCGAGCGGCGGACGCCCCGTGGAGGACGCGCGCGTCACCCTCCTCGACGCCGCCGGCAATGTCGTCGACACCCTCACCACCAAAGCGGACGGCACCTTCCGGTTCGTCGACCTCTCCTCCGGCGAGTACACCGTCATCGCCGCAGGTTACCCGCCGGTCGCCACGGTTCTCCAGGTCGCGGGCGGTGGCCGGACCGAGCGGGACCTCCAGCTCGGCCACGAGGACTGACCCGGGCACCGAGGCGGCGCACCGCCGCGACCGGCACCGATCCGGGGTGACCAATTCCAGGATTCGGCACACATCGCGACCGGACGTCGCCGTACGGTAGTGGCGGGCGGCACAGATCGTTTTGTACAGCCGTGGGGAGAGAGGGCCTGGGCCATGGACCGTGGCAGCGAGCGGGACACACCTCCCGGCCGCGGCGCCGGCAGCGCCGCGCCCGGCCGGATTCCGCTGGCCGTTGTCGTCGTCGACCGCAACGGCCTGGTGTCGCACTGGAGCAGCGGCGCGGGCCGGTTGTTCGGCGTGACACGGCAGCAGGCGGTGGGGCAGCCCGCGGCGGATCTGCTGCCCGTCTCCGGCGCGCTCCCCGACCAGGGCGACGCCATGCCGGACGCCTTCGAGTCCTACGACGGGCTCGGCCCCGACCTGGAGGCCTCGCTCGGCGGCGACACCGCCTACGCCACCGCGGGCCGCGCCCGCCTCGTGCCGCCCGGCCGGCACCCCGAGGGCGAGCGGATCGACGTGCTGTGGTGGGCCTATCCGCTGGTCGGCCCCGACGACTCCCGGCTGCTCGTGCTCGCCACCGATGCCACCCGGCTGTGCGAGGACCGCGGCCACGAGGACGAGACCGCCGAACGCATCTCGCCCGGCTTCGCCCGCCACACCGAACTGCCCGCCTCCGCGGAACTCGAACGGCGGCTGCCCGAGATCCTGCCCAACATGGGCCCCGGACTCAGCGGCCGCATCGTCTCCCAGGTCCTGGAACTCGGCTACCCGGTCCTGGAGTTCAGCCAGTCCGACCGGGTGCCGGTGACCCCGTACTGGGGCGTTCCGCGCCGCCCCGGACGCGGCAGCCGTACCGAGGCCGTCGTACCGCAGCCGCGGGCCGCGGGCGCCGTCGTGGTCCCGGCCGGCGCCGAACAGGAGCTGGAGTACGCCGCCGTCCGCGAGCGCCTGGAGTTCCTCAACGAGGTCAGCTCCCGCATCGGCTCCTCCCTCGACCTCGGCGAGACCATCCGCGAGGTCACCAGCGCCGCCGTCCCCCGGTTCGCCGACTTCGCCGGCACCCATCTGCGCGCCGCGGTCCTGGCCGGCGAGGACTTCCCGGACGGCCCGCCCGACGCCAGCACCGTGATGTTCCGCGTCTGGGTCGAACACAACGACGAACCCGGCCGCTGGGACGACACCGTGCCCGTCGGCGAGGCCTTCGCCTTCCCCGAGCACACGCCGTTCTACCGGTGCATGGTCACCGGCGAACCGGTGCTCGTCCCGCGGGTCACCGAGGAGCTGTCCGAGCGCATCTCCGGCGAGTTCGAGAAACGCGACCTCCGGCCGCTCATCGGCGGCAGGTCCCTGCTGATCGTCCCGCTCAAGGCACGCAACGTCGTCCTCGGCTTCATGGTGCTGATGCGCCGCCCGGACCGGCCCGCCTTCGACGACATGGACCGCACCACCGGCGCCGAACTCGCCGCCCGCGCGGGCCTCGTCCTCGACAACGCGCGCATGTACACCTACCAGGAGAACGTCGCCGACACCCTCCAGGACAGCATGCTGCCGCAGGTCGAGCCGAGGATGGCCGGCTGCGACATCGCCACCCGCTATCTGCCCGGCACCCGGCTCGGCCGGATCGGCGGCGACTGGTTCGACACCATCAAACTGCCCGGCTCCCGCACCGCCCTCGTGGTCGGCGACGTCATGGGCCACGGCCTCAACTCGGCCGCCATGATGGGCCAGCTGCGCACCGCCGTGCAGACCATGGCCGCCATGGAGACCCCGCCCGCCCAGCTGCTGCGCAACCTGGACGACCTGGCCCGCCGGCTCGGCGACAACTACCTCGCCACCTGCCTCTACGCCGTCTACGACCCCATCCGCGGCGAACTCCACCTCGCCAACGCCGGACACATCCCGCCCGTGCTGGTCCGGGCCGAGGACGGCAGCAGCCGGCTCCTCGAACTGCCCACCGGTGCGCCCATAGGGGTCGGCGGTGTCCCCTTCGAGGCGATCCGGGTCAAGGTCGCGCCCGGCGACCGGCTGGTGCTGTGCACCGACGGCCTGGTCGAGGTGCGCGGCACCGACATCGGCGAGGGCCTCGCCGCGCTCTGCGAGTCCGCCGCGCACCCGGCCGCCTCCATGGACGACGCCTGCGACACCATCATCCGCGCCCTCAACACCCGCGACGGCCGCAAGGACGATGTCGCTCTGCTCATGGCCCGCCTCAACGGCATCCCTGACGACCATGTCGCCGCCTGGCGGCTCGGCGCCGACCCCCGCGAGGTGGGCCGGGCTCGCCGCCTGGTCCGCGAACGGCTCCTCGACTGGGGTCTGCCGCAGGCCGTGGACACCGCCGAACTGCTGGTCAGCGAGGTCGTCACCAACGCGGTCCAGCACGCCGGGAGCGACCCGATCGAGCTGCGGGTGGTCCGCACCGACGCCCTGCTGTTCGAGATCACCGACGACGAGCCCGCCCTGCCGGCCATGGTGAGCGCCGCGCCCGACGACGAGTCCGGCCGCGGACTGCGGGTGGTCAGCCGGCTCGCCCGCGAGTGGGGCGCCAGCGCCAGCGGCCACCGCAAGACGGTCTGGTTCGAACAGGCGCTCACGGAACGGTAGTAAGGGGGGCGTGCCGTTGTCGGTGCGCCCCTCGCCGCTCCGTATATCTCGTGAAGGTGGCTCCAGGCCTCTTGCCCCGTCCCCGATCACCGCGATATCCCGATCACGGAACCGAACCGTGGGGAGATCGTATGAACGTCTCGGACAACTACCGCAGCGCCTGGGAGAGTTACTGGAGCGCCACCTCCGACGCCCGGGGCGAGGCCATATGGGACTCCGACCCCTCCCTCGGCGCCGCACCGCACGCCGAATTGCTCCTGCCGTACGCCGACCCGGGCCGTACCGTGATCGACCTCGGCTGCGGCAACGGCACCCAGACCCGGTACCTCGCCACCCGCTTCGCCCGCGCGGTCGGCGTCGACCTCTCGCACGCCGCGGTCGCCCACGCCCGCCGCGCCTCGGGCGGTGACGGGCCCGAGTTCCAGCAGCTCGACCTCACCGACACCGACGCGGTACGCGCCCTGCACGACCGGCTCGGCGACAGCAACGTCTATATGCGGGCCGTCATCCACCAGAGCGAACCGGCCGCACGCCCCGCGGTCGCCGCCGCCGTCGCCACGCTCCTCGGCACCGAGGGCCGTGCCTTCGTCGTGGAGCTGACCTCCGGCTCCCGGGACGTCCTCAAGCGCGCCGCCTCCCAGCCGGGCGGGCCGGGACCCAAGCTCCAGCGCGTCTTCGAGCACGGCCTGAAGCCCGCCGACGCCGACGACCAGGAGATCCCCCGGCTGCTCGAGGAGGCCGGCCTGGCCGTCCTGGACAGCGGAGAGACGGTCCTGCCCCAGACGGAACACCTCCTCGACGGCACCCGCATCGACCTACCCGCCCGGTGGTTCGTCCTCGCTGCCAAGTAAGGAGTTCTGCGTACCGGCCCGGGGTCGTGGTGCCGGTGGGGTGGGGCGCGTAACGTGAGCCGGCATGAAGATCCTCATCAGTGCGGACATGGAGGGGGCGACCGGTGTCACCTGGCCGGCGGACGTGCTGCCGGGGACGCCGGAGTGGCAGCGGTGCCGGGCGATGTTCACCTCGGACGTGAACGCCGCTGCCCAGGGCTTCTTCGACGGCGGGGCCGACCAGGTGCTCGTCAACGAGGCGCACTGGACCATGCGGAACCTGCTGCTGGAAGACCTGGACGAGCGGATCGAGATGCTCACCGGGCGGCACAAGGCGCTGTCCATGGTGGAGGGCGTCCAGCACGGGGACGTCGACGGCATCGCGTTCGTCGGCTACCACGCGGGCGCCGGCATGGAGGGCGTCCTCGCCCACACCTACCTCGCCAACCAGATCACCGGGGTCTGGCTGGACGACGTCCGCGCCAGCGAGGGCCTCCTCAACGCCCGGGTCGTCGCCGAGTACGGCGTCCCCGTCGTCCTGGTCACCGGCGACGACACCGCCTGCGAGGACGCGCTCGGCTATGCGCCCGAGGCGCTGAAGGTCGCCGTGAAGGACCATGTCTCGCGGTACGCGGCCGTCTGCCGCACCCCGGCCCGTACCGCCGCCGACATCCGCGCCGCCGCCAAGGAGGCCGCACGGCTCGCCGTCCGGTACGAGCCCGTGCACGGCGGCCCGCACACCGTCGCGGTGGAGTTCGACGCCGAGCATCTGGCGATGGCCGCAACCGTCGTCCCCGGTGTGCTGCGGACCGGGGAGCGCAAGGTGGCGTACCGCAGTCCGACCATGTACGAGGCCATTCGCACGTTCAAGGCGGTCACCACGATCGCCTCCGCCGCCGTGGAGGAGCAGTATGGCTGACCAGCAGGCCCTGGACGAGGTGGTCGAGTTCACCTCCGGCCTGATCCGGATCGACACCACCAACCGGGGCGGTGGCGACTGCCGGGAGCGGCCGGCCGCCGAGTACGCCGCCGAACGGCTGGCCGGCGCCGGCCTGGAACCGCTGCTGCTGGAGCGCACCCCGGGCCGTACCAACGTCGTCGCCCGGATCGAGGGCACCGACCCGTCCGCCGACGCGCTGCTGGTCCACGGCCATCTCGACGTGGTTCCGGCCGAGGCCGCCGACTGGAGCGTGCACCCCTTCTCCGGGGAGGTCCAGGGCGGCGTGGTGTGGGGGCGGGGCGCCGTCGACATGAAGAACATGGACGCGATGATCCTGGCGGTCGTCCGCTCCTGGGCCCGGCAGGGGGTACGGCCCCGCCGCGATCTCGTCATCGCCTTCACCGCGGACGAGGAGGCCAGCGCCGAGGACGGCTCCGGCTTCCTCGCCGACCACCACCCCGAACTCTTCGAGGGCTGCACCGAGGGCGTCAGCGAGTCGGGCGCCTTCACCTTCCACGACGGCGCCGGCCGGCAGATCTATCCGATCGCCGCGGGGGAGCGGGGCACCGGCTGGCTGAAGCTCACCGCCCGCGGCCGCGCCGGACACGGCTCCAAGGTCAACGAGGAGAACGCGGTGACCCGGCTCGCCGCCGCCGTCACCCGCATCGGCGAGCACCGGTGGCCGTCCCGGCTCACCCCGACGGTGCGGGCCGCCCTCGCCGAACTCGCCGCCCTCTACGGCATCGACGCCGACCTCACCGACCCGGACCTGCTGCTGGACAAGCTCGGCCCGGCCGCCCAGCTGGTGGAGGCGACCGTCCGCAACAGCGCCAACCCGACGATGCTGGCGGCCGGTTACAAGGTCAACGTCATTCCGGGCGAGGCGGTCGCCCATGTCGACGGGCGGTTCCTCGCCGGCACCGAGGAGGAGTTCCGCGCCACTCTGGACGAGCTGACCGGCCCCGACATCAGCTGGGAGTTCATCCACCGGGAGGTCGCCCTCCAGGCACCCGTGGACACGCCGACCTTCGCCCGGATGCGGGCCGCCGTCGAGGAGTTCGCGCCCGAGGGACACGTCGTGCCGTACTGCATGTCGGGCGGCACCGACGCCAAGCAGTTCTCCCGGCTCGGCATCACCGGCTACGGCTTCACCCCGCTGAAGCTGCCCGAGGACCTCGACTACCAGGCGCTGTTCCACGGGGTGGACGAGCGCGTACCGGTGGCGGCACTGGAGTTCGGCGTGCGGGTCCTCGACCGCTTCCTGCGCACCGCCTAGCCCACGGAGGACCGCCGGATGACCGAGGCGCCGTACGGATCCTGGCCGTCGCCCGTCGACGCGGCCCTGGCCGCCGCGCACGACGGCCGGCCCGAGTGGGTCGGCTTCGTCGGCGACGAGGTGTGGTGGACCGAGCCCCGGCCCGCCGAGGGCGGCCGCCGGGCCCTGGTCCGGCGCCGCGCCGACGGGCGGGCGGAAACGGTACTGCCCACGCCGTGGAACGTGCGCGGCCGCGTCATGGAGTACGGCGGCCGGCCCTGGACCGCGGTGCCGCGCGACGGGCATCCGCTCGTCGTCTTCGCGCACTTCGCCGACCGGCGGCTCTACCGGTACGAGCCGGGCGGCGAGCCCCGCCCGCTGACCCCGGTGTCCGCGGTGGGCGGCGGGCTGCGCTGGGCGGAGCCGCGGGTGGACCTGGCGCGCGGCGAGGTGTGGTGTGTGCTGGAGGAGTTCACCGGGGGCGGCCCCGGTGACGTCCGACGGGTCCTGGCCGCCGTACCGCTGGACGGATCGGCCGCCGAGGACCGCCGCGCCGTACGCGAACTCGCCCCGGCGCGGCACCGGTTCGTCACCGGGCCGCGGCTGTCGCCGGACGGCCGGCGCGCCGCCTGGCTGGGCTGGGACCATCCGCGGATGCCGTGGGACGGCACGGAACTGCTCGTCGCCGAGGTGACGGACGGGGGCACGCTGGAGCGGGTGCGCACCGTCGCCGGCGGACCGGACGAAGCCGTCGCCCAGGTCGAGTGGTCGTACCCGGACGGCGCCCTGCTGTACACCAGTGACCGCGGCGGCTGGTGGAACCTCCACCGCGACGGCACCCCGCTGTGCCCCCGCGAGGAGGAGTTCGGCGGGCCGCTCTGGCAGCTCGGCCTTCAGTGGTTCGCGCCGCTGGACAACGGGCTGATCGCGGTCGTCCACGGCCGGGGGCCGGCCGTGCTCGGGATACTGGACCCGGCATCGGGCGAGGTCGTCGACGCCGCCGGGCCGTGGACCGAGTTCGCGCCCACCCTCGCCACGCACGGCGACCGGGTGGCCGCCGTCGGTGCGAGCCCGCGCAGCGGCTACGAGGTCGTGGAGCTGGACACCGCCACCGGCCGGGCCCGCCCCGTCGGCGCCCGCCACCGCGACCCCGTCGACCCCGCCTACTACCCCGAGCCGCGCGTCCGCACCTTCCCCGGGCCCGGCGGCCGCCCGGTGCACGCCCACGTCTATCCGCCGCACCACCCCGAGTACACCGCCCCGGACGGCGAGCTGCCGCCCTATGTCGTCTGGGTGCACGGCGGTCCCACCGACCGGGCGCCGCTCGTGCTGGACCTGGCGATCGCCTGCTTCACCTCCCGCGGCATCGGTGTCGCCGAGGTGAACTACGGCGGCTCCACCGGATACGGCCGGGCCTACCGCGAGCGGCTGCGCGGGCAGTGGGGCGTGGCCGACGTCGAGGACTGCGCGGCCGTCGCCCGCGCCCTCGCCGAGGAGGGCACCGCCGACCCCGCCCGGCTGGCGATCCGGGGCGGCAGCGCGGGCGGCTGGACCGCCGCCGCCTCCCTGACCACCACCGACGTCTACGCCTGCGGCACCATCCGCTACCCGGTCCTGGACCTGGCCACCTGGGGCCCGCAGGACACCCACGACTTCGAGTCCCACTACCTCGAGTCGCTGGTCGGCCCGTTCACCGAGGTGCCGGAGCGGTACGCCGAGCGTTCGCCGACCCGCCACGCCCACCGGCTCACCGCGCCGTTCCTGCTGCTCCAGGGCCTGGACGACGCGGTCTGTCCGCCCGCCCAGTGCGAGCGCTTCCTCGCCCGCCTCGACGGCCGGGTCGTGCCGCACGCCTACCTCACCTTCGCGGGGGAGGGGCACGGCTTCCGGCGGGCCGAGACCACCGTGCGCGCGCTGGAGGCCGAGCTGTCGCTGTACGCTCAGGTGTTCGGACTGGACATGCCCGGTGTCCCGAGGACGGAGCTGCACACGTGAAGGAACTCCAGCGCCCCCGGCGCCTGGCCCCGGGCGCCCGGGTCGCCGTGGTCGCGCCCAGCGGGCCGGTGCCCGAGGAGCGGCTCCAGCTCGGGCTCGACGTGCTGCGCGGCTGGGACCTGGACCCGGTCGTGGCCCCCCATGTCCTGGACCGGCACGACGGGCTGCGCTATCTGGCGGGCCGGGACGCCGACCGCGCCGCCGACTTCCAGCGGGCCTGGTGCGACCCGTCCGTCGCCGCCGTGCTGTGCGCCCGCGGCGGCTACGGCGCCCAGCGCATGGTCGACCTGCTCGACTGGGACGCGCTGCGCGCCGCCGGACCCAAGGTGCTGGTCGGCTTCAGCGACGTCACCGCCCTGCACCAGGCCTTCGCCACCCGCCTGGGCCTGGTCACCCTGCACGGCCCGGTGGCCGCCGGGATCGACTTCGTCAAGAGCGCCCGCGCCCAGGACCACCTCAGGGCCACCCTCTTCCACCCGGAGACCGTGCAGTCCGTGGCCACCACCGGCACGGCCCTGGTGCCCGGCCGGGCCCGTGGTGTCACCCTCGGCGGCTGCCTCAGCCTGCTCGCCACCGACCTCGGCACCCCGTCCGCCCGGCCCGGCGCCCGCGGCGGACTGCTGCTGATCGAGGACGTGGGCGAACGGCCGTACGCCGTCGACCGGTTGCTGACCCAGCTGCTGCGCACCGGCTGGCTCGACGGGGTCACCGGGATCGGACTGGGCTCCTGGCACGGCTGCGGGCCGTACGAGGAGCTGCGACCCGTCCTCGCCGACCGGCTCGCCGGGCTCGGTGTCCCGGTCCTGGAGCAGATGGGCTTCGGGCACGGCGCGGACGCGCTCACCGTCCCCTTCGGCGTGGCGGCCGAACTCGACGCCGACGCGGGCACCTTGACCCTGGACGCGCCCGCGCTGCGCTGACCGGCGGCAAAACCGTAGGCTGACCGCATGCCGCACACCGCACCCCACTACCTCGCCGAGGGCCCGCGGGTGGCCATCCGCCACTTCACCCTCGCCGACGGGCCCGAGTTCACCGCGCGGGCCCGGGAGAGCAAGGACCTGCACCGGCCGTGGCTGTTCCCGCCGGACACCGAGCAGGCCTACGCCGACTACGCCGGCCGGCTGATCGAGGACCCGGGCAAGGCCGGTTTCCTGGTGTGCGAGAAGGGCAGCGGCGACATCGCCGGATACATCAACATCAACAACATCGTGCGGGGCGCCTTCCAGTGCGGTGCCCTCGGCTACGGCGCCTTCGCCCACGCCGCCGGGCGGGGCCTGATGCGCGAGGGCCTCGACCTGGTGATCGGGTACGCCTTCGGCCCGCTCGGACTGCACCGGCTGGAGATCAACGTCCAGCCCCAGAACACCGCCTCGATCGCCCTCGCCCGCGGCGCCGGATTCCGCAACGAGGGCTTCTCGCCCAGGATGCTCTACATCGACGGGGCCTGGCGCGACCACGAACGCTGGGCGCTCACCCAGGAGATGCGCACCCCCCGCTGAGCCCGCCGGGCACCCTTTGCGCAATCCTGACCGGCAGCGCCCCTGGCCGACTCACCGGCCGCCCGGTTCCCTGGTCATCGTGACGAGGATCCGACGTGAGGAACTGACGCTGCCCGCCGCACCGCTGGGCCCCGACAACCCCCTTCCCGCCCTGCGCCCCCTCGACGAGGTGCACCGCACCGACGACCGCGACCCGGCCGGCCCGCTCCGCCACGCACCGCTGCGCAGCCTGCTCCCGGTCCGGGTCCGCGACGGCTACGACCGGCACCGCGAGCCGCGCACCCTCGACGCGCTGGTGATCGAGAACGACCGGCTGCGCGCCACCGTCCTGCCGGGCCTGGGCGGCCGCGTCGTCTCCCTGCTCCACCTGCCCACCGGACGCGAACTCCTCTACCGCAACCCGGTGTTCCAGCCGGCGAACTTCGCCCTCAACGGCGCCTGGTACTCCGGCGGCATCGAATGGAACATCGGCGCCACCGGCCACACCGCCCTGTCCTGCGCACCCCTGCACGCCGCCCGGGTCGCCGCTCCCGACGGCGGGGAGATGCTGCGGCTGTGGGAGTGGGAGCGGCTGCGCGACCTGCCCTTCCAGGTCGACCTCTGGCTCCCCGACGGCTCCGACTTCCTCTACGCCGCCGTCCGCATCCGCAACCCGCACGAGCACCCGGTGCCCGCCTACTGGTGGTCCAACACCGCCGTCCCCGAGGAGCGCCGCATCCTCGCCCCCGCCGAGGAGGCCTGGTCCTACGGCTACGAACGCCGTCTGCGCCGCGTCCCCGTTCCCGTCCACGACGGCATCGACCGCTCCCACCCGCTCGACAGCCCCCACGCCGCCGACTACTTCTACGACATCCCCGAAGGTCGCCGCCGCTGGATCGCCGCTCTCGACGCCGACGGCCACGGCCTGGTGCAGACCTCCACCGACCTGCTGCGCGGCCGCAAGCTCTTCGTGTGGGGCAGCGGCCCGGGCGGACGCCGCTGGCAGGACTGGCTCACCGCACCCGGCACCGGCGGCTACTGCGAGATCCAGGCAGGCCTCGCTCCCACGCAGCTGGAGTACGTCCGCCTCGACGCCGAGAGCGAACTGTCCTGGCTGGAGGCGTACGGCCCGCTCGACGCACCCGTCGAAGGGGAGTGGGCCGGGGCCGTCCGGGGCGTGGCCGAGCGGCTGGAGTCGGCACTGCCCCGTGCCCGGACCGAGCAGGCGTACGCGGTCTGGCAGCCGTACGCCGACACCGAACCCGGCGAACACCTCGCCACCGGTTCCGGCTGGGGCGCGCTGGAGGTGCTGCGCGCCGGCTGGAAGCTGCCCGGCACCCCCTTCGCCGAGTCCACCCTCGGCCCCGACCAGGAACCCTGGCTGACGCTGCTGCGCACCGGCTGCCTGCCCACGCCGCGCCGGGCAGGGCCGCCCGGCGAGACCCTGGTCGCCCCGCACTGGCGGGACATGCTGGAGACCGCGCCCGCCACCCCGCACACCGAGTACCACCTCGGCATCGCCCAGTGGCACGCCGGCGACCGCGCCCAGGCGGTGCGCAGCTGGGAGCGCGCCCTCCCGCTCGCGCCCGTGCGCTGGCCCGCCGTGCGCTGCCTGGCCGTCGCCGACCGGGAGTCCGGCCACCACGAGCGCGCCGCCGACCGCTACCGGGGCGCCTTCGACGACCTGTGCCGCTCCCTGGCCGCACCCCCCGGTGACGACGACGGGATCCGGACCGCCGCCCTCGCCGCCCTCGCCGCACTCGGCCGGGAGGCCCTCGAAGCACTGCTCCGCGCGCGCCGCACGGCCGAGGCCCGGGCGGTGTGGGACCGGCTGCCGGCCGCCGTCCGGGGGCGCGGCCGGTTCCGGCTGCTGCTGGCCGAGCTGCTGCTCGCCGAGGGCCGCCCCGCCGAGGCGCGCGCCGTCTTCGACGAGGGCTTCGAGGTCCCCGACCTGAGGGAGGGCGAGGACGCCATCGGCCGGCTCTGGGCCCGCCTCACCGACGAGCCCCTGCCGGCCCGCTACGACTTCCGGATGCACCCGGACCCGGCGGTCTGACCGGCTCAGGCCCGCTGGTGGTCCACGTACTCGAAGACCGCCCCGTCCGGATGCACCGCGAGCAGATTGCGGCCCACCGGCGTCGGAACCGGCCCCGCCACCACATGGGCGCCCAGCTCCGTCAGCAGCCGGTGGGCCTCCTCGACATCCGGTACGGCGATGGTCGCGGCCACCTTGCGCAGCAGCTCCAGCTCCTCCTCGGGCCCGCTCATCAACAGGAACGACCCCACCGCGGCCACCCGCACACCACCGCGCTCGAAGCGCTGGGCTCTGCCGCCCGCGAGCCGCTCGTAGAAGGGGACGGCGGTTTCGAGGTCGTCGACGCAGATGCGCAGCGAGGCGCCCAGAATCTCCATGCGCCCGAGCCTAGTTGGCGTGACGGCGCACGTGCAGGGGGCGGGCGTTACCGGGCGTGAACGGCGGGTACCCGCAGGGTATGGACCGTTTGGATCACCTGGAACATCTCGACAAAGCCCTGGTCGACGAGCTGGCGCAGGTGGCACGCGAGACGGTGCGGGACGAGCTGCGCGAGCAGACCCGCAAGCAGCGCCGTACCGCCCTGCTCTACGCCGCGTCCGGCACCGCCGCCCTGTACGCGGGGGCCGCGCTGTCCCTCGCGCTGGGGCTGGCGCTGGCCCTGGGCCTGCCCGGCTGGGCGGCGGCCCTGATCACCGCGGGGATCCTGGGTGTGATCGCCTATGCCCTGCGCAGCGCCGCCCACCCCCATCACCCCAACACGGGCCGCCCCGCCGCCGGGCATGTCGTCGGAGGCACCGCCCCGACCGGCCCGCCGAGCGGCCTGGGCGTCCCCTATCCGCCGATTCCGCAGACGCCGCCGCGGCCCCCGGAGAACCCGGCAGCCCCGCACCACCGGGCCTGAGCGAGGGTGTGAGTGCCTCGGCCGATCGGCGTCAGCCGGTCAGCCGGGGCAGCACCTTCGTGCGGTAGAAGTCGAAGAAGCCGCGCTGGTCCGGCCCGATCTGGTTCACGTACACCCGGTCGAAGCCGGCGTCGGCGAACGCCCGCAGCGCCGAGACGTGCTGCTCGACGTCGTCGCCGCAGACCACCTTCTCCCGCACCGCGTCCTGTGTGACCAGCTCGTGCAGCTGCTCGAAGTGGCGCGGTGACGGCAGGATCTGCCCCATCTCGCCGGGCAGCAGCTCGTTGTACCAGAGCCGGTGCACCGTCCGCACGCACTCCTCGCGGTCGGTGCCGTAACAGACCTTGGTGCCGCCGCTGACCGGCTTGGCCCCGCCCCCGCCCTTGCGGAACCGGGTGACCATCTCCTCCTCGGGCGCCATGGTGATGTAGCCGTCGCCCACCCGGGCGGCCAGCGCGGTCGCCTTCGGACCGAAGCCGGAGATGTCGATCGGCACGGGCTCGTCGGGGACGGTGTAGAGACGGGCGTTCTCCACGGTGTAGTGGGTGCCGCGATGGCTGACCTCCTCGCCGGTGAACAGCCGCCGCATCACCTGGATCGCCTCCTCCAGCATCTCCAGCCGGACGGGCAGCGGGGGCCACCGGTCGCCGAGGATGTGCTCGTTCAGCGCCTCACCGGTGCCGACGCCGAGCCGGAAGCGGCCCTGGGTCAGCACCGCGCTCGTCGCGGCGGCCTGCGCCACCACGGCCGGATGGGTGCGTACGGTCGGGCAGGTCACGGCGGTCTCGATGGGCAGCGACACCGCCTCGGACAGGGCGCCGATCACGGACCACACGAACGCGCTCTGGCCCTGCGCGTCGTTCCACGGGTGGTAGTGGTCGGAGATCCACAGCGCCTGGAAACCGGCCTGCTCGGCCATCCGGGCCTGCTCGATGAGGTCGGCCGGGCCGTGCTCCTCGCTGGCCAGGAAATAGCCGTACTGGGGCATGGAAAGTACCTCCGCGCGGGCGAAGCTGTGCTGGGTGTGCTCCGGTCCCGGGCCGGGTACCGGGGGCCCGGCGGGCGAAACGCCACGAGCGCGGCCCGCGGGCGCGGACCGGGCGTACGGGTGACCGGCCCGGCGTTTGGGTGCCCCCGCCCCGGTTACGCGGAATGCCTCGGACGAGCCGTGTCCGAGCCGCACCACAGCCATACCGCCGGAGGCGCACCGTGAGCCGACCTCACATCGTGATCGTCGGCGCCGGTTTCGCCGGGTACCGGGCTGCCCGCACCCTGGCCCGGCTCACCCGGAACCGGGCCGACATCACGCTGCTGAACCCCACCGACTACTTCCTGTACCTGCCGCTGCTGCCGCAGGTCGCGGCCGGTGTCCTGGAGGCCCGCCGGGTCACCGTCTCGCTGCCGGGCACGCTGCACGGGGTGCGGCTGGTGCTGGGCGAGGCGGACGGGGTCGATCTCGACGGCCGTACGGTGCGGTACACCGACCCCGAGGGCGGCGCCGGCACCCTCCGCTACGACCGGCTGGTGCTGGCCGTCGGCAGTGTGAACAAGCTGCTGCCGATCCCGGGGGTCGCCGAGCACGCGCACGGCTTCCGCGGGCTGCCCGAGGCGCTCTACCTGCGCGATCACGTGACCCGGCAGATCGAACTCGCCGGTGTCTGTGACGACCCGGACGTCCGCGCCGCCCGGTGCACGTTCGTCGTGGTGGGCGCCGGCTACACCGGCACCGAGGTGGCCGCGCACATGCAGCTGCTCACCGACCGGCTGGCCCGGCGGCAGCGGCTGCCGGAAGGCGTGCGGCCGCGCTGGATCCTGCTGGACGTGGCGCGGCGGGTGCTGCCGGAGATGGACGAGCGGCTCTCCCGTACGGCGGACCGGGTGCTGCGGGCGCGCGGGGTCGAGGTCCGCATGGGCACCTCGGTGCAGGAGGCCACGCACGACGGGGTGCGGCTCACCGACGGCCGGGCCGTCGCCTCCCGGACCCTGGTGTGGTGCGTCGGCGTGCGGCCCGACCCGCTGGTCGAGGCGGTCGGGCAGCCGCTGGAGCGCGGACGGCTGGTCGTCGACGAGCATCTGCGGGTGCCCGGCCGGTCCGAGGTGTTCGCCTGCGGTGACGCGGCCGCCGTACCCGATCCGCGGGCCCCGGGGAAGTTCACCACGATGACCGCCCAGCACGCCTGGCGGCAGGGCCGGGTGGCCGGCGAGAACGTGGCCGCCTCACTGGGCCTCGGCCGGCGCCGGCGCCCCTACCGCCATCGCGAGCTGGGCTTCGCCGTCGATCTCGGCGGCGTGCGGGCCGCCGCCGACCCGTTCGGCGTGCCGCTGTCCGGGCCGGCGGCCGGCCTGGTCACCCGCGCCTACCACCTGGCCGCGCTGCCGGGCAACCGCGTCCGGGTCGCGGCCGACTGGTTGCTGGACGCCGTACTGCCCCGCCAGGGCGTCCAGTTGGGCCTCGTCCGCGCCTGGTCGGTGCCGCTGGACACCGCCTCCCCGGAACTCGCCCGGATCCCGGGCGGGCCCCCCGATCGACCGGCCGGCACTCCTGCCGGGCGCCATCCCGACGACTTCGTGCAACGAGACCGAGGAGACCGATGAAGACCGACGAACTCGCCGCCCTGGGACAGCAGCTGCGCGTGGACAGCGTGCGGGCGTCCGCCGCCGCGGGCTCGGGCCACCCCACGTCCTCGATGTCCGCGGCCGACCTGCTCGCCGTGCTGCTCGCCCACCATCTGCGCTACGACTTCGAACGCCCCGACCACCCCGCCAACGACCGCTTCGTCCTGTCCAAGGGACACGCCTCGCCGCTGCTGTACGCCGCGTACAAGGCGGCCGGGGCCATCGAGGACGGCGAGCTGGTCACCTTCCGCAAGCTCGGCAGCCGGCTGGAGGGCCACCCCACGCCCCGCCGGCTGCCGTGGGTGGAGACCGCCACCGGCTCGCTCGGCCAGGGCCTGCCGGTCGGGGTCGGCATCGCTCTGGCCGGCAAGCGGCTGGAGCGCAACGGCCACCGGGTGTGGGTGCTGTGCGGGGACAGCGAGCTGGCCGAGGGCTCGGTCTGGGAGGCCGCCGAACACGCCGGGTACGAGCGGCTCGACAACCTGGTCGCGATCGTCGACGTCAACCGGCTCGGGCAGCGCGGGCCCACCCGGCACGGCCACGACCTGGACGCCTACGCCCGCCGCTTCCAGGCCTTCGACTGGCACACGATCGAGGTCGACGGCCACGACGTCGACGCGATCGACCGGGCGTACGGGGAGGCGCTGTCCACGGCCGGGCAGCCCACGGTCATCCTCGCCCGCACCCTCAAGGGCAAGGGCGTCGCCGCCGTCGAGGACCGCGAGGGCCACCACGGCAAGCCGCTGCCGGACGCCGACGAGGCCGTCGCCGAACTCGGCGGCCGGCGCCAGGTGCGCTTCCGGGTCGGCGAACCGCCCGCCGCCGCCGTACTGCGCGACCTGACCACCGAGGTCCTCCGGCTGCCCCGCTACGACACCGGCGACGAGGTCGCCACCCGGGACGCCTTCGGCACCGCCCTCGCCGCGCTCGGCGCCGCCCGCGGCGACGTGGTCGCGCTGGACGGCGAGGTCGGGGACTCCACCCGCACCGAGGAGTTCGCCAAGGCCCACCCGGACCGCTTCTTCGAGTGCTACATCGCCGAGCAGCAGCTGGTCGCCTCGGCCGTCGGCATGGCCACCCGCGGCTGGGTGCCGTACGCCGCCACCTTCGCGGCCTTCCTCACCCGCGCCCACGACTTCGTGCGGATGGCGTCCATCAGCGGCGCCGGCATCAACCTGGTCGGCTCGCACGCCGGGGTCGCCATCGGCCAGGACGGGCCCTCGCAGATGGGCCTGGAGGACCTGGCGATGTTCCGGTCCGTGCACGGCTCGACCGTGCTCTACCCGTGCGACGCCAACCAGACCGCCCGGCTGGTCGCCGCGATGGCCGGCCTCGACGGCATCCGCTATCTGCGCACCTCGCGCGGCAAGACCCCGGTGATCTACGGCCCCGACGAGGAGTTCCCGGTCGGCGGCAGCAGGACGCTGCGCAGCAGCGATCAGGACCGGCTGACGATCGTCGCGGCCGGGGTCACCGTGTTCGAGGCGCTGGCCGCGGCCGACCGGCTCGCCGCGGACGGCATCCCGGTCCGGGTCGTCGACCTGTACTCGGTCAAGCCCGTGGACGCGGCCACGCTGCACCGGGCCGCCGAGGAGACCGGCTGCCTGCTCACCGTGGAGGACCACCATCCCGAGGGCGGCATCGGCGACGCCGTCGCGGAGGCCTTCGCCGACGGCCGGCCCGTGCCCCGGCTGGTCCGGCTCGGCGTACGCACCATGCCGGGCTCGGCCGCGCCCGACGAACAGCTGCACGCGGCCGGGATCGACGCCGCCGGTATCGCGGCGGCCGCGAAACTGCTGGTCGAGGAGGCGATCGTGCGGTGAGCGGCGGTGCCGCACGGCACATCCGGGCGGGCCGCCGCACGGTCGCGATCCAGCGGCCCGGCAAGGTCCTCTTCCCGGCCGGCGCGGGTGCGCCCGAGTACACCAAGGGCGACCTCGCCGACTACTACCGGTCCGTCGCCCGGTATCTGCTGCCGCACGTGCGGGGCCGCCCGCTGATGCTGGAGCGGTATCCGGACGGGGTCGGCGGGCAGCGGTTCATGCAGAAGCACACCCCGGAGCACTACCCGGACTGGATCACCAGGGCCGAGGTGGCCAAGGAGGGCGGCACCGTCACCCATGTCGTCTGCGACGACACCGCCACCCTCCTCCACCTCGCCGACCAGGCCTGCCTCACCCTGCACCGCTGGCTGTCCCGCACCGACCGGGCCCGTGGCCCCGACCATCCCGACCGGCTGGTCCTCGACCTGGACCCGCCGGGCGAGGACTTCGCCCCCGTCCGCGAGGCCGCCCACTGGCTGCACGAGCTGCTGGACGACCTGGGACTGCCCGCCGCCCCGATGACCACCGGCTCGCGCGGAGTGCACCTCGTCGTCCCGCTCGACGGCCGTCACCACGTCGACGAGGTACGGCGGTTCGCCCGCGACCTCGCCGAGTTCGCCGTGTCCCGCCACCCCGACCGGCTCACCACCGCCGCCCGCAAGGACGACCGCGGTGACCGTCTCTACCTCGACGTCCAGCGCAACGCCTACGCCCAGACCGCCGTCACCCCCTACACCGTCCGCGCCCGCCCCGGCGCCCCCGTCGCCGTGCCCCTGTCCTGGGAGCAACTGGACGACCCCGGCCTCGACGCGCGCCGCTGGACCATCGCCGACGCCGCCGACCAGGCCCGCAGCGGACCCTGGGACGGACTCGCCAGCCGCGGCCGCTCCCTGGGACCGGCCCGGCGCCGCCTCACCGAGATGCGGCACTGAAGGTTTGGCCAAGGGATGAACGGCCACTCGCAGGGAGAGGTGCCATGTCGAACACAGATCACACGGATAAGCCACAGAGTTCACAGAAAGCCCAGAAGTCACGGGAGGTGCACGGCACCCCGGACAGTGGCGCGGACGCCCCACGGCCGGAGCCGATGGAGGTACTGCGCCAGGCCCGCACCCAGCTCGCCGAACTCACCGGATACGCCCCCGAGTCGGTGTCCGCCTTCGAGCAGACCGAGGACGGGTGGGCGGTGGAGGTGGAGGTGCTGGAACTCGCCCGTGTCCCCGACACGATGAGCCTGATGGCGAGCTACCAGGTCGAGCTGGACCCGCAGGGCCGGCTCACCGGCTACCGCCGGGTGAGCCGCTACGAGCGCGGGCGGGCCGACGCCCGACGGTCCGGCGGCCGCTAGGCCGCCGCCCGAAACCAACCAAGAGGAGGAACGGCCGCATGACCGTTGTCCCGGCACAGCAGTCCGGCGGCGCAGGCGGCACGAGTGGCCTGTACGACGTACTGGAGCTGGTGCTCGACCGAGGGCTCGTCATCGATGCGTTCGTACGCGTGTCCCTGGTCGGCATCGAGATTCTGAAGATCGACGTACGGGTCGTCGTGGCCAGCGTCGACACCTATCTGCGCTTCGCCGAGGCGTGCAACCGCCTCGACCTGGAGGCCGGCCCGAACAAGTCCCCCGGCCTGCCCGAGATCGTCGGTGAGATCACCGAGGACGGCGCCCGCGGCAAGGCCAAGGGCGCGCTGTCCGGCGCCGCGCAGACCGTCTCCGACGCCTTCAAGCAGGCCCGCGGCGAGGCAGAGGAAGAATCCCGGCCGCGGCCGCGCAAGGCACCGACCCGCCGGAAGGAGGAGCAGGAGTGAGCACCTACGTCTACGGCATCACCGCGCGGTCGCACCCGCCACTCTCCGAGGGGATGACCGGTGTGGGCGATCCGCCCGAGCCGGTGCGCACCCTCACCACGGGCGAGCTGGCCGCCGTGGTCAGCGACGCCCCCGAGGGGCTCCGCGCCAGGCGCAGGGATCTGCTCGCCCACCAGAACGTGCTCGCCGCGGCGGGTGCGGCGGGCTGCGTGCTGCCCATGCGGTTCGGCAGCGTCGCCCCCGACGACGACGCCGTCACCGCGGTCCTCGCCGAGCGCGAGGAGCACTACCGGGAACGCCTCGCGGCCCTGGACGGCAAGGTCGAGTACAACGTCAAGGCCACCCATGTCGAGGACGCGGTGCTGCACCGGGTGATGGCCGAGCACGCGGACATCCGCGCCCTCGCCGAGGAGAACCGGCGGGCGGGCGGCGGCGGCTACGAGGCCAAGCTCCGCCTCGGCGAAATGGTCGCGGCCGCCGTCAAGGCCCAGGAGAGCGAGGACGCCGCCGAGGTGATCGCCCTGCTGGAGCCGGCCGCCGCCGCGGTCAGCGCGGGCCCCGAGTCCACCGGCTGGCTGCTCAACGTGTCCTTCCTGGTGCCCCGGGACGGCGCCACCGAGTTCCTGGCCGCCGTGGAGCGGATCCGGGACAGTCATCCGCACCTCGACCTGCGGGCCAACGGCCCGCTGCCGCCGTACAGCTTCGTGGACCCCGGCCCGGCCCAGCCCGCGAGCAGCACGGCCGATGCCGGCAGCGGAGCGCGATAGCGGCCGGGGCGCGGTCGGAAGGAGGCCCCCGTGGGACTGATCGGCGAGGTGCTGCTGCTGCCGTTCGCGCCGGTACGCGGCACCGGATGGGTGGTCCGGCAGCTGCTCCGGGAGGCGGAACGGATCTATTACGACCCCGCCACCGTGCGGGCCGAGCTCGCCCGGCTGGAAGAGCGGCTGGAGGCGGGTGAGATCACCGAGGAGGAGTTCGAGCGGCGCGAGGACGAACTGCTCGACCGGCTGGAGACCGCGCTTGGCTCCGGCCACCCCACAGGCGACGGGATGTGACATGAACCGAACGGCACTGGGCCTCGCGGTTGGGGCCGGATACTTCCTGGGACGGACGAAGAAACTCAAGATGGCCCTCGCGGTCGGATCCCTGGTCGCCGGGAAGAAGCTCAACCTCAGTCCGAAGATGCTCGCGGACCTGGCGAGCCAGCAACTGAAGAACAACCCGCAGTTCAAGGAGATCGGAGACCAGATACGCCAGGACCTGCGAGGGGCCGGCAAGGCCGCCTCCGGGGCCCTGGCGGAGCGGCAGATGAACGCGCTCGCCGACCGCCTGCACAACCGCACCTCCCAGCTGCGCGACGGCCTGGCCGGGGCCGTGCCCGGCACCGGTTCCGCCGAGTCCGACGACGAGGAGCCGGAGGGCGAGGAGCCGCGGGACGAGGCCCAAGGCGACGAGGACTCCGACGAGGGCTCGTCGCGCCGCGAGGGCGGTGAGAAGGCCGACCGGCGGGGCGACGCGCCGCGCAAGAAGGCGGCCGAGACGGCGCGCGACAAGAAGGCGACGGCGAAGGCCCCCGCCAGGAAGGCCCCCGCCGGGAAGGCGACGGCGAAGAAGACGGCCGCGGCCCGCAAGAAGGCCGCGAAGAAGACGGCCGCCGCGGGCGGCGCCGCCCGCGGCGGCTCCTCGGGGCAGTCGAAGGGCGGCGATGACCGATGACCGAGGCTGTCGGATCCGCCACGTCCGCGGCCGGCAAGGCCAGGGACGCGGCCGAGGAGAACCCGCTGGCCGGCCTCGCCCACAGCGAGGCAGCCGACCGGCTCAAGGCGGAGGCCCAGGACTTCCTGGCCGCCCAGGCCACGAAGATGCTCACCGGCCTCGGCCGCAAGCTAGGCGAGACCACGGGCAAGCTCAACGACATCGCCGAAGGCAAGAGCCCTGGATTCGCGGGGCTCGCGCTCGACGGCGGGCGCAAGCTCGCCGAGGGCAAGGGGCCGCTGCGTACCGCCCTGGAACTGGGCGGCTCCCGTGTCAAGGAGAACGTGATGAACGCCGTCAAAGGCCTCGGTGGGAGCAAGGGCAAGAAGGGCGGCGCGGGCAAGAAGCCCACCGTCATCATGGAGTCCATCGACGTCGGCGTACCGCTGCGCACCGCCTACGACCAGTGGACGCAGTACAAGGACTTCAGCGGCTTCGCCAAGGGCGTGAAGAGCGCGAGCCGCTCCGACGACACCCACTCCGACTGGCAGGCGAAGATCTTCCTGTCCAGCCGCAGCTGGAAGGCGCAGACCACCGAACAGATACCCGACTACCGCATCCAGTGGACGTCGGAGGGCGCCAAGGGCACCACCAAGGGCGTGGTCTCCTTCCACCGGCTGGAGGAGAACCTCACCCGGGTCCTGCTGGTCATCGAGTACTACCCGACCGGTCTGTTCGAGAAGACCGGCAATATCTGGCGCGCCCAGGGCCGCCGGGTCAGGCTGGACCTGAAGAACTTCGCCCGCTTCATCACCCTCAAGGGCGAGGCGGAGGACGCCTGGCGCGGCGAGATCCGCGACGGCGAGGTGGTGCGGAGCCACGAGGACGCCCTGGCCGAGGAGGAGCAGGAGAAGGAGCAGCGGGAGGACGAGGGCGCCGAGGCAGAGGCCGAGGAGCCGCAGGAGGGCGAGGAAGAGGAGGAATCGGAGGAAGAGGAGGACGAGCGCGAGCCCCGGTACGAGGACGAGGACGAGGAGCCCTACAAGGACGAGGCCGAGGAGGGTGAGGAGCCCGAGGAGGAGTACGAGGAGGACGAAGAGGACGAGGCGCCCGAAGGCGAGTACGACGAGGAAGAAGAGGAAGAGGAAGAGGAACCCGAGTACGCGGGAGGCGGGAGCCGTCGATGACGACCCCCAGCCGCTTCGGCGACTCCGGCAGCCGGTTCCCCGAGCCCTACGGGCAGGGCGGCGGCGCCAACCTCGCCGACATCCTCGAGCGCGTGCTCGACAAGGGTGTCGTCATCGCGGGCGACATCCGGATCAACCTGCTCGACATCGAACTGCTCACCATCAAACTGCGTCTGATCGTCGCCTCGGTGGACAAGGCCAGGGAGATGGGCATCGACTGGTGGGAGAGCGACCCCGCACTCTCCTCCCGGGCCCGCCGTGACGAGCTGGCCCGGGAGAACGCCGAGCTGAAGGAACGGCTGGCCCGGCTGGAGGAGCTCGAGCCGGGCCGGGCGCCGAAGGAGGAGGCACCATGACCGGACTGCGGTATGTGTATGCCGTCTGCCGCCCCTTCGACAAGCCTCTGCAATCCCAGCTCAGCGGCATCGGGGGTGCCCCGCCGGCGCTGCTGCGCCACCACGGGCTGGTCGCCGTGGTCAGCACGGTCCCGGAGGCCGACTTCTGCGAGGAGGCGCTCAAGGCCCACCTGGAGGACCTGGACTGGCTGTCCGCGACCGCCCGCGCCCACCAGGGCGTGATCGACGCGCTCACCACGGTCACCACCCCGCTGCCGCTGCGGCTCGCCACCGTCTTCCGGGACGACAGCGCGGTCCGCGTGATGATCGAGGCCCGTGAGAACGACTTCCGGAAGGTCCTCGAACGGCTGGAGGGCCGGGTCGAGTGGGGCGTGAAGCTGTATCTGGAACCCGGGTCGGACGAGTCCGCCGAGCCCGTTTCCGCCGCCGTGGCACGGCCCGCGAGCGGCCGCGACTATCTGCGCCGGCGGCGCGCGCACACCCATGCGCACGAGGAGCGGTGGCAGCGCGCCGAGGCGTTCGCGCACTCCCTGCACCAGCGGCTGTCCGGGCACGCCGAGGACTCCCGGTTGCACCCCCCGCAGAACTCCGCGCTGTCCGCGGCGCCCGGCCGTAACGTGCTGAACGCCGCCTATCTGGTGCCCCGGGCGCATTCCGAGGAATTCGTGGAGCTGGTGGACCGCACGAAGGACGAGGAACCGGGAATCCGGGTGGAACTCACCGGCCCGTGGGCCGCCTATTCGTTCACCGGATGGCCGCCGGAGGCAGAAAAGGACGAAGAAACGGGCGAAGAAACGAGCGGGAGAAAGGGCGGGGAATCGCGCGGTGAAACAGGCGCCGAAACGCGTGAGAAAACGGGGGAGGGGCGGCTGTGACCGTCATCGAGCGCCGTGAGATCGCGCTGGTCGACCTCCTGGACCGGCTGCTGGCCGGCGGAGTCGTCATCACCGGCGACATCACCCTGCGGATCGCGGACGTCGACCTGGTCCGCATCGATCTGAACGCGCTGATCAGCTCGGTGAACCGGTCGGTCCCGTCCCCCTTCGAACCGTTCGAACCGTTCGAACCCGAAGCCATCGAGGAGGCCGAGTGACCCCGCCCGACCGGACGCGCCGGCTCGACCTGGAACCCGACACCGTCGAACGGGACCTGGTGAAACTCGTGCTCACGGTCGTGGAACTGCTGCGCCAGCTGATGGAACGGCAGGCCGTGCGCCGGTTCGACACCGGTGAGCTGACCGAGGCGCAGGAGGAGCGGATCGGGCTCACGCTGATGCTCCTGGAGGAGCGGATGGGCGAGTTGTGCGACCGCTACGGACTGCGGCCCGAGGACCTCAATCTGGACCTCGGGCCGCTCGGGCCGCTGCTTCCGCGTGACTGAGCTCAGGTCACCATCGGTACCAGCGACCCCTGCCGCCGCTCGCGTCCGTACTGCGCACCAGGAATCCCAGCAGCCAGACGACCAGGACAGCCAGCGCGATCCACCACAGAATCTTTACCGCGAATCCGACGCCGAAGAGAATCAGCGCGAGAAGCAGTACCAGCAGGATGGGAACCATAGTGTGAACCTCCTGCATTCCGGGTTTCCAGAAATTCGCGGTTCAGGCTTCTTTTCGGCACAGAATCTCCCCGTGCAGGACCGCGAACCAGCCGTCCTCGCGCCGCCCCCACTCCCGCCAGGCCTCCGATACGGCCCGCAGCTGCTCCTCGGTGGCATGACCGCCCTGCACGGCCCGTCCGGCGTAGGCGGAGGCCAGGGTGCGGTCCGCCCACAGGCCGCTCCACCAGGCCCGCTCCTCGGCGGTGGCGAAGGTCCAGGTGCCGGTGGTCGCGGTGATCCGGCGCAGCCCGGCGGCCAGCGCCCAGGCCTTCAGCCGCCGCCCGGCGTCCGGCTCGCCGCCGTTGGCCCGCGCCACCCGCTCGTACAGGTCCAGCCAGTCGTCCAGGCCGGGCAGCTCCGGGTACCAGGTCATCGCCGCGTAGTCCGCGTCCCGTACGGCGATGTACCCGCCCGGTCGGGTCACCCGCACCATCTCGCGCAGCGCCTGCACCGGGTCGCCGACATGCTGGAGCACCTGGTGGGCGTGGACCACGCAGAAGGTGTCGTCGGGGTAGTCCAGGGCGTGGACGTCGGCGACCGCGAAGTCGACGTTGGGCAGGCCGCGCTCGGCGGCGGTCGCGCGGGCCTGCTCCAGGACGCCCGGCGCCTGGTCGACACCGGTGACGTGCCCGTCCGGGACCAGCTCGGCCAGGTCCGCGGTGATCGTGCCCGGACCGCAGCCGATGTCCAGGATCTTCATATGGGGCTTGATCGAGCCGAGCAGATAGCCCGCCGAGTTGGCGGCGGTCCGCCAGGTGTGCGAGCGCAGCACCGACTCGTGGTGGCCGTGCGTGTAGACGGCGGTCTCCTGTGCTTTCGGCATGACGCTGCCCCCTTGTCCTCGTACCGGCCGCAGCGGCCGGCGATACGGATCACCGTACGCGCCCATGCCGAATGGTGAGACTCCCGTTTCGCGATACGGACTGACGAGGTGTCAGTCAAAGGCCGTCAGAACCGCGTGCGCAGCGGGCGGTAGACCGTCAGGGCCTCCGGCAGCTTCTCCACCGTCACCTCGCCCGACACCGACGTCACCTCGCCGTCGTAGGCCAGGGGCGTGCCCGGCGCGACACCCGACAGGCGGAGCCGGTTCACCTGCACCGCGGAATGCGCCGGAGACCGGGTGAGCGGGCCCGCCAGGGCCGCCGCGAGCAACCGCAGCGCCGGCCGCCGGCCGCCGTGCACCACCCGCACGTCCAGCAGCCCGTCCGCCAGATCCGTACGCCGGCCCGGAGCGAGCCCCACCCGGTGGTAGACGCCGTTGCCGACGAACAGCAGCCACAGCGCCCGGCGTTCGTCCCCCACCTCCACTTGCAGCGGCCGCTTGTGCGCGCGCAGCACCCGCAGCGCGCCCAGCACCCCGGCCGGCCAGCCGCCGATCCGGGACGACCAGGTGTCCCGCTCGCGCACCAGCTCCGGATACACGCCCAGGCTCAGCGTGTTCAGGAACAGCCCCTCCGCGCCGTCGCAGACGAACCGGCCCGCGTCCACCCGGACCGCCTCCCCGTGCCGTACCGCCCGGGCCAGCGCCCGCTCGTCCTCCACCGTCAGGTCGTGCGCGAAGTGGTTGAGGGTGCCGCCGGGCAGCACCGCCAGCGGCAGACCGTGCCGCAGCGCCACCAGGGCCGCCGCGTTCACGGTGCCGTCGCCGCCGCACACCCCCAGCACCCGGGCCCGCGCCGCCGCGTCCGCCAGCGCGGCCCCGACGTCCTCGGGCGCGCACTCCACGACCTCCGCCCGCGGCAGCGCCGCCCGCAGCGCGCGCACCCGGTCCGCCGTGCCCGAGGCCCGGTTGGCGACCACCACCAGCCCCTCGCCCTCCGGCAGCGCGGGCGCCGCGGAGCGCGGCCGGGCGGGCCGCCGCAGCTGGGTGCGGGTCGGCACCAGGCGTCGTACCAGGAAGGCGGCGCCCACCCCGAGCGCCGCCCCCGCGAGCACATCGCTCGGGAAGTGCACCCCCGTGTACACCCGGGACATCGCCACCGAGAACGCCACCGGCGCCACCGCCGCACCCCACGCGGGGGACTCCAGCGCGACCCCGCACGCGAAGGCGGCCGCCGACGCGGCGTGCCCGGACGGGAAGGACGTGGTGATCGGCTGCCGCCGCAGCCGCCGGACCAGCGGCACGGGATCGAGCACCGGGCGCGGCCGGCGCACCGACCGCTTGCCGATCGTGTTGATCGTCAGCGAAGCCACGGCCAGCGAGGCCAGCCCCCGCACCGCCGCCCGGCGCGCCCTCGGGGTGCGGCTCCAGGCCATCGCGGCGGCCGTCGCCCCCCACAGCACCCCGTGGTTGGCGCTCCGGCTGAGCCTCGGCAGCACGCGCTCGGCGCCGGGCCAGTGCCAGGCGGCGGCCGACTCGAACAGCTGGGCGTCGAGGCCGAGCAGCCGCTCGCGCAGGGCGTGCCGGCCGGCCTTCGGAACAGTCAGGTCCACGTCTGGGCTCATGGGGTGCGGCTACCCTGAAGTGCCCGTTTCCTGCGTTGGAGGGGACCGTCGGATGCGCCTGCTCCTCGTCCGCCACGGCGAGACCCCGTCCAATGTGCGGGGCCTGCTCGACACCACCGCGCCGGGCCCGGGCCTGACCCCGCTCGGCGAACGGCAGGCCGCCGCGCTGCCCGAGGCCCTCGCGGACGAGGACATCGAGGCCGTCTACGCCTCCCCCCTGATCCGCGCCCGGCTCACCGCCGCCCCGCTGGCCGCCGTCCGTGGCATGGACGTCCTGGTCCGGGAGGGGATCCGCGAGCTGTCCGCCGGCGATCTGGAGATGGAGCCCGGCGACTCCCCGGGCGGCGAGCTGTTCCTGCGCACCGTGTTCGCGTGGGCGGCCGGCGACACCGCACTGCGCGTCCCCGGCGGGGAGAGCGGCGAGGAGGCCCTCGCCCGCTACGACGCCGTGATCGCCGAGGCCCACGCGAGCGGCGCCTCGACCGTCGCCATGGTCAGCCACGGCGCCGCCATCCGGGTGTGGACCGCCGCCCGCGCCGGGAACATCGGCGTCTCCTTCGCCGCCGCCCGCCCTCTCGCCAACACCGGCGTGGTGACCCTGGAGGGCACCCCGGCCGACGGCTGGACGGCACTGAGCTGGCAGGGCGCCACCATCGCCCCGACGGGCGAGCCGGGGCCCACGGGCGAGCCCCTGCGACCCTGACCGCCGCCCAACCCGTTTGCCTCCGTCCCCGGTCACCCCGGAGAATTCCGCCCCATGGGACACCTGGAAGCCGCGCATCTCGAGTACCACCTCCCCGACGGGAGGACCCTCCTCGGAGATGTGTCCTTCCGGGTCGGCGAGGGCACCGCCGTCGCCCTCGTCGGACCCAACGGCGCCGGAAAGACCACCCTGCTGCGGCTGATCTCCGGGGAGCTGAAGCCGCACGGCGGCACGGTCACCGTCAGCGGTGGCCTCGGCGTGATGCGCCAGTTCGTCGGTTCCGTACGGGACGAGACGACCGTACGCGACCTGCTCGTCTCGGTCGCCCCGCCCGGGATCCGCGCCGCGGCCGAGGCCGTGGACGCCGCCGAGCACGCGATCATGACGGTCGACGACGAGGCCGCCCAGCTGCGCTACGCGCAGGCCCTCGCCGACTGGGCCGAGGTGCGCGGCTACGAGGCCGAGACCCTGTGGGACATGTGCACCATGGCCGCGCTCGGCATGCCGTACGAGCGCGCCCAGTGGCGGCAGGTGCGCACCCTCTCCGGCGGCGAACAGAAGCGGCTCGTGCTGGAGGCCCTGCTGCGCGGCACCGACGAGGTGCTGCTGCTCGACGAGCCGGACAACTACCTCGACGTCCCCGGCAAGCGCTGGCTGGAGGAGCAGCTCCAAACCACCCGCAAGACCGTGCTGTTCGTCTCCCACGACCGGGAGCTCCTCGACCGCGCCGCGCAGCGGATCGTCTCCGTCGAGCCGGGCCCGGCGGGCGCCGACGCCTGGGTGCACGGCGACGGCTTCGCCACCTACCACGAGGCCCGCCGCGAACGCTTCGCCCGCTTCGAGGAGCTGCGCCGCCGCTGGGACGAGAAGCACGCCCAGCTGAAGAAGCTCGTGATCAACCTCCGCCAGGCCGCCGCCGTCAGCCACGAGATGGCCTCCCGGTACGCGGCCGCGCAGACCAGGCTGCGCAAGTTCGAGGAGGCCGGGCCGCCGCCCGAGCCGCCGCGCGAGCAGGACATCACCATGCGTCTGAAGGGCGGCCGCACCGGCGTCCGCGCCATCACCTGCACCGGACTCGGTCTGACCGGCCTGATGCACCCCTTCGACCTGGAGGTCTTCTACGGCGAACGGGTCGCCGTCCTCGGCTCCAACGGCTCGGGCAAGTCGCACTTCCTGCGCCTGCTCGCGGGCGAGGACGTCGCCCACACCGGGCAATGGAAGCTCGGCGCCCGCGTCGTCCCCGGCCACTTCGCGCAGACCCACGCCCACCCCGAGCTGGCCGGCCGCACGCTGCTCGACATCCTCTGGAAGGAACACGCCCAGGACCGGGGCGCGGCCATGTCCCGGCTGCGCCGCTACGAACTCACCCAGCAGGCCGAGCAGAGCTTCGACCGGCTGTCCGGCGGTCAGCAGGCCCGCTTCCAGATCCTCCTCCTGGAGCTGGCCGGCGCCACCGCCCTGCTGCTGGACGAGCCCACCGACAACCTCGACCTGGAATCCGCCGAGGCGCTCCAGGAAGGCCTGGAGGCCTTCGAGGGCACGGTCCTCGCCGTCACCCACGACCGCTGGTTCGCCCGCTCCTTCGACCGCTTCCTCGTCTTCGGCAGCGACGGCCGCGTCCGCGAGACCCCCGAACCGGTCTGGGACGAACGCCGGGTGGAGCGGGTCCGCTAGGACCGCAGGACGTACACGGGGTGGGGCGGGCCCGACGGCCCGCCCCACCCCGCTCCCGGCACCTCACTTCCAGCGCAGCAGCGCACCCAGCCCGCCGGCCGGCACCTCGTCCCCGGTCTCCTCCAGCACCGGCGTCAGGGACACCACCGGAGCGCCCGTCACCACGGCCGACCGGACCAGCGCGTCGTCGGCGCGGGCCGGCCACGCCTGCCGCTCACCGAGGTTCCGCAACTCGGTGCGCCGGGCGGCCAGCTGGTCCGGATCCTCACCGATCCACACCTCACGGCCGGTGTCCGGCGCGTCCGGGCGGATCAGCAGCTCCGCGAGCCGGTGCTCCCGCGCCGCCTCGATCAGCCCCGGCACGCCCTCCACGGCCGCCGCCCGCGCCTGCGCCTTCGGCGCCCGGGCCGCCCGGTACCGCTCCACCTCGGCCAGCAGCCGCTCCCGCACATGCCGGGCGCGGATCTCCGCGACCTCCTCGGGCAGCAGCCGGCTGCCCCTGCCGTGCGCCGCGGCGACGGCACGGTCCTGGAGCTGCTGGGGCAGCTGCTCGTGCACCGAGCGGCACTCCCGCTCCTCCCCGCAGAGGATCAGCAGATCGGCGCCGGTCTCCTCCTGACAGGCCGCCAGCGCCCCGGCGATCTCGCGGGCGTTGTGCTCCCAGGTGTTCTCGACCTTCAGCTGGAAGTGCCGCTCCGACCAGTCGGACGCCTTCGACCGGTGCATCGGCCACTGCCGGCCGGTCACCTGCCCGGCCTCCTCGTGCAGCAGCGCGCTGCGCAGCTCGAGGACCGCGCCCGTGCGGTCGATATAGGCCACCAGCGACACCGGATCCTCACCGGCCAGGTCCAGCAGCGGCGTCACCCGGGGCAGCGTGCCCCAGTACGCCTCGGCGTCCTGCGGTCCCGAGGTCAGCGGCACCTCCAGGACCACCTCGCCGTCCCGGGCGAACACGGCCCTGCCGTACGGCTCGGGCGCGTGCCGCAGCCGCTCGGCGGCCTCGAACACCGCCCGGCAGGTGGCCTCGTCCGCTCCCTGCGCGGCCAGCTCCCGGGCCACCGACTGGGCGATCAGATGGCGCCGCTGCTGCTGGTCCTCGGTGTGCAGGGAGGTGTCCACATATGCGGAGGCCCACGACCCCGGATGTTCGTACAGTGGATTCAAGAACCCTAGCTCCATGGATTCCTCCCGGACATCGCTCGGAGGCATTGCATGCCGGGCGGGTACCCGGACCGCAGACACGAACACGACGAGCGGGGAACACCATGACCGGAGTCGAGCCCAGCCGACTGGACGACCAGCAGCTCATGAAGGAGCTGGAGACGATCCACCGCACACGCCACGACACCCTCCTGTACGGCTCGAACGACGCGCTGCGCGCCCACAACGAGCGCATGGCCCAGCTGGAGGGCGAGTACCTGCGCCGCAACCCGCGCCGCCTGGTCAGCGCGGGCCGCACCCGCGAGGGCGCCCGGGAGCGCAGCTGCGCAGAGGCGGCGGCTCCGGGCACCTCCGGTACCTGACCGGCGCCCGGACAGGCGTCAGGGGCCGGCCCGAGCGGGCCGGCCCCTGACGCGCGGTAGGTCCGTCAGCCGGGCTCCCCGGCGAAGACATGCAGGAACGCGTCGCAGAACGCCTTCAGATCGTCCGGCTTACGGCTGGTCACCAGCTGGTTGGAGCCGTGGTCGCAGATCTTGACCCGCTCGTCCACCCAGGTGCCGCCCGCGTTGCGGATGTCCGTGCGCAGGCTCGGCCACGAGGTCAGCACCCGGCCCCGTACGACGTCCGCCTCCACCAGCGTCCACGGGGCGTGGCAGATCGCCGCGACCGGCCGGCCCCCCTCGAAGAAGTCGCGGACGAAGGCGACGGCCTTCTCGTCCATCCGGAGGAAGTCCGGATTGGCCACCCCGCCCGGCAGTACCAGCCCGCCGAACGAGCCCGCCGAGGTCTCGCCCACCACCTCGTCCACGGGGAACGTGTCCGCCTTGTCCAGATGGTCGAACGCCTGGATCTTCCCGGCCTTCGTCGACACCAGCACCGGTTCGTGCCCGGCGTCGGAGGCCGCCTTCCACGGCTCGGTCAGCTCCACCTGCTCGACGCCCTCGGGCGCCACCAGAAACGCGATACGCACGATTCTCCGCCTCCTTTCACCGGTTCCGTTTCCTCGCCCGCGCCGCCCGCCGGCAGCGCAGCAGCTCCTCGCCGTACGGCAGCAGCACACATGCGCCGATCGCCAGGCCGATCCCGGCCAGATAGCCGGGGGACAGCGGCCGCCGGCGGCGGACCAGACGCCATGCGTCCGGGTCGCCGCGCCCGCCCCGCAGCAGTGACCGCACCTGGTCGGAGTGCAGGCACATCAGCGAGGCCAGCCCCCCGAACGGCAGCGACTCCAGAAAGCTGTGGATGTGCTGCTCGACCGGCCGCACCTCGCGGTCGCTGTCCACGGCCGTGCGTACGTCCCACAGCGCGGTCGCCTCGTGCACCGCGGCCGCACCCAGCTGCACGGCCAGCAGCAGCGGGTTCACCTCGTAGCGCAGGGTCAGCGCGATGGGCAGGCCGACCTCCGCCATCATCAGCGAGTGGATCAGGGACTCCTTCGTCCCCGCCGTGTCCTCGATCCTGGTGCGCCGGTGCATCGCCCAGTCGGCGAGCCCCGGCACGAACCAGCCGGGCAGCAGCCCGTAGAGCAGAAACCGCGTGGTGACATCACCGACGTCCACGGTCGTGCCGCGCGCGATGTCCGCCGCCTGGTCTCGGCTCATGCGCCGCCCACCAGCGCCTCGGCCAGCTGGCTCACCGTGTCGAAGCGGTCCCCGTGCGGCAGCCGGGCCACCGCGTCGACCAGGGCGCCGGGCGCGTTGCCCCGGCGCAGCGACCGGGCCAGATCCCCGGCCCGTGCCGGGAACGCGTGCCGGCTCAGGTGCCGGGCCAGCTCCAGCCGCGTCCGCTCCAGCGACGCCGGTGCGCCCAGTCCGCCCACCGGTCCGCTGGTCACCTCCGGGTCGTCGTCGGCGGCCGGCTCCACGTCGTGCCACTCCTCGACCCGCGTCGGATGCCCGGACCGCAGCATGCCCCGCAACTCGTGCTTCATCTCGTCGTCCCGGTGGACGTTCAACCGGTCACTGCCTCGCTGCATGTCCTCCTCCAAGAGGGTCGAAGATCCGCATCGTGGCCACCGATCGGCTCGGTGCGCACACGCGTACCCGTCCAGACAGCCGCATAACAGCCCGTCCCCGACGAGTGCCGGGCGCGGATACGGGAGCCCGTGCACCGACTGCGAGCAGCTACGATGCGCGGGTGAACACCTACTGGCACGTCACCCTTCCGCCGCTCGGCGCCTGAGGGCGCAGACAGCGACGACCGGCTCCCGGCCCCGACCGGCCCCACCAGGCGGTCAGGGGTTCCTGTCGTGCGCCCGTTTCGACGCGAAGTCCCGAAACGCCGTGACGACAGAAGGCCACGACCGTGACCGTGCCGGACCACACCACCCTCACCACTCCTGCCGCGGCCGCCGCAACGCGCCCGCGCCGTTCCCGTACCCGCCTCCTCGGCGGACCCGCACCGATCCTCGCCTCGGCCGTGCTGTGGGGCACGACCGGAACCGCAGCCTCCCTGGCACCGGCCGGCGCACCGGCCGTGGCCATCGGCTGCGCCGGGCTCGCGCTCGGCGGGCTGCTGCTGTTCCTGACCGCCCGCGGCGCCCGCTCGCTGCCGGCCGCCTGCACCCGCGCCGAGCGCCGGCTGCTCGTCCTCGGCGCCCTCGCGGTGGCCGGCTATCCCGTCACCTTCTACCCGGCGGTCGCCCGCACCGGCGTGGCCGTGGCGACCGTGATCGCACTGGGCAGCGCACCGGTCTTCACCGGCCTGCTGTCCTGGCTCACCGGCCGGTCCCGGCCGACCGCCCGCTGGACCGGCGCCACCGCGGCCGCCGTCCTCGGCTGCACCCTTCTGGTGCTGGGCCCCACCCTCAGCGGTGACACAGCCCCGACGGACCTCGCCGGCATCGCGCTCGCCGCGGGCGCCGGGCTGTCCTACGCCGGCTACTCGCTGATCGCCGGCACCCTCATCACCCGCGGACACCCGTCCGGCACGGTCATGGGCGTGCTCTTCGGCGCGGCCGGGCTGCTCTGCGTCCCGCTCGTCCTGGCCGCCGGCCCGCACTGGCTCGGCACCGTCCGGGGCGCCGCGGTGGCGGGCTACCTGGCCCTGTTCAGCGGCTTCCTGGCCTACCGGCTCTTCGGACACGGACTGCGCCGCACCCCGGCGTCGGTCGCGACGACACTGACCCTGGCCGAGCCCGCCGTGGCCGCGGTCCTGGGCGTCACCGTCCTCGGTGAGACCCTGCCCGCCGCCTCCTGGTGCGGGCTGGCCGTCCTCGCCCTCGGCCTGACCGCCCTGACGCTCCCCGGCCGTCGCGGCTAGGGTTCCCTGCCGGGCGGCGGGGGTTACCAGCGCCACTTGCTAGTGCTTGTCGCGGCCCGGCAGGAACTCCTGCATCTTCGCCTTCAGCCCCTGCTTGATGACCGAGCCCCGGTCCGCGTCGCCCTTCAGGATGGACGCGGCCGTGGCCTCCATCTGCTCCCAGGTGGCGTGCGGCGGAATCGGGGGTACGGCGGGATCGGTGAGGAACTCGATCACGGCCGGCCCGTCGGCGGCCAGCGCCGCCCGCCAGCCCGCCTCGACGTCCTCGGGCTTCTCCACCCGCACCCCGGTCAGCCCCAGCGACCGCGCGAACGCCGCGTACTGCACGTCCGGGATCTCCTGCGAGGGCAGGAAGGAAGGAGCACCCTCCATCGCCCGCATCTCCCAGGTCACCTGGTTCAGATCGCGGTTGTTCCACACGCCCACCACCAGCCGCGGATCCGACCAGCGGTCCTGGTACTTCGCCGCCGTGATCATCTCCGCCAGCCCGTTCATCTGCATGGCGCCATCGCCGACCAGCGCGACCACCGGACGGTCCGGGTGCGCGAACTTCGCCCCGATCGCGTACGGCACCCCCGGCCCCATCGTCGCCAGCGTCCCCGACAGCGAACCCCGCATGCCCGGCCGCATGGTGATGTGCCGGGCGTACCAGTTCGCCACCGAGCCCGAGTCCGAGGTCAGGATCGCGTCGTCCGGCAGCAGCGGGTCCAGCGCCCGGGCGACGTACTCGGGGTTGATCGGGTCCGCAGACAGCCCCGCCCGCCGCTCCATCGTCTCGTGCCAGCGCCGTACGTTCGCGCACACCGTGTCGTACCACTCGCGCCCGCCCCGGTCGGCGTTCAGCAGCGGGATCAGCCGCCGCAGCGTCGCCTGCGCGTCGCCGACCAGGTTCACCTCGTACGGATACCGCATGCCGATCATGTGCGGGTCGATGTCGATCTGCACCCCGCGCGCCTTGCCGAACTCCGGCATGAACTGCGTGTACGGGAAGGACGAACCGATGGTCAGCAGGGTGTCGCAGTCCCGCATCAGCTCGTACGACGGCCGGCTGCCCAGCAGTCCGATCGGCCCGGTGACGTACGGCAGCTCGTCACTGAGCACGTCCTTGCCGAGCAGCGCCTTCGCGACGCCCGCGCCGAGCAGCTCGGCGATCTCCTGCACCTCCGCGACCGCGCCGGCCGCGCCCTGCCCGACGAGGATCGCCACCTTGTCGCCCGCGTTCAGCACGTCCGCCGCGCGGCGCAGCGCATCGTCCGTCGGCGTGGCCGTGTAGTCGCTCATGCCCAGGCTGGAGGGCACCATCTTGAACGCGTGCGTCGGCGGCGAGTAGTCCAGCTCCTGCACATCGCCCGGGATGATCAGCGCGGTCGGGGAGCGCCGCGCGTAGGCCGTGCGGATCGCCCGGTCCAGCACGTTCGGCAGCTGCTCGGGCACCGTCACGGTCTCCACGAAGTCCGAGGCGACATCCTTGTACAGCGTGTGCAGGTCGACTTCCTGCTGGTAGGAGCCGCCCATCGCGGTCCGGTTCGTCTGGCCGACGATCGCCAGCACCGGCACATGGTCCAGCTTGGCGTCGTACAGCCCGTTCAGCAGATGGATGGCGCCCGGCCCCGAGGTCGCCGCGCACACCCCGATACGGCCGCTGAACTTCGCGAACCCGACCGCCTCGAAGGCGGACATCTCCTCGTGCCGGGACTGGATGAACCGGGGCTTGTCCTCGGCCCGGCCCCAGGCGGCGAGCAGCCCGTTGATGCCGTCACCGGGATAGCCGAAGACCTGCTCCACGCCCCAGGCGCGCAGCCGCTCCAGAATGTGGTCGGAGACCTTGGTGCTCATCGAGGGGACCTCCCCGTGCATGCGGAACGGACGATCCGGTCAGCGGATACCGAGTCACCTGGGCGGCGGCCGGAAAACCTCCGGGAGGTGGCGGCGGTCCTGCTGTCACCCGGTCGGCCGCGTCTGTCCCGCGAATGGGCTCCGGCCGCGCGCGGTACGCCGCCCGCCGGGCTGTGATGGCAGCGAGGGCACACACGCGCCGCGCAACCGCCGTACCGCCGTCCGCCCCGCGTCATCCGTCACCGCTCGCCGAGGAGCCCGCCGATGCGCAGCACCGCCCGAGCCCTGTCCGTCGCCCTCGCCGTGGGCGCCTCGCTCGCCATAGCCGGGCCCGCCGCCGCGGACCCCGCCGAGGCCGGCCCCGGCACCTTCTCCATGACCTGCGATCCTGTCGGCGACCCGGCGGGCGGCGGCGAGGACACCGCGTCGAGCGTCGACGGCGCCTGCCCCGCCGCCCCCGGCAAGGCCGCCCAGCCCTGGAGCGCCCACCCCGAACCGTCCGACCACGGCGACGCCCCGGGGAACGCCCACGGCGACACCCCTGGTGACACTCACGGTGACACCCATGCGGACACCCACTCGGACACCCACCCGCTCGTCCCCGAGTACGACGACCACGGCTGCCGCGAGCCGCGCGCCGCCGACGGCTGTGCCCCGGCCGCGGTGCAGCACGGAGTCGGGGCCGGAACCGGAGGCAGCCTCGGCGGCTCGGTCCCCGCGCTGGTGGCCGGCGGCATCCTCGTCGCCGGGGCCGGTGCGGGAGCCGCCTACCGGCTGGGGGGCCGGCTGCGGCGCACCGGCGGGCCGGGGCGGGCATGACCCGGCGGACCACGGGACACGCCCCGCGGCACACGCCGGACCGCCCACGGAAAACCGCATCACGCCGACCGCAGGACACGGGCCGCGGAACACGGAACACGCAACGCACTACGCGGAACACGGAATACACCGAACGGTAGGCGGTAGACGGTAGAGGCACACGGACTGCGCGGAGGCGGACATGCGGCGGACGGACCCCGAGGACCACGGACCCGTCCGCTACGGCCCACCCCTGCCCGGCGACGGCCTCCCCGTGCTCCCCGAACTCTCGGCCGTCCTCGCCGCGGCCGCGCACCGCACCGACGCCCAGCCCGTCGGCGGCGCCCCCGCCCTCCTGGAGGCGGCCTGCGGCTACTGGACCCGGCGCGGCCTGCCCAGCATCCCCGACCAGGTGGCCGCCGGCCCCGGCGCCCCGGCGCTGCTGCTCGCGCTGACCGCCGCACTCGCCGGCGACGGCGCCGACGTCCTCGTGCCCCGCCCCTGCGCCGCCTGGTGGGCTCCCTACGCCAGGCTCCTCGGCCGGCCCGTCTTCCATGTGCCCACGCCCGCCGAGAGCGGCGGCGTCCCCGACCCGTACGCCCTGCTGGAGACCGTCCGCCGGGTCCGTGCCGAGGGCGGTGACCCGCGGCTGCTGGTGCTGTCCGTCGCCGACGACCCCACCGCCACCGTCGCCCCGCCCGAACTGCTGCACGAGACCGTCGAGGCCGCCGCGGACGAGGGCCTGTACCTGGTCAGCGACGAGACCTGGCGGGACACCGTGCACGCCCCGCACGAGACCGTGCTGCTCAGCCCCGCCGAGATGCGGCCCGACCGGGTCACCGTCGTCACCGACCTGGCCGGCGCCCTGCTGCCGCCCGGCTGGCCCGCCGCCGTGGCCCGCTTCCCTGCCACCGACGCCGGACGGCGCCTCCACGCGCGCGTGCTCGACATCCTCACCGCGCTCGGCGCACGGATCGCCGCCCCGCTCTCCGCGGTCGCCGGCTACGCCCTCGACGAACCCGAACCCCTCTTCGCCCGCCGCGAGGCCACGGTACGGCTGCACGCGCGCGTGGCCGCCGCCGCGCACGCCGCGGTGGTCGCCGGCGGAGCGCTCGCCCGGCCGCCGCAGGCCGGGCGCCACCTCTACGCCGACCTCGGCCCGCTGCGCGAGGTGCTCGCGGACCGCGGCGTCGGCGACGCACAGGAGCTGGAGGACCTCCTCACCGCCCGGCTGGGCATGCCCGCGCCCGGCGGCCACCGCTTCGGCGACGACCTCGGCGCGCTGCGCGTACGCCTCGCCACCGGGCCCCTGCTGGGCGGCACGGACGAGGAACGCGCGGAATGCCTCACGTCACCCGAGCCGTTGGAACTGCCACATGTGCACCGGGCATTGATCTCCTTGAGGTCTGTCTTCGACGATCTCCGCGACGACGCTCAGCGATGGGAGCCTCCTCGATGACGCAGCAGACGCAAGAGCCCGGACCGGCCCGGACGGCCCCCACCGCCGACCAGCCCGGCGCGCCGGCTCCCCTGGCGGCCCCCTTCCCCCCGCTGGCCGAACCCCGCCCGCTCGGCGAACACCGTGTGTGGCCCCGCACGTTCCACGACCGGCTCACCGCCCCCCTGCCCGGCCTGAAGGCCCTGGCCCGGTTCGCCCGCGAAGGCGCCGTACGCCCCCGCCCCGACGGCCTCGCCGACATCTCCCGGCTGCCGTACGCCCCCGCCGCGCTGCCCCGCGTCGGCACCCGCGGCCTCGCCGTCACCTGGGCCGGACACGCCAGCTGGATCGTGCGCATCGGCGGGCTCACCGTGCTCACCGACCCCGTCTGGTCCCGTCGGATCCTCGGCACCCCCGCCCGTATCACCCCGGTGGGCGTGCCCTGGGAGACCCTGCCCCGGGTCGACGCCGTGGTCATCAGCCACAACCACTACGACCACCTGGACGCCCCCACCCTGCGCCGGCTCCCGCGCGACACCCCCGTGTTCGTCCCGGCCGGCCTCGGCCGCTGGTTCCTGCGCCGCCGGTTCGACTGCGTCACCGAGCTGGACTGGTGGGAGGGGGCCGAACTGTCCGGGGTCCGCTTCGACTTCGTCCCCGCCCACCACTGGTCCAAGCGCACCCTGACCGACACCTGCCACAGCCTGTGGGGCGGCTGGGTGCTCACCTCGGCGGAGGGACAGCGCCTCTACTTCGCCGGCGACACCGGATACGGCCACTGGTTCTCCCGCATCGGCCGCCGCTACCCCGGCATCGACCTCGCCCTGATGCCCATCGGCGCCTACGACCCCCGGTGGTGGCTCAGCGACGTCCACTGCGACCCGGAGGAGGCGGTCCGGGCCACCCTCGACCTGGGCGCCCGCCGGATGGCCCCCATGCACTGGGGCACCTTCATCCTCTCGGCCGAGCCGGTCCTGGAACCCCTCACCAGGGTGCGCACGGCCTGGGAGAAGGCCGGACTCGACCGGGAGAACCTGTGGGATCTGCCGGTGGGGGCCTCCGGGGTGCTCGAGTGAGCACTACCGCAACCGCCGCACCACCCCCGGCGCCGCGCTGAACAGCACGGTCAGCCCCACCGCCACCAGCACGCCCTCCCAGGGCTCCGGGAACAGCGAACCGCCCAGAATCCCGATCACCTGATAGGTGGCCGCCCACGCCAGACAGGCGACCGCGTTGCCCCGGGAGAACCGCCGCAACGGCCACTCCGCCAGCAGACAGGCCAGCATCACCGGCACCCGCCCGGCGGGCACCAGCCGGGACAGCACCAGCACCGCGACCCCGTGCTCGGCCAGCCTGGTCCGCGCCTGCTCCAGCCGCTCCTCCGGCGCCCGCGACCGGATCGCCTCCAGCCACCGCGAACCGTTCCTCGACCGCAGCCCCCGCCGCCCCAGCCAGTACAGCGCCGCATCGCCCAGGAAGGCGGCCAGCGACGCCGTCACGAAGACCAACGCCAGCGAGAACGGCGCCGTCTGATGGAACGCCACCACCGCCGCCGAACTCACCAGCGCCCCCGTCGGCACCACCGGCACCAGCGCGCCGATCAGCACCAGCAGGAACAACGACGGATAGCCGAGCGCCTGTGGCGTCGACTCCGGCGGCACCGGCCGGGCCTCACCCGCGGCCAGGGCTATCGCGGACAGCCAGCTCACCGGGCGGCCTCCAGCCGTATGCTCTCCCCGTGCCCGAGCCGGTGCACCGCCACCGACGGCGCGGCCACCGCCGCCAGCCGCACGAACTCGTCACCCGGCGCATGGAACTCGTGCGGCCGGACCGCGTCCATGCCGAGGGGCCAGTACGTCCCGTAGTGCACCGGCACCGCGGCCCGCGGCGCCAGCCGGGCCAGCGCCCGCGCCGCCCGCCCCGGGTCCAGATGCCCCTCGCCGAGATACGGCCCCCAGCCGCCCACCGGCAGCAGCGCCACGTCCACCGGCCCGACCCGCTCGGCCATCGCGTCGAACAGCCCGGTGTCCCCGGCGAAGTAGGTCCGGGCCTCGCCCGTCACCACGTAACCGAGCGCGGGGGAGCGGCGCGGGCCCACCGGCAGCCGCCGCCCGTCGTGCAGGGCCGGCACCACCCGCACCGACACCCCGCCGGCCCGCACCTCGTCCCCGGGGACCACCTCGGTCAGGCGCAGGTGCCGCAGCCGGCGCAGGCCCGGGACCGCCCGTGGTGCGCCCCGGGGCACAAGCAGGCGCGTGCCCGGGGCCAGCGCCGCCAGCGACGGCAGATGCAGATGGTCGGCGTGCAGATGGGAGACGAGCACCAGGTCCGCGCGGCGGGCCTCGGCGGGCGGCACGGCACCGCGGCGGCGGCGCAGATGCGCCAGCCGGCGGGCGAACAGCGGATCGGTGAGCACCCGTGTGTTCGCGTCCTCCACCGTGCAGGTGGCATGGCCCCACCAGGTGATCTCCACCGGCACCCTCTTCGCCCCCTTCGCGCGACTCCCCGAAGCCTACGGGCAGGAGTAGGGTCGGCGGCGAAACCCGGAGGTGAGGGGGACGCCATGGGACAGCCACGGGGTGCCTTCGGCGTGCGCACGCCGGTACGGATCACCACCATCGCCAGCCTCACCCCGCTGGAGCAGCTGGAGGCCGACCCCTTCCTGGTGGACTCCCGCAGCCAGCACGCGATGTGCGCCCGCTGGGCGGCCGAACACGGCTATGTCGTCGCCCGGGAACTTCTCCTCGGCGGGCTGCGTTACGACCATTGCGCACTGTGGGAAGGGGTGCGGCCCGGGGTGGACGTGTTCGTCGCGCCCAGCCTGCGGGTGCTGGAGCGGGCCCTGTCCTCGGTGGAGGCGTTCACCGCCGAGTGCGCACGGCGCGGGGTGCGCGTGGAGACGGTGGGGCGGGCCGAACCGTCGTACGACGCCCAGATGAAGGCGCGGGTGCACCGCCGCCTGTCCATGCCGACGGCCGGGTACGACGGACGCTGACCCGGGGGCCCGGCCCGCGGTTCCGGCCGTGTGACAAGGTGGGGGCGGCCCCGGATCGGTCGAGCGGGGCCGGGATGTGAGGGGTGCGGGGCGTGCGGGGTGTGCGATGGCGGCGGGTCGTCGGCCAGGTCGGGCGCAGTGTCGCCGTATGGGCGGTGTCCACCCTCACCATGCTGGTCCTCGCCGCGGCCCTGCCCGACTTCCAGCTCCAGTCCGCCGACGGTGACAGCGCCACCCGCATCGCCGTCACGGCCGCCTGCGGCGCGGGGGCCTTCGGCGTCCTCTCGGCCGTGGTGTGGCCGCTGCTGGTGCGGCTGCTGCTGCTCGTCCCCGCCCTCGTCCTCGGCCTGCTGGTCTTCTTCCTCAACGGCTCCCTGCTGCTGCTCGCCCTGCGCATCAACCCCTCCGGCCGGGGCGCGGCCGCCCCGGAGACCGCCGTCATCGTGGCCGCCGTGATGTCCGCCGTCGCCTCGGCCACCGGCGCCGCCCTCGCCGTCCGGGACGACGAGGCCTACCGGCGCCGGCTGCACCGCCTCGCCGCCCGCCGCCGCAGACCGGGCCCGGGCTGCCCCGCGACGCCCGGCCTGCTCGTCGTCCAGCTCGACGGGGTCGGTCACGACGTCCTCACCGGGGCCGTCCGCAGGGGGCTGATGCCCACGGTCGCCCGCTGGCTGGCGGCGGAGCAGCCGGACACCGGGGACGGTGCGCGGGCGGCCGCGGACCGCACCCCGCCGACGCACCGCCTCACCCCCTGGCGCACCGACTGGTCCAGCCAGACCGGCGCCAGCCAGCTCGGCATCCTGCACGGCAGCACCTTCGACGTGCCGGCCTTCCGCTGGTACGAGAAGGACCGGGGCGAGGTGATGGTGTGCAACCGGCCCGCGAGCGCCATCGAGTTGCAGCGCCGTGCCGTGCTGCGCACCGGCGACGGCGGACTGCTCGCCGTCGACGGCGCCAGCCGCGGCAACCTGTTCAGCGGCGGCGCCGGCGAACAGGCCCTCGTGCTGTCCATCGCGGTCCGCCGCCGAGGCCGGGAGAACCGTTCCCGCGCCGGCTACTTCGCCTACTTCTCCGACCCGGCCAACGCCGTCCGCACCGCCCTGTCCTTCGCCGCCGAGGTGGCCCGGGAGATCGGCCAGTCCGTCCGCGCCCGCCTCTGCCGGCAGCGCCCACGGGTGAGCCGCGGCGGCCTCTACCCCCTGATCCGCGCCTTCGCCACCGTCGTGGAACGCGATGTCGTCGTCGCCGCGGTGATGGGCGACATGCTCGCCGGCCGTACCGCCGTCTACGCCGACCTCGTCGCCTACGACGAGGTGGCCCACCACTCAGGCCCGCACAGCCGCGACGCCGAGAAGGTCCTCCAGCGCCTCGACCGGTCCCTCGCCCTCCTCGAACGGGCCGCCGAACACGCCCCGCGCCCCTACCGGATCGTGGTCCTCTCCGACCACGGGCAGAGCCCCGGCGAAACCTTTCGCTCCCGCTACGGCCTCACCCTCGGCGACCTCGTCCGGGCCGGCTGCGGACTGCCCGTACCGCGCCGGGCGGAACGCACGCACAGCGGCGCCGAGGCCCGGGCCGCCGTCCGGGCCGCCCTGGGCCGGCCGGTGGAGGAGCACAGCGAGCAGCACCGGCCCGCCCGCGGCACCGAGCCGATCGTGCTCGCCTCCGGCAACCTCGGACTGGTCGCCTTCCCGGACGTGCCCCACCGCATGACCAAGGAGGAGATCGACGCCCGCCATCCCGCGCTGCTCGGCACCCTCGCCGACCACCCGGGCATCGGCTTCCTGCTGGTGCGCAGCGCCGAGCACGACGGCCTGGTGCTCGGCGCGCACGGCGTCGAGATCCCGCTGGCCGACCTCGACACCGACCCCGGCCCGCTGGCCCGCTTCGGCCCCGGCGCGGCCGACGCCGTCCGCCGCGCCCACACCTTCCCGCACACCGCCGACATCATGGTCAACTCCGTCTACGACCCCGCCGACGGCGAAGTCCTCGCCTTCGAGGAGCAGATCGGCTCCCACGGCGGGCTCGGCGGCGCCCAGTCCCGGCCGTTCCTGCTGTCCCCGCTGACGCTGTCCGCACCGGCCGACGACGGGGCGGAACCGGTCGGCGCCGAGGCGGTGCACCGCATCCTGCGCCGCTGGCTGGCCGAGCTGAACGGCCCCCAGGTCCCGCTCGGCACGGCCGCCGAGGAGGAACGGGCCGCCTGAAGCCGGGCCGCTTCGCGCGCCGTTCACCGCGCGGAGTGCCGGTCTTCGGCCTGCGCGGAGCCCGGATGTGATCGGATAGGGCACGGAAGACCCGCACAACGCGACTTCACCTGAAAGGAACCAACGTGGCCACCACGCGCACCGCGCACACCGAATGGGAAGGCAACCTGCTCGAGGGGAACGGCGTCGTCACCTTCGACTCCTCCGGCATCGGCTCGCAGCCGGTGTCGTGGCCCTCGCGCGCCGAGCAGGCGAACGGCAAGACCAGCCCCGAGGAGCTGATCGCCGCCGCCCACTCCAGCTGCTTCTCCATGGCCCTCTCGCACGGCCTGACCGGTGCCGGCACCCCGCCCACCCGGCTGGAGACCAAGGCCGACGTCACCTTCCAGCCCGGCGAGGGCATCACCGGCATCCACCTCACCGTGCGCGGCCAGGTGCCCGGCCTCGACGCGGAGGGCTTCGCCTCGGCCGCCGAGGACGCCAAGAAGAACTGCCCGGTCAGCCAGGCCCTGGCCGGTACGACCATCACCCTGACGGCCGAGCTGGCCTGACGCCCGCGCGCCGCCGGATGCCGCGTCCCCGCCGGGGGGCGCGGCATCGCCGTTCCTGGGCACCCGTGCATTGACAGGGCCGTACGCACGTCCTGTGCTGGAGGTGCGCCCGGGTGGAAGGGGACGGATCATGGCACGAGCGGTCGGAATCGATCTCGGGACGACGAACTCGGTGGTGGCCGTCCTGGAGGGCGGCGAGCCCACGGTCGTCGCCAACGCCGAGGGCGCGCGCACCACCCCCTCCGTGGTGGCGTTCGCGAAGAACGGCGAGGTACTGGTCGGCGAGGTCGCCAAGCGGCAGGCCGTGACCAACGTGGAGCGAACCGCCCGCTCGGTGAAACGGCACATGGGCGACGCGGCCTGGCGCTTCCCCGAGCAGGGCTCGGTGGACGGCACCCGGTTCCGCGCCCAGGAGCTGTCCGCGCGGGTGTTGCAGAAGCTGAAGCGGGACGCGGAGGCCTACCTCGGCGAGGACGTCACGGACGCGGTGATCACCGTACCGGCGTACTTCGACGACACCCAGCGGCAGGCGACCAAGGAGGCCGGCGAGATCGCGGGCCTGAAGGTGCTGCGGATCATCAACGAGCCGACCGCCGCCGCCCTCGCCTACGGCCTGGACCGCGGCGAGGAGCAGACCGTCCTCGTCTTCGACCTGGGCGGCGGCACCTTCGACGTGTCGCTGCTGGAGATCGGCGAGGGCGTCATCGAGGTCAAGGCCACCAACGGCGACACCCACCTGGGCGGCGACGACTGGGACCAGCGGATCGTCGAGCACCTGGTGCAGCGGTTCAAGGGGCAGTACGGCATCGATCTCGCCGCCGACAAGATGGCGGTGCAGCGGCTCCGGGAGGCCGCCGAGAAGGCCAAGATCGAGCTGTCCTCCTCCACCGAGACCTCGATCAACCTGCCCTACATCACCGCGTCCGCCGAGGGCCCGCTGCACCTGGACGAGAAGCTCACCCGCGCCCAGTTCCAGGAGCTGACCGCCGACCTGCTGGAGCGCTGCACGACCCCCTTCCACCAGGCGGTCCGGGACGCCGGGGTGCAGCTGTCCGCGATCGACCACGTCATCCTGGTCGGCGGCTCCACCCGGATGCCCGCCGTCACCGACCTGGTCCGCGACCTCACCGGCAAGGACCCGCACAAGGGCGTCAACCCCGACGAGGTCGTCGCCGTCGGCGCCGCTCTCCAGGCGGGCGTCCTGCGCGGCGACGTCAAGGACGTCCTGCTGCTGGACGTCACCCCGCTGTCCCTGGGCATCGAGACCAAGGGCGGCATCATGACCAAGCTGATCGAGCGCAACACCACGATCCCCACCCGCCGCTCGGAGATCTTCACCACCGCCGAGGACAACCAGCCCTCCGTCGGCATCCAGGTCTACCAGGGCGAACGCGAGATCGCCGCCTACAACAAGAAGCTCGGCGTCTTCGACCTCACCGGGCTGCCGCCCGCCCCGCGCGGCGTCCCGCAGATCGAGGTCGCGTTCGACATCGACGCCAACGGGATCATGCACGTCTCCGCCAAGGACCTCGCCACCGGCCGCGAACAGAAGATGACCGTCACCGGCGGCTCCGCCCTGCCCAAGGACGACATCGACCGCATGATGCGGGAGGCGGAGCAGTACGCCGAGGAGGACCGGCGGCGCCGCGAGACGGCGGAGACCCGCAACCAGGCCGAGCAACTCGTGTACCAGACCGAGAAGTTCCTCCGCGACAACCACGACCGCGTGCCCGACGCCACCCGCGGCGAGGTCGAGGAGGCCGTCGGCGCGCTGAAGACCCTGCTGGAACAGAACGCCGACACGGCCGCCCTGCGCTCCGGCGTCGAGCGACTGGCCACCGTCAGCCAGCGGATGGGCCAGGCGATGTACGAGTCCGCCGCCGCCCAGGGCAGCGCCGGCGCCGGCCCCTCCACGGAACAGACCGCGGCCCCCGACGAGGAGGGCGTGGTCGACGCAGAGATCGTCGACGAGGACCGCGACGCCAAGGGAGGCGCCGCCTGACCCCCCAGCACGGGTCCGGCGCGGCGGGCCTCAGCAGGCGTCGCGGAACTCCTCCAGCAGCTTCAGGGTGCGCTGGGCGGACGCGGCGCGGGCCGTCATATGGTCCAGCACCTCCAGATGCGCGCCGACCTCGCGGCGCGCGTCCAGATACAGGGCACCGGTCAGATACTCGGTGAACACCATGTCCGGCAGCTCCGGCTCGGCGAACCGGAAGAGGGTGAACGGCGCGTACGTCCCCGGATGCGGGCCCGCGGAGAACTCGGCTATCTGGAGCGTGATCCGGTCCCGCCGGGCGCACTCCAGCAGCCGGTCCAGCTGGTCCCGCATCACCTCGGTGCGCGCGCTCACCGGGCGCCGGAGCACCGTCTCGTCCATGATCACCCACAGGTGGGGCGGGTCGTCCCGCTCCAGCAGCCGCTGCCGCTCCATCCGCAGCGACACATGGCGCTCTATGCTGTCCGGCCGCGACTGCCCGATGGTGCCGGCCTCCAGCACGGCCCGCGCGTACTCCTCCGTCTGGAGCAGGCCCGGCACGAAGTGCGGCTCGTAGGAGCGGATGATCCGGGCGGCGCCCTCCAGGCTGACGTACAGGCTGAACCAGTCCGGCAGCACATCGTGGAACCGCTGCCACCAGCCCGGCTGGTTCGCCTCCTCGGCCAGCCGGACGAACGCGGCCGCCTCCTCCTCGGGCACCCCGTAGGTGGCCAGCAGCACCTGCACATAGGGGATCTTCAGGGCGACCTCGGCCATTTCCATGCGCCGTACGGTCGCCGACGCCACCCGCAGGACCCGGGCGGCCTCGTCCCGGCCGAGCCCCGCCGCCTCCCGCAGCTCCTGTAGCCGCTTGCCGAGCACCACCTGGCCCACGGTGGGCGCAGCCCGCCGTTCGCTCACGCCACGCCCTCCCCATGCGCCGCCGTACCCCGGCAGTCTGTCATGTGATCGCGTTCCGCACACCGGTGCCGGCCGCCCGGAGGGCCGCGGTGTCCTCAACCGGCCAGCGTGTGCAGGTATTTGCTCGTCGCCGGGTCAGCGGGCAGGAACGTCTCGATGGCCAGCTCGGCGACCGTGACGTCCATCGGGGTGTTGAAGGTGGAGATCGACGAGACGAACGACAGGATCCGGCCGTCGTGCTCGATCCGCAGGGGCAGCGCGAAGTACGGTACGGGCGCCTCGGGTTCGGCGCCGGGCGCCGGGTCGGGCACCGGGTAGGCGGCGACCTCCTCGTACAGGGCGCGCAGCGGCTCCGAGCGGTGCAGGGCGAGCTGACGCTCCATCTGGGCCAGCAGATGGCCGCGCCACTCCGGCAGGTTCCGGATGCGCGGCGCCAGCCCCTCGGGGTGCAGGGTCAGCCGCATCGCGTTCGGCGCGGGGGACATCAGCCGCTCCGGCACGCCCTCCAGCAGCATCGCGATACCCCGGTTCGCGGCGACGACCGTGTACGTGGCGTCCACCACCAGCGCCGGGTACGGCTCGTAGCCCTGGATGAGCCGTTCCATGCCGTCGCGCAGCCCGTCCAGCGCCGGGTCGTCCAGCGGCGTCTCCGGATAGTGCGGGGCGTAACCGGCCGCCAGCAGCAGCGCGTTGCGCTCGCGCACCGGCACGTCCAGATGCTCCGCGAGCCGCAGCACCATCTCCTCGCTGGGCCGGGACCGGCCGGTCTCCACGAAGGAGATGTGCCGGGCCGAGGAGTCCGCGCGGAGCGCCAGTTCCAGCTGGGAGACGCGGCGCCGTTCGCGCCAGGCGCGCAGCAGCGGGCCCACACCCTTGCCGGTGCCGGCGGCGGACGGGGCGGGAGCGGACGCGGCGGTCGTCATGCCGCCGACCCTAGCCGAGCGGCGGGCGCCGGGACGAGCCCGTCCGGACCCGGCCTGCGCACCCGGGTGGCGGGCGTGGCAGGCTGAACACATACCCCCGACCGCCCGCCAGGAAGGGAGACAGCCCCATGGCCGTCGAACCGCTGTCGCAGAAGGAGATCGAGGACCGGCTCGCCGAGCTGCCCGGCTGGTCGGTGGACGGCGACCGGCTCACCCGCACCTACCGGCTCGACTCGCACATCGCCGCGGCGGCGCTGGTCATGCACATCGCCGGCATCCAGAACGAGCTGAACCACCACTCCGACCTCACCCTCGGCTACAACACCGTCTCGCTCACCGTGCACACGCACAGCGCGGGCGGCGCCCTCACCGCGAAGGACTTCGGTCTCGCCCGCAAGGTGGAGGACATCGCGCCGGCTCACGGCGCACACTGAGGGGCGTGCTGGACTACGACAAGGAAGCCGACGCCTACGACGCGTCCCGGGGCGGCGAGGCCCGCGCCGAAGCGGCCGCCCGAGCGGTGCTCTCGCTGATCCCCGAGGGGCCCGGCCGGCTCCTCGACGCGGGCTGCGGCACCGGTATCGTCACCCGCCGGCTCGCGGCCGCCCGGCCCGGGCTGCGGGTGACCGGCACCGATCTCGCCCCGGCGATGACCCGGATGGCGGCGGCCCGGGTGCCCGGCGCGATCCTGCGCGCCGACAGCCGCCGGCTGCCCTTCCGCAGCGGCACCTTCGACGTGGTCACCAGCATCTGGCTGCTGCATCTGCTGTCCGGCGCCGACGTGGGCGCGGTCGTGGCGGAGTGCGCCCGGCTGCTGCGGCCCGGCGGTGTCTATGTCACCACCGTCGACAAGGCCGCCGCCCATGACGTCGGCAGCGACATCGACGCCGTCCTCGCCTCCCGGCCGCGCCGCCCCGCCCAGGACGCCGCCGCCGCCGTCACCGCGCACGCCGCCCGGCACGGGCTCCGGCCGGCCGGACACACCTCCTTCCCGGGCATCGGCCAGGGCCGCAGCCCCCGCAGCACCATCGCCGACCTGCGCCGGGGCTGGTTCACCCTGCTGCCGCCGGGGGAGCCGGACACGGAGCAGTTCGCGGCCCGCCTGGCCCGCCTCCCGGACCAGGACCACCCCCGCCCGGACCCGGTCTTCGCCCTGCGAGCCTTCTGCAAACCGACGGCTGAGTGAGGCCACCACGAGGTGCGGGGTGCCTTTGCCGTGAGGGTCAACCCACCGTGCAGGTCCGGCCGTTGAGGGTGAACGACGTCGGGCTGGAGTTGGCGGACGACCAGCTTGCGGTGAAGCCGAAGGCCACCGAGGAGCCTGCGGCCACGGTGCCGTTCCAGCTCAGGTTCTTCGCGCTCACCGTGGCGCCCGACTGCGTGTAGTCGGCGTTCCACAGCTGGGTGATCTTCTGGCCGTCGGCGAAGGACCAGTTCAGCGTCCAGCCGGACCACGCGTCCGGGCCGGTGTCGGTCACCCGCACATCCGCCTGGAAGCCGGCCGCCCACTGGTTGGTGACCTTGTACGTCACCGCGCAGCCGCCGGACGCCGGCGGGGTCGTACCCCCGCCGTCGCCGCCACCGGTGTCGGAGGTGTCGCCCTAGATGACCCCCCGGCCGTTGGTGGACACGTACACGCGGCCGTACACCCGCGGGTCACCGGTGATCGCGGTGCCCGTCCAGCCCCACTGGTGGGCGTCGTCGTTGATCCGCGTCCAGGTCGCGCCCTTGTCCGTGGAGCGGAAGATGCCGCGCACACCGCCGATCCGCGCGCTGGTGAAGAGCGTCCGGTACGAGGCTCCCGGCGCCGCCTTGCCGAAGCCGATGGTGTCGGCCTGCTCGACGTTCGGCAGCCTGGTGAAGCTCGCACCGCCGTCGGTGGAGTGCCACAGGCCGTACGCGCCGTCCGCCGCGCCGCCCGCCAGCCACACATCGCCCTTGGCGCCCGGCAGCGCCTTGAAGCGCACGCTGTCACCGCTCGGCAGACCGGAGGCCGCCGAGGTGGTGAAGGTCGCGCCGCCGTCCGTGCTGACGTAGAACGTGCCGGACTTGAAGCCGTAGAACGTCCTGGGGTCGACGCGGTCCGACTCGACGGTCGCGCCGGCCGGGATGCCGCTGGACACCGACCAGGACGAGCCGAGGCCCGTCGTGTACCGCACCCCCGTGCCGGCGGGGCTCCATACGAACCGGCTGCCGTCGGCGGCCGCCGCCACCGTGCCGCCGCCGCTGACCCCCGAAGGATCCGTGCCGCCGGACCAGTTGGCGCCGTTGTCGGTCGAGAACGCGATGTGAGGGCCGGAGTCGAGATCGCCGACGCGGACCACGATGTCGGGGTTGCTCTCCGCGAAGTCCAGGCTGGTGGTCGTGGTGAAGGTCGGCGAGGTGTACATCAGCGACGGCACCTTCGTCAGGTCCGTGTGCCGGAAGCCGCCGATGTCACCGAGCGCGCTGAACAGCCGGGCGTCACCGGACGGCGGGGACGCCAGGTCGTTCACCGCGGTCTCCTCCAGCCCCTGCACCATGGGCTTCACGGTGAACGTGCCGCCGCTGTCCCACCGGGTCAGGTTCTCGGTGCCGAACAGCGTCGCACCCGTGCCGTACATCATCCGGTCCGAGTCGAACGGGTCGATCTCCAGCGACTCCGTCATCCAGCCCAGCTTCGGCGTCTGCTCGGGCGGGGACGGGTTCGCGCCGAAGCTCAGCCAGGGGGAGGAGGACACATCGAGGGTGTACCGGTTCGAGCGGGTGGGGTACGACGTGTAGTCCCAGGCCTTGGTCCAGGTGGCCCCGCTGTCGGTGGAGCGGAAGATCTGGGTGTCCGGCCACCAGGAGCTGTACGCGGTGGCCATGAGGGTGGACGGGTGCTGGCGGTCGACGGTCAGTCCGCTGAACCCGTAGGAGGTGTCCGACTCCGCGACCGGGCTGATGTCCGTCCAGCTCCCGGTCGCCGTCGCATACCGAAACAGCCGGCCCTTGCCGCCGTCGTACGGGCCGCCCTTGTCGCTGTAGGCGACGTACAGATAGCCGTTCGCGGCGTCCAGCACGCCCTTGTGCGGCAGGTAGCCCGTCGGCTGCCCGGCCAGCCGGGTCCAGGTGGCGCCCGCGTCCGTCGAGCGGTACACCGCGTTGTCCTTGTCGGCGACCCCGACATAGATGGTCCTGGTGGCGCTCCCCGCCGTCCCGGTCGACTCGTCGAAGGTGACCCAGACGATCCCCTGGTTGTCACTGGCGTAACCGGTGGTGTCCGTCGGGTCCTGCTGGTAGTTCCCGGGGTTCGGGAAAGCCGTCACCTGCGACCAGGTCGCTCCGGAGTCCGTGGACCGCCACAGGCCCTTGCCGCTCGGCGCGCCCAGATACAGCACGCTGTCCTTGTTCGGGTCGATCGCGAGCCGCTCGCCCATGCCCCGTCCGGGCATGTTGCCGCCCAGCTTGAACGGCAGGTCCGCCTTCTGCCAGGTCGCCCCCCGGTCCGAGGAGCGCAGCACCGCCCCGTTCGTCGGGTCCCAGCCGTTGGTGTACGTGCCCACCGCCGCGTACACCTTGTCGGGGTTCACGGGGTCGGAGGCCAGGCCGGCCACGCCCATGTGTCCCCAGTCCTTCCAGCCGACCGAGTCCAGCAGCGGCGTCCAGCTCTTCGTCGACTGCTGCCAGCGGTAGGCGCCGCCGATGTCGGTGCGGGCGTAGACCAGGTTCTTCTCGGAGCGGTTGAAGACGATCCCGGGGACGAAACCGCCGCCGTCGATCCGGGCGTTCCGCCAGGTGTACGTGTCCGCCGCGAGCGTCGCCCGTGGGGCGGGGCCCGAGGCCAGCGCGGGCGGGGTGCCGGCGAGCAGGCCGGCGGCCAGTGCCAGCACGGCGGTCAGGATGCGGGTTCTGCGCACGAACGGAGTCCTTCCGTGGGGGAGTGGGGGAGTGGGGGGAAGGGAGGTGCGCGGGTATGGAACCGGGCGGCCCCCTGTGCGAGTGGGGGCCGCCCGGGTGACCCCGTCTTCCTGTGACGGGGTCGTGCACGCGGAGCGTCAGCGGGGACTATTCGAGGAGCTCCGCGTACGAGCCCATGGCCATGGCGACGTCCGCCTCGGCCCAGAACCGGTGGTACGTGAAGGTGGGCGCGGCGCCGCCCTTGAGGTAGGCCTCGATCTTCGACCAGGCCGGGTCGTTCTTGTAGAAGGAACGGATCGAGCTGAAGGTGGACGAGGAGTTGATCGCGTCGCCGTTCGGCATGGTGCCGGTCCAGCCGCTCGGCACGGACACGCTGTCACCGAACCGGCTGTAGTCGCTGCGGGTCTCCGGGACGGCGATGCCCAGGCTGTCCTGGTAGTTGTTCCACATGCCGTCCAGCAGCGCCTTCGCCGTCGACTTCGCGGTCGCGTCACCGGACTTGGCGCCGTAGTACGTCAGGGTCTTGGCGTACGCCGCCGCCACGCCGACGTCGTTGGTGTAGTCGGCGACGGTGACATGGAGCCCGCTGTTCGATCCGGGACTCGACGGGTTCCAGGTGTCGGGCTGGCCCGACCACTGGAGGGTCGCCGGGATCTGGTAGGTGCCGTCCGGGTTGATCGTGGTCTTGGACAGCGCCCACTTCACCCACTTGTCGAGGATCGCCTTCGCCGTGGCGTTCCCGGTCTGCTGGTAGTACTCGGCGACCCGCTCCATCGACCAGGCCTGGAAGCCGAACCACTGGTTGGACGGCGGGTCGTGGTAGACCGGCTGCCAGTCGTAGTACATGCCGTAGAAGGTCGACGTACCGGCGGGCGGGCTGGCGTACCGGCCCTGCCAGCTGTTGGTCGCGCCGCCCGCGATGGCGCCCTCGGACGACTGGAGCCACCGGTAGAACTCCAGCTGCCGCTGGAGGGACTTGCCCCAGTCGGCAACGCCGGTGGCCGACTTGGGCTCCAGGTCGGCATAGCTGCTCAGCGCGTAGGCGGCGAGGGGGTTCTGGTAGCCGCCGTGCACATGGCTGGAGCCGATCCGCCATGCCCAGCCCGAGTTGGTGTCGGTGGCGCCGCCCCAGGCGTAGTACCAGGACAGCAGGTAGTGCGAGGCGTCCTTGCCGGTGCCGGCCGCGCAGGTCGAGGCCCCCACACAGTTGCCGATCTTCTTGAAGTACTTGTCGTACATCGCGTACCGCAGGTAGTCGCCCATCTTCGCGGCCTTGGCCACCGTCGCGGACACGTCGCTGCCCTTGCCCTGCTGCTTGGCCCACACGTCCGCCCAGTACGCCGCCTGCACCGCACGCGCGTCGGCGTCCGGGGCGTCGGTGTACTTCCACTGCTTGGAGTAGGAGTTGTCGCCGGTGAACAGGTCCAGATAGCCGTTCTTGCCGCCGTACTTGAAGGCGTCGCAGGTCGGCTGCGGGATGGTCTCCCACACCGACTCCTGCGGGCCGCGCTGGAAGGTGTTCAGATACGACGGGCCGCTCGCCGTCGGGCCGCCCTCGCAGGTGCCGCCCGGGGTGTCGCCGTAGCCGTAGACGTTGTCGACGTCCTCGATCCAGTGCATGCCGTAGACGTCGTCGGTGCCGTAGGTGCTCTTCAGCTCGGCGGCGATCGGGTCCGAGCCCACGGACACGGAGGTGTCCAGCTTCGCCGGATACTGGTCGGGGGTGTCCTCCTCGGGGGCGTAGGTCGCCGGCTTGGAGGCGTTGTAGAAGGAGTTGGTCGGCTGGTCGGCGTGCGTGGGGATCATGTACTTCTCCATGAGGGCCCACGCCCCGTTGAACTTCGACCAGTCGCCGGTGACCTTGCCGTACATCGCCTGGAGCCACAGCAGGTAGCTGTAGGCCTCGGACGTGGTCTCGTGCCCGTAGTCCGGCGCCTCGACGATCAGCGTCTCCACCGAGTGGTAGGGGATGCCCTGCGGGGAGAAGTAGCCGTTCGCCGGGTCGGTGATCTTCCCGTAGAGGTCCAGGAAGCGGGTGTCGTACGTCTTGGTGGGGGCCAGCTCGGTCACCGTCACCGTGGCCTTGGTGTAGCCCGTGGCCGAGGCGGTGAAGGTCGCGCTGCCGGTGCCGGAGGAGTCCGCCGTGACGGTGACGTTCTGCGCGGTGTCCCAGTTGGCCGGGGTGAAGGTCAGGGACGACCCGCCCGTGACCGACAGACCGGTGTTGCCGGCGGTGCGGGCCACGCCCACCGTCACGTTCGCGCTCGGCTTGGTCGACAGCTTCACCGCGAAGGTGCCCGACTTGCCCTGCTGGACGCCCAGCTGGGACGGGGAGGCGACGACGGCGGGTCCGGACGCGACGGTGACGCCGACCGGTGTCGACTCGGCGGACGCGCCGAGGCTGTCGTACGCCTTCGCCACCAGTGAATGACTGCCCACGGTCAAATCGGAGACCGAGAGTGTGTACGGCGCGCTCGTGTCGGTGCCGAGCAGCGTGGTGTCGTCGTAGAACTCCACCTTGCTGATGGTGGCGTTGTCGGCCGCCGCCGCGGTCGCGGCCAGCGGGATCGCGTCGCCCTGGGTGTACACCGCGCCCGCGCTGGGGCTGGTCAGCACCGTGAGCGGCGGCTGGTGGGCGCCGGCGCAGGTGGTGCCGTTGACCGCGAACGCGGTGGGCGCCGCGTTGGTGCCGCTGTAGGTGAACTGGGCACCGGTGCTGACGGCGGAACCCGCGGCGATGGTCGCGTTGTACGAGGCGTTCTTGACGGTGACGGTCTGGCCGGACTGCGACCAGGTGCCGTTCCAGCCGTTGGACAGCTTCTGGTTGCCCGTATACGAATAGGTGAGCGTCCAGCCGTCGATGGCGTCGGTGCCGCGGTTGGTGACGGTGAGGTCGGCGGTGAAGCCGGAGCCCCAGTCGTTGGTCTTGTAGTCGACGCTGCACTGCACGGTCGCCGCGTGCGCGGCCGGGGTGCCGGTGGCGAGCATCGTCAGGGGCAGGGCGAACGCGGCCGCCACGGCGGTCCACAGTCGCCGCACGGCTGCGCGTCTGCGTCCGGGATCCATGTGCTGGTTCCTCCTTGCGGCTTTGCGGCTCGGTCAGAAGTCAAGGCTTGAACCAGTGGGAGCGCTCCCATAGTGATGACCGCCATGTGAACGGTCAAGACGCTCGAAGAGACGAAAAGATTCGACGCTTTTAGTTGAGGAAAAGTCAGCGCCTCTGCTAGGCAATCCGGCCGCCGGGCGCTACCTTCCTTCGCACCAGTGGGAGCGATTCCATTCAGTCGACGCGTCCGTCACGGCGTGTCCAGCTGTGAGGAGTCGCTCATGCGACACCCCCCGCGTTCAGTACTTTTAGCCGCCGCCGGCGCCGCCGCACTCGTGCTCGGCGCCGTCGTCCCGGTGGCCAGCGCACAGGGCGCCGCGCCCGCCTGCACGGTGGACTACTCCGTCACCGGCCAGTGGGACAGCGGCTTCCAGGGATCAGTCAGGATCACCAACAACCAGGCCGCGCTCAGCACCTGGAAGCTCGGCTTCGACTTCGCCGACGGCCAGAAGGTCACCCAGGGCTGGAACGCCGCGTGGTCCCAGTCCGGTACGACCGTGACCGCCACGAACGAGAGCTGGAACGGCTCGCTCGACACCGGAGCGAGCGTCAGCGCCGGCTTCCTCGGGTCCTGGTCGGGCCGGAACACCGTACCGACCGCGTTCAAGCTCAACGGCACCACCTGCAATGTCGACAGCGAACCGCCACCACCCCCGACCGGCAGCGGCGCCCCCGCCCTGCATGTCTCCGGCGCCAAGCTCGTGGACGCCGGCGGCACGCCCCACCGGCTGCTCGGCGTGAACCGCTCCGGCGGCGAGTTCAAGTGTGTGCAGGGCTACGGCATCTGGGACGGTCCCGTCGACGACGCCGCCATCCAGGCGATCGCCGACTGGAAGGCCGACGCCGTCCGCATCCCGCTCAACGAGGAGTGCTGGCTCGGCCTGTCCAACGTCAAGCCCGAGTACGCCGGCGCGAACTACATCGCCGCCGTCAAGGACCTGGTGGCCCGCGTCGAGGCGCACGGCCTGACCCCGATCCTCGATCTGCACTGGACCTACGGCCAGTACACCGGCAACTCGGCGGGCTGCTCCGACGTGCACGCCACCTGCCAGAAGCCGATGCCCGACGCCCAGTACAGCCCGTCCTTCTGGGCGTCGGTCGCCGGCACCTTCAAGGACGACCCGGCACCCGTGTTCGACCTGTTCAACGAGCCCTACCCGGACCGTGCCACCAGCAGTGTCACGGACGCCTGGAAGTGCTGGCGGGACGGCGGGACCTGCCCCGGCATCTCCTATCAGGTCGCCGGCATGCAGGACCTCGTGGACAGCGTCCGGGGCGCCGGCGCCAAGAACGTCATCATGGCCGGCGGGCTGGCGTACTCCAACGACCTCAGCCAGTGGCTGACCTACAAGCCCACCGACCCGGCCGGCAATCTCGCCGCCGCCTACCACGTCTACAACTTCAACTCCTGTTCCTCGGCGAGCTGCTGGGACTCCACCCTCGCCCCGGTCGCGGCACAGGTCCCGCTGATCGCCGGCGAGGTCGGCGAGAACACCTGCGCGCACTCCTTCACCGACCAGGTCATGAAGTGGCTCGACGACCACGGACTGTCCTACCTGGGCTGGACCTGGAACACCTGGGACTGCTCCAGCGGCCCCTCCCTGATCTCGTCGTACGACGGCACACCCACCGCGTACGGCGCCGGGCTGCGCGACCATCTGCGCGCCCTCAACCCGTAACCCCCATCCCGCAACTTCCCCCAACGCAACCCCGGAAGAAGGAACCCGCACTGATGAGTCGCACCAGAACATCCCTGCTCGCGGCCCTGGCGCTGGTCGCCGGGACCACCGGCACGGCGCTGCTCTCAGCCCCGGCCGGAGCCGCCACCTCCTCCATCCCCTGCACCGTGACCTACACCGTGCAGAACCAGTGGGACACCGGCTTCACCGCCGCCGTCACCGTCACCAACAACGCGGCCGCCAAGTCGAGCTGGTCGCTGAAGTGGTCGTACGCCGGCAACCAGAAGGTCACCAACGCCTGGAACGCGACGGTCAGCCAGAGCGGCGCCGACGTCACCGCCGCCAATGCCGGCTACAACGGCACGCTGGGCACCGGCAGTTCGGTGAGCTTCGGCTTCAACGGCAGCTACAGTGGCTCCAACGCCGTACCCGCCACCTTCACCCTGGACGGCGTCACCTGCAACGTCGACAGCGGCGGAGGCGGCGGAACGGGCGGCGGCACCGGTGGCGGTACCGGTGGCGGCACGGGCGGCGGTACCGGTGGCGGCACCGGTGGCGGCACGGGCGGTGGCAGCACCGGCGGCCGGGTGGACAACCCCTATGTCGGCGCCAAGGTGTACGTGGACCCCGAGTGGTCCGCGCACGCCGCCGCCGAACCGGGCGGCAGCCGCATCTCCAACCAGCCCACCGCGGTCTGGCTCGACCGGATCGCCACCATCAACGGCGCCAACGGCGGCATGGGCCTGCGCGACCATCTGAACGCGGCGCTCACCCAGAAGGGCTCCGGCGACCTGGTGGTCCAGCTGGTCATCTACGACCTGCCCGGCCGCGACTGCGCCGCCCTCGCCTCCAACGGCGAACTCGGCCCCGACGACATCGACAAGTACAAGACCGACTACATCGACCCCATCGCCTCGATCCTGTCCGACCCGAAGTACGCGGGGCTGCGGATCGCCACCGTCATCGAGCCGGACTCGCTGCCCAACCTGGTCACCAACGGCGGCGGCACCTCCACCAGCACCAGCGCCTGCGAGACCATGAAGGCGAACGGCAACTACGAGAAGGGCGTCAGCTACGCCCTCCAGAAGCTCGGCGTCCTCTCCAACGTCTACAACTACATCGACGCCGGACACCACGGCTGGCTCGGCTGGGACACCAACCTCGGTCCCTCCGCGCAGGAGTTCTACAAGGTCGCCACCTCCAACGGCGCCAGCGTGAACGACGTCGCCGGGTTCATCGTCAACACGGCCAACTACAGCGCCCTGAAGGAGCCGTACGTCAAGGTCACCGACTCGGTGAACGGCACGACCGTGCGCCAGTCGAAGTGGATCGACTGGAACCAGTACGTGGACGAGCAGTCGTACGCCCTCGGCCTGCGGGACAAGCTCGTCTCCCTCGGGTTCGACCCCGGGATCGGCATGCTGATCGACACCTCCCGCAACGGCTGGGGCGGCACCGCCCGGCCCACCGGGGCCGGCCCGCAGACCTCCGTCGACGCCTATGTCAACGGGGGCCGGGTCGACCGCCGTATCCACGTCGGCAACTGGTGCAACCAGAGCGGCGCCGGGCTCGGTGAACGGCCCACCGCCGCGCCGGCCGCCGGTATCGACGCCTATGTGTGGGCCAAGCCGCCGGGGCAGTCGGACGGAGCCAGCTCCCCCATCGCCAACGACGAGGGCAAGGGCTTCGACCAGATGTGCGACCCGACCTACACCGGCAACGCACGCAACGGGAACAGCATGTCGGGCGCCCTGCCGAACGCGCCGCTGGCCGGGCACTGGTTCTCCGCCCAGTTCCAGCAGCTGATGCAGAACGCCTACCCGCCGCTGCCGTAACCCCCTGAGCCGGCGGATCCGCCGGGGTCAGGCCTCGTCGAGGCCCAGACCCCGGCGGATCGTGCGCTCCACCGGCGAGTAGCCGCCGTCCGGCCGGTGCAGCTCGTACGGCACCGCCGGGGACAGCGGCGGCTGCGCCATGAAACGCGGCCGGGTGCCGTGGTGCAGCTGGGCCGCGTGCACCAGGAACGGATGGCACAGGTAGACATCACCGGGGCGGCCGGTGGCGTACGCGAGCGGCCGGTGCTCGGTGGCCGCCTCCACCCGCGGGGCGATCTCCAGCACCGACACACCGGCCTCGCCGTACGGCTCCAGCAGCGGCGGTACGTCCAGATGCGAGCCGACCCGGATCCGGGTCGGCGCGTCCTCCTCGGTCACCTCGCTGAACAGGAACAGCATCAGCAGCGCGCGGTCCCGCGAACGCACATTGGTGAAGGGCCAGGTCTCACCCTCCACGGCGTAACTGCCCTCGATGTGCCAGCCCGCGTCGCCCGGGTCGGCGGGGTGCGGGAAGCGCAGCGGGAAGGTGCCGAGGGAATAGCGCGGCTCCCAGCGGCCCGCACCGACCAGCTGGTCGAACGCCTCGTGCAGGACGGGGGTGTTGACCGCCGCCGCGAACGGGCCCTGCGCCATCCCTCCCACCCGCACCACAGGTTCTTTCCAGGTGCCGGGGTCCTGCGGGTCGTACCCCGTCTCCCGCCACAGCAGCCGTGCGCAGTCCTCGGCGACGCGAGGCGGGAACGCCGCCTCGATCTTGACGAATCCGTCGGCGAGGAAGCGTTTCACCAGTTCATGATCCATAGTGTCATCCTCGTCGGATCCGTTGCCGTGCCGCATCTGTTTTTTGCGGTACCGGCAAGACGGCTGGCCCCCGGCCGGTGCGCCGTCGCACGCTGGCCGCCTCCGGACGAGAGGCTGACCACCATGGCGCACGACCACCCCACCCACGAGCACCGGCACGGGCACGGCCACGGCCACGACACCACCGACATCGACTGGAACGAGCTGGGCCCCCTGCTGGAGTCCCAGGCGGAGCTGTTCACCCCCCTCTACGAGCGGGCCCTGGCCTGGCTCGCGCGAGAGGTGACCGAGCCGGGGCTGATCGTGGACGCGGGCAGCGGCCCCGGCGTCGTCTCCTGCCTCTTCGCCGAGACGTTCCCCGGCGCCCGGGTCGTCGCCGTCGACGGCACCCCGCCGCTGCTGGAACGCGCCCGCGCCCGGGCCGAGAAGCAGGGCGTCGCCGACCGCTTCGACACCCTCGCCGGGGAACTGCCCGAGGTACTGGACGGGCTGGACTATCCGGCGGACCTGCTGTGGGCCAGCCGCAGTCTGCACCACCTCGGCGACCAGCGGGCCGCGCTCGCCGCGTTCGCCCGGCGGCTGGCCCCCGGCGGCACCCTGGCGCTCCTCGAAGGGGGCCTGCCCATGCGCTTCCTGCCCCGGGACATCGGCATCGGCCGGCCCGGACTCCAGGCCCGGCTGGACGCCCTGGAGGCGGAGTGGTTCACGCGGATGCGGGCGGACCTGCCCGGCTCGGTCCCGGAGACCGAGGACTGGCCGGCCCTGCTGACCGCCGCCGGCCTCGGACACACCCGCACCCGCAGCTTCCTGCTCGACCTGCCCGCCCCGGTGAGCGACCGCGCCCGCGCGTATGTCGCCGCGTCCCTGTCCCGGCTGCGCGAGGGTGTCGGCGACGGGCTGGACGCCGAGGACCTGGCCACCCTGGACCGGCTGCTGGACCCGTCCGACCCGGCGAGCGTGCACCAGAGGCAGGACGTGTTCGTCCTGGCGGCCCACACGGTGCACACCGCGGTGCGGCCGGTGGCGTGAACAACCCCCGCTGGACGGGGTTGACTTGGAGTGCGCTCGCAGTGATGGACTGCCCGGCGTTCACCACAGGACGCACAGGAACGCAGGGGGCCTCATGAACGACGCACCGGTCGCACTCATCACCGGCGGCGGCAGCGGGATCGGCGCCGCCGTGGCCCGGCAGCTGCTGGACGCCGGGCACCGGGTCACCGTCACCGGACGGTCGGCGCAGCGGCTGCGGGACTTCGCCGACGGGCTCGGCCGCCCCGCCGCGCTGCGGACGGTCGCCGGTGACGCCGCGTCGTACGACGACATACGGTCCGCGGTCGAGCACACCCTCGAAGCGTTCGGCCGGCTGGACACCGTCGTCGCCAACGCCGGCATCGCCACGCACGACTCCGTCGCGGACGGTGACCCGGCCGGCTGGCCCGAGATGGTCCTCACCAACGTCCTCGGGCCGGCCCTGCTGGTCCGCGCCTCCGTCGACGCGCTGAAGGAGTCCCGCGGCCGGATCGTCCTGGTCGGCAGCGTCGCCGGGTTCGTGCCCACGCCCGGGAACATCTACGGCGCCACCAAGTGGGCGGTGACCGGGCTCGCCGAGAACACCCGGCGCCAGGTCACGGAGTTCGGGATCGGCGTGACCCTGGTCGCTCCCGGCCGGGTGGAGACCCCGTTCTGGGACGGCTACGGCAGTCTGCCGCCGGGTCTGCTGCTGACCGCCGACCAGATCGCCGACTCGATCGTCTGGGCCATCCGGCAGCCGGCCGGGGTCGACGTCAACACCGTCGTCGTACGGCCGCTGGGGCAGCCCAACTGAGGCACGGCCGTCCGGCGGCTGCGGTCAGCAAGGATTCCTCACCGTTGGTGTGCGCGGTGGCAGCCGTCTCCTCCCGGGAGAACACTGGTCGTGTCGGACAGGGAGGCGATTTGCGATGTTCGTACGCACCATCTACGCGACCGGCGATCCGGCGAAGCTCGACACCGCCGTCCGGGCACTGAACACCTCCGGGCGGGAGCTGCTCGAGGAACGGCCCGGCTATCGCGGATCCGGTGTGTTCGTGGACCGCGAGATCGGCAAGCTGCTGGTGTCGAGCTGGTGGGACACCGAGGCGGAACGCCACACCAGCGACGAGGTCATGAGCGAGCGCCGGGCGATGCTGCTGGAGCCGTTCGCGAGCACCTACGCGGTGGAGAACTACGAGGCGGTCGTGGTCCACTCGGTCCAGCCGCCGCGCGTGGGCGGCGGACTCCGGCACACCCGGCTCGTGTTCGACCCGATGGACGCCGACCTGTTCGGCGACACCTTCCGCGCCACCGTGGTGCCGCGGCTGGACGCCCTGCCCGGACTGGCCCGGGTGTCCCTGCTCATCGACCGGGACCGGGGCACGGGAAACGTCGGCGCCCTCTTCGTCGACCGGGCGTCGCTGGTGGCCTCCCGGGCCGGTCAGGCGGCGGCCCGGCACGAGGCCTCGGCCAAGGCCCATGTCACCGTCGTCGGACTGGAGGAGTTCGAGGTCGTGCACGCCGACGCCCACCTCGACTGACCGGGCGCACGGCAGACACCCCTACCGGGTCCCCGCCGCGCCGGTGCTCCGGCGCGGCGGGACCGGGTGCGGGGCTCAGGCCAGGTCGAACGTGGCCGGGTCGGGCCCGATCCGCCGGTCCTCGTTGAGCGCGCTGATCGCGCCGAGGTCCTCCGCGTCCAGGCTGAAGTCGAACACCTCGATGTTCTCCTTGATCCGCGACGGCGTCACGGACTTGGGGATCACGATGTTCCCCAGCTGGAGGTGCCAGCGCAGCACCACCTGCGCCGGCGTACGGCCGTGCTTCTGCGCGATCGCGACGATCGCCGGTACCTCCAGCAGCCCCTTGCCCTGGCCGAGCGGCGACCAGGCCTCGGTGGCGATGCCCTGCTCCGCGTGGAACTCCCGGGCGGCGTGCTGCTGAAGATGCGGGTGCAGCTCGATCTGGTTGACCGCCGGGATCACGGAGGTCTCGGAGATCAGCCGCTCCAGGTGCTCGGGCAGGAAGTTGGAGACACCGATCGCCTTGACCCGGCCGTCGGTGTACAGCTTCTCCAGCGCCTTGTAGGTGTCGACGTAGGTGTCGCGCGCCGGCAGCGGCCAGTGGATCAGATACAGGTCGACGTAGTCGAGCCCGAGCTTCGCCAGCGACACGTCGAAGGCGCGCAGCGTGGCGTCGTACCCCTGGTCGCTGTTCCAGAGCTTGGTGGTGACGAAGATGTCGTCGCGGGGCAGGCCGGAGGCGGCGATGGCCTTGCCGGTGCCCTCCTCGTTGCCGTAGATCGCCGCTGTGTCGATGCTGCGGTACCCGGCCTCCAGCGCCGTGGCGACGGCCCGCTCGGCCTCGTCGTCGGGCACCTGCCAGACGCCGTAGCCCAGCTGGGGCATCTCGATGCCGTTGTTGAGGATGATCGGGGGGACCTTGCTGCTCACGAGCCTCTTGATCCTTCGGTTGTCGACAGGTGGTACTTCCATGGTCAACGATCAGGCGCCGCGATGCATTCCAGACCCGCGCATCAGGTCCGGTAAAGTGCCTCGACCTCGCGCTCGTACGCCTTCTCGATGGCCTTCCGCTTCAGCTTCAACGACGGTGTCAGCAGGCCGTGTTCCTCGGTGAACGGCTGAGCCAGTATGCGGAAGGTGCGGATCGACTCGGCCTGCGAGACGAGTGTGTTGGCGGCGACCACCGCCCGCCGCACCTCCGTCTCCAGATCCGGGTCGCGCACCAGCTCCGCCGGGGTCAGCCGCGGCTTGTTGCGCATCGTCAGCCAGTGCTCGACGGCCTCCTGGTCCAGGGTGACCAGGGCGGCGATGTACGGGCGGTCGTTGCCGACCACGATGCACTGGTTGACCAGCGGATGGTCCCGGACCCGCTCCTCCAGCACCCCCGGGGAGACACTCTTGCCGCCGGAGGTCACCAGGATCTCCTTCTTGCGGCCGGTGATGGTCAGATAGCCGTCCTGGTCCAGCGTCCCCAGGTCGCCGGTGGCCAGCCAGCCGTCGTGCAGGGTCTCGTCGGTGGCCTTCTGGTTGTTCAGATAGCCCTGGAAGACGTTGCCGCCGCGCAGCCAGATCTCCCCGTCGTCGGCGATGTGCACGGTCACCCCGGGGATGGCCTGCCCGACCGTGCCGTAGCGGGTGCGCTCGGGCGGGTTCGCGGTCGCCGCGGCCGTCGACTCGGTGAGCCCGTAGCCCTCGTAGATCTGCACGCCCGCGCCCGCGAAGAACAGCCCCAGCCGGCGGTCCATCCCCGAGCCGCCGGACATCGCGTTCCGGATCCGGCCGCCCATCGCCGCGCGGACCTTCGCGTACACCAGCTTGTCGAACAGCTGGTGCTGCATGCGCAGGCCCGCCGACGGGCCCGGCCCGGTGCCCCAGGCCTTCGCCTCCACCGCCTCCGCGTACTTCACCGCGATCTCGACGGCCTTCTCGAACGGCCCCGCCTTGCCGTCCTTCTCCGCCTTGCGGCGGGCCGCGTTGAACACCTTCTCGAAGATGTACGGCACCGCGAGGATGAACGTCGGCCGGAAGGCGGCCAGATCGGGCAGCAGGGCGGCCGCGTGCAGCTGCGGCTGGTGGCCGAAGCGGACCCCGCCGCGGATCGCGGCGACCTGCACCATCCGCCCGAAGACATGCGCCAGCGGCAGGAACAGCAGGGTCGACGCCTCGTCGCCCTTCTTGGAGTGGAACACCGGCTCCCAGCGCTGGATGACGGTGTCCGCCTCGAACATGAAGTTGCCGTGCGAGATGACACAGCCCTTGGGCCGGCCCGTGGTGCCCGAGGTGTAGATGATCGTGGCCACCGACTCCGGGGTGACCGCCTGCCGGTGCCGGTGCACCATCTCGTCGTCCAGATGTGCCCCGGCGTCGTACAGCTCCTGCACACAGCCCGCGTCCAGCTGCCACAGCCGCCGCAGGTTCGGCAGCCGGTCGATGACGGTGGCGATGGTCATCGCGTGGTCCTCGTGCTCCACGACCGCCGCCGTCACCTCGGCGTCGTACAGCATCCAGAAGCACTGCTCGGCCGAGGAGGTCGGATAGACGGGCACCACCTGCGCGCCGATCGCCCACAGCGCGAAGTCGAACAGGGTCCACTCGTAGCGGGTACGGGACATGATCGCGACCCGGTCGCCGAACCGGATGCCGTTGGCCAGCAGCCCCTTGGCCAGGGCGAGGACCTCGTCGCGGAACTCGGCGGCGGTCACGTCCCGCCACTGCCCGGAGGCGTCCTTACGGCCGAGGGCGATGTGCAGGGGATCGGTCCGGGCATGCTCGAAGACGACGTCGGCCAGACCGCCCACCGGCGGTGGCGATGCCAACGGCGGGTTCGTGAACTCGCGCAAACCTGGCTCCCCGGTCCTCGCTGTTTGGTCACGCCGTGATGCGGCACAGCGCCGTGAAAGCTACCCCACCGGTTCACCGTTCGGGAGGGGGTGGGAAGCCGGGCAAACCTCACGTTTTTCCCGCTCGGGACGCGGAAAATGCCCGCACATGGGGAAGGGCCGGACACAAAACTGACGGTACCGTAAGTTTCGGTACCGTAATCTCCACCGAATCTGTACGCGCCGATTACCGGTGACGGCGCACCGGTCGGCGCACGCGTGCGCGCGGGGCGGCCGGGAGCCTTCCCCGGACCGCCCCGCACCAGGCACGGCTCAGCGCCGTACCGCCATCGCCTGCTCCCGCGCCGGCGGCTGCCCCGCGGGCGCGCCCGCCCCCGGCCCGGCCGTCCGCACCAGCCACAGCACCAGCCCGCCCGCCACCAGGCCGACGACGCCGGCGGTCACCAGCGCGGTGTCCAGGCCCGAGGCGAACGCGGCGCGCAGCGTGTGCTCGGGGACGCTGCCGCGCAGCCCCGCCGCCCCGCCGCCGGCCAGGGCGTGCGCGGCGTCGTGCCCCAGCGTGCCGGTCATCCGCGAGGTCAGGAGGGTGCCGAAGACGGCGACGCCGAGCGCGTACCCGAGCTGGCGGACCGTGTTCACCGCGCCGCCCGCCATCCCGGCCCGCTCGGCCGGCACCGCCGCCAGTGCCGCCCCGGCGACCGTCGGGCTGACACAGCCGGTGCCGATGCCGACCAGCACGAACCCCGGTACCAGCGCGGTCCAGGAGGCGCCCGCGTCCAGCACGGCCTGGCACAGGTTCCCGGTGCCGATCAGCAGCAGCCCGCCGCCGATGGTGAGCCGGGCGGGTACGCCGTGCAGCAGCCGGCCCACCAGCACGGCGACGATCATCGCCGCGACCGTCATCGGCAGCAGGGTGAGCCCGCCGCGCACCGGGGACATCCCCAGCAGCGTCTGCATCCAGATCGACAGGTACGGCGTCACCCCGAACGCCACCCCGTTGAAGGCGAACGCGCCCAGCAGCACGCCCGCGAACGCCGGCCGCCGCAGCAGCGCCAGGTCCAGCAGCGGATCCGCCGCCCGCCGCTCCACCAGCACGAACACCACCAGCGCGAGCGCCGCGCAGCCGAAGGCCAGCAGCGCCGCCGGGGCCGTCCAGCCGTCCTCACCGGCCCGTACCACCGCGTAGGTCAGACCGCCCCCGAAACCGGCGAAGGACACCATGCCCGCCCAGTCCACCCTCATACCGCGCGGCCCCCGGGACTCCGGCACCGCCCGCAGCGTCAGCCAGACCTCGACCACGCTCACCGGCAGGTTCACGAAGAAGATCCACCGCCAGCCGGGGCCCTCCGTGATCAGACCGCCCAGCACCGGGCCGATCGCCGCGGCGCCACCGCTCACCGCGCCCCACACACCGAGCGCCGCCGATCGCTGCCTGCCCTGGTAGACCGAGCCCAGCAGCGGCAGGGTGGTCGCGAACATCGCCGCGGCGCCCACCCCCTGCAAGGCCCGGGCCGCCACCAGCAGCTCCGGCCCGGAGGCCAGCCCGCACAGCAGCGAGGCCACCGCGAACAGCACGACACCCGCCACATGCACCCGGCGGCGCCCCAGCAGATCGGCGGCCGCGCCCGCGCCGAGCAGCAGCGCGGCCAGCGCCAGCGCGTACCCGTCCACCACCCACTGGAGATCGCCGAGCGAGGCGTGCAGCGAGCCGGCCATGTCCGGCAGCGCCACCACCACGATCGTCACGTCCAGCAACAACATGAACGTGCCCAGGCACACGGCCGTGAGCGTCCCCCATCTCCGCATGTCCCCACTCCCTGCCGACTCCTGGGCCGATCGCCCATTGCTCCGTACGATGGCCCCACAGCGGCTGATCGGACGGCTCGACCAGGCGGAACCGACGGAACCCGACAGGAGAACCCGTGCCGAGAATGGAATCCGACACCTTCGACCAGCTCGACGTCCAGCTGCTGTCCGCGCTGGAGATCGACGCACGCGCCCCCTTCAGCCGGATCGCCGCCGTACTCGGCGTGTCCGACCAGACCGTCGCGCGCCGCTACCGGCGCCTCGCCGCCGAGGCCGGTCTGCGGGTCGTGGCCATGCGGGACGCCTACCGGCTCGGCCAGGACCAGTGGATGCTGCGGATCCGCTGCGCCCCGGACAGCGCCGCGGCCATCGCCGAGGCCCTGGCCCGGCGCCCCGACACCTACTGGATCGGCCTGGCCTCGGGCGGCACCGAGGTGCTGTGCCTGACCCGCCCGCGCACCCCCGGCGACCACGACGAGCTGCTGCTCGGCAGGCTGCCCCGCACCCCCAGCGTGGTCGAGATCCGCGCCCATCAGCTGCTGCACCGGTTCTACGGCGGTGGTGCGGAGGGCTGGATCCGCAAGCTGAACGCGCTCACCGACGAGCAGATCGCCGCGCTGCGCCCCGCCGTCGACCCCGACCCCGGGCCGCCCCGGATCGAACCCGAGGACGAACCCCTGCTGGCCGTGCTGGAGCGCGACGGCCGGGCCGGCTACCCCGAGCTCCAGCGCGCCACGGGCCGCTCGGAGTCCTCGGTCAGACGCCGGCTGGCCACGCTCCGCGCCTCCGGAGCGGTGTACATCGACGTCGAGTACCAGACCGAGACCCTCGGCTATCCCGTCGTCGCAGCGCTCTGGATCACCGCCGCCCCCGCCGCGCTGCACTCCGTCGGCCAGGCCCTGGCCACCCACGCGGAGACCGCCTGGGTCTCGGCCACGGCCGGCCCGTCCAACCTGGTCGTCACCGCGCTGACCCGCAGCACGGCGGGCCTGTACGCCTACCTCAGCGGCCCCCTCGGCCGACTGGAGGGAGTCCAGCACGTGGAGACGACACCGTTCCTGCGCCGGGTCAAACAGCTGACGTACCCGATACCCCGCTGAGTCCGGGCCGGCGTTGCAGTGCGGCGCCCCTCAGCGGTGCGTCGCGTCCGGGCCTTGCCTTATGCCCCCCGGCGCCCTCAGCTGCTTCGGCGGCGCAGGCGTTCGCCGCCTGCCAGGATTGCTGCCGCGAGGGCGTTCGCGGGGCTGTCCGCAGGGCCCCGGTGGCGGCCGTGGACCAGGACGAAGTCGACCTTGCCCAGCTCCGGCAGCCCGGCCCGGTCCGGCAGCCGGAACAGGCCCGGGGGGATCAGCCGCCGGGCGTGGGCCATCACCCCGAGCCCGGCCCGGGCCGCGGCGATCAGCCCGTTGAGACTGCCGCTGGTGCAGACGATCCGCCACTCCCGGCCCTCGCCCTCCAGCGTCTCCAGCGCCCGGGCCCGGGTGATGCCCGGCGGCGGATAGACGATCAGCGGCACCGGCCGGTCCGGGTCCAGCCGCAGCCGCTCGGCGCCGATCCACACCAGGTCGTCCCGCCAGACCAGCGCGCCGCGCGGGTCCTCGGGGCGCCGCTTGGCCAGCACCAGGTCCAGCTTCCCGGCGGCCAGTCGCTCGTACAGGGTGCCGGACAGCTCGACCGTCAGCTCGAGGTCGACCTCCGGATGGTCGTAGCGGAAGCTTTCCAGGATCTCCGGCAGCCGGGTGAGCACGAAGTCCTCCGAGGCGCCGAACCGCAGCCGGCCCCGCACCCGGGTGCCGGAGAAGAACGCCGTCGCCTGCTCGTGCACCTCCAGGAGCCGGCGTGCGAAGCCGAGCATCGCCTCGCCGTCCTCGGTCAGCTCCACCGAATGGGTGTCCCGCGAGAACAGCTGCCGGCCGGCCGCGTCCTCCAGCCGCCGCACATGCTGGCTGACCGTGGACTGCCGCACCCCGAGCCGCCGCGCGGCCTGGGTGAAGCTCAGCGTCTGGGCGACCGCGAGGAAGGTGCGCAGCTGGGTGGGGTCGTACACCGGCCCAGCCTAGCGCGGTCATCGCGATACGTGATGACAGTCAGAGTGGTATGCAGGTTTCCCGATCGGTCGACGGAAGGAGACGATGAGAAGAGGCCCTGGTGGGCCCGGAGACGGAACATCACACCTGAGAGAACGGAGCACCGTGAAACGCCTGCGCTGGCCGAGTCGGCTGCCGATCGACCCGTACATCGTGCTGCTTCTCGGGACCGTGGGGCTGGCCGCGCTGCTGCCCGCCCAGGGCACCGCCGCCGATGTGGCCTCCGGCGCTTCCACGGCCGCCATCGCCTTCCTCTTCTTCCTCTACGGCGCCCGGCTGTCCACCCGGGAGGCGCTCGACGGACTGCGTCACTGGCGGCTCCACCTCACCGTGCTGGCCTGCACCTTCCTCGTCTTCCCGGCGCTCGGGCTGGCGGCGCGCGCCCTGGTGCCCGTGCTGCTGACCCAGCCGCTCTACCAGGGCCTGCTCTTCCTGACGCTGGTCCCGTCCACGATCCAGTCGTCCATCGCCTTCACCTCCATCGCCCGGGGAAACGTGCCCGCGGCGATCTGCGCGGGCTCCTTCTCCTCCCTCGTCGGCATCGTCCTCACCCCGCTGCTGGCCGCCGGACTGCTCGGCAACAGCGGCGGCGGGTTCTCCGCCGACTCGCTGCTCAAGATCGTGCTGCAACTGCTGGTGCCGTTCCTGGCCGGGCAGCTGCTGCGCCGCTGGATCGGCGGCTTCGTCACCCGGCACAAGAAGGTCCTCGGACTGGTCGACCGCGGTTCGATCCTGCTGGTCGTCTACACCGCCTTCAGCGAGGGCATGACCCGCGGCATCTGGCACCGGATCAGCCCCGGCCGGCTCGGCGCGCTGCTCGCCGTCGAGGCCGTCCTGCTGGCCATCATGCTCGTGCTGACCTGGTACGGCGGCAAGGCGCTCGGCTTCGGCCGGGCGGACCGGATCGCCATCCAGTTCGCCGGCTCGAAGAAGTCCCTCGCCTCCGGGCTGCCCATGGCGAGCGTGCTGTTCGGCGCCCATGCCTCCCTGGCGGTGCTGCCGCTGATGCTCTTCCACCAGATGCAGCTGATGGTGTGCGCGGTGATCGCCAAGCGGCGGGCCCGCGACCCGGAGGAGGAGCCCCGGCAGGCCCCGGCGGGCTCAGTCGCCCACCCGGCCCAGGGGCAGCCGCACAACGGCGTCCTGCGCTGAGCCCGGCACCTGCGGGTCGGTCGGCTCGTCGTCGGTGAGCGCCCACAAGGACCGTGCGGGCGCCGGTTCGCGGGAGCCGGCGCACCCGGCTCTCACGGGCGCAGTACGACCTTGCCGAGGTTGGCCCGTGCCTCGATCACCGCGTGCGCCTTCGCCGCGTCCTCCAGCGCGAACTCGGCGTGTACGACGGGCTTCAGGGCGCCCTCGGTGAACATCCGCCACAGCTCCCGGCGCCACTGCTCGTACAGCTCCGGCCGGCCGCGGGCGATGAGCGCCATCTGGAAGCCGATCACCGACTTGGCGCCCACCAGCAGGTCGTACGCCCGGATCGTGCCGCCGCCCGAGCTGTAGGCGACCAGCCGGCCGTGCGGGGCGAGGGCGGCGAGGGCGGGGGTGAGCAGCTCGCCGCCGACCGCGTCCAGGACGCAGTCCACGGGCTCCCCCCAGGTGTCGTCGCCGTACCGTACGCAGTCGTCCGCGCCCAGCGCGCGCACGAAGTCCGTCTTCGCCGGATCGGACACCGCGCCCACCACCCGGCCCGCGCCCTTCGCCCGCGCCAGCTGTACCGCGAGATGCCCGACCCCGCTGGCCGCCGCCGTGACCAGCACCGACTCGCCGGGGGCAGGGCGTGCCGACTCCAGCGCGCCGTACGCGACCAGCCCGCTGCGCACCAGCGCCACCGCGTCGACGGCGCCGGCCCCGTCGGGGACCGGGGAGGCCATGGCCTCGTGCAGGACGGCGAAGTCGGCGTAGCCGTGCCCGAAGCACAGCCCGGTCACCCGGTCGCCCACGCTGAACCGGGTCACCCCCGCGCCCACCGCGACCACCTCGCCGGCCAGTTCGCCGCCCAGCGGGATGGGCTCGGCGGACTCGGTGACCTTGCGGACCACGGGCAGGGTGACCCCGATCGCCGCGCAGCGCACCAGCAGCTCACCGGGGCCGGGCTGGGGGACCGGGACCTCCTCCGTGAAGAGCGGGCCGCCGGTGGACTCGTACCGGACACGGCGCATGGCCGACACCTCGCATTCGTTGGGAACACCCACGGCATTCGTTGGGAGCCCCAACGATAGCGGGGGTTCATGGGGAAGTCCAACGATTCTTCGATAGGCTTCCGGCATGGCCGAAGCACCCCTGCCCGCGATCCGCTCCCTGCCCAGCTGGCTGCTGGGCAGGGCCGCCGCCCGCGGCCGCGCCCTGGTCGCCGACGCCCTCGCCGCCGAGGGCATGAAGATGTGGCACCACGTGACGCTCTCCGCCGTCCGCGACCTCGGCCCGGTCGCCCAGGCCGACCTCGGCCGCGGCATCGGACTCGACCCCAAGGACCTGGTCGGCATCCTCAACGACCTCCAGTCCGCCGGCCTCGTGCTGCGCGCCCCCGACCCGCGCGACCGGCGCAAGAACGCGGTCTCCCTCACCGACGAGGGCGCCCTCCTCCTCGACCGCTGCGAGCAGGCGGCCCGCGCGGCCAACGACGCCCTCCTCGCCCCGCTGTCGGCGGCCGAACGCGAGCAGTTCATGGGCCTGTTGAGCCGCATTTCCGGTACGGACGGCTGACGGCGGCTAACGTTCCACCGCCGCCGAACACGACGCGTCGGTGCGGCTCGACTTCCCCCGCCTCGGCACGGTCACCACCGCGGACCGACTGCGCCTGGCGCGCGCCTGACGCGGGGTGGGTGCGGCGGCCGGGGCTTGCTGTCAGACCAGGGTTCCGCCGCCGTCCGCGACCACCACCGAGCCGGTGCTGTAGGCGCCCCGCATCAGGTACAGGTACGCCTCCGCCACGTCCGTCGGCTCGCCGACCCGGCCCACCGGCAGGGACTCGGCGGAAGCGCGGTACAGCCCCTCGCGCTGCTCCTCCGGCAGCTCCCGCCACAGCTCGGTGCGCACCATGCCGGGGGCCACCGCGTTCACCCGCACCGGCGCCAACTCCAGCGCCAGAGCCCGGGTCAGCGACTCCACCGCCCCGCACAGCGCCGCCAGCACCGACGTGCCCGGGGCCGGGCGGCGTCCCGCCGTGCCGGTCGTGAGCACCACCGAACCGCCCGGGCGCACCGACCCGGCGCCGTGCTTGGCCAGCGCGTACGCACCCCACAGCCGCGTGTCGAGGAACCGCCGGGCCTGCCCGAGGTCCGTCTCCGCCGCACCGCCCAGCAGCAGCGGCTCACCCGCCGTACAGACCAGGTGGTCGAACGCGCCGATCCGGGCGAAGAACGCGGGGATCGCGTCCTCGTCCGTCACATCCAGCACGTGTCCCTCGGTGCCCTCCGGCAGCTGCTTCAGCGCCGCGTCCACACTCTCCTGCCGGCGCGAGGCGACGACCACCTCGGCGCCCTCCCGTCCCGCGCCCTCGGCGACCGCCAGCCCGATGCCCGACGTACCGCCGATGACGACCACACGCTGTCCCCGCAACCCCATGACCGGTTCTCCTGCCCGTCGTTGGTTCTCGCCGCCGGTTCCCGGCTGCCGCTCCAGCCTGCGGCCAGGGGCGTCCAGTCGTCCAAGACCTCTTCCGGCCACGGCGATACCCTGAGGGCATCACCGCCGGTACGACCCCACGGGGAAGCAGCCATGGACCTGGACCTGCGCAAGCTGCGCTACTTCACCGCCGTGGCGGAACTGCTGCACTTCGGGCGGGCCGCCGAGCGGCTGCACATCGCCCAGCCGGTGCTCAGCCGTCAGATCCGCGCCTTCGAGAAGGAGTTGGGCGCCGAGCTGTTCGTCCGCGACAGCCACGGCGTGACCCTGACCGACGCGGGAGCCCAACTCCTCGCAGAAGCACGGAACTTGCTCGTCGCCGCCGAGGGGGCGCAGCGCCGGGTGCGGCGCGCCGCGAGCGGGCGCCGGCTCGTCATCGGCTTCCGCGCCGGCATCGTCGTCACCCCCGCCCTGCGCGCCTTCCGGACCGCCCACCCGGACGTCGACACCCGGGCCCGCCGCCTGGAATGGGACGACCAGGAACCGTCCGTCCTCGACGGCACCGTCGACATCGCCTACGTGCGCGCCCCGCTCCGCGAGGACGGCCTCGAACTGCGACCCCTCTACACCGAGCCGCGCGTGGTGATGCTGCCGGCCGCCCACCGGTTCGCCGGAAAGCCGGAACTCACCCTCGCCGACCTCGCCGACGAGACCTGGCTCAGCTACCGCACGCCGGGGCCGGACGACCTGCCGCTGCGGACCGTCGAGGAGAAGTTCGAGTGCATCGCGACGGGCACCGCCATCACCCTCGTCCCCCGCTCGGTCGCCGAGCAGTACTCCCGCCCGGACGTCGCCTACGTCCCCGTCCTCGACGCCGAGCCCGACCGGATCCTGCTCGCCTGGGCGGCCGGCCGCCCCTCACCCCTGGTCACCGCGTTCGCCGAGGCCGCGGCCGCGGCGACGGCCGGACCGGACGGGACGCGGGGCTGAGGCAGGCCCTCACTCGGAGGCGGCGTGCTCCTCCAGGGCGATACGGTCCTCGCCCGCGTACACGTTCATCGAACCGCCCCGCAGAAAGCCCACCAGCGTCAGCCCGGTCTCCGCCGCCAGATCCACCGCCAGCGACGACGGCGCCGACACCGCCGCCAGCAGCGGGATCCCCGCCATCACCGCCTTCTGCGCCAGCTCGAAGGAGGCCCGGCCGGAGACCAGGAGCAGCGTCCGGGACAGCGGCAGACCGCCGTTCTGCACCGCCCGGCCGACCAGCTTGTCGACGGCGTTGTGCCGGCCCACGTCCTCCCGGATGTCCACCAGCTCCCCGTCCTCGGTGAACAGGGCCGCCGCGTGCAGACCGCCGGTCCGGTCGAAGACCCGCTGCGCCGCCCGCAACCGGTCCGGAAGGCCCGCCAGCAGCTCCGGGGTGACCCGGACCGGGGGAGTGTCGGCGATCGGCCAGCGCGCGGTGGTCCGTACGGCGTCCAGGCTCGCCTTGCCGCACAGCCCGCAGGAGGAGGTGGTGTAGACGTTGCGCTCCAGCGTGACCTCGGGCAGCACCACGTCCGGCGCGGTCCGGACGTCGACCACGTTGTAGGTGTTCGCCCCGTCCGCGGTCGCCCCCGCGCAGTAGACGATGTTCTGGAGGTCGTCCGCGGTCGCCAGCACGCCCTCGCTCACCAGGAACCCCGCGGCCAGCGCGAAGTCGTCACCCGGCGTCCGCATGGTGATCGCGAGCGGCTTGCCGTTCAGCCGGATCTCCAGCGGCTCCTCGGCGACGAGCGTGTCCGCGCGGGCGGAGACCGCCCCGTCCCGGATGCGGAGGACCCTGCGGCGTTCCGTGACCCGTCCCATGTTCCGATCAGCCCCGGTTCTCTGTGTGCTGGCAGCAGCACACATTGTCCTGCACCCGCGAGGCCGGGCGCAGCCCGCCCCGGGTGCCCCGGTGCACGGATGTCCGAGTGTCTGACGGGAGCCGACAATCCCGGCGCCCGATTCCTGTGGCTTCACCTGCCGTCGTACCGGTGAGTCACTGAACAGACTGGTGGATCCCGCTACCCACGGCCACGAGGGGGATTCCCGTCATGAACGGCTCGCGCATCGCCGCCATCGGTCACTACCAGCCCGCCAAGGTGCTCACCAACGAGGACCTGGCCGGCATGGTCGACACGAGCGACGAGTGGATCCGCAGCCGGGTGGGCATCCTCACCCGGCACATCGCCGGCCCCGACGAGCCGGTGGACGAGCTGGCCGCCCATGCCGCCGCCAAGGCGCTCGCCGCGGCCGGCCTCACCCCCGCCGACATCGACCTGGTCCTCGTCGCCACCTCCACGGCGATCGACCGCTCGCCGAACACCGCCGCCCGGGTCGCCGCCCGGCTCGGCATCCCGCAGCCCGCCGCGATGGACGTCAACGTCGTGTGCGCCGGCTTCACCCATGCGCTGGCCACCGCCGACCACACCGTCCGGGCGGGCGCCGCCACCCGGGCCCTGGTCATCGGCGCCGACAAGATGTCCGAGGTCACCGACTGGACCGACCGCACCACCTGTGTGCTGGTCGGCGACGGGGCCGGCGCCGCCGTCGTCGAGGCCTGCCCGCCGGGGGAGCGGCCCGGCATCGGACCGGTGCTGTGGGGGTCGGTGCCGGAGATGGGGCACGCGGTGCGCATCGAGGGAACGCCGCCGCGGTTCGCCCAGGAGGGCCAGAGCGTCTACCGCTGGGCGACGACCCAGCTGCCCGCCATCGCCCGCCGCGCCTGCGAGCGGTCCGGCGTGGCCCCCGAGGATCTCGCCGGGGTCGTCCTGCACCAGGCCAACCTGCGGATCATCGAACCCCTCGCGCAGAAGCTGGGTGCGGTCAACGCCGTCGTCGCCCGCGATGTCACCGAGTCCGGCAACACCTCCGCCGCGAGCATCCCGCTCGCCTTCTCCAAGCTCCTCGAACAGGGAGCGCTCTCCAGCGGCGACCCGGTGCTGCTCTTCGGCTTCGGCGGGAACCTGTCGTACGCCGGCCAGGTCGTCCGGTGCCCCTGAGCGGACGGCCACCCGCCCTCACGCCCGGTGCACGCGGATACGCAGGTGAAACGCACTCCGAAACCTTGGTATTGTTGTCCATGTCGCCGCGGGGAACAGCCCCCGCAAGGCGGCAGACACCTAGTCCGGGTGGCGGAATGGCAGACGCGCTAGCTTGAGGTGCTAGTGCCCTTTATCGGGCGTGGGGGTTCAAGTCCCCCCTCGGACACGTACCGTAGTGATACGGAAGCGAGGGCCCCGACCTGATGGTCGGGGCCCTCGCCGTTTTCTGCGGTCAGGACGACCGCTTGTGCCGTCCCGAGCGGTCGAGATAGTGGCGCGCGGCGCGGACACGGTTGCCGCAGCGGTCCGAGCACCAGCGGCGGGCGCCGTGGGTGCGGATGAAGAGGCGGGTGCAGCCGGGCGCCCCGCACATGGCCAGACGTCGGCTCGACGGGCCGGTGAGCAGATCCACGCCGTCCTCGGCGATGGCGGTGATGGCCGTGCCGAGGGGGTCGTCGGCCGGATGGCGCGTCGCCACCACGGCCCCCGATTCCTCCCAGCGCACCTCGCGCACGGCCGGGGCCGCCGCGAGCGCGCTGTTCAGCGTGGACAGGGCGGCCGTATCGGGGTGAGCGCCCTTGACGTGCGCGTCGAACAGTTCCCTCAGGGAGTGGCGCAGTTCGCGCAGCCGCCCCGTGTCGCGCTCGCTGAGGGCACCCCGGGGGAGGGGCATGTCGCGCTCGGCCAGCCAGGCGAGCGCTGCGGGGCCGTCCTGGAGCCCGTCGTACGGGCCGTTCGGGCGGTTGAACTCCGTGTTGACCAGGGCCAGGGCGTGATGGTGTTCCTCGCCCGGCACCTGCGCCGGCGGCGTCGCTGTGGCGGTTTCGGCAGCGTCCATGTCGTAACGGTAACACTTGAGGTTTCCCGTGAGGATGGAGTAAGGTCCGATGATGTCTAACGGAGAATTCGAAGCTTTACCATTAGGTGCCTCGGCTTCGCGTCCACAGGGGAATCTCTTATGGCAAAGTCAGACAAAGGCCTCATCTTGCGGTTCATCACGCTGGCCATCGGCATGTTCGCCATCGGCACGGACAGCTTCGTGGTCGCGGGCATCCTGCCCAGCGTGGCCAAGGACCTGGACGTCGGCGTGCCCACGAGCGCGGAGCTGATCACGGCGTATGCGCTGTCCTACGCGATCCTCTCGCCCGTCGTGGCGGCCGTCGCCGCCCGAGTGCCCCGCAGGCTCCTGCTGATCAGCGGCCTGCTGGTGTTCATCGCGGGCAACATCGGCACCGGGCTCGCGCCCACGTTCGAGGTGGCCATGGGCTTCCGGGTGGTGGCCGCGCTCGGCGGTGCCATGTTCACTCCCACCGCGGCCGGAGTCGTCGTCGCGCTCGCCGGGCCGGAGCGGCGGGGCACGGCCCTGTCCATCCTGTTCGGCGGCCTGAGTGCCGCGACTGCCCTCGGATCCCCCATCGGCACCGCGATCAGCGGATTCACCGACTGGCGCGGCACCATGGTGTTCGTCGCCGCGGTCGGCGTGCTGGCCGCGATCGCCATCTCCGTGGCGCTGCCCTCCGTACCGAGCCCGCCGGCGGCCACGCTCAAGCAGCGGCTGTCGCCGCTCACCGATCCGCGGATCGCTCTGACGCTGCTGCTGGTCCTGGTCGGTTACAGCGGCCTGTTCATCCTGTACACCTACGTCAGTCAGATCTTCGCGCCCGCCACGGACGGCAGCGGCAGGAGGCTGGCCTGGTTGCTGTTCGCCTGGGGTGTCGCGGCGGTGGTCGGAAACATGACGTCCGGACGGCTGACCGACAAGTTCGGCAACCGCGTCGTGATCAACACGGCCGGTGTCATCGCGATCGCCGTCTTCGCCACGACCCCGTGGACCAGCCGTCATCTGGTGACCGCCTTCATCGCCGTGATGCTGTGGGGTGCCTGTGGCTGGGCGATGCTCGTCCCGATCCAGCACCGGCTCGCCGGGGTGAACCCGGCGGTCGCCCAGATGTCCATCTCGCTGAGTTCCTCCGCGAACTACGTCGGGGTCTCCCTCGCCCCGGTGATCGGCGGATTCCTGCTCGATCACGTGGTGGACATGCGCTACCTGGGTGTGCCGTCCGCGGCGATCGTCGTCGTCGGCCTGCTCATCGGGGAGGCGGGCCATCTGCTGATCAGGCGGGGGCTGCGCCGGGCGCAGGAGGACACCCCGGCCGGGGAGCCTGCTGTCACCGCACCACGTTGAGCGCGTGAACAGCAGCGGGGCCCGCGCGGACCGGTCGGCGGTCCGCGCGGGCCCTGTGCCGGCCGGGACGGAGGAGTACTAGGCGATCCGGCTGTGCGGTTCGAAGCCTCCGATCAGCCGGCTCACCTCGGCACTGGTGGACTTGACCGCCAGCACGAACCGGTCCCGGACGGCGGCCGGCAGGGGCGCCGGCTTCAGTACGACGACGGAGCCCAGCACGGTGCCGTCCCACAGCACGGGTGCGGCGACCGAGTCCCGGCCGTGGACGCACTCCTGGAACCCGAACGCGTACCCTCTGGCCCGGATCTCGGCGAGGGAGGCGAGCAGCTTGTTCCGGTCCCGGTACACCCCGGGACCCACGACGGGGGGCAGTTCCTCCGCCAGGACCCGCTGGAGCAGGTGGTCGGAGAGATGGGCGAGGATCGCCCGGCCCGAGGCGCCGATCCGCAGGGAGCGGCTGATGCTCATGAGGTCCCGGAGGGAAAGGCCCAGTTCCGACAGGTCGGAGGAGCCGACCGCCATGTCGATGCAGTGCCGCTGCGGGTGGCCCAGGTTGGTCAGGCCGTACAGGAACACCGTGCCACCGTCGGTGGCGAGACGCAGTTGTTCCAGGCAGTTGCCCAGTGCGGTGCGGTCGAGCCGAGGGGTCAGCGCCTGGGTGCCCAGTCGCGCGGCCGCCGGGCCGAGGCGGTAGCGGCCACGGGAAACCTGTGCGAACGCGCCCTGCTGAATGCCGGAACGAAGAATCCGGTAGACGGTGGAGTCGTCCAGCGCGGAGGCGCGGGCCAGTTCCGCGAGTCCGTGCACCTCGCCACCGAGCTGGGTAAAAGCCTGTTGTACGCGAAACACTCGCTCGGTGTAGCTCGTTCCGCCCGGGGGCGATGTGCCCTGTGATGAAGTGTGATTCTGCTGTCGGCCTGAGGAAATACTGCTGGATGTGGCTTCAGAGTGTTGAGCGGTGCCCTGATGCATGGGGTGACCTCTCGATCCGGAAAGGGAGAAACGCAGCCGTCAGGCGAAGGAGTCACCGGGGTGACTTCAGTGAGAGGCAGTTGCGCAGGTCGTCCCACCGGCACCGAGATGTCGGAAATGTGATGAATATAGCGCTTTGAAGCGCATAGCTAGCGGCACGCAATGCATGTCACAGCCCCCCGTGTCAATCCTTGTGTAGGGCGGACTTTACCTCGTAGGTGCCCCGGGAGCGTGTGACTGAAGTCTCTCTCCAACGCTTTCGACTCAATTTTTCCGTTACATTTGCCGAGCCGGCCGGGGCGAATCAGGCCATCGGGACGAGCGGACCCGTGAGGTCGGTGCGGGCCTCGCGCACCACGACGGTCTGCTCCGCACCGGCGGGGCGGGCCACCGCCGCCAGGAGGGCGGGGAGCGGCCTGAGGTTGCGCACATGCCAGTCACTCGGGCCTTCGCCCGTACCGTGCAGCACGCGCGCCACCTCCTCCCGAGGGCTCACCTCCAGCAGGGTCAGGTCGCCCGTGACTCCCGTACCCACTGCCTTCAGGACGGCCTCTTTCCGGGTCCAGCAGCGCAAATAAGCCATTGATCGACGGTCACCCGGCGGCTCGTCGGAAACGTAGGAGCGTTCGTCCGCGCACAGGGTGGCCGGGGCGAGCGTGGCGACGGGCATGGGGCGCACCCGCTCGATGTCGAGCCCCACCGGATGCTCTTCGGACAGCAGCAGGGCCGAGTAGCCGTCGCTGTGCGAGAGGCTGATGTGCACGGTGCCCTTCCGGAGTTCCGCCACGGGCCGGCCGTGCCCCGTGTCGCCGCAGGCCGGACAGGCCGCACGGGTCAGTCGCACCTCGTGGACGGGCACCCCCGCGGTGCTGCTCACGAGCCGCTTGGTCATGGCGCGCGCCCAGACGAACCGGGCGGAGTGCGCGGCGAAGCGGAAGGCTCCTGCCCTGGCGCGCTCCGCCGCGTCGAGCAGCTCGGGGAAACCGTCGGGCACCGGCGAGTCGTACCGCCACCAGCGCAGTTCCATGAATCCGGCGCCCATCAGGCGGGGCGGCGCCGCAGGCGGGTGGACAGATGCCGCTGGAGGGGCTCGCCCACCGCCTCGAGTTCCTGTACGACGGTCAGCTCGTCCCCGTCGAGCCTGAGGCTGCGCCGGGACCCGGTGACCTCCTTCGCCAGCGGGGTGACGGCCATGTCCCGCGAGGCCATCTCGATCTCGCCGCCGGAGATGCGGCCGACGTACGTGGTCACGATCCCCGTGGGGTGCGCGACCACCGCCTCCAGGTAGCCGTCCGGCATGACCCGCCACCAGCCGGTCTCGCGGCCCGACGGGCGTACCGGCCGGCCCTCGGCATCGGTCAGCCAGGCGCGCGCTTCGTAGCGCAGGAAGGGCCTGCCGTCATGGCTGAAGGTGATCTCCTGCGCGTACGGCAGCTCCTCGGCCATGGTGCCGTATCCGACGGTGCCGGTTCCCAGCCACCGGCCCAGAAGGGCGACGGCGGGCGCCAGCCAGGGGTGCGGTTCGGGCCCGATGCCTGCGACGTGGCTGTCGGGGAAAGGGGCCTGTGCCGAATCAAGCACGCTGCTCACTCCTGTAGGTGTATGCGCCCGGACTGGGTGCAGCGTAGCGGGCTCGGGCCGAATTCCTCGATATCTTCGCGCTTTTCTCGGTGTATGAGAAACCGCGGCTTCTTCGGGTTTCAATCACTGTTTCTCGGCCTGCGAGAAACGCGGGCGCCTTTCTCGCTCACTGGAAATATTGCAGGAAGTTGACCGGTCAGGAAAAGATTGACGGATCCTCGGGCGGTCTTGTTACGCTGCATGGGCCGGGTCTCGCCCGGATATCTTTTTTGGCGGACGGGGGCCTTTGTGTATGACGCCATTGTTGTAGGTGCGCGAATATCCGGTGCATCCACAGCTCTGTTGCTGGCTCGGCTCGGGCACCGGGTGCTGATGGTCGACCGTGCGCGCTTTCCCAGCCCTACGTCGTCGTCCACGAATCTCATCCACCCGCCGGGCGTCCAGCGGCTGAAGCAGTGGGGTGTGCTGGACCGGCTGGGCGACCACGCCATTCCGCACCTCACCCGCTACAGCCTCCAGAGCGGCCCGGTACGGCTCGAGGCCGCGCTGCCCGCCGTCGAGGACGTCGACTACGCGCTGTCGCCCCCGCGCATCAAGCTGGACGAGGCCCTGGTGCACCGTGCGGTCGACGCCGGTGTCGAGCTGCGCGAGGAGACCTCGGTCCAGGAGCTGCTGCGCGACGAGGACGGCACCGTGATCGGCGTCGCCGGTACCACCAAGGGTGCCGGCCGCTTCCAGGAGAAGGCCGCCGTCGTCATCGGCGCCGACGGCAAGAACTCCAAGGTGGCCCGGCTGGTCGGCGCCGAGCAGTACTGCGCCGAACCGGTGCTGAGCAAGAGCCTGTGGACGTACTGGGAGGGCATGCCGCCGGCGTCCCTCGTCCGTACCTACCGCAAGAACCGCCGGCACCCCTTCACCTGGCCCACCCATGACGGGCTGTCGATCGTCGGAGTGGCCTGGCCCACGGCGGAGTTTCCCGCACCGAACGGTGACGAGGCCACGGACCGGGCAGTCATCGCCGCTCTGGCCGATGCCGACCAGGACCTCGCCGAAGAGGTCCGGGCGGGCCGTCGGGCCGATCGCTGGCTCACCGGTTCCGTCCCCAACTTCCTGCGCACCTCGCACGGTCCGGGCTGGGCCCTGGTGGGCGACGCCTCCGCGACGCGGGATCCGATCACCGCCTCCGGCATCACGCACGCGGTGCTGAGTGCCGAACTCCTCGCGGACGCCGTGCACCAGGGCCTGTCCGGCGGCCGCGGCATGGACCTGGAGCTGGCGTCGTACGCCCGTGCCCGGGACGCGCTCGTCCGGGATCACTACGACTACACCCGCGACTACGCGCGCATCCTCGACCACACGGTGGAGGAGCGCGCGCTCATCGAGGCGATGAGCCGCAGCCCCTGGCATGCGCGCGGCATGATCGGCCTGTTCGCCACGGTCGTGCCACCGACGGAGTTCTACTCCCGTCGTACCTTCCGCGAGCTGTTCGACTTCCTCAACGAAGAGGGCGGACTGCCGCCGAAGATCCGCATGTTGCGCTGGCTGCTGCATGCCGTCCCCGGCCGGCCGGAGAGCACGGCCCGGCTCGCCGACCGGCTCCTCGCGGCGCGCCTCGGCCTGATGGGTGAGCTGCTCCTGCGCAGCCCGGCTGCCTGAGCGCGCCCAGGCCGCGACCTCTCCCTCACCCACCCTGACGACACGCACGCACCGCTCGCAACGCACGCAGCGTCGACGTCGTTGCGCGGCTGCCCGGGGCACAGCCCCGTGACACCTCGTTCTGGAGGAACCTCACCATGACCGGTACGCAGCAGTACACCGGCCCCGTCCTTCTCTTCCCCGGCCAGGGCGGCTTCGACGGTGTCGCGCTCCGCCGCGCGGCCGACGGCTACCCGCAGGTGCGGGCCGTCTTCGAACGGATCGACACCGTGACCCGGGAGGCACACGGCCGGGAGCTGTCCCCGACCCTGTTCCGCGACACCCCGGTGGAGCTCGCCGAGCTGCTCAAGGACGAGCCCTGGGTATCGCAACTCGCCATCTACGGAACGGGTCTGGCGGCCCATCACATCCTGACCGAACACGGCGTACGGCCGTCCGCCCTCATGGGCCACAGCCTCGGTGAGATCACCGCGCTGGTGGCCGCGGGCGGCTACTCCGTCGAGGACGGCGCCCGCATCGTCCTGAGCCGCACGGCCGCCATCGCCGGCCGCGACGGGGGCACCGGCGCGATGGTCGCGCTCGCCGCCTCGCCCGCCCGCAGCCGGCACCTGATCGCACTCGTCGAGAACGAGCGCCTGGCCGTGGCCACCGAGAACCACGCTGCCCAGACCGTGCTGAGCGGCCCCCGCGAGGCCATCGCCCAGGTCAAGGCCATCGCCGAGCACCTCAACATCGGCTGCGCCCCGCTGGACGCCGGATTCGCGTTCCACAACCCCGCACTCGCCTCGGCGGCCCCCGACTTCGCCGCCGCCGTACGGGGCCTGTCCCGCGGCCGGCTGCACACCCCCGTCTACTCGCCGATCCTCCAGCGCTTCTACGACCAGGACGAGAGCCTGGCCGACCGGTTGGCCGACCACTTCACCCTGCCCGTGCGGTTCTCCTCCGCCGTGGCCTTCCTGCACGAGCACGGTGCGCGCACCTTCGTGGAGGCCGGCGGACGCGCGGCCCTCACCTCGCTGGTGCCCAAGAGCCTGGGCACCGCCGACGGTCTCACCGTGCTGGCCACGCTGGCCATGGGCCGCGGCAACACCCTGCGCCTGTCCGACACCCTGGCCGAGCTGCGGCAGGCGGGGCTGGCGACCGGCGACGGCCTGGAGTCCCTGCGGCAGTATCTGGCGCCCGAGCTGTCCGCGGCGGAGTTCTCCACCTTCTGGACCACCACGGGCCACGAGGTCGCCGCACTGGTGAACCGCCGGCTGTCGGACTTCCGCACCGCGCTGGAGGACGGCGCCGGCGCTCAGGACAGCGCTCCCGCGGAGCCGGGTGCGCCTGTGGCGGGTGTTCCGGCGCGGGAGGAGGTGTTCGTGACGGTGCGGGGTCTGTACGCGCAGGCGCTGGAGTATCCGGAGGAGGTGTTCACGCCGGGTGTGCTGCTGGAGGCGGAGCTGGGCGTGGACTCGGTGAAGCAGGTCGAGTTGCTGTCGCGGGCGTCGGAGCACTTCGGGCTGCCGCCGCGGGGCTCGGACTTCCGGCTGGCGGACTACGAGACGCTCGACAAGATCGCCGACCTCATCCACCACGAACTGAACGGCCACCGCGGCGCCGCCGACCAGGACGCGGCTGTCGTGGAGCCGGGTGCGCCGGTGGCGGGTGTTCCGGCGCGGGAGGAGGTGTTCGTGACGGTGCGGGGTCTGTATGCGCAGGCGTTGGAGTATCCGGAGGAGGTGTTCACGCCGGGTGTGCTGCTGGAGGCGGAGTTGGGCGTGGACTCGGTGAAGCAGGTCGAGTTGCTGTCGCGGGCGTCGGAGCACTTCGGGCTGCCGCCGCGGGGCTCGGACTTCCGGCTGGCGGACTACGAGACGCTCGACAAGATCGCCGACCTCATCCACCACGAACTGAGCGGCCACCGGCTCCAGGGCGCTTCGGCATGAGCGGGCGGACCGGAGGAACCACGTCCATGAAGGACCTCAGCGGCAAGATCGCACTCGTCACGGGCGGGGCCCGCAACGTGGGCAAGGCCATCGCGGCCACCCTCGCGGAACACGGCGCCCACGTCCTCGTCAACTACTTCCACTCGCACGAGCAGGCCAAGGAGACCCAGCGCGAGCTGCGCGCCCGCGGCGCCCAGGTGGACCTGCTGCGCGCCTCGGTGGCCCGGCCCGAGCAGGTCGACCGGATGTTCTCCGAGATCGAGCAGCGCTTCGGACGGCTGGACATCCTCGTCAACAACGCCGCCAACGGCGCGCTCGTCCCCGGCCCCGAGGTCACCGACGAGCTTCTCGACAAGGCCCTCGACACCAACCTCAAGGGCGGCCTGCGCTGCGCCCGGGCGGCCGCCCAGCTGATGCGGCGGGCCGGCGGCGGTTCCATCGTCAACGTCTCCGCCCTGGGCGGCTCCCAGCTCGTCATGGCCAACTACCTGGCCTGCGCGCCCGCCAAGGCCGCGGTCGAGGCCGCCGCACGCTACCTGGCCGTGGAGTTCGCGCCCTTCAACATCCGGGTGAACACCGCCTCGGCGGCGATGCTCGTCAGCGAGGTCGCCGACGCCTTCCCCGACGCGGAGGCGATGCAGGAGGCCATCGCGGCGAGCACCCCGCTCGGCCGGCTGGGCACACCCGAGGAGTTCGCCGAGGTCGTCGCGTTCCTCGCCTCCGACCGGGCGCGCTGGATCACCGGCCAGGTGGTCCTGGCCGACGGCGGTCTGACCCTGGGCGCACCCCTGCTGTCGCCGCCCGCCCAACCGGCCGTCGACGGTACGGCGCAGCCGGCGAACACGTCGCCCGCGGCCGGCCCCGCCCCCGAGGAGGACCCGGCCGCCCAGGAACACCCCGAGGACGACGAGATAGCCGTCGTCGGCATGGGCCTCGTCGTCAGCGGCGCCGACAGCCCCGACGCGTTCTGGCAGCTGCGCACGACAGGCCGCGAGCTGTTCATCGAGGTACCCGAGGACCGCTGGGACCGGGCCCGGTTCTCCTCGCCCGACCGGTCCGCCGAGGACAAGTCGTACCAGGACACCTGCGTGTTCATCACCGACTTCGAGCCGGGTCGCGCCGTCCTCGACGGCCTGTCCGGGGCACCGGACGAGACCGAGCTGACCACCCTGTGGTTGCGTCACTCGCTCGTCCAGGCCCTGGACGGGGTGCGCGTCGGCGACACCGACCGCTTCTCCTTCCACGTGGGCTACACCGCGGACGGCAGCCAGCACCTGGAGGAGGCGGGCGTGCTGCACGCCGCCCGGCACCTCACCGCAGGCATCGCCGACGGCCTGGACCTCGCACCGGAGGCCCACGCCCGCCTCGTCGGCCGGGTCGACAAGGTCCTCTCGGGCCGCTATCACCGGGGCGCCACCGACGCACCGCGGTTCCTGCCGCACCAGGTGGGCCGTACGGCGATGACGGGCATCCTGCCGGACGACACCCAGCTCCAGATGGTGGACACGGCCTGCTCCTCCTCGCTGTACGCGATCGACATCGGCATCAAGGGCCTGCTGATGGGCAAGCAGGACATCGCCGTGTGCGGTGGGGCCTTCGCGCTGGCACCGCGCGGGACCGTGCTGTTCTCCAAGCTGAAGGGGCTGTCCCAGCGCGGCGCGGTGCACGCGCTGGACGCGGAGGCGGACGGTGTCATCTTCGCCGACGGCGCCGGCGTCGTCGTACTGAAGCGGCTCAGCCGGGCCAAGGCCGACGGCGACCGCATCCTGGGCGTGCTCAAGGCGTTCGGGTCCTCCTCGGACGGCAAGGGCAAGGCGATCTACGCGCCCAGCTCCACGGGGCAGAACCTGGCCGTGGAGCGGGCCCTGGAGGCCGGCGGCCTCGACGGAGCCGAGATCGACTGGATCAATGCCCACGCCACCGGGACCCCGGCCGGTGACCTCGCGGAGTTCACCACGCTCCGGGAGCACTACGGCAGTGCCCGGTCCACCGCCGTCACCTCGAACAAGTCGCTGATCGGGCACACCGGCTGGGCCGCGGGCGTGGTCTCGCTCATCGAGTCGATCCTGGCGTTGCAGGGGGAGACCATCCCCGGCCAGTACCGGTTTTCCTCCGCTCCCAAGATGTTCGAACTGGACCGCACCCGGCTGGAGATCTCCGGCAGCCCGCGGCCGTGGCCGGCCACGCCCGGCCGGACGCGCACGGCGGCGATCTCCGGCTTCGGGTTCGGCGGCACCAACGCGCACCTGATCCTCACCGAGGAGAAGGAACGCCGTACCTCCGGCGGGACGCCGCACCAGCCGGCCGGCGCGGTCCGGGCCGAGACCGACCGCATCGCCGTCGTGGGCTGGTCGGCCAAGCTGCCCGGGGTCGAGGACCGCGACCAGGTCCTCCAGTGGCTGTCCGGCTCCCGGGACATCGAGCCCGGGTTCGGCGAGCAGTACCCGGCACCGCCGTTCCAGCAGGTGCGGATGCCCCCGGCCACCGTACGGACCATCGACCGCTGCCAGTTGATGATCCTGGCCTGCGCCCACGACCTGCGCGACCAGCTGGGCGACTTCTGGCAGCGGCACACCGAGCGGACCGGCGTCGTCGTCGGTCACATGGGCCCCACCCGGGCCGCCATGCTCTACGCCAACCGCTGCTACCTGGACGACATCGAGCACGCCCTGCGCCAGGACCCCGAACTCGCGGGCAGCCCGCAGCTCACACCCCTGCTGGAGCGGATGCGCGAACGAGTCCGTTCCCTGGTCCCGCCGTCGAACGAGGACTCCTTCCCGGGCATGATGCCCAACATCATCTCGGCCCGGGTGGCGAACTACTTCGACCTCAAGGGCCCCAACATCACGGTGGACGCGGGACTGGCCTCGACCGTGGCGGCGTTCGCGACGGCCGCGCGCTACCTGCGCAGCGGCGAGCTGGACTTCGTGCTCGCCGGCGGCATCAACGGCAACAGCCTGCCCGAACTCCGGGGGCTGCTCAGCGATGTCTTCGAGGAGCCGGTCGAACCGGCCGAGGGCGCCTTCCTGTTCGGGCTGACCACCGAGCGCGCCGCCAAGGAGGCCGGACTGCGCATCCTCGGCATCGTCGACGAGGCCGATGTGCGCGCCGACCTGGACGGTGCGGCGCAGAACGTCCTCGACTGCGGCTCGCGTGGCGGCTTTGGCCACTACCTCGGCGCCGCGGGCGGGGCGCAGATCCTGCGGGCTCTCCAGCGAACCGGCAGCACCACCCGGATCCGCTGCCGCGAGAACGGCCACGACGCGGCCACCCACCTCGTGGTCCATGCCGGGGAGACGGCGTCCGGCCCGGACACCCCGGGCCCCCGGGAGACCACCGCGCTGGACGGTGCGTCCACCGACCTGGTCGAGCGGTACGCCGTCACGCTCGCCCCGGCTCCCGCCGCACCCCGCGGCCCGGTGGCGGCGGCGGTGCCCGACGGCGCGCTGATCCTCACCGACCGGCCGGACCTCGCCGAGCGTCTCGCCTCCACGGCCACCGGCTGCACGGTGTTCAGCACCACGCCGGTCACGGGCGACCGGCCCGCCATACGGCAGGTGACGAGCACGACCGAGGACGTGTGTGCGGCCCTGGACACCCTGGGACGCCCGGTGCGCCATGTGCTCCTCGTCACCGACCTGACCGCGTCCGCGCCGCCGAGCACCGCGCTCACCGCGGACCACCCCGGCCTGACCGCCCTGCACGACCTTGCCTTCCTCGTCGTACAGCAGCGCTACGCTGACCTCGGCGAGGCGCCCGCGTCCGTGGTGTTCGCCCTGCTCGGTGCCGAGCCGGAGGGCACCACCCATCCGCTCGCCGGGCTCTTCACCGGCCTGCTGAAGTGCGTGCGCCTGGAGCGTCCGGACGCCGACTGCTTCGCCCTGCTGACCCCCACCGGGGACCCGGACGCGGCCGTGGGGCCGATCGCGGCGGAGCGCGCCTGTGAGCGCGCCTTCCCGGTCGTCCACCGCGACGGCGACCGGCGCCGGATGCCCACCCTCCCCGCACAGCCCGCCACCGCCCGCGAAGGCCGCCCGGCCCCGCTGGACCGGGAGTCCGTGGTGGTCGCCCTGGGCGGGGCCCGTGGCATCACCGCCGAGCTGCTCACGGCCGTCGCCGAGCGCCACGGCAGCCGTATCTACGCGCTGGGCAGCAACCCGGTGGACGACTACCCGGCCGAGACCTTCGAGGGCACGGACGAGGAGTTCGCCGCGACCCGGGCCCGCTACATCCGGGAACAGCTCAAGGCCGGCGGCCGCAGCGTCGCCGAGATCAACCGCAGCTTCGACCGCATGGCCGACGCGCGCGCCGCGCGCCGCAACCTGGACCGGATGGCCCGGCACAGCGGAGCCGGCCGGGTGACCTACCTGCACTGCGACGCACGCGACGAGGAGTCGGTGCGCCGCGCCCTCGACACCGTGCACGCCGCGCACGGCCGGATCGATCTGCTCGTCAACGCGCCCGGTCTGAACCGCTCCGCCCTGATCCAGGACAAGGATCTGGACGAGTTCCGGCGCATCCGCGATCTGAAGCTGGTCGCGCACCGCAACCTGCACCGCGCGCTCGCCGGCCGGCCGCCGCGGATCTGGTGCGACTTCGGTTCCCTGCTCGGCTACTTCGGGCAGCGCGGCGAACCCGACTACGCGTCCGGCAACGACTACCTGGCCACGGCGGCGGCCTACGCCGCCCGCGCCACCGGCACCGACGAGTTCGTCATCGGATGGACGCTCTGGGACGAGGTCGGGATGGGGGCCAACGAGCTGACCCGCGAGTACTTCAAGCGGGCGGGCTCCTACAGCCACATGCCGGTCGCCGAGGGCATCCGGCACTTCCTGGCCGAACTCGGCACCGCGCACCGCACCCCCGCGCTGCTGCACATGGGGGCCGCGGAACGGGCCACCGTCGAGTCGTTCTACCCCGGCTACCTCGGCACGGACGCAGCCTCGGACGCACCCTCGGGCACTGCCGCGCCGGCGGCCAAGGACGCCTCGGCCACCGAGGCGAAGCCCGTCCGCGGACGGTTCTATCTGCGCCGTACGGTCGCGGGGGGCACCGGCGAGCGGGACGGCACCGGCACCGTGACCTTCGAGTGCCCCTTCGACCTGGACACCGACGGCTATCTCACCGGGCATCTGGTGCGCGGCGTACCCACGCTGCCCGGCACCTTCGTCACCGAGATCGCGGCCGAGGCCGCCCTCGCCCTCGTCCCGGGCGGCTGTGTGGTCGCCCTGGAGGACCTGCGCTTCCTGCACTTCCTCCAGGTGCGGGAGAACGTCTCCCAGGCGCCCAAGCGGATCACGGCCCGGATCACCGAACAGGTCGGCAGCCTGACCACCATCGAGGTCTCCGTCACCCATGACGTGATCGCGCCGTCCGGGGTGCTGCTGGTGGCCGGCAAGCCGCACTTCACCGTGCGCGTCCTGGTCGCCGACGCCTTCCCCACGGCCCCCAAGTGGGAGCGGTGGGACGCGGTGGGCGAGGAGCCCGTCGTCGACCCGTACCACGTGCCCTCCGCCCCGGTCCTGCTGAGCGGTCCGTTCCGGGCCACCACCGACACCCGGCGCCACCCGCTGGGCGCCCGCTCGGTGTTCCGGCCGGACCTCGACCCCGCCACCGGCCCCTGGAAGCAGTTCCTGATGCCGACCGTGCTGCTGGACGCCCTGGCGCGGACCGGGGTGCTGGACCCGGTGGACGGGCTCGTCCCGGTCGCCGCCCCGCTGTCGATCCGCCGGATCGACCTCTACCAGAGCGCCAACGACCTGGAACTCGCGCAGACCCACGGGGCGCTGGACCTGTACGTCACCCAGCCCGGGTTCTCCGCCGCGCCGCAGTCCGGCAACCGGTTCGTCGCCGTGGCCCCCGGCGGGCACGTGGTGGCCCAGATGAAGGACTTGGACGCCACCGTGATCGGGTACCTCGACCCGGAGACCGGCGTGGTGCATCCGCCCGTGCAGGGCCCGGCCGGGACAGGGGGCCATACCTCGTGACCACGTTCGCCGACTCGCCGGTCCGCACCGGCCCGCCCGGGGCCGGACCGACGCCCGCCGCCGCGGGACCCGACCCCCTGACCCGACCGGTGCGCCGCATGCTCTGGCGGCTCACCCCCGCACCGGCCGACGACCGCGTCCGCGGCGTCGCCGGACGGCGCGTGCTCGTCCTCGGCGGCACCCCGGCCGACGCGGAGCGGGTGCGCGACGAACTGCGCGCGCGGGGCGCGACCGTGCTGCCCGGCACGGCCGCCGGCGGCCCGGTGCCCGACACCGTGGTCGACCTGACGCTCGCCGAGCGGTTCTCGGCCGACACCGGCAGCGGCCGGTGGCGTACGGCACTGCTGCGCACCTTCGACGCCCTGCGGCACTGCTATGCCGAGTGGAGCCGTGAGACCTCGGCCGAACGGCTGACCTACCTTGCCGTCACCTACCAGGGCGGCGGCATGGGATACCACCCCGACGACGACCTCGCCCAGCCGCTCGGCGGGCTGTGGGCGGGCCTGGCCAAGACCCTGCACCGGGAGCTGCCCAACTGCCGGGTCCGGGTCCTCGATGTCGCCCTCGGCGAACGCGCGGCCCTTCCCCGGCTGGTCGGCGACGAGCTGGGCCGTCCGGGCCTGAGCGAGATCGGGTACCGGGACGGCCGGCGCTGGACCCTGACGCCGGCCGCCGTGCCGCCCCGGCCGCCCGCCCTGCGCTTCGGGCTCGACGACACCCTGCTGATCAGCGGCGGCAGCCGGGGGATCGGCATGGCACTCGCCCGGCGGCTGTGCGCCGAGTTCGGACTGCGCGTGGTGGTGACCGGACGCGGTCGGCTGCCCGCCGAGGACACCTGGGACGAGCACACCCCCGAGCGGCTCGCCGCGCACCGGACCGAGCTGTGGGCCGGACACCGGCAGGGGCGCGCCGTGGCGGCCATCCGCCGCGACATCGGGCGCGCGGAGAGCACCTGGGAACTCGTCGGCCATCTGCGTTCGGCCCGCGAGGAGGGGCTGCGCCTGGAGTACCGGCAGTGCGACTTCACCGACCCCGCCCAGGTGGAGACGCTGGTCGCCGGGCTGCCCGACCTCACCGCCGTGGTGCACAACGCGGGCGTCGACCGGCCCACCCGGCTGCCCAACAAGTCCGACGAGGACGTCGTCGCCGTGGTCGCGACCAAGGTCGACTCGTTCACGCACCTGGTGCGGGCCGTGCGCGGCCGCCCGCTAAAGGTGCTGTGCACGGTCGGCTCGCTCACCGGCCGGCTCGGCGGCATGGTCGGCCAGTTCGACTACGCGGCCGCCAACGAGTGCCTGGCCCGCCTGGGCCTGTGGGCCGAACGGCAGCTGCCCTTCCCGGTGATGACGCTCGCCTGGCCGACCTGGGCCCGACTCGGACTGATCTCCAACTTCGAGGCCAGCCTGCGCTACATGGCCGCCCTCGACGTGTCCGAGGGGCTGGACCACTGGCGGGCGGAGCTGCTCGCCGGCAGCCGCGGCGAGATCACCTTCGTCGGCCCGCTGGGGCGCGCGCTGGACCCTGTGCAGGCCACCGGCTACCCGATGCCGACGTGCCTGCCCGGCTACGCCGAGACCTACCCGAAGGTCTTCCACCTGGGCGAACCCGAGGTGTTCCAACCGCACGAACGCCTGTGCAGCATCGTCACGTTCGACCCGGCGACGAGCCCGGCGATCGGCGACTTCACCGTCCACGGCACACCTGCCGTCCCACTCGGCATGCTGCTGGAGAGCGCTGTCCGCGGGGCGGAGTGGGTGACCCCGGCCGACCTGCCCGACCACGCCCTGCACGCGGTGGAGGACCTGCGCCTGCCCTGGAGCGTGCTGGCGTGCGCCGACGGCCGTCCCCTGCGGCTGCGCCGGGACATCCGGGCACGGCAGGGCACGGACGACCGCTGGCTGGTGGACGTCACCTTCCGCCCGGCGGGACCGCCGGAAGCCGCCGAAGCGGCAGAGGCCGGCGCCGACGACGCGGAAACCGTGCGCCTGCGGCTGGTGTTCGGCGCACCCGGCACGGCGGCGCAGGACGCGGCCACACCGTCCGCACAGCGCCCGGCCGGACGCGGCGCGGACGGCGCCGACACGACCCTGCTCACCGACGCACCCGTGCTGCGCTGGCAGGGGCTGGTGGTGCCGATGGCGCGCTGGCGTCCGGACGGCAGCCACCGGGTCGTCGCCGAAGTGGGCCAGTGCACGGCGCAGGACCTCTGGGTGGTGCCGCAGCCGCCCGCGTGTCTGGTGCCGGTCGCCGCGGTCGAGAACATCGTGCGCGCGGTCACGGAACGCGCCCCGGGTCTCTCCGTGACCCCCGAACCCCTGACTGCCCGTCAGCTCTCCTTCCCGGCGTCCGGGCCGGCCGGCGCCCCTGGTCCGGAACGCATCCGGCTCGAAGGAGATCCCGTACTCGGTGTCTGGAGTGCCCGGCACCAGGACACCGGCCGGACCGTGGTCCGCATCCGCGGGCTCATGGCCAACCGCATCTGAACCGCACCCCAAGCAGTCCGCTCTCAAGGAGTCCACGACATGAGTGACACCACGACCGTCAGCGCCAACCGCAAGGTGCTGGAGCACTACTACGAGGAGTGCCTGAACAAGGGCAACCTCGACGCCGTCTACGACAAGGCCATCCCGGACCACATCAGCCACGGCACCCGCGCCGACGGCTTCGAGGGCGTGGAGCACCTCAAGGAGTGGGTCCGGATCCAGCGCGCCTCCTTCCCCGACCTGCACGTCGTCGTCGACGAGTGGATCGAGGAGGGGGACAAGGTCGTCCAGCGGTTCACCGCGCGCGGCAGCCACTCCGGTGAGGACTACTACGGCATCCCCGCCAGCGGCCGGAAGATCGAGATCTCCGGGATCGTCATCGACCACTTCGTCGACGGAAAGATCGTCGAGAGCTGGTTCTCCATGGACGGCATGGAACTCGCCCAGCAGCTGGGCGCGCTGGGCTGACCCGGGCGCGGAGCCGGCCCACGGCTTCGCCCGCAGACACGGACGGCCGGGGGTGCGACCCGTCGATGCCCCGCCCCCGGCCGTCCGTCACCCACCTCGGCCCCAGGAAGGGGAAGGCACGATGACACAGCGCTCGACCGCCCTCGTCACCGGGTGCTCGTCGGGGATCGGACGGGCCACCGCCCTGCGCCTGCACGCCGCCGGCCACCGGGTCTACGCCACCGCCAGAAAGCCCGATACGCTCGCCGAACTCGCCGCGCAAGGCCTGCACACCCTGGCCCTGGATGTCACCGACCCCGACTCCGCCCAGGCCGCGGTCGAGGCCGTCGAGGCGGAGCACGGCGCGGTGGACGTACTCGTCAACAACGCCGGATACGGGCTGTCCGGGACCTTCGAGGAGACCTCGCTGGAGCAGGTCCGCGACCAGTTCGAGACCAACGTCTTCGGCCTGGTCCGGCTCACCCAGCTGGTGCTTCCCGGCATGCGCGACCGCGGCGCCGGCACCGTCGTCAACGTCTCCTCCATCTTCGGACGGTACGCGGCCCCGGGCGGCGGCTACTACCACGCGAGCAAACACGCCGTCGAAGCCCTGAGCGACGCACTCCGGCTGGAGGTGGCGGCCTTCGGCATCCGGGTCGTCCTCGTCGAACCCGGCCCCGTGCGCACCCCCTGGGGGCAGACCTTCATGGACCGCATCCCGAGCGGGCGGGCCCGCACCGACTCCCCCTACCGCGGCTTCCATGAACGGACCGCCGCCTACTACGACGCCATCTACAACGGCACCCGCAGAACCCTCGCCGGCACCTTCGCCATCGAGGCCGAGCAGGTGGCCGACACCATCGTCCGGGCCGTCACGTCCCGTTCCCCGCGCTCGCGCTATCCGGTCGGCTTCCTCGCGGCCAGCACCATCGCACTGCGCCGGCTCACCCCCGACCGCATCTTCGACAACGCGTTCATACGACGCCAGTTCCCGGTTCCGTGAGGACACGGCAGCTTCCCAGGCGAACCAACGAGGTGACGAGAGAAATGACCACCCTGGCACCGAACCCCCAGGCCGCACCGCGCGGCGCGATCGCCCCCGGCCCACGGGGGGTTCCGCTGCTGGGCAGCCTGCCCCAGTGGAAGTCGGACACCGCCCAGTTCCTGCTGCGCGCCCAACGCGACCACGGAGAGGTGTCCCGGCTGCGCCTCGGCCCGTACACGGTGCATCTGGTGACGGCTCCCGACGCCGTGGGACGCGTCCTGAAGGAGAACAGCGCCAACTACACGCGCGGAGTACTCTACGAGCAGTTCCGCCTCGTCATGGGCGACGGGCTGCTCACCACCGACGGCGACTACTGGAAGGCGCACCGGCGTGCGGTCCAGCCGGTCTTCCTGCGCAAGGCGGTCGCCGCCATCGGCCCCAACGTGGTGCGCGCCACCCGGGAGATGCTCGACGACTGGGAGGTCCGCGCCCGCCGCGGCGAACCCGTCGACCTGGTCACCGAGACCCTGCGCCTGACCCTCGTCACGCTCAGCCGTTCGCTGTTCGGCTACGACATCCGGCCCGCCGCGCCGATCCTGAAGACAATCGTCGACAACGTCATCGAGGTGATGTTCAAGCACGGTTCGGTCGGCGAGATGCTGCCCTCCTGGCTGCCGACCCGGCGCAACCGGCTCATCGCCCGCGACCGGCGGATCTTCACCCGGCTCGTCACCGAGATCCGGGACACCCACGCGGCCACCGGGGAAGGGCCGCTGATGGAACTCATCGAGGCGGCCACCGACCCGGTGACCGGCGCCCGCTGGACCGACGACGAGATCCGTGACGAGATGCTGACCATCTATCTCGCCGGACACGAGACCACCGCCGTCGCGCTGCTGTGGACGCTGGTCTCCATCGCCAACCACCCGTCCGTGGCCGAGGAGCTGGACCAGGAACTCGGGCAGGTGCTGGGCGGCGGCGAACCCTCTCCCGAGGACGTGGAGCGGCTGCCGTACACCTGCCAGGTCGTGGACGAGAGCCTGCGGATGTACCCGCCGATCTGGATCTATCCCCGGGACGCCGTGGCCGACGACGAGCTGGCCGGCTTCCACATCCCCGGCGGCTCCTCCGTCCTGCTCTCGCCCCTGGTCTCCCACCGCAACCCCCGCTACTGGGACAACCCCGAGGCCTTCGATCCGCATCGCTTCGACCCCGAGCGGGTCAGGGAGCGGCCCAAGATGACCTACTTCCCGTTCGGCGCCGGTGCCCGCATGTGCATCGGCAACTTCATGGCCCTGCTCGAACTGCGGATGATCACGGCGATGATCCACCAGCGGTTCCGGCTGCGGCTGGTACCCGGCGACTTCCTGCGCTACGGCGACACCTCCATCTCGCTGCGCCCGATGACCCAGGTGCTCGCCCTCCCCGAGCCGCGTGAGGCAGGTGCCCGGGCATGACCACGGTCACCGGCCCTGCCGCCGCGGCCTCCTCGACCGCGGCCGACGTCGACGCCGCCGTCGCGGCCGCCCGCGCCGCCCAGCCCGGCTGGGACGCCCTGGGCTTCGCCGGGCGCCGCAAGGTGCTCCAGGCCTGGTGCGCGCTGATCCTGCGCCGCTCGGACGAGCTGATCGACCTCATCCGCGCCGAGACCGGCAAGACGGCCGACGACGCCCGGCTGGAAGTCGTCCTCGTCGCCCACCACCTGCGCTGGACCGCCGCCCACGCCGCCCGGGTCCTCGGCCGGCGCAGGGTCTCGCCCGGCCTGCTGATGTTCAACCACGCGGTCGAGGTGACCCACCGGCCGCTGGGCGTCGTCGGTGTCATCGGGCCCTGGAACTACCCGGCGTTCATCCCCGTCGGTCCCGTGTCCGCGGCTCTCGCCGCCGGGAACACGGTGGTGCTGAAGCCCAGCGAGCTGACCCCCGCGACCGGCCAGTGGCTCGCCGCCACCCTGGCCGAGGTCACGGGCGACACCCGGGTGCTGCACGTCGTCACGGGCGACGGGGCGGCCGGGGCGGCGCTGTGCCGGGCCGCCGTCGACAAGATCTCCTTCACCGGCTCCAGCGCCACCGGCCGCCGCGTCATGGCCGCCTGCGCCGAGAACCTGACCCCGGTGGTGATCGAGGGCGGAGGCAAGGACGCCATGGTCGTCGCCGCGGACGCCGACCTCGATGCCGCTGCCGACGCCGCGGTCTGGGCGGCGCTGACCAACGCCGGGCAGACCTGCGTCGGCCTGGAGCGGGTCTACGTCGTGGAGTCCGTCGCCGACCGCTTCCTCGACCTGGTCACCGAACGTGCCGCCGGCCTCCGCGTCGGCGACGGGCCCGACGCCGACCTGGGCCGCATCGTGCTGCCCAAGCAGCTGGACGTCATCGCCGCTCATGTGCGTGACGCCCTGGCCCGGGGAGCCCGTGCGGTCCTCGGCGGCCCGCACTCCATCACCGCGCCCTACGCCGCCCCGATCGTCCTGGCCGATGTACCGGAGGACTCCACCGCCGTCACCGAGGAGACGTTCGGACCGGTGCTCGTGGTGAACCGGGTGGCCTCCGTGGACGAGGCCGTCGCCCGCGCCAACGCCGGCGGCTACGGGCTGGGCGCCTCCGTCTTCACCCGCGACCGGCACCGCGGCCGCAGCGTCGCCGCCCGGCTGCGGGCCGGCATGGTGTCCGTCAACGCGGTGATCGCCTTCGCCGGAATGCCCGCCGTCCCCTTCGGCGGTGTCGGCGACTCCGGCTTCGGCCGGGTGCACGGCCCGGACGGGCTGCGCGAGTTCAGCCGTACCCAGGCCATCACCAGCCAGCGGTTCCGGCCGCTGATGCAGCCCACGTCCTTCCGCCGGCGCCCGGGCACGATGCCGGCCCTGGTGCGCATGGTGCGCACTCTCTACGGCCGGTGACCGCTCCGTCGGCCAGCACGCCGACGGCCCCGCGCACCTGCCCCGAAAGGAGCACGCAGAACGTGACCACGACCCTGACCACCGGGCTGGCCCGGCTGGCCGACCACGCCTCCCGGGCCCATCCCTACGAACTGCTGGAGGAGTTGCGGGAGGCCTCCCCCTTCACCGACCCCGCCAGCGGGATCGTCGTCGTCGGCAGGCGCGCCGACTGCGAGACCGTGCTGCGCAGCCCCCGCGTCAGCAGCAACCGCATGGGCGCGGGGATCACCAAGGTTCCCCAGCAGCCCAACCTCATGAACCTGGACGCGCCGGACCACACCCGGCTGCGCAGGCTCGCCGGAAAGGCGTTCAAGCCGAGGGTCATCGAACGCTGGCGGCCCCGGGTCCGGGCCATCGTGCGCGAGCTGCTGGCGGACATCGCCGCGCGCGGCACCGGCAGCGTGGACATGGTCTCCGCCTTCGCCTACCCGCTGCCGGTCCGGGTGATCTGCGAGATGCTCGGGGTGCCGCGCGAGGACCACCCGGTCTTCGAGAAGTGGGCGCACTCCATCGCCTACACCGTCGACCCGCAGCTGGTGCCCGATCAGCTCACCACCGAGGTCGAGCAGAACGTGGAGGAGGCCCGCGCCGGGTTCGTCGGTTACTTCTCCCGGCTGATCGAGGAGCGCAAGCGGGAGCCGCGCGCCGACATCCTGTCCGAACTGATCGCCGCCGAGGAGGAGGGCGACCGCATCACCGAGCGGGACCTGATCCTCACCTGCATCCTGCTGCTGGTGGCCGGGCACGAGACCACCGCCAACCTCATTCTCAACGGTCTTCTCGGCCTGTTGCGCAACCCCGGCCAGTTGCAGCTGCTGCGCGAGCGGCCCGACCTGGCCGAGGCCGCGGTGGAGGAGGTGCTGCGCTACGACGCGCCGACCCAGATGATCACCCGGATCGCCCGCGAGCCGTTCACCCTGGGCGACATCGAAGTGGCCGCCGGACAACCGCTGTTGCTGCTGCTCGCCGCCGCGAACCGGGACCCCGGGCAGCACAGTGATGCCGACGTGTTCGACATCACCCGGCCCGATGCGGGGCATTTGGGCTTCGCCGCGGGCCCGCACTTCTGCCTCGGCTCGGTGCTGGCCCGCATGGAGGGCGCCGAGGCCCTGAACGCCTTCGCCCAGGCGTTCGTCGCCCCGGCGCTGGACGAGGCGTCGCTGCACTACCGGCCGCATGTGTCCGTCCGCGGCCCCGACCATCTGCGGGTCACGTTCCAGGGCATCCGGCTCGACGGGCTGCCCGGGACCGGCGCGGCCCAGGGAAGCGAGGCCGGACATGGCTGAGCCGAAGTGGGAGGTCACCGTCGATCCGGCGCGGTGCGTCGGTTCCGGAGTGTGTGCCGCCGTCGCGGCCGCCCATTTCGCGGTGCACGACCGCCGGTCCCGTCCGGTGCACCCCGTCACCGAGCCCGACGACGCGGTGCTGGACGCCGCCGAGACCTGCCCGATGGAGGCCATCGCGGTCCGGGAGGCCGGCACCGGCACTCTGCTGGCCCCGGTGGAATGACCGTGCCCGGGGCGGTCGGACCGCATGATCTCGTCACGGTGACCCACAGGCCGCACCCGCTGTGCGGCCGACGGCTGCGGGTGCGTGCCGTCCGCGGCCGGCATGCCGAAACACTCCTCTGCGAACGCCCCGGAGGAGGACTGGTGACCGTCCTGCGGTCCTGGACGGACCGGGCGCCCGGTGCCGTCGGCCAGGACCGCGAGCCGTGCTGCGAGACGCGTCCCGGCATCCCCGACGGCGGTGGCTTCACGGTCTCCGAGTCCGCCCTGCACCGGCTGCGGGCGTCCTGGGCGCTGTCGGTGGAACGCCTCGTCGGGATGGACTGACAGCGCTACGGGTGGCGCGCCGCCCCGGGAAAGAACGGACTCCTCCGACCGGCCGCACGGGCCGGTCGGAGGAGTCCGTCATGTGCGTGCTGTGCTAGGTGAGCGCCGCGAGTCGCTGTACGGCTTCCTCCAGCACCGCCGTCCGTTTGCAGAACGCGAACCGCACAAAGGGCGCGCCCGCCTCCCGGTGGTCGTAGAAGACCGCGTTGGGGATGGCGACGACCCCGGCACGCGCCGGCAGCGTCCGGCAGAACGCGAAGCCGTCGCTCTCGCCCAACGGGCGGATGTCGGTCGTGACGAAGTAGGTGCCCACGGGCCGGAACACCTCGAAGCCCGCCCGGGACAGGCCCGCCGCCAGCAGGTCCCGCTTGGCCCGCATGTCCTCCCGCAGCGCCTCGAAGTAGCTGTCGGGAAGGGCGAGCGCCTCCGCGACGGCGTACTGGAACGGCCCCGACGAGACGTACGTCAGGAACTGCTTCGCGGAGCGGACCGCCGTGAGCAGCTGGGGCGCCGCCGTCACCCAGCCGACCTTCCAGCCGGTGAAGGAGAACGTCTTGCCCGCGGAGCCGATGGCGACCGTCCGCTCGCGCATGCCGGGCAGCGCGGCGAGGGGCTGATGCCGGACGCCGTCGAAGACCAGGTGCTCGTACACCTCGTCGGTTACCACGAGGAGGTCTCGCTCCACGGCGAGCTCCGCGATGGCGGTGAGTTCGGCGTGGTCGAGGACGGTGCCGGTCGGATTGTGCGGGGTGTTGACGAGGAGCAGCCGGGTGCGGTCGGTGACCGCGGCCCGCAGTTCGTCGGGGTCGAGGCGGAAGCCGCCGTCGTACGGCCTCAGGGTGACCGGCACCCGGGTGGCGCCCGCCATCGCTATACAGGCCGCGTACGAGTCGTAGTACGGCTCCAGGGCGATCACCTCGTCGCCCGGCTCCAGCAGGGCGAGCAGCGCCGCGGCGATCGCCTCGGTGGCTCCCGCGGTGACCAGGACCTCGGTGTCGGGGTCGTAGGACAGGCCATACCACCGTTGCTGGTGGGCGGCGATCGCCGTGCGCAGTTCGGGCACCCCCGGCCCCGGCGGGTACTGGTTGCCGCGACCGTCGCGCAGGGCGCGTACGGCTGCCTCCCTGATCTCCTCCGGGCCGTCCGTGTCCGGGAAGCCCTGGCCCAGGTTGATCGCCCCGGTCTGCGCGGCCAGGGCGGACATCTCCGCGAAGATCGTCGTCCCGAACTCGGCGAGCCGGCGGTTCAGCGGGCCGCGAGGCCGGGTCCGCGGCGGTGTCGCGGCGGTCACGGGAGTTCCAGCGGCAGCTGCATTCCGTCCAGCGCCGTGGAGCAACGGCACCGGCGCTGTTCGGGCAGGCGCTTGACGGCTTCGAGGACAATGCCGCGCAGGTGTTCGATGTTCTGTGCGAACACCTTGAAGACCTCCTCCTGGGCGACGCTCTCCTCGGCGTCGATGCCGGCGTCCAGGTCGGTCACCAGGGCCACCGAGGTGTAGCAGAGGGCCAGTTCACGGGCGAGGACGGCCTCCGGGTGCCCGGTCATGTTGACCAGGGACCAGCCCTGTGCGGCGTACCACTGGGACTCCGCGCGGGTGGAGAACCGGGGCCCGTCGATGACCACCATGGCGCCCCCGTCGATCGCCTCGGCGCCGCGGGCGGCCGCCGCCTTGAGAACGGTGTCACGGCCGTCCGCGCAGTAGGGATCCGCGAAGGACACGTGGACCGCGTTCTCGTCGTAGTACGTCTGGATCCGGCCGCCGGTGCGGTCCACCAGCTGGTCGGGCACCACCACGGACCCGGGACCCAGCTCGCGGCGCAGCGAACCGACCGCGCACGGTGCCAGGATCTGACGGACGCCGAGGGAGCGCAGTGCCCAGAGGTTGGCCCGGTAGTTGATCTTGTGGGCGGGGAACGCGTGGTCCTTGCCGTGCCGCGGCAGGAACGCCACCCGGCGGCCCGCGACGCTGCCGACGGCGACCGCGTCCGACGGCCGGCCGTAGGGGGTCTCCACGTCGACGCGCTCGGCGTCGTCCAGCAGCTGGTAGAAGCCGCTGCCGCCGATCACCGCCACCTCGGCCACGGGGGTGTTATCGGATGTACCGCTCATGTGATGTCATGCCTCTTTGTGTCGAGTTCGTGATGATCGGGGGATCAGGGCCGCGTCCGCAGGTCCGCCGCGCCGAGGGTGAGCAGCTGGCAGATGGCCTCGAAACACTCCAGACGGTTGCGCGCCTGAGCGAGGTCCTCACCCCACACGGTGATGCCGTGGTCCACGATGAGCAGTCCCGGAACCACCTCCGTACGGCTGCTCACGTGGTCGGCGACCTCGGCGGCGATCCGCGGCACGTCCGGCCAGTTCGGGAAGACGGGCACGTCGGCCCGGGAGGGATCGGCGAGGCCGAGTCCCTTGAGGAGCTCGAAGTGCGTGAGTTCCAGCGTCGTACGACGGGACCGGTCACCCGCGCGGCAGGCCACCACGGTGGAGTACGGCGCATGGACGTGGATGACCGCGCCGGCCCGGGTGGTGCGGTAGACCGCGGAGTGGATCGAGGTCTCCGCCGACGCGCGCAGTCCGTCGGGCGCCAGGACCGTCTCACCGCTCTCGGCGCCGACGACGACCATGTGCTGGGCGGCGAGTTCGCCCTTGCCCAGCCCGCTGGCGGTGATCAGCGCCTTGTCCTGGTCGCTTCCGGCCAGACGCACCGACAGGTTCCCGGAGGTTCCCGGCATCCAGCCGCGCAGGTAGAGATCGCGGGCGAGCGCGGCCAGCTCGGCCGCGGCCGTGTGATCCCCGGCGTGTTCGCGGGTGTCCCGAGCGTCGTGCCCGGTGGATGTCGTCATGCCGGCACCTCGCAGAGGGACAGCACCTCGTGCGACGCCAGCCGCTCGGCCCCGCCGAGCCCGGTGAGCTCGACCACCACCGCCATCCCGGCGACCTGCGCGCCGCAGGCTTCGGTCAGTTCGGCCGCGGCACCGAGGGTGCCACCGGTGGCCAGCACGTCGTCCACACACAGCACCCGGTCGCCCGGACCGATGCCGTCCTTGCGCACTTCCAGCCGGTCCTCCCCGTATTCCAGCGCGTAGCTCGCCGAGTGCACCGCCCCCGGCAGCTTGCCCGGCTTGCGCGCCAGGGTGAGCGGGACACCGGCGTGCGCGGCCAGGGCGCTGCCCAGCAGGAAGCCGCGGGCCTCGACGGCCAGGACCCGGTCGTACCGGCCACGGAACTCGTCCGCGACCCGGGCCGCCATCGCTGCCAGCAGCCCCGGTTCGGCGTAGAGACCGCCCAGGTCACGGAAGACCACGCCTGGGGTCGGATGGTCGGGAAACTCCTCCAGCAACCCCGCTATCCGCTCCGCCAGAGCGGTGGTCCCCCCTGCCCGGTCGGCCGAGTGGCCCGGCCGGAACACCCGCTGCTCGGTCACGATGGCGGTGATCAGTTCGGCGGGTGTGACGTCGAAAGCGGGGTTGTACGCCCTGGCGCCGGCCGGTGCGCTCGGGCTCCCCTGCCAGCCGGTGACCTCGGCGTCGGCCCGCTCTTCGATCACGATCCCCGAACCGTCGGCCAGCCCCTCGTCCCAGGTGGACTCCGGGGCCACGACCACGAACGGGATGCCGTGCCGGGCCGCGGCCACGGCGAGCCCGTAGGTGCCGATCTTGTTGGCGGTATCGCCGTTCGCCGCGATCCGGTCCGCGCCGACCAGGACGCAGTCGACCAGCCCCTGCGACATGGCCGCCGCGGCGGCCGAGTCGACGCACAGCCGGTACGGCACCCCGGCCTCGCCGAGTTCCCAGGCCGTCAGGCGGGCGCCCTGGAGCAGCGGACGGGTCTCGTCGACGAGCACCTCGGCCACTCGCCCGCGCGCCGCGAGTTCCACGATCGCGCCCAGCGCCGTACCCACGGCGGCGGTTGCCAGCCGGCCGGTGTTGCAGTGCGTCAGAAGCCGCAGCGGCCGGGCGGGCGCGATCGACTCCACCAGCTCCACGGTCCGGGCAACGGCGGCCGAATTCACCGCGATGTCCTCGTCCAGCATGGCCATCGCCTCGGCCAGCACGGCCTGCGGCCCCTCGTCCAGTCTGCCGAGCACGCGTCGTACGGCCCAGGCGAGGTTCACCGCGGTGGGGCGTGCCGCGGCGATGCGTTCGGCATCGGCCCGCACCGCCGACTCGTCCCGGCGCCCGCCGGCACAGTGCCGGTGGGCACTCTGGGCCACGCCCAGGGCCCCGGCCAGGCCGATGGCGGGGGCCCCGCGCACGGCGAGCGACGTGATGGCGTCGATGAGCTGGTCGGTGTTCTCCAACCGCAACTGCCGGTACTCGTGCGGGAGTCCGCGCTGGTCGACGGCCACGATCGTGCCGTCGTCCCAGGCGAGTGACGCCTGGGAGGTGAGGGCGGCGCTCATGCCGACACCGCCGCACGGAGTGCCTCGGCCCGGTCGACCCGCTCCCAGGTGAAGTCGGGCAGTTCACGGCCGAAGTGACCGTAGGCCGCGGTCCGGGCGTAGATCGGGCGGAGCAGGTCCAGGTCGCGGATGATCGCGGCCGGCCGCAGGTCGAAGACCTCGGTGACCGCCCGCTGGATCTCCAGCACCGGCACGGTCTCGGTCCCGAAGGTCTCCACGAACAGGCCCACCGGCTCGGCCTTGCCGATCGCATAGGCGACCTGCACCTCGGCACGCCGGGCCAGACCCGCCGCGACGATGTTCTTGGCCACCCAGCGCATCGCGTACGCGGCCGAGCGGTCGACCTTGGACGGGTCCTTGCCGGAGAAGGCGCCGCCACCATGGCGGGCCATGCCGCCGTAGGTGTCGATGATGATCTTGCGGCCGGTGAGTCCGGCGTCCCCCATCGGGCCGCCGATCTCGAAGCGGCCGGTCGGGTTCACCAGCAGGCGATAGCCGGCGGTCTCCAGCTTGATCCCGTCGTTCTCGCACTCGGCCAGCACATGCTCGACGACATGGGTGCGGATGGCAGGCGTCAGCTGCGCGTCGAGGTCGACGTCGGCCGCATGCTGGCTGGAGACCACCACCGTGTCGAGACGAACGGCCCGATCGCCGTCGTACTCGATGGTGACCTGCGTCTTTCCGTCGGGGCGCAGATAGGGAACGGTGCCGTTCCTGCGTACCTCGGTCAGCCGGCGGGACAGCCGGTGGGCCAGGGTGATCGGCAGCGGCATCAGCTCAGGGGTCTCGTCGCTGGCGTAGCCGAACATCAGCCCCTGGTCGCCGGCACCCTGCCGGCTCAGCTCGTCGGAGTCGCCCGGCTGGCCGGCGTCCTGGGTGCGGACCTCGTGTGCCGAGTCCACACCCTGTGCGATGTCCGGCGACTGGGCACCGATCGACACCGAGACACCGCACGAGGCGCCGTCGAAGCCCTTCTGCGAGGAGTCGTAGCCGATCTCCAGGATCTTGTCGCGCACCAGCTGGGCGATCGGCGCGTAGGCCGTGGTGGTCACCTCACCGGCCACATGGACCTGGCCGGTGGTGATCAGGGTCTCCACGGCGACCCGCGAGGACGGGTCGGCGCTCAGCAGCGCGTCGAGGATGGTGTCGCTGATCTGGTCGGCGATCTTGTCGGGATGTCCCTCGGTGACGGACTCCGAGGTGAAAAGGCGGCGGGACACGGTGCTCCAGGAATGTGATGAGGAAAAGGTGGATTACGTCCGCTCAGCCGGCGCTGTCCAGCGCTTCCAGGCCGAGACTCTCGCGGATGAGCCGCTGCACCGTGGCACGCTCGTCGTTGAGGAAGAAGTGGCCGCCGGGGAACACCTGAACCCGGCAGTCGCCGCTGGTCAGTTCGGCCCAGCGGGCCAGCGAGCCGGCCGGCGCCAGGGGGTCGGCGTCGCCACCCATGACCGTGAGGGGACAGGTGAGCTTCTCGGGCTGCTGCCAGCGGTAGTTCTCGTACGCGGCGAAGTCGGCACGGATCGACGGCAGCATGAGCCGCATCAGATCGGCGTCCTGCCAGATCACCTCGGGAATGCCGTCGTAGGTACGACGCACCTCCGCCAGGAACTCCTGGTCCGGCAGATGCGAGACCGGGGGTTCGTCCTCCAGACGATGCGGTGCGGACGAGGCGGAGGCGAACAGGTGGCGGGGCGCGGTCGGCAGCAGCTGTGCGGTCTCGTAGGCGATGACCGCGCCCATGCTGTGCCCCAGGAAGGCGAACGGCCGGTCCAGCAGGGAGCCGGCCTCCTCCGCCACCCGCTTCGCGATCAGGTGGATGTCGTCGAGCGGCTGTTCGCGCAGCCGGGACTCGCGGCCCGGCAGGTGCACCAGGCAGACCTCGACGTCGGGCGCCAGTTCCGGGATCCAGCGGGCGAACGAGGAGGGGCCGCCACCGCCGTGCGGTACGCAGAACAGCCGTGCTCGCGCGTCGGGGAGCGGCCGCGGGCGCTTGATCCACAGCGAGGTCGTCACGCGACCACCTGCGCGACCCGGCGAACCGTCATGATCTCTTCCAGGGCCGTACACAACCGGGCCAGCTCCTCCGGCGAGTTGTAATAGTGAGGGGAGATGCGGAGCAGGGTGCTCAGGTCGCGCTGCTGCATGTCGACACAGGCCGCGTTCTCCAGACACACCCAGGTGTTGATACCGGCTCGCTGGAGACCTTCCCGGACCTCGTACGCGTCACGGTCCTCGAACGTCAGCGCGATGTTGGCGCAGCGTTCCCGGCCCCGGTCCGCCACGATGACGCCCGGGATGCCGGCGAGATCCTGGCGCAGCTTCCGCGTGAGCCGGCGGAGCAACCCCGAGGTGCGCTCCACTCCCCAGCCGAGCGCGTAGTCGATGGCCACACCCAGGCCGATACGGGAGGCGCAGTTCGTCTCCCAGGTCTCGAACCGGCGGGCACCGGGGGCCAGCCGGTAGGTGCCGGAGAGCCACTCGGCGCCGTCGAGGCCGAGAATGGCCGGCGTCAGCTGGTGGGCGATCTCCTGGCGCACATAGAGGAAGCCCGTCCCGCGCGGCCCGCGCAGATACTTCCGGCCGGTGCCCACCAGCAGGTCACAGCCGATCTCGGCGACGTCCACCGGCAGCTGGCCCACCGACTGGCAGGCGTCCACCAGGTAGGTGATGCCATGCCGCCGGGCGACCCGGCCGATCTCGGCGACCGGGTTGATCAGGCCGTCGTGCATCGGTACATGAGCCACGGCTATCAGACGCACACGTTCGTCGAGCCGCTGCTCCAGCTCCGCCACGTCCACCAGGCCGTCCTCGTCGACCGGCAGGACCTCCAGCTCCAGATCCAGCCGCTGGGCGAGATGGAGCAGGGATATGTAGTTGCTGCCGTACTCGACCGCCGAGGTGAGAATCCGGTCGCCCGCGCGCAGCGGGATGCTGGACAGCGCCATGGCCCAGGCCCGGCTGGCGCTGTCCAGGATCGCGACCTCGAACCGGGTGCAGTTGAGCAGTGCGGCGATGGCGTCGTGCGTGTGGTCGATCGCCTCCTGGGCGTGCTCGGCCGCCTCGTACGAACCGATGCGGCTCTCCAGGTTCAGATGGCTCGTCATGGCGTCGACCACCGGCCGCGGTGCCAGCGCGGCACCGGCGTTGTTCAGATGGACCACGTGCTCCACACCGGGTGTGTCCGCGCGCGCCCTGGCCAGATCGAACGTGTCGTAGAACAAAGAGGACCCCCGTCTGGTGTTTCTGCGTGAGGCATGGCGAGTTGCAAGCTCCTGGGGACCGGCCCTAGCCGACCAGGTAGCGGAGCGCCTCCTGCCCGGCGTCTTCTGCGGCGTCCGTGTCCTCGGCGACCGGGGCGACGGCCTGCCAGCTCACCTCGACCAGTTCGCCGACGGTGGTACAGCCCCAGAACTCCGCCAGTGGCACCTTCGTCCGGAGGGCGCTCTCCACCCGGGTGACCACCTCGAGCAGAGCCAGCGAGTCGCAGCCGACGGCCAGCAGCTCGTCCTCGTCCGCCACGTCGCCGGTCTCGGTGACCTCGGAGACGATCCGCCGGACCGTCACCCCGACCTCCTCACGGGAGAGCTGGGCCTGCGGCTCGGCGCCGGTCGCCACGGCCTCCCTGCGCCGGGCGAACGAGGCGTTCACACGCTCGATCCGCTCCGCCAGCGGAACCGTCGACACCACGCACTGCGGTTCGCCGGACAGGACGATCGCCCCCAGCAGTTCCCCACCCTGATCGGCCCTGATCGCGGTCCGGGCGGCCGCGGCTCCGATCCGGGCGCTGCCGGACTCGTCGAAGCGCCACGAGTCCCAGTCGATGCTCACCCAGGGAGCACCCTGCGCCCGCCGTCGGTGGGCGTAGCTGTCGAGGTAGCGGTTGGCCGTCGTGTAGATGCCGAACGCGATACCGCCCAGGAGGGTGTCGAGGCTGGAACAGAGCAGACAGAAGTCGAGAGGCTGCGAGCGGGTGACCCGGTCCAGCACGGCGATGCCGGGAACCTTGGGCCGCAGCGCGGCGACCGCCCGTTCGGTGCTGGTGTCGGCGATGAGCGAGAAGTTCTGGCCCTCCTCGACACCGGCCGCGTGCACCACGCCGTTGATCGGCCCCCATCGCTCGTTGACCTCGGCCACCACCCGGCTCATCTGCTCTTCGTCGGCCACGTCCGCGGCGAAGGCGGCGACCTCCGCACCCAGGTCCCGCAGCCGGCGAAGCGGATCCCGGGCGTCGTCACCCTGCGCCGGCGCGCCACGACGGGAGACCAGGGCGATCCGCACATCGCCCGACCGGGCGAGCTGCTCCGCGATCACCTGCCCGATCCGCCCCGATCCACCGGTGATCAGATAGACCCCGCCGGACTGGAGGGGGAGCGGCGCACCGGTCTTGGCCTCGACCGGTTCCACGGTGCCGACCAGGCGATCCACCCCGCGGTACACCACTTCCAGCTCGTCGTCCGGGTTCGCCATCTCGGCCAGCAGCCGCGGCACCACGTCCGTCTTGGTGCTGCCGGTCGAGAAGTCGACGCAACGGCAGCGGATACCGGGGTACTCCTGCGGGATGACACGGCACAGACCGAGCAGAGCGGAGGCCTCCAGATGGAGGGAGTGCGCGGCGCCCTGGGCGGCCTGGGCGTTCTCGGTCACCACCCAGAGCTCGGGAGTCTGGCGGGCTGCGGCGAGGGCCTGGACCACGGCCAGCATGGTCAGCGTGCCCCGTCGCATCCCGGCGTCCTGGCCGCCGAGCTGCGGGCCGTACGACCAGAGGTGGATCACCTTGCGGACCGGACCCGTCCCGGCCACGGTCCACTCGACCAGCCTGGCCGCGTCCCGCGCCTCCCCGGGGCGCACACTGACCCGGTCGGCGGCGAGGACCTGGAACCCGTCTCCCTGCTCGACGAGCACGGTGGTCAGACCCGCCGCGGCCAGCTCCGCGCGGAGCGCCTCCGTCAGCTGTCCGCCGTCGCCGAACACCAGGCATGCGCCGTCGGTCTCCGGCAGATCGCCCAGATGGTACGGACGCGGCAGCGAGGTCCGGGACCAGGCCGGACGGTAGAGCCATTCGGCGAGCGGTGCCTGCTCCTCGGGCTCGAGCAGTCCGGCGGCGTCGGCGCTCGCCCCCGCGGCGCTCTCCACCCAGAGCCGCTCGCCCTGCCAGGGGTAGGTCGGCAGCGGAACCCGCCGGCGCCGCTCGTCCCGGTAGAGCACGGCCCAGTCCCTGGACTCGCCACGTATCCAGCTCAGGGCGAGGCTCTCCGGCGTGACCTCGTCCGGCTCCGCGCCCTGCGCGCCGGTGTCGGGGCTGTCGCCCGTCACGTCCTCGGCGCCGTCGAGAGCGGCCGCCAGTTCCTCGGCCGAGCCCACCACGGCCGCCCAGCGGCGGGCCAGCGGGCGGCGGCCCGCGGCGAGCGTGAACGCGATGTCGGCGAGTTCGGCGTCGGGCCGGGCGGTCAGCCAGGTGCGCAGCCGCCGCTTCACCTCCGCCAGTGCTTCCTCGGTCCGGGCGGACAGCAGCACCGCGTGGCGCCGCACCGCGCTCGGCGCGGCCGGCTGCGGCTCGGGCGCCTGCTCCAGCACGAAGTGGGTGTTGGTGCCACCCATGCCGAAGCTGCTCACGCCGGCCCGTCGCGGGCTCTGTTCCCAGGGACGCAGTTCACGGTTGAGGTAGAACGGCGTCGCCTCGAAGTCGATGTCGGGGTTGCTCTCCTCGAGGACGGCCATCGGCGGCAGCTCGGCGTTCTTCAGACAGAGGATCGCCTTGAGCAGACCGGCGATGCCGGAGGCGAAGCAGAGGTGTCCGATGTTCGCCTTCACCGAACCCAGCGAGCAGTAGCCACGCTCGTCCGTGTGGCGACGGAACGCGCGGGTCAGCGCGCGCACCTCGATCGGGTCGCCGACGAGGGTGCCCGTGCCGTGTCCCTCCAGCAGCCCGATGGACTCGGCCGACACCCCGGCTTCGTCGAGCGCGGCCTGGATGACCCGGGCCTGGCCCTCGACGCTGGGCGCCGAGAAACCGGCCTTCACCCGCCCATCGTTGTTCATGGCGCTGCCCTTGACGACCGCGTGGATGTGGTCGCCCGCGGCCAGCGCGTCCTCCAGGCGGCGCAGTACCAGCACGCCGACGCCGTCGCCCTCCACATACCCGGACGCCTTGCTGTCGTAGGCCCGGGTGCTGCCGTCGGCGGAGAGGATGAAGCCTTCCTGGTGCTCGTAGGCGAGGGTCTCCGCGGTGCCGATGCTGGCGGCGCCCACCAGCGCCATCCCCGCCCGGCCCTCGCGCAGTGCCTCACAGGCGAGGTGTACGGCGGCGGCCGCGGAGGAGCAGGCGGACTGGACGTTGACGCTCTCGCCGGTCAGGCCGAGCTTGTAGGAGATCCTCGTCGGGACGGTGTCCGGGCCGTTGGAGAGCTGGATCAGCATCCGCTCGGCGGCCGAGCGCTGACCGAAGTCCCGCCCCTCGTAGTAGGTGTTGGGCCCGACCGAGGTGTAGACGGCGACGTCCTGGCCCACGCGGTACGGGTCGTAGCCGGCGTCCTCCATCGCGTTCCAGGCGCACTCCAGCAGGTGCCGGTGTTGCGGGTCGAGCACCTCGGCCTCGCGCCGCGGGATGCCGAAGAACTCCGCGTCGAAGCGTCGGATGTCCTCCAACACACCCCGGGCGAAGACCCAGCGACGGCCGCTGCTGTCCTCCTTGACCCGGGGAGAGCCGTGGCGGATGGATTCCTTGCCCGCGCGGATGTTGGCCCAGAAGTCGTCCAGGTCCGCCGCGTCGGGAAGGGTGGCTGCCATACCGATGACGGCGATCTCGGGTCGGTTCCGGCCTGTGGTCCGGTTCACTGTCGTCTATACCTCGGAGTTCTTGATGGCCTGGGCCAGGTACCGGACGGTCGGGTACTCGTAGAGCGCGGTGCTGGGCAGCCTGATGCCGAGCCGTTCCTCCAGCTGCGTCTGCGCCTGCTTGATCGAGAGTGAAGTCCCGCCCAGGTCGAAGTAGTTGTCGTCGATACCGATGGCCGGCGTGTTCAGGATGCCGGACCAGATCTCGCCGATGATCTGCTCCAGCTCGGAGACGGCGGGGATGAACGCGACGCCGAGGGGCAGTTCGTCCGCCGGCACACCGGCGCGCAGTGCGTTGCGGTCGGTCTTGCCGTTCCCGTTCATCGGCAGTCGGCCGAGACGGAACAGCTTCGACGGGATCATGTACTCGGGGAGGCGCTTGGCCAGCCGTTGCCGGAGGTCGGTGACGGTGGGGCTGGTTCCTTCGGCGGGAACCAGATAGGCGACGAGGACGCGTTCGGCGCCCTGCTGCCGGTCGACCACGGCGGCCTGCTGCACCTCGGGCGCCTCCAGCAGCGCCGACTCGACCTCGGTCAGTTCGACTCGGTTGCCCCGGATCTTCACCTGGCTGTCCAGGCGGCCCAGGATCTGGATCAGGCCGCCGGGCAGCGCACGGGCGAGGTCGCCGGAACGGTACACACGCGCCCCCGTGCCGTCCTCGAACGGGTTCGGCAGAAAGGCCTTCTCGGTCAGGTCCGGCCGCCGGTGGTAACCGTGGGCGAGGGCGTCGCCGCCGATGTACAGCTCGCCCAGCTCTCCCTCGGGCACCGGCCGGAGCTGTTCGTCGAGGACCCAGACGCGGGTCCCGGGCAGCGGCGGGCCGACCGGCGGCGGCGAGTACGCCAGGTCGGACTCCTCGAACACCTTGCAGCAGGTGAACACACCGGCCTCGGTGGGGCCGTAGCCGTTGGAGAAGCGGATGTCCGTCGTGTGCATCGCCTTGGCCAGGTGCGGGGTGGAGACCACCTCGCCGCCGATGACGACCTGACGCAGACCGGCACCCACGAGCAGACCGTCGTCGACGATCTGGTTGAACAGGGTCGGCGTCAGCCACAGCGTGGTGACTCCGTAGCGGCGCACGGCCTCGATGACGGCGTCGGACGAGACCCGCTGTTCCGGCAACAGCACCAGTCTGCCGCCGTTCGCCAGGGCGCCCCACACCTCGAGGACCGAGGCGTCGAACGAGAGGGGACAGGCCTGGAGAAAGGTCTGTTCGGCGTCGAAGTCCCCGTAGATGCCGGTACGGACGATCCTGGCGGCGGCCCGGTGCGGGACGGCGACGCCCTTGGGGGTGCCGGTCGTGCCGGAGGTGTAGATGACGTAGGCGAGGTTCTCGGGCGTGGGGTGGTCCCCGGACTCGGCGGAGCCGGTCCCGGAGACCTCGGGCGCGGCGTCCGCCCGGACCCGGGTGCCGTCGAAGCCGGCCAGCCGGCCGTCCGTCGTGGCAGAGGTCAGCACCACCTCCACACCGGCCTCGCCGAGAATGGTCGACACCCGCTCGACCGGGTCGTCGGTGCGCAGGGGCAGATACGCGCCGCCGGCCTGAAGGATCCCCAGCATGCCGGTCACCATGGCGATGGAGCGCTCGACGTAGAGCCCCACGACCACATCCGGGCCTACGCCCAGCTCGCGCAGTTGCGAGGCGAGAAGGCGGGCCCTGGAATGCAATTCTCCGTATGTGACGGACTCTTCACCATGGACGACGGCGGTGGCATCCGGAGCCGTTTCTGCGTGCTTCGCAAATTGTTCATGAAGGCAGGATGACGACCTTCCCTGAACCCGTATATGAGCGGCCTGAATCATCCAGACATCTCCCCCGTTATGTCCCACATAAGCACGTTGAATTGTCGAGCCGATCTGAAGTGGACAACAGGATTATTCGCTCCGTCAAGGAGATTCCCGTGGCGAGTGGCTTGAGTCACAACGTCGGCGAGGTCGAGCCTGTGGCTTGTTTTTGCCCGTCCATAAAGGGTGGAAAATGGGGCAAAGGGAGTCCTGTTATCTGATGGGGGGACGCCGAGTCCGGCGGTAAGCGGTGGTTATTTTCGACGTGACACAAAGCTGAAACATTTGCCCTCGCGCAAGGTGTGGTACGTATAGTTTCACGGGGGAGGTATCCAGTTCGTATTCGGGCCGGGTGGTACGCCCCTACGTTCCGAACCACTGGAGACTTCAATGACTCTGCTGACCACATGGGTGGATTCCGAACCGCGGAAAGCTGTCCTCCGCACGACTGATCCATCCGAGATCGCGGCCGCTCTCTCGGGGATCGGTGTGCGCTATGAACAGTGGCCGGTCCGCGACGACCTGCCCGACGGCGCCGACACCGCCACCGTGCTGGCCGCCTACCGCGCCGAGGTCGACAAGCTGGTGGCGGAGGAGAGCTTCACCACGGTCGACGTCGTCTCGCTGTTCCCCAGCGACGCACCGGACTGGCCGGCCACCGCCAAGGCCGCCCGGGAACGGTTCCTGCGCGAGCACACCCACGACGATGACGACGAGGTCCGCTTCTTCGTGGCCGGTGCCGGCATCTTCTACCTGCATGTGAACGGCGAGGTCCACGCGGTCTACTGCGAGAAGGGCGATCTGCTCGGCGTACCGCGCGGAACCACCCACTGGTTCGACATGGGCACGGTGCCCGCCTTCACGGCGATCCGCTTCTTCCACGAAGAGGACGGCTGGATCGGCAACTTCACCGGCAGTGACATCGCCACCCGCTTCCCCGACTTCGACGAGATCCACGCGGGATACAGGGGAGAGACCCCTTGAGCCAGCGGTTCGAAGCGGACTGTGTCGTACTCGACATCGAGGGCACCACGAGCGCCACGGGCTTCGTCGTGGACGTGCTGTACCCCTATGCGCAGGCACGGTTCGGCGCACTGCTGAAAGAGCGTGCCGACGACCCCGACGTCCGGGACGCCGTCGACCGGATCCGGGAACTGACCGGGGAACCGGATGCCGACGCCGCACGGATCGAGCAGGTGCTGGGCCAATGGGCGAGTGAGGACCGCAAGGTCTCGCCGCTCAAGAAACTCCAGGGCATCCTGTGGTCCGAGGGCTTCGCCAAGGGCGAGCTGGTCTCGCACTTCTACGACGATGTCATCCCGGCCATACGGACCTGGCACGCCCGAAGGGTCCGGCTCTTCGTCTATTCCTCCGGGTCGGTCGCCGCCCAGCGGTCGTGGTTCGCGCACAGCCCCCACGGAGACCTGATGCCGCTGGTGGAAGGGCTCTTCGACACCGAGAACGCCGGGCCGAAGGTGTCGTCCGACTCCTACCGGGCGATCTCGGAGTCCATCGCCGCGGCCCCGGAACGGACTCTCTTCCTGTCCGACCGGACAGCCGAACTGGACGCCGCCCGGTCCGCGGACTGGCTCACGCTGAGGATCCGGCGCCCGGGGGAGCCGTACTACGACCACGACACCGGTGAACACCCCGAGGCCCTGTCTTTCGCCGACATTGACGTCACCAGCGCAAGGAGTGCCCGATGACAGCGGAACACATCGATCCGGCCTCGGCCGGGTCCCAGCCGGTCGCGGTGGTCGTCGACAGCTACACCACGGCCAACCACCTGCCTCCGGCCTTCGCCCGGCTCGGCGTGGCCGCTGTGCACGTACAGAGCACCCCCGAGCTGCTGACCTCCATGCCGGCCCCGAACCTGGCCGCCTACCAGGCCAACTTCATCTGCGACACGCCCGAGGACACCGCTGCCCGGCTGGCTCCGCTGGACCCCGTCTGCGTCGTGGCCGGCCAGGAGGGGCCGGGAGTGAACCTCGCCGACACCCTCTCCGCGCTGCTGGACGTGCCGACCAACGGAACCGCTCTCTCCCTCGCCCGGCGCGACAAGTTCCTGATGATCGAGACGCTGCGCCGGGCCGGGGTCCGCTGTGCGGACCAGTTCCGCAGCAGCGATCCCGACGACCTGGTGGCCTGGGCCGAGGAGCGCGGCTCGTACCCCGTCGTGGTGAAGCCGCTGCGGTCCGCGGCGAGCAACGGTGTGGCCGTGTGCGCAGGCCCGAGCGAGATCCGCAAAGCGGCCGAGGAGATCCTCGGCGTGCCGGACTTCTTCGGTCAGCCCAACCGGGAGGTGCTGATCCAGTCCTACCTGGCGGGCGAGGAGTACAAGGTCGACATGGTGTCCTACGAAGGACGCCGGTACACCTGTGGCGTCTGGCGGTACGGAAAGAGGCTCGTCGGCACCCGCAACATCTACGACCGTGACTCCCTGTGCGCGCCCGATGAGGCTCCGGTGCCCGAGACCATCGCGTACGTGGACACCGTACTGGCGGCTCTCGGCATCGAGTTCGGCCCCAGCCATGCCGAGGTCATCGTCACCCCCGAGGGTCCCACCCTCGTCGAGGTCGGCACCCGTATCGCCGGTGGCACGGTCCCGGACTTCCACGACCTGTGCCTGGGCACCAACCAGGCCGACGTGACCGCCCTCGCGTACGCCAGACCGCAGGAGTTCCTGAGCCGTCTCGCCGGACGCTCCTACCGGAGGCTCCGGCACGCGAGCCAGTACCTGGTGCCGACCACCGCGGAAGGCGTGGTCGCGGGCGTCGACGAGCAGGTGGTCCAGGAGATCGAAGCCCTGGAGACGGTCTTCCGGCTCACCGTCAAGCTCACGGCGGGGGACCGGATCCGGCCGACCGTCGACCTGCCCAGCGCGACCATGGTGGTCCACATGGCCGGTGACCACCCCGCCGCCCTGGAACGCGACCACGAGCGCATCCGGCAGCTCAAGGACCGGGTCTACCAGCTCGCCTAGTTCCCACCGGAGCACGGCCGGGTCTCGTCCGCAGCCGTTCGCACCCTTACAGAACCACCCAGGAGACCTCAGCATGCCCACAGATCCGAACCCCTCTACGTTGCTGCTGGTCGGCGGGGCCCGAGCGATTCCGCTCAGCATCGACATGACGGTCCAGGCCCTGTCCCAGGCCGGTTCCCGCGGGATTCGTGCCCATGTGACCAGTGAGGCGGCCTCGCTGGCGGGCACGCCGGACGTCGTGGCGCTGGCGGACGCCGCTTCTGCGGTGGACTTCTCGCAGCCCGGGACGACCGCGCAGTGGGCCGCGGACCGGGTGGCCGGGGGCGACCGCTTCGATCTGGTCTTCGGCATCCAGGAAATGGCACAGACCGCGGTCGCCGAGACCGCCGAGGCGATCGGCGCACCGGGCAATCCGCCCGAGGTGATCCGGCGGATCCGCACCAAGGACGCCTGCCGGGAGGCACTTGCCGCGGCGGGATTCCCGCAGCCCGCCGTACGGCTCTGCGCCGACCAGACGGAGGCGGCCGCGTTCCTGAGGGAGACGGCCGGCCCCTGGATCGTCAAACCCCGCGACGCGATGGGCAGCATCGGGGTGAGCCAGGTCTCCGACCCCGCACAACTCCCCGCGGCGCTGGCGCTGTTGCCGAGCGCCGAACCGTTCCTGGTGGAGGAGTTCGTCGAAGGCCCGGAGTACAGCGTCGAGGGCGTCTTCCGGGGCGGGAAGCCCACCATCCTCGCCATCACCGCGAAGGAGAAGGTCGCACCGCCGTTCTTCGTGGAGGTGGGGCATGTGCTGCCGGCCGAGCTGGATCCGGCCGTGCAGACCGAGATCGAACAGCAGGTCGGCGATGCTCTGACCACGCTGGGGCTGCGCTTCGGAGGCTTCCACGTCGAGCTGTGGCTCACGCCGGCCGGCGTGGTGCTCGGCGAGGTGCACGGCCGGTTCGGCGGCGACTGGATCCACCGGATGCTCGCCCACGCCATCCCCGGACTGGAACTCTTCGGCGTCGTCTACGACGACATGCTCGGCCGAGCCGACACCTCCCACGAACTGCGGCCGGTACGGGGCGCGGCGGCCCGCTACCTGACACCACCTCCCGGACGGCTGACGGCAGTCGAGGGCTGGGACGAGGTGCGGGCGCATCCGGCCGTGCTGTACGCCGCCCTCACGGTCGAGGTGGGTGACCGGATCAACCCGGTCCAGAAGTCCGGCGACCGGGTGGGAGTGGTGGTCGTCGGAGCGGACACCCCCGTCGCCGCCCGGGAACTGGCGCTGGAGTTGACGTCCTCCGTGCGTTTCGTGGTGGAGTCATGAGCACCACCACACCGGCGCGGCCGAGCAGGGGACCAGTGGCCAAGGCCTTCGGGTCACTCGGCCGTTCGCTGGTCCCGGGCTCGAAGCAGGGCCGTATCGTGGCCGTCGGCGCGGCGGCGGACTCGATCGCCAACGGCCTCTATCTCGCCGCGGCGACGCTCTACTTCGTGCACTTCCTCCATGTGTCCGCCGTGGCCATCGGCAGCGCCATCGCCCTCGCGAACGTCGTCGGCCTGGCCACGCCGATGATCTTCGGTCCGCTGGCGGACCGGTACGGCTCGCGCACCGTCTACGTCGGGCTGACCCTGGTCCGGGCGGCCGGCTTCGTCGCCTACGGGTTCGTCACGAACTACGTCGGCTACCTGATCGTCACCTGCCTGGTCACCGGTGCCACCCGGGCCTGCTCACCGCTGCTCCAGGTCATCGTGGGCGAGTTCGAGGCGGGCACCGAGCGGACCCGGACGATGGCGTCCCTGCGTGCGATCGGCAACATCGGCCTGACCGTCGGGTTCTTCCTGGCGGCCGTGGTGCAGGCGGCTCAGTCCCGGATCGCCTTCATCGCGTTCTTCTGCTTCAACGCGGTCGTGTTCGTGGGCGTCGCCCTCTCCGTGGTGACGGCGGGACGGGTGGCCGCCCCCGCCGCTCCGGCGCCCGACGAGGCCACACCGCACGGCGCCGATCCACCCGCCGCACCCGCCAGGTCGCCGTACCGCGATCTGAGGTTCCTCGTCGTCACCTGCGCCAACGGCGTGCTGATGCTGCACGACTGCGTGCTGTTCATCCTGCTGCCGCTGTGGATCGTGCAGCGGGCCGGCCTGCCGGCCAGCGTCAGCTCCGGGCTGCTGGCCGTGAACACCGTGCTGACCGTCGTCTTCCAGATGGCCATCGGCCGTCTCGCCCAGGGCGTGGACAAGGCGCTGCGCATCCTGCGGTTCGCCTGTGTGTGTCTGGTGCTCGCCTGCGCCTGCTTCGCGGGCGCGGACGGGCGCAGCGCACTGCCGGCGCTGGGCGGAGCGGTCGTGGCGGTCGCCCTCCTCACCGCGGGGGAGAACCTGCACGCGGTCGCGCGCTGGGAACTCTCGTACGAGATGTCACCGCCCAAGGCCCGTGCCCAGTATCTCTCCCTCTTCAGCACGGGCATGAGTGTGCAGCTCGTGGTGGGCCCCTTCCTGATGACCGCCGTCCTGCTGCCGATCGGTGCCCTCGGCTGGCTCGCGCTCGCCGGACTGTTCGCCGTGGCGACTCTGGTCACCGTGGTCGCGGCCCGGCCCGCGACCGTGGCCGCGGAACGCAGCGGTTAGGATGCCGGCCGGGTGTCCCGGCTTCTGCTGTCCTTGTCTTCTTCAGGACAGACGGCATTTCCCAGAGCGAAGCATGTGAAGAGCGAACTCGCGCGAGAGGCGGCTCGTCTTGGCTGTTGATTTCGATGCGCTCCGCAAGGACTTCCCGATCCTCGAGCGGAGGATCCGCGACGGAGCGCGCCTGGTCTACCTGGACTCCGGTGCGACCACCCATAAGCCGCTTCAAGTCCTCGACGCCGAGCGGGACTTCTACGTGACGCGCAACGCCGCCGTGCACCGGGGCGCGCACCAGCTCGCGGAAGAGGCCACAGAGGCCTACGAGGAGGCGCGGGCGACGATCGCCCGATTCATCGGGGCCGCGGAGAACGAGATCGTCTTCACCAAGAACGCGACCGAGAGCATCAATCTCGTCGCCTACGGGCTCGGCAATTCCCGATTCGTCGGCCCCGGTGACAAGATCGTGGTCACCGAAATGGAGCACCACGCCAACCTGGTGCCCTGGCAGCAGCTGGCCGAGCGGACCGGGGCCCAGCTCGCCTGGTTCGGGCTGACGGACGACGGACGGCTCGACCTGGACGGCATCGACCAGCTGATCGACGACCGCACCAAGGTCGTCGCCCTCACCCATCAGTCGAACGTCCTCGGCACGCTCAACCCGGTCCGTCTCCTCGCCGACCGAGCGCACGCGGTGGGTGCGCTCGTGCTGGTCGACGGCGCCCAGTCCGTGCCGCACCGCCCGGTCGACGTCAAGGAGCTCGGCGCGGACTTCGTCGCCTTCTCCGGCCACAAGATGCTCGGTCCCAGCGGGGTCGGCGTCCTGTGGGGCCGGCGTGCGGCTCTGGAGTCCCTGCCGCCGTTCCTCACCGGCGGTTCGATCGTCGAGATCGTGGAGATGGACCGGACCACGTTCCTGCCGCCGCCGCAGCGCTTCGAAGCCGGTGTGCCGATGACGGCACAGGCGGTGGGGCTGGCCGCGGCCGTCGACTATCTGAGCGCGGTCGGCATGGCCGAGGTGGCGGCGCACGAGGAAGCGCTGACCGCACGCACCCTGGAACTCCTCACCGAGATCCCCGGGGTACGGATCGTCGGCCCGACCGACCTCGTCGACCGGGGGTCGGCGGTCTCCTTCACCGTCGAGGGCATCCATCCGCACGACCTCGGTCAGGTGCTCGACGACCGGGGCGTGGCCGTCCGGGTCGGTCACCACTGCGCCCGCCCGATCACCCGCCGCTACGGCGTTCCTGCCACGGCACGGGCCACTTTCTATCTGTACAACACCTTGGACGACGTGGACGCGCTGGCTGCCGGCGTACGGGCGGCGCAGGCGTACTTCGGCTGAGACGGTGCCCGCCGGTCCGGCGCCTGCCCGCAGCGCCGCCGCCTCAACTGCTCACACAGGTATGGCTGATGGGGGCTGCCGCGCCTGTCCTCGGCGGGTCAGGGCCGCGGCGCGGAGCAGTGCCGTGGCCACCGCGCGGCGCAGCTCGGGAAACCGGCGCAGCAGCGGCGGGAGCACGGCGAGCCCGGCGCGGTAGCCGGGGTCGGGGTGCGGATGCTGCCGGGGCAGCAGTACGGCGGCGGCGCCCGCTCCGAGCGGCGCGAGGGCGGCGAAGACGAGGAGCGTCCGCCGCCGGCCGGGCAGGCCGGCGAGGGTGCCGCCGGTCAGCCGGCTGAGCAGGATGCCCGGCGGCAGGCCGGCCGCGACCGTGGCGACCGCCCGTCCTCGGCGCCCCTTTGGAGCGTGCCGGCCGGCCGGGGTGCCGGCCTGGGCCGCGACGCTGGCGGACGCGCCGATCAGCAGGTAGGCGGCCACGGCCTGGTCGCCGCCCGGCTGACCGCACTGGCCGGCGCCCTCGCCCCGGGCCGATCACGGACAGCGGGACGCCCAGGTCCGCGGCGACCGCGCTGAGCGCGGTCGGGTCACGGGGTCGTGCTGCGGGTGAGGATCACGGCGTACCGGCACTCGGTGTCGGTGGTGTTGGCGAAGACGCGCTCGGTGGGCTCGCCCAGCTCGACGGTGTCGCCCGCGTCGAGTTCGTGCACCGTGCCGCCGTCGTGGAAGGTGAGGTGGCCGTCGAGGACCCAGACGAGCTGTCGTACGAAGGCGAAGGCGGCGGCCGGATACGGCACCCGGGCGCCGGCAGGCAGCCGGATCTCGGCGACCTCGGCGGGGAAGCGCGCGCCGGTGATCTGGCGGCGCCGGTAGCCGGTCGCCGGGTCGCGCCACTCCGCCCGGTCCGCCACGCGGCGTACGCCCGCCACCGGTTCGCCCTCGCCCGGTGTCCCCTCGGCGAGGGCGAGCAGCGAGGCCACGCTGAGCCGGAAGGCGGCGGACAGCTTGCCCAGCACGACCGCGGTGGGGCTGCTCTCCGCGCGCTCGATCCGGCTGATCATCGCCTGCGACACCCCGGAGGCCTCGGCGAGCTGGGCCAGCGTCCACCGGCGCCGCTCCCGTTCGGTCCGGACCCGGGCCGCGATCCGCTCCACCAGGGGATCTACTATGTTGGACATGGCTGCAATATACGCAAGAGACGGTGCCGTCGTGACGGTGCGTCCCGCCCGGCCCGGCGACGTGGAGGCCGTCCGCGCGATCCGCAACCACGCCATCGAGCACTCGACCGCCCTGTGGACGCAGACCCCGCAGACCTCCGCCGAGGCGGTCGCCTGGCTGGCCGCCCACCTCGAACGCGGTTCGGCCTTCGTCGCCGAGACCGGCGGCGAGGTCGCCGGGTTCGCCGTCTACGGTCCCTGGCGGCAGCTGGACGGATACCGCCACACGGTGGAGAACTCGGTCTACGTCCGCGAGGGCCGGCACGGACTCGGCCTCGGCTCCGCCCTGCTGGCCGCCGTCGTCGCCGCCGCCCGGGACGCCGGCCACCATGTCATGATCGCCGGCATCGAGGCCGGGAACACCGCCTCGATCCGGCTGCACGAGCGGTTCGGGTTCCAGCACGCCGGCACGGTCGCGGAGGCCGGCACCAAGTTCGGCCGCTGGCTGGACCTGACGCTCATGCGGCTGCCGCTGGACTGAGCCGAGGGCGAGTGCCCGGGGCCGTGCGCGCACCGGCGTTCGCCGCCGCCGATCCCAACCCCGCACGTCCGCACGCCCGTTGGCCGGTCTGCGCAGCAACAGGCGTACGGCGTACGGAGATCCACGACACCCCGGCAAGTGCTTGACGGAATTTCCACCACCGGGTGACACTGCTGCTGCTTTTGACGTCCCTCGTTACGTCAGTGCACAACCTGGAGAGCTCATGTCCTTGGAACAGCCCGCCCTCCCCTTATCACGAAGCGCCACCGAGGTTCGCCAAAGCGACCTACCCGCCGTGCTCGACGGGTTCGACCTCAGCGATCAGGACCGGTTCGGCGACGGTTTTCCCCACGAGGTCTTCGCCCGGCTCCGCCGGGAAGCCCCCATCCTGCTGCACCCGCCCGGCCGTACCCGCGACGGCGAGAACTTCTGGGTGCTCTCCCGCTACGCCGACGTGGTCGAGGCCGCGGCCCATCCGCTGCTGTCCTCCCAGGGCGGCGGCGACCGCGAGGGCGGCGGCACCCACCTCGACGACCTGCCCGCCGGCACCTACTCCGGCGCGATGCTCAACATGATGGACGACCCGCGCCACCGGCTGCTGCGCGACCTCGTCACCCCCTCGGTCACCGGCCCCGTACTGGACGCCCTGACCCCGCTCATCACCGAACGCGCCGAGCAGATCGTCTCCGAGGTCGTGGAGCGCGGCTCCTGCGACTTCCAGAACGACGTCGCCGGCCGGTTCTCCGTCGAGGTCATGGCCGCACTGCTCGGCGTACCGCGCGCGGACTGGCCGCAGTTCGTCGACTGGACCGAAGTCGTGATGGGCTACGAGGACCGCGAGTCCGGCGAGGCCTCCTCCCGCAGCCAGGCCGCCCTGCTGGCCATGTACGAGTACGGCGTCAAACTGATCGCCGAGAAACGGGCGAACCCGGCACAGGACTTCCTGTCCCTGGTCGCCGTCGGCGACCTGCCCGCGGACCAGGGCGAACCGCCGCTGCGCGAGTACGAGCGCGAGGTGTTCGTCAACCTGCTCACCCTGGCCGGGAGCGAACCCACCCGCAATGTGATCGCGGTGGGTCTTCAGGCCCTGGCCGAACGGCCCGACCAGTGGCAGGCGCTGCGCGCCGACCGCTCCCTGCTGGGCAGCGCGGCCGAGGAGATGATGCGCTGGTCCACGCCGACGCCGTACAACCGCCGGACCGCCACCGAGGACTTCACCTTCCGCGATGTGCAGTTCCGCCGCGGGGACAAGGTGACGCTGTGGTGGTCCTCGGCCAACCGGGACGAGAGCGTGTTCACCGACGCCATGACCTTCGACGTGCGCCGGGACCCCAACCCGCACCTGGCCTTCGGCTGGGGGCCGCACAGCTGCCTCGCCACCGATCTGGCCAGACTCGAACTGCGCACGCTGTTCGGCGCGTTGCTCGACCGGGTCGCCGAGGTGCGGCTCACCGGCCCGGTGCCCTGGGCCAACAACAGCAAGCACACCGTGGCGCTGCGCGTGCCGGTGGAGTTCGTCCGGGCCTGAGGCCGGCCGGGCCCTGGCGGCAACGCCCTGAGCGGAGAGACGCCGAGCACATGGGCGTCGAGTAGACAGGCGGCGAGCGGAGAGGTGCCGGGCGGAGCGGCCCCCTGGCGGGGCCGGGGCCGCCCCATGCCCTGCCGCGCGCGGCGGACGCCGTGACCACGACCGCCGCGGCGGTCCGGGGAACCGTGGTCACGGCGCGCCCGCCGCCCGCACGCGCCGGGTGGGGCGCGCCCGTACGACCGGACGCTCCGGCCTGCCCGCGATGCCGCCGGCGCGGTCCGCCCCGAGCGCGCTCCTGCCCGGCAGTTCCGACGTGTCGCCGACGAGGCGACCTGGGGGGAAATTCAGGTGGGTAACCGAGTGGGTAACGCTGCTGTCCAGGAACCGGTCGCGATCGTCGGCCTGGCCTGCCGGCTGCCGGGGGCGCCGGATCCGGCCGCGTTCTGGCAGCTGCTGCGCGACGGCCGGGACGCCCTTGGCGAACCCGGTCCGGGGCGCTGCCGTCCGGACGGCCCGGCCGCGCCCGTGCTGCCCTCCGGCGCGCCGGTACGGGCCGGATTCCTGGACCAGGTCGACTCCTTCGACGCCTCCTTCTTCGGCATATCACCGGGTGAGGCGGCGGTGCTGGACCCGCAGCAGCGGCTGGCGCTGGAGCTTGCCTGGGAGGCCTTCGAGGACGCCGGGATCGTCCCCGGCGACCACGGCATCGACGGCGGCACCGGGGTGTACATCGGCGCCACCTACGACGACTACGCCGCCCTGCGCGGCACCCGGCTCAGCCCGCACTCGGCCACCGGCCGCAACCGGGCGATGATCGCCAACCGGGTCTCCTACGCCCTGGGCCTGAGCGGACCGAGCCTGGTGGTGGACAGCGCCCAGTCCTCCTCGCTGCTCGCGGTGCACCTGGCCTGCCGCGCGCTGGCGGCGGGGGAGTGCACGGTGGCGCTGGCCGGCGGCGTCCAGCTGAACATCACCCAGGACGGCTACGACCTCACCCGGGCGCTCGGCGCGATCTCACCGGACGGCCGCTGCCACACCTTCGACGAACGGGCCAACGGGTTCGTGCGCGGCGAGGGCGGCGCCGTGCTGGTGCTCAAACCGCTCGCGGCCGCCCTGGCCGACGGGGACACCGTGCACGCCGTCATCCGGGGCAGCGCCACCAACAACGACGGCGGCGGAGACACCCTCACCGCCCCGCGCCAGGAGGCCCAGACCGAGGTGGTGCGGCTGGCCTGCACCGCCGCCGGGATCACCCCGGACGAGCTGCGCTACGTCGAACTGCACGGCACCGGAACGCCGTTGGGCGACCCGGTCGAGGCCGCGGCGCTCGGCGCGGCGGCCCGCCGCGAACAGCCGCTGGCGGTCGGCTCGGTGAAGACCAACATCGGCCACCTGGAGGGCGCGGCCGGCATCGCCGGACTGCTCAAGACGGTCCTCTGCCTGGCCCACCGGGAACTGGTCCCCAGCCTGAACTTCCGCACCCCCAACCCGCGCATCCCGCTGGCCGAGCTGGGGCTGCGGGTGGTCACCGAGACCGGGCCGTGGCCCGCCGGGGACGGCCCGCTGCTGGCCGGGGTGAGCGCGTTCGGCATGGGCGGCGCCAACTGCCATGTCGTCCTGGCCGAACCACCGGCCCCGGAGACGGCGCCGCGCGGCGAGGCCGGGCGGTACGACGGCCCGGTGCTCGTGCCGCTGTCCGCGCGGTCCCCGGCGGCGCTGACCGAGCTGGCCGGCCGGCTCGCCGAGCCGGCCGCGGCGAACCCGGTGGATGTGGCCTACTCGCTGGCCACCACGCGCACCCCGCTCGACCGGCGCGCCGTGTTGGTCGCCGAGTCGGCCGAGGAGGTGCCCGGCCTGCTGGCGGCGCTGGCCGGCGACACGGCGAACGCACGGGTGGTGCGCGGCACCCCGGTCGAGGGGCGGACCGTGTTCCTCTTCGCCGGCCAGGGCAACCAACGGCCGGGAATGGCCCGGGAGATCTACCGGCGCCACCCCGTGTTCGCCGCCGCCGTGGACGAGATCTGCGCCGGCCTGCGCCCGCATCTGCCCCGGCCGCTGCCGGAGGTGCTCTTCGCCCCGGAGGGCTCCGCCGAGGCGGCGCTGCTGGACGAACCGCTGTACACCCAGCCGGCGCTGTTCGCCGTACAGGTCGGGCTGTTCCGGCTGGTGGAGAGCTGGGGGATCACCCCGGACGCGGTGCTCGGCCACTCCTTCGGCGAGCTGGCCGCCCTGCATGTCGCCGGGGCGATGTCCCTGCCCGACGCCTGCGCGCTGGTCGCCGCCCGCGGCCGGCTGATGCAGGACATCCCGCCCGGCGGGGCGATGGTGCTGGTGGAGGCCTCCGAGGCCGAGCTGCTGCCGGACGTCGAGGACTCCGCCGGACTGGTGTCGATCGCCGCCCTCAACAGCCCCACCGCGACGGTGATTTCCGGCGACGAGGACGCCACCCTGGCGATCGCCGGCCGCTGGGCCGGGCAGGGCCGGCGGACCCGGCGGATCCAGGTCCCGATGGCCAGCCACTCGGCCCATGTGGACGGCATCCTGGACGGGATGCGCGCGGCCGCGGCCCGGGTGGACTGGCGGCGCCCGGACCTGCCCGTCGTCTCCTCGCTGACCGGCGCCGAGCTGGACGTGACCGGGCTGGACTGGCCGGAGTTCTGGGCGCGCCACACCCGGGGCACGGTCCGGTTCGCGGACGCGATCGCCACGGCCTGCGCGGGCGGCGCGCGCACCTTCCTGGAACTGGGCCCGGACGGCACGCTGTGCGCGATGGGCCCGGGCAGCGCACCGGAGGACGTCGCGTTCGTCTCCGCGCTGGCCGGCGGGGAACGCCCGGACGAACGGTCGCTGCTCACCGCGGTCGCCCGGCTGCACACGCGCGGGGTGCCGGTGGACTGGGCGCGGTTCTACGCCGGTTCCGGCGCCCGGCGGATCCCGCTGCCCACCTATCCGTTCCAGCGGCGCCGGCACTGGATCACCGGGGTGACGGGCACCGACAGCACGGTGCCCGCCGCGCCGGCGGCGCCGGCGCCCGAGGTGTCCCGGCTGGCGGCGCTGCCCGCGGACGAGCGGGAGCAGGCGGTGCGCGCGCTGGTGCGGGCCGAGGTGGCCGCCGCGCTGGAACTGTACTCCGCCGATGCCGTGGACGGACACCGCCCGTTCCGGGAGCTGGGCTTCGGTTCCCTGATGGCGGTGGAACTGGGGCAGCGGCTGGCCGAGTCGGCCGGACTGCGGCTGCCCGCCACCGTTGTACTGGACCACCCGACCCCGGACCGGATCACCGCGCACCTGATCGACCGGCTGGCCGCCCAGGCACCGTCGACCACCGAAACACCGGTGGCCACCGCGCCCGCCGCACAGACTCCCGCCGTACCGGTGACCGCCGACGAGCCGATCGCCATCGTCGGGATGGCCTGCCGGTTCCCCGGCGGGGTCGGCTCACCGGCGGAGCTGTGGGACCTGGTGGCCGCGGGCGGCGACGCGATCGGCGCCTTCCCCACCGACCGCGGCTGGGACCTGGACGGGCTGTTCGACCCGGACCCGGACCGGCCGGGCCGCAGCTACGCCCGCACCGGCGGCTTCCTGTACGACGCCGCCGAGTTCGACGCGGGCCTCTTCGGCATCTCGCCGCGCGAGGCGCTGGCCATGGACCCGCAGCAGCGGCTGCTCCTGGAGACCTCCTGGGAGGCGCTGGAGCGGGCCGGGATCGACCCGCTGTCCCTGCGCGACACCGCGACCGGGGTGTTCGCCGGGGTCATGGCGCAGGACTACGGCCCGCGGATGCACGAGGGCGCCGCCGGCCTGGACGGCTATGTGCTCACCGGCACCACGGCCAGCGTCGCCTCCGGCCGGATCGCCTACACCCTGGGCCTGCGCGGCCCGGCCGTCACCGTGGACACCGCGTGCTCCTCGTCGCTGGTCGCGGTGCACCTGGCGGCGCAGGCGCTGCGCGCCGGGGAGTGCTCGCTGGCCCTGGCCGGAGGCGTGACGGTGATGGCCACGCCGGGCATCTTCGTGGAGTTCTCCCGGCAGCGCGGCCTCGCGCCGGACGGGCGGTGCAAGTCCTTCGCGGCCGCGGCCGACGGCACCGGCTGGGCGGAGGGCGCCGGACAGCTGGTGCTGGAACGGCTCTCCGACGCGCGGGCCAACGGCCACCCCGTACTGGCGGTGCTGCGCGGCTCGGCGGTGAACCAGGACGGCGCCTCCAACGGGCTCACCGCCCCCAACGGCCCCGCACAGGAACGCGTGATCCGCTCCGCGCTGGCCGCCGCCGGTCTCTCCCCGGCCGACGTCGACCTGGTCGAGGCACATGGCACCGGCACCACCCTCGGCGACCCGATCGAGGCCCAGGCCCTGCTCGCCACCTACGGCCAGGGCCGCACCGGTGAGCCGCTCTGGCTGGGGTCGCTCAAGTCCAACATCGGCCACACCCAGGCCGCCGCCGGCGTCGCCGGGGTGATCAAGGTCGTGGAGGCGCTGCGGCACGGGGTGCTGCCGCGCACCCTGCACGTGGACGAGCCCTCGCCGTACGTGGACTGGGGGTCCGGCGCGGTACGGCTGCTCGACGCGGCCCGGCCCTGGCCGGAGCGCGACCGGCCGCGCCGCGCCGCGGTGTCCTCCTTCGGCATCAGTGGCACCAACGCCCATGTCGTCATCGAACAGGCCGCGCCCGCGACCGTCTCCCCGGCGGCACCGCACCCCGTGCTGCGCTCCGGCCCGGTGCCGGTCGTGGTGTCCGGGCACACCGCCGCCGCGCTGCGCGCCCAGGCCGAGCGGCTGGCCGTCCATCTGGAGCAGTTGGAGCCGGAGTCCGCGCCGGCCCTGGCGGACATCGCGTGCGCGGCCGCCACCGGCAGGGCCGGGCTGGCCCACCGCGCCGTACTCACCGCCACCGACCACGCCGACCTGGTACGCGGCCTGCGCACCCTCGCCGCCGACGCCGACTCGCCCGCCCTGGTGCGCGGAGTCGCCGACGCGGACGGCCGTACGGTGTTCGTGTTCCCGGGGCAGGGGGCGCAGTGGGCGGGGATGGCGGTGGAACTGCTGGACTCCTCACCGGTGTTCGCGGCGCGGATGGCGGAGTGTGCGGAGGCGTTGGGGGAGTTCGCGGAGTGGTCGCTGCTGGGTGTGTTGCGGGGGGAGGTGGGTGAGCCGGGGCTGGATCGGGTGGATGTGGTGCAGCCGGTGTCGTTCGCGGTGATGGTGTCGTTGGCGGCGTTGTGGCGGTCGTTCGGGGTGGAGCCGGATGCGGTGGTGGGGCATTCGCAGGGGGAGATCGCGGCGGCCTGTGTGGCGGGGGCGCTGTCCCTGCGCGACGCCGCCGCGGTGGTCTGCCTGCGCAGCCGCGCGCTGACCCAACTGTCCGGCGAGGGCGGCATGATGTCCGTGTCGCTGCCGGTCGCCGAGCTGGAACCCCGGCTGGCACGCTGGGCGGACCAGGTGTCGGTGGCCGCGGTCAACGGGCCCGCCGCGGTGGTGCTGTCCGGCGCCCCCGGCCCGCTGCGCGAACTCGCCGCCGAGCTGACCGCCGACGGGGTGCGGGCCCGGCTGGTCGCCGTGGACTACGCCTCGCACTCCCCGCAGGTGGAACGTATCCGCACCGAACTGCTGGACCGGCTCGCCGGAATCCGCCCGCGCACCGCCGAGATCCCCTTCTACTCCACGGTGACCGGCGAACGGCTGGACACCGCCGGCCTGGACGCCGACTACTGGTACCGGAACCTGCGCGGGACCGTCCGCTTCGAGGAGACCGTCCGCGCCCTGGACCGGGCCGGGCACCGGGTGTTCGTGGAGGCCAGCCCGCACCCCATCCTCACCGCCGCCGTGCAGGACACCGTCGAGTCGGCGGGCAGCACCGCCGTGGTGGTCGGCTCCCTCCGCCGCGACCAGGGCGGCCCCGGCCGGTTCCTGCTGTCGCTGGCCGAGGCCCATGTGCGCGGCGTCCGGGTCGACTGGACCGCCGCCCTCGGCGCCACCGGCCGACGGGTGGAACTGCCCACCTACGCCTTCCAGCGGGAGCGCTACTGGCTGGCCACCCCGGCGGGCGGCACGGATCCGGCCGGGTTCGGGCTGGACGCCACCGCACACCCGTTGCTCGGCGCGGCCGCACCGGTGGCCTCCACCGGGGAACTGCTGCTGACCGGGGAGCTGTCCCGGCAGCGCCACCCCTGGCTCGCCGACCACACGGTGTTCGGAACCGCCGTGCTGCCCGGCACCGCCTTCGTCGAACTGGCCGTACGCGCCGGGGACCAGGCCGGCTGCACGGTCCTGGAGGAGCTGACCGTGCACGCCCCGCTGCCGCTGCCGGAGCGCGGCGGTGTACGGGTGCAGGTGGTGCTCGGTGCGCCCGGCGAGGACGGCGGCCGCACCGTGGACGTGTACTCCCGGCCGGGCGGCGCCGAAGAGGCCCTGGCACCGGGGTCCGGCGGCCCGCAGTGGACGCACCACGCCACGGGCCGGCTCGGCGTGGCCGAGGCGCCCGCACCCGTACCCGGCGGCCGGCTGCCGGACGGCGCCACCCCGGTCGACCTGACCGGCCACTACCCGGAGCTGGCGCGCCGCGGCTACGGCTACGGACCGGCGTTCCAGGGCCTGCGCCGACTGTGGCGGCACGGCGAGGAGCTGTACGCCGAGATCGCCCTGCCCGAGCCGGAGGCATCGGACGCGGCAGCCTTCGGCCTGCACCCGGCGCTCCTGGACGCGGCGCTGCACGCGGCCGTCCCGGCCGAGGGCACCGGCGCGTCCGCCGACGGCACCGCCGCCCTGCCCTTCGCGTTCTCCGGGGTCCGGCTGTACCGGAGCGGGGCCGCCGCGGCCCGGGTGCGGTTGCGGCCCGCGGGCGCGGGAGCCGTGTCGCTCACCGTGACCGACGCGGCGGACCAGCCCGTCATGGTGATCGACTCGCTGGTCTTCCGGCCGGTGCACGCCGGACAGCTCGCCGCCGGCCGCCGGGACCACCTGTACCGCACCGACTGGGTGCCCGTGCCGGCCCCGGCGCAGGCCGGCGCCGTGCAGCTGACGACGGGGCCGGAGGGGCTGGACGAGCTGGGCGACCGGGTGGCCGCCGCGGTGGGCGTCCCGGTGGCCGGCGTGACCGAGGCCCTGGCCGTGGCCCAGCGCTGGCTGGCCGAGGAGCGGTTCGCCGCATCCCGGCTGGTGCTGCTCACCCGCGCCGCGGTCGCCACCCGCACAGGGGAGCCGGCCGACCCCGAGGCCGCGGCGGTGTGGGGCCTCGTCCGCAGCGCCCAGACGGAACACCCGGACCGGTTCGTGCTGCTGGACAGCGACGGCAGCGTGCCCGACGGGGTCGCCCTGGCCACCGGTGAGCCCCAACTGGCGGTACGGGACGGGCGGTTGCTGGTGCCCCGGTTGGTGCGGGTGACGGAGGCGGCGCCCGAGTCGACGCCTTGGTCGGCGGATGGCACGGTGCTGGTCACTGGGGCGAGTGGCACGCTCGGGCGGCTGGTGGCGCGGCATCTGGTGGAGCGGCACGGGGTGCGTGCCCTGGTGCTGGCGTCCCGGCGCGGTGGTGACGCTCCCGGCATGGGTGAGCTGCTCGCCGACCTGACGGAACTCGGCGCCTCGGCCCGGGCGGTGGCGTGCGATGTGGCCGACCGGGACGCGGTGGCCGCGCTGCTGGCCGAGCACCCGGTCACGGCCGTGGTGCACGCCGCCGGCATCCTCGACGACGGCGTACTCGCCGCGCTCACCCCGCAGCGGGTGGCCGAGGTCTGCCGCGCCAAGACGGACGGCGCCCGGCACCTGGCCGAGCTGACCGGCCCGGACCTCACCGCCTTCGTGCTGTTCTCCTCGGTGGCCGGCACCCTCGGCAACGCAGGCCAGGCCGCCTACGCGGCCGCCAACGCCGCACTCGACGCCCTGGCCGCCCAGCGCCGCGCCGCCGGACTCCCCGCCACCTCGGTGGCCTGGGGACTGTGGGCCGAAACCAGCGGGATGACCGGCCGGATGGCGGACACCGACCGGGCCAGGCTGGCCCGCGCCGGGGTCGTACCGCTCGACTCGGGCACCGCGCTCGACCTGTTCGACGCGGCCACCGCACGGGACGAACCGGTGCTGCTGGCCGCCCGGCTGGACCCGGCGGCCCTGCGCGAACGGGCGGCCGAGGGCGTGCTCGCCCCGGTGCTGCGCACCCTGGTCCCGGCGGTGCGCCGTACCGCCGCCGCGGACGGGACGGCGGACGGCGCGGACGCCCTGCGCCGGCGGCTGGCCGAGGGCGAGCCGCTGCGGGTGCTCCAGGACCTGGTGCTGACCCAGGCCGCGGTGGTCCTCGGCCACACCGACCCCGGCGGCCTGTCACCGGACCGGCCCTTCAAGGACTTCGGCTTCGACTCGCTCACCGCGGTGGAGCTGCGCAACCGGCTGGGCCGCGCCACCGGGACCCGGCTGCCCGCCACGGTCGTCTTCGACCACCCCACCGCCGCCGCACTCGCCGCCTACCTGCACGCCGAACTCGTCGGCGACACCGCCCCCGCGACCCACTCCCCGGCGCCGGCCGTGACCGCGGACGAGCCGATCGCGATCATCGGCATGGCCTGCCGGTTCCCCGGCGGCATCGCCTCCCCCGAGGACCTGTGGAACCTGGTGGCCGCCGGCGGCGACGCCATCGGCGGCTTCCCCACCGACCGCGGCTGGGACGTCGCCGGCCTGTACGACCCGGACCCCGACCGGGCCGGCCACACCTACACCCGGCACGGCGGCTTCCTCCACGACGCCGGCCTCTTCGACGCCGGACTGTTCGGCATCTCGCCGCGCGAGGCACTGGCCATGGACCCGCAGCAGCGGCTGCTCCTGGAGACCTCCTGGGAGGCGCTGGAGCGGGCCGGGATCGACCCGACCTCGCTGCGCGGCAGCCGCACCGGCGTGTTCACCGGCGTGATGTACCACGACTACGCCAGCACGCTGCGCGAACTGCCCGAGGGCGTCGAGGGACACCTGCTCACCGGCACCGCCGCGAGCGTCGCCTCCGGCCGGGTCGCCTACACCCTCGGCCTCCAGGGCCCCGCGGTCACCCTGGACACCGCCTGCTCCTCCTCGCTGGTGGCCCTGCACCTGGCGGCGCAGGCGCTGCGCGCGGGCGAGTGCTCGCTGGCCCTAGCCGGAGGCGTCACGGTGATGGCCGAGCCGACCACCTTCACCGCGTTCTCCCGGCAGCGCGGGCTGGCCGTGGACGGCCGGTGCAAGTCCTTCGCCGGGGCGGCCGACGGCACCGGCTGGTCCGAGGGCGTCGGCCTGCTGCTGCTCGAACCGCTGTCCGCGGCCCACCGGGCCGGCCACCGCGTGCTGGCCGTGCTGCGCGGCTCGGCCGTCAACCAGGACGGCGCCTCCAACGGCCTGACCGCCCCCAACGGCCCCTCCCAGGAACGCGTGATCCGCGCCGCGCTCGACGCCGCCGGACTGACCCCCGCGGACGTCGACGCCGTCGAGGGCCACGGCACCGGCACCCCGCTCGGCGACCCCATCGAGGCCCAGGCACTGCTGGCCACGTACGGCGCCGAGCGCGACCGGCCGCTGTGGCTGGGCTCGGTCAAGTCCAACATCGGGCACGCCCAGGCCGCCGCAGGCGTCGCCGGGGTGATCAAGGTCGTGGAGGCGATGCGGCACGGGGTGCTGCCCCGCACCCTGCACGTGGACGAGCCGTCCCCGCACGTGGACTGGGCGTCCGGCGAGGTGCGGCTGCTCACGGAGGAACAGCCCTGGCCGGACACCGGCCGCCCGCGCCGCGCCGCGGTGTCCTCCTTCGGCATCAGCGGCACCAACGCGCACGTCGTCATCGAGCAGGCCGACGACACCGCACCCGCTGCGCCGGAACCGGCCACCGCGCCGGTGCCGCTGCCGCTGCCGGTCGCGCTGTCCGGCCGGACCGAGGACGCCCTGCGCGCCCAGGCCGCCCGGCTCGCCGGTCATCTCGCCGGCCACCCGGACACCCCGCTGCTGGACATCGCCTGGTCCAGCGTGACCGCCCGGGCCGCCCTGGAACACCGCGCGGTCGTGCTGGCCGACGGCAGGGAACAGCTGGCCGAGCGGCTCGGCGCGCTGGCCGAGGGCCGGGACACCCCGGGCGTGCTCCGCGGCACCGCGGCCGACGCGGCCCGAAGGGTGGCGTTCGTGTTCCCCGGGCAGGGCGCGCAGTGGGCCGGCATGGCCCTGGAACTGCTGGACTCCGCACCGGTGTTCGCCGCCCGGTTCGCCGAGTGCGCCGCCGCGATCGAGACCCACGTGGACTTCTCGGTGCTGGACGTCCTGCGCGGCGCCCCCGGCGCGCCGCCGCTGGAACGCGTGGACGTGGTGCAGCCGGTGACCTTCGCCGTCACCGTGTCGCTGGCCGCGCTGTGGCGCGCGTACGGCGTCGAACCCGAAGCGGTGATCGGCCACTCGCAGGGCGAGATCGCCGCTGCCTGCGTGGCCGGGGCGTTGTCCCTCGCCGACGCCGCCGCCGTGGTGTGCCTGCGCAGCCGCGCGCTGACCGAGCTGTCCGGCAAGGGCGGCATGATGTCGGTGGCCCTGCCCGCCGAGGAGGTCCGCGCGCTGTTCGCCGACGACCGGCTCGCGGTGGCCGCGGTCAACAGCCCCGCCTCCACCGTCGTCTCCGGCGACCCGACCGCCCTGGAGGAGCTGGCGGCCGACTGCGCGGCCCGCGGGGTGCGGACCCGGCGCATCGCGGTGGACTACGCCTCGCACTCCCCGCAGGTCGCCGCCGTCGAGGACAGCCTCGCCGGGCTGCTCGCCGGGATCACCCCGCGCGCGGCCCGTACCGAGCTGTACTCCACCGTCACCGGGCAGCGGCTCGACACCCGCGAGCTGACCGGCGCCTACTGGTACACCAACCTGCGCGAGACCGTCCGCTTCGCCGACGCGGTACGCGCCGCGCTGGACGCCGGGATCGGCACCTTCCTCGAGGTCAGCCCGCACCCGGTGGCCGCCCCGGGCGTCCAGGAGACCGTGGACGCCGCCGGCGCCCGGGCCGCCGTACTGTCCACGCTGCGCCGCGACGACGGCGGTTGGCCGCGGTTCGCCCAGGCCCTGGCCGAGGCACAGGTGCGCGGAGCCGGGGTGCGGCTCGCCGAGGTGTTCACCGGCAGCGGCGCCCGGCCGGCGGACCTGCCCACCTACGCCTTCCAGCACGAGTGGTACTGGCTGGCCGAACAGGCCCGGTCCCGGACCGACTCCTGGCGCTACCGCGTCGAGTGGCGCCCCGCGGAAGCACCCGAACGCACCGCACCGGACGGCGTGTGGCTGGCCCTGGTGCCCGGCTCCGGCGCGGACCGGACCTGGCTGGAGACCCTCACCGGCGGCCTCCCGGTGCACGTGGTCACCGTGGACACCGAACACGCCGACCGCACCGCACTGACCGGCCTGCTGCGCCGCGCGCTGGCCGAGCACACCCCGCGCGGCGTGCTGTCCCTGCTCGCCGCCGACCGCCGCCCGCACCCCCGGCACCCCGTGGTACCGGCCGGGGCGGCCGCCACCCTGGCCGTCGTCCAGGCCCTCGGCGACCTGGCGGCCACCCTCCCGCTGTGGCTGGTGACCTCCGGTGCCGTGGCCACCGGCCGGGCCGATCCGCCGCGCGAGCCGAGCGCCGCCCAGGTGTGGGGCCTGGGCCGGGTCGCGATGCTGGAACACCCGGCGTTCTGGGGCGGCCTGGTCGACCTGCCCGCCGACCTGGACGAGGCCGCACTGGACCAGCTGCGCGCCGTACTCGCCGGAGGCCGGGGCGACGAGGACCAGCTCGCGATACGCGCCTCCGGCACCCTCGTACGACGCCTGGTGCACGCCCCGCCCACCCCTGGCGCCGCGGGCCGCTGGCAGGCCCGGGACACCGCGCTCGTCACCGGCGGCACCGGCGCCCTCGGCCCCGAGGTCGCCCGCTGGCTGGCCGGACTCGGCGCCCGGCACGTCGTCCTGGTCAGCCGCAGCGGGCCGGACGCCGAAGGGGTCGCCGACCTCGCGGCCGAACTCGACGGCCTGGGCGTACGGCTGACCGCCCACGCCTGCGACATCGCCGACCGGGACGCCGTGGCCGCACTGCTGGCCGGGCTGCGCGAGCAGGGCGAGACCGTGCGCACCGTCGTGCACGCCGCCGCCCTGATGCGGCTGGCCGCGCTGCCCGACACCGACCTCGCCGAGTACGCCGACGTCCTCACCGCCAAGGTCCAGGGCGCCCGGAACCTCATCGAACTCCTCGACCCGGCCGAACTCGACGCGCTCGTCCTCTACTCCTCCATCGCCGGGGTCTGGGGCAGCGGCGACCACGGCGCCTACGCCGCGGCCAACGCCGAACTGGACGCCCTGGCCGAGCAGGCCCACGCCGCCGGACTGCCGGTGACCTCGGTCGCCTGGGGCGTCTGGGACGGCGCCCGCTTCCCCGACGGAGTCGACGCCGACCAGCTGCGCCGCCAGGGCCTGCCGCTGATCGCCCCCGGCCCGGCGCTGGACGCGCTGCGCACCGTCCTCGAACACGCCGAGACCGGACTGTCGGTCGCCGACGTCGACTGGGCCAGGTTCATGCCCCTGTTCAGCTCGGCCCGCACCCGGCCGCTGTTCGCCGAGATCCCCGAGGCACAGCGCGCCCTGCACACCACCACCGCAACGGAGGAACGGCCGTCCGGTTCCGGCTGGGCCGAACGGCTGGCCGGGCTGCCGGACACCGAGCGCCGCAACGCCCTGCTCCGGCTGGTGCGCGAGCAGGCCGCCGTGGTGCTGGGCCACTCCGGCGCCGGCGCGATCGGCGCCGACCGGGCCTTCCGCGACCTCGGCTACGACTCGCTGACCGGCATGGAACTGCGCAACCGGCTCGCCGAGGCCACCGGCCTCACCCTGCCGGCCACCCTGGTCTTCGACCAGCCCACCCCGGCCGCGGTGGCCGAGTATCTGCGCACCCGGCTGGCGCCTCCCGAGCCACCTCTCCTCGCCGAACTCGACCGGCTCACCGAACGGCTGTCCACGGTGGCCGACGACGGCGACCGGGCCGAGATCGAACGGCGGCTGCGGGCGATGCTCACGCTGGTCGGCGGCGACGAGGACGACTTCGACCCCGCGTCGAACGAGGAGATCTACGACCTCATCGAACGCGAACTCGGGGAGAGCTGAAGGGCGTTGGACATGTCCGAGGAAGAGAAGCTCCGGGGCTATCTGAAGCGGGTCATGGTCGACCTGCGCAAGGCCAACCGCCGCCTGGAGGAGGCCGAACGCTCCCGCACCGAGCCCATCGCCGTCGTCGGCATGGCCTGCCGCTACCCGGGCGGAGTGCGCTCACCGGAGGACCTGTGGCGGGTGCTGGCCGACGGCCGGGACGTCACCGGCGACCTGCCCACCGACCGCGGCTGGGACATCGAGGCCCTCTACGACCCCGACCCGGACCGCTCCGGCCACACCTATGTGCGCCGCGGCGGCTTCCTGGACGACCCCGGCGCCTTCGACGCGGGCTTCTTCGGGATCTCCCCGCGCGAAGCCCTGGCGATGGACCCGCAGCAGCGGCTGCTCCTGGAGACCTCCTGGGAAGCACTGGAGCGGGCCGGGATCGACCCCACCTCGCTGCGCGGCAGCCGCACCGGCGTGTTCGTCGGCCAGAACCACCAGGAGTACGGCACCCGGCTCGCCGAGGCCCCGGCCGGCGTCGAGGGCCACCTCGTCACCGGCGTGGTCTCCAGCGTGCTGTCCGGCCGCGTCTCCTACACCCTCGGCCTCGAAGGCCCCGCGATCAGCGTCGACACCGCCTGCTCCACCTCGCTGGTCACCCTGCACCTCGCCGTGCGCTCGCTGCGCGACGGGGAGTCCTCGCTGGCCCTGTCGGGCGGAGTGACCGTGCTGGCCGGCCCCGGGCCGCTCGTCGAGTTCAGCCGCCAGCGGGTCCTCGCCGCCGACGGCCGCTGCAAGGCGTTCTCCGCCGCCGCCGACGGCATGGGCATGGCCGAGGGCGTCGGCGTGCTCGTCCTGGAACGCCTGTCCGACGCACAGGCCAACGGGCACCCGGTGCTCGCCGTCATCCGCGGCTCCGCCGTCAACCAGGACGGCGCCTCCAACGGGCTCACCGCCCCCAACGGCCCCTCCCAGCAACGGGTGATCCGGGCCGCGCTCAGCGCCGCCGGGCTGTCCCCGGCGGACGTCGACCTGATCGAGGCACACGGCACCGGCACCGCCCTCGGCGATCCGATCGAGGCACAGGCACTGCTGGCGACCTACGGCGCCGACCGCGACCGGCCGCTGTGGCTGGGGTCGGTCAAGTCGAACATCGGACACACCCTCGCCGCCGCCGGCGTCGCCGGTGTCATCAAGTCCGTGCTGGCGCTCCGGCACGAGACCGTGCCCAGGACGCTGCACGCGGACACCCCGTCCCCGCACATCGACTGGTCCTCCGGCACCCTGTCCCCGGCCACCGAGCCGGTGCCCTGGCCCCGCGCCGAACGCCCCCGCCGCGCCGCGGTGTCCGCCTTCGGCATCAGCGGCACCAACGCCCACGTCATCCTGGAGGAAGCCCCCGATCCCGAGCCCGTCGCCGAGCCGCCTGCGGTCGCGGGGCCGGTGCCGGTGGTGGTGTCGGGGCGCAGTGCGGAGGCGCTGCGGGACCAGGCGGCGCGGCTGCGCGAGTTCGTCGCCGGGGACTCCGGCGTGTCGGTCGCGGGGGTGGCGCGGGCGGCCGGTGTGTCACGGGCCGCCCTGGAGCACCGGGGCGCGGTGGTGGCGGGTGATCGGGAGGAGTTGCTGGCCGGGCTGGCGGCGCTGGCGGAGGGCCGCCCGGGGGTGGTCAGCGGGGTGGCTGACCGGGGTGGGCTGACCGGGTTCTTGTTCTCGGGTCAGGGGTCGCAGTGGTCGGGGATGGGGCGGGAGCTGGCCGAGCGGTATCCGGTGTTCGCGGACGTGTTCGGTGACGTCTGCGGGCGGTTGGAGGCGGTGCTGGGGCGTCCGGTGCGGGATGTGGTCCTGGACGGTGGGGAGCGGCTGGATCAGACGTTGTTCGCGCAGTGTGGTCTGTTCGCGTTCGAGGTGGCGTTGTTCCGGTTGCTGGAGTCGTTCGGTGTGGTGCCGGACTTTGTGGTGGGTCATTCGGTGGGTGAGGTGGCGGCTGCGCATGTGGCGGGGGTGTTGTCGCTGGATGACGCGGTGGTGTTGGTGTGTGCGCGGGCTGGGTTGATGCAGGAGTTGCCGCAGGGTGGGGCGATGCTGGCGGTGAACGCTCCCGAGGACGAAGTCGTCGGCATCCTGTCGGGTGAGGTGGGGATTGCGGCTGTCAATGGGGTGCGGTCGGTGGTGGTGTCGGGTGCGGTGGCTGCGGTGGAGGCTGTTGCCGGGCGGGCGGGGGAGCGGGGGTGGCGGCACACCCGGCTTCGGGTGAGTCATGCCTTCCATTCGCCGTTGGTGGAGCCGGTGTTGGAGCGGTTCCGTGCCGCGATAGCCGGTGTGGAGTTTGCTGCGCCGCGTATTGCGTTCGTGTCGACGGTGGATGTCGGTGCGGCGCCGGTGGACGCCGACTATTGGGTGCGGAACGTCCGGGACACGGTTCGTTTCGCCGATGCGGTGGCTCATCTGCATGCGCAGGGTGTGACGCGGTTCGTGGAGGTCGGCCCGGACACCGCGCTCACTGCTGCCGGTCCGGACTGTGTGCCCGAGGACAGTACGGCGGTGTTCGTGCCGTTGCTGCGCCGTGAACAGCCCGAGGTGCGTGCGCTGGCTGCCGGGCTGGCCCGGTTCCATGTGCATGGGGGTACGGTCGACTGGGCGTCGTATCTGCCCCCCGCCCAGCCGGTCGACCTGCCCACCTACGCCTTCCAGCACCGCCGTTACTGGCTGGAGTCCGCCGTACCGGCCGATCCGGCCGCGCTCGGCGCCCAGCCCGCCGGGCACCCGCTGCTCGGCGCGCTGGTCGCCCTCCCCGGCCCCATCGACACCGTCCTCACCGGACGGCTGAGCCTGCGCACCCAGCCCTGGCTGGCCGACCACCAGGTCACCGGCACCCCGCTGCTGCCCGGCACCGCGTTCGTGGAACTCGCCCGGCACGCCGCCGAACTCCTCGGTGACGCCCGGATCGACGAACTGACCCTCGAGGTGCCCCTGGCGCTGCCCGCCGACGGCGCCGTCGCCCTCCGGGTCGGCATCGGAGAACCCGACGACACCGGGCGCCGCGGCATCGAGGTGCACTCCCGGCCGGAGGGGACCGCCCTGCCCTGGACCCGGCACGCCACCGGTGTCCTGGCCGAGGACACGCAGGACACACAAGACGCGGGGGACACGGCGGACGGGTTCGGCACGGACCTGGTGCAGTGGCCCCCGGCCGGCGCCGAAGCCCTCCCGCTGGACGCGTTCTACCCCCGGCTCGACGAGACCGGTCTCGGGTACGGCCCGGCCTTCCAGGGGCTGCGCGCGGCCTGGCGACGCGGCGACGCGACCTACGCCGAGATCGCCCTGCCCGAGCAACTGCTCGGCCAAGCCGACGAGTTCGGTCTGCATCCCGCCCTGCTGGACGCCGCGCTGCACGCCCTCGCCCTGCGCGGCGACGACGCCACCCTCCGGCTGCCCTTCGCCTTCCACGGGGTCCGCTGGTACGCCGAGGGCGCCGCAACCCTGCGGGTCCGGCTCACCGTCACCGGGGACGACGCGGTCCGGGTCGATCTCGCGGACGACAGCGGCGCCCCCGTCGGCACCGTCGAGCGCGTGGTACTGCGCCCCCTCACCGGCACCCTGCGCCCGCCCGCGGGACAGGACTCGATGTACCGGCTGGACTGGACGTCCGCCCCTGCCGGGGGGAACCGCGACACTGGTGCCGACGTGCTGTTCCGGGTCGAGGACGGCCCCGTGGCCGAGTGCACCGCCGCCGTGCTGGAGCGCGTGCGTGAGTGGCTGGCCGAGGACCCCGCGCCCGGTGCCCGGCTGGCCGTGCTCACTCACGGCGCGGTCGCCACCGCCGCCGCGGAGGTGCCCGACCCGGCCGGTGCCGCCGTCTGGGGCCTGGTGCGCTCGGTGCAGGCCGAGTGGCCCGACCGTTTCGTGCTGCTGGACAGCGACGGCAGCGTGCCCGACGGGGTCGCCCTGGCCACCGGTGAGCCCCAACTGGCGATACGAGACGGTCAGTTGTTCATACCTCGGTTGGTGCGGGTGACGGAGGCGGCGCCCGAGTCGACGCCCTGGTCGGCGGATGACACGGTGCTGGTCACTGGGGCGAGCGGCACGCTCGGGCGGCTGGTGGCAGGGCATCTGGTGGAGCGGCACGGTGTGCGTGCCCTGGTGCTGGCGTCCCGGCGCGGTGGTGACGCGCCCGGCATGGGTGAGCTGATCGCCGACCTCACAGAACTCGGCGCCTCGGCCCGGGCGGTGGCCTGTGATGTGGCCGACCGGGACGCGGTGGCCGCGCTGCTGGCCGAGCACCCGGTCACGGCGGTGGTGCACGCGGCCGGGGTGGTGGACGACGGTGTGGTCACCGGTCTCACCGAGGAGCGGTTGCGGGCGGTGCTGGCGCCGAAGGTGCTGGGCGCCCGCTGGCTGGACGAGCTGACCCGCGACCGGGACCTCACCCGGTTCGTGCTGTTCTCCTCCGCCTCGGCGACCCTCGGCAACGCCGGGCAGGCCGCCTACTCCGCCGCCAACGCGGCACTCGACGCCCTGGCCGCCCGGCGCCGCGCCGCCGGACTGCCCGCGCACGCGCTCGGCTGGGGCCTGTGGGAGCAGCGCAGCGGCATCACCGGAACGCTGGCCGAGGCCGACCTCGCCCGCATCGCCCGCAACGGCATCGCCCCACTGCCCACCGAGGAGGCGCTGGCGCTGCTGGACACCGCCGTCGGGCTCGGCGATCCGGTCGTCCTGCCGATGCGGCTGGACACCGCCGCCCTGCACCGGATGGACCCGCTGCCCCCGGTCTTCGCGGGTCTGGTCCGGCGCCACCGCCGCACCCGGCGGCAACAGTCCGGCTGGGCCGACCGGCTGCGCGCCCTGCCCGCGCCGGAACGCCGCAGGGCCGCCCTGGACCTGGTCCGCACCCAGGCCGCCGCGGTCCTGGACCTGGCCGGGGCCGGGCAGGTCGGCGACGGCCGGTCCTTCGCCGACCTCGGCTTCGACTCGCTCACCGCGCTGGAACTGCGCAACCGGCTCGGCACGGCCACCGGACTGCGGCTGCCCGCCACCCTGGTCTTCGACCACCCCACCCCGGCCGCGCTGGCGGCGTTCGTGCTCGCCGAGGCCGGGGACCTGGACACCGCACCACTCACGGAACCGACGGCCCCCGCGCCGGCGGCCGCGGCGGACGAGCCGATCGCCATCGTCGGCATGGCCTGCCGCTACCCCGGCGGGGTCACCACCCCCGAACAGCTGTGGGACCTGGTCGCCGCGGGCCGGGACGGGATCTCCGGGTTCCCCGCCGACCGCGGCTGGGACCTCGGGACCCTGCCGGTCGGACGCGGCGGTTTCCTGGCCGGCGCCGGTGACTTCGATCCCGGCTTCTTCGGCATCTCGCCGCGCGAGGCGCTGGCGATGGACCCGCAGCAGCGGCTGCTGCTGGAGCTGTCCTGGGAGGCGTTCGAACGCGCCGGGATCGATCCGCTCGGTCTGCGTGGCAGCCGTACCGGTGTGTTCGCCGGGGTGATGTACCACGACTACGCCACCAGGCTGGCGCACGTCCCCGAGGAGCTGGAGGGCTACCTGGGCAACGGTAACCTGGGCAGCGTCGCCACCGGCCGGGTCGCCTACACCTTCGGCCTCAACGGCCCGGCGGTCACCGTGGACACCGCGTGCTCCTCGTCGCTGGTCGCGCTGCACCTGGCCGCCCAGTCGCTGCGCTCCGGCGAGTCCACCCTGGCGCTGGCCGGCGGAGTGACGGTGATGTCCAGCCCCACCCCGTTCCGTGAGTTCGACCGGCAGGGCGGCCTGGCCGCCGACGGCCGCTGCAAGTCCTTCTCCGCCGCCGCCGACGGCACCGGCTGGTCCGAGGGCATCGGCATCCTGGTGTTGGAGCGGCTGTCCGACGCGCGCGCCAACGGCCATGAGGTACTGGCCGTCCTGCGCGGCTCGGCCGTCAACTCCGACGGCGCCTCCAACGGGCTCACCGCGCCCAACGGCCCCGCGCAGGAACGTGTCATCCGCGCCGCGCTGAGCGCCGCCGGACTGTCCTCCGAGGACGTCGACATGGTGGAGGCGCACGGGACGGGCACCGCGCTGGGCGACCCGATCGAGGCGCAGGCGCTGCTGGCGACGTACGGCGCGGAGCGTGAGCGGCCGCTGTGGCTGGGGTCGGTGAAGTCGAACATCGGGCACACCCAGGCGGCTGCCGGGGTCGCCGGAGTCATCAAGGTCGTGGAGGCGATGCGTCGCGGGGTGCTGCCGCGCACCCTGCACGTGGACACCCCGTCCCCGCATGTCGACTGGACGGCCGGGCCGGTGCGGCTGCTCACCGAGGCGACCGGCTGGCCGGAGACGGAGGTTCGCCGGGCGGCCGTGTCGGCGTTCGGGGTCAGCGGCACCAATGCCCACGTGATCATCGAGCAGGCCCCCGCCACCGAGCCCGTTGCCGAGCCGCCTGCGGTTGCGGTGCCGGTGCCCGTGGTGGTGTCGGGTCGCAGCGCGGAGGCGCTGCGGGAGCAGGCGGCGCGGCTGTCGGAGCGGGTGGCGGCGGATGCCGAACTGAGCGTCCCGCAGGTGGCGTTCGCGGCCGCCATGACGCGGGCCGCGTTGGAGTACCGGGGTGCGGTGGTGGCCGCTGACCGGGCGGAGCTGCTGGCCGGGCTGGAGGGGCTGGCCTCCGGGGCGATCAGCGGGGTGGCCGCCGGGCGTGGTGGCGGTACCGGGTTCCTGTTCTCGGGGCAGGGGTCGCAGCGCTCGGCGATGGGGCGCGAACTCGCCGAGCACTACCCGGTGTTCGCGGACGCCTTCGATGACGTCTGCGGGCGGTTGGAGGCGGTGCTGGGCTGTCCGGTGCGGGATGTGGTCCTGGACGGCGGGGAGCGGCTGGACCAGACCTTGTACGCGCAGTGTGGTCTGTTCGCGTTCGAGGTGGCGTTGTTCCGGCTCCTCGAATCCTTCGGCGTGGTGCCGGACTTCGTGGTCGGTCACTCGGTGGGTGAGGTGGCGGCCGCGCATGCGGCGGGGGTGTTGTCGCTGGACGACGCGGTCGGCCTGGTGTGTGCCCGGGCGCGGCTGATGCAGGAGCTGCCTCCGGGCGGGGCGATGCTGGCGGTGAATGCCCCCGAGAGCGAAGTCGCCGGCATCCTGTCCGGTGAGGTGAGCATCGCGGCCGTCAACGGGGTGCGGTCGGTCGTGGTCTCGGGCGCGGTGCCGGCGGTCGAGGCCGTTGCCGGGCGGGCGAAGGAGCGGGGGTGGCGGCACACCCGTCTGCGGGTGAGCCACGCCTTCCATTCGCCCTTGGTGGAGCCGGTGTTGGGACGGTTCCGGGAGGCCCTGGCCGACGTCGTCTTCTCCGCGCCGCGGATTCCGTTCGTGTCGACCGTGGAGATCGATGCGGCGCCGACGGACGCCGATTACTGGGTGCGGAACGTCCGGGACACGGTGCGTTTCGCTGACGCGGTGGCGCGGCTGCACGAGCAGGGCGTGACCAGGTTCCTGGAGATCGGGCCCGCCGCCGCGTTGACCGCCGTGGGGCCGGACTGCCTGCCGGAGGACGCCGACGCCGCGTTCGTTCCCCTGCTGCATCGCGAGCAGTCCGAGGTGCGTGCGCTGGCCGCCGGGCTGGCCCGGTTCCATGCGCACGGCGGTATGGTCGACTGGGCGTCGTATCTGCCGCCGGCGGCCCGCGTCGCGCTGCCCACCTACGCCTTCCAGCGCCGCCGCTACTGGCTCGACGACGCCGGGCCGGTGCGCCCCGGCGGCCATCCGCTGCTGGACGCGGCCGTGGAGTTCGCCGAGGAGGACGGGTTCCTGCTGTCCGGCCGGCTGTCCACCCGGACGCAGTCCTGGCTGGGGGAGCACACCGTGCTTGGCGCGAGCGTGGTGCCGGGGAGCGTGTTCGCCGAACTGGCCCTGCACGCCGCCGAGGTGGCCGGTGCCGGTGCGGTCGCCGAACTCTCCCTCCAGTCACCGCTGGTGCTGCCCGAGGACGGCACGGTCGAGGTGCAGCTGAGGGTCGGCGCGCCCGGCGCGACGGGCTACCGTCCGCTGACCGTGCACGCCCGCCCGGCCGCACCCGGCACCCCGTGGACCTGCTACGCCCGCGCCGAGCTGGGCCCGGCGGAGACCGCCGTACCCCAGGCCGAGCAGCTCGCCTGGCCGCCGCCGGACGCCACCGCACTCGACGTGGCGTCGGCCTACGACGGGTTCGCCGCCGCCGGGCTGGAGTACGGCCCGGCGTTCCAGGGCCTGCGCGCGGCCTGGCGGCGCGGCGACGAGATCCTCGCCGACATCGCCCTGCCCGACCTCACCGACACCGGCCGCTACGGGGTGCACCCCGCCCTGCTGGACGCGGCGCTGCACGCCCTGCGCTGGCTGCGCGGGGACGCGGGCGACGACCGTACCCTGCTGCCGTTCGCCTGGACCGGGCTGGCGCTGCGCCGCACCGGGGCGTCCGCACTGCGGGTGCGGATCTCCCCGGTGGCCGCCGACACGGCCCGGATCGAACTCGCCGATGCCACGGGCGTACCGGTCGGGGTGGTGGAATCCCTCGCCGTACGGCCGGTCTCGGCCGGGCAGCTCGGCCGGCGGGCCGCGCTGTACACCGAGGAGCTGGTGCCCGCGCCCGCGTCGGCCGGACCGGAGCCCGCCGTACTGGTCTGCACCGATCTGGCCGAACTCACCGACCGGGAGGAGCTGCCCGGGGTGGTGGTGCTGCCGGCCGGGACCGAGGCCGACCCGGTCGCCGCGGCGGCGGGGGCGCTGAGCGCGGTGCGCGGCTGGCTGGCCGAGGACCGCTTCGCGGGTACCCGGCTCGCGCTGCGCACCCGGGGAGCGCGCACCGATCCGGCCGCCGCCGCGGTCTGGGGCCTGGTGCGCTCGGTGCAGCAGGAACACCCGGACCGCTTCCTGCTGGCCGACATCGAGGACGACACGGAGGTGCCCGCCGCCGCGTGGCAGGTGCCCGGCGGGCAGCTGGTGCTGCGCGACGGCGCGGTGCTCGTGCCACGGCTGGTCCCCGTCCCGGCGGCCCCCCTCACCGGCCGGAACGGCACCGGGCCGGACGGCGCCGAGCGGGACCCGGGCGGCCCGGTGCTGATCACCGGCGGCCTGGGCGCGCTCGGTGCGACCGTGGCCCGGCACCTGGTCACCGACCGCGGGGTGCGTGAACTGGTACTCACCGGCCGCCGCGGCCCGGACACCCCGGGCGCGGACGAACTGACCGCCGAACTGAGGAAGTTGGGCGCCGAGGTGTCGGTGGTGGCGTGCGATGTGGCCGACCGGGACGCGGTGGCCGCGCTGCTGGCCGAGCATCCGGTGACAGCGGTGGTGCACGCGGCCGGGGTGGTGGACGACGGTGTGGTCACCGGTCTCACCGAGGAGCGGTTGCGGGCGGTGCTGGCGCCGAAGGTGCTGGGCGCCCGCTGGCTGGACGAGCTGACCCGCGACCGGGAGCTGACCGACTTCGTGCTGTTCTCCTCCGCCGCCGGGGTGCTCGGCGCGGCCGGCCAGAGCGCCTACGCCGCCGCCAACGCCGCTCTGGACGCGCTGGCCCGGGCCAGGCACGTCGCCGGGCTCCCGGCCACCTCGCTGGCCTGGGGCCTGTGGGAGCAGCGCAGCGGCATCACCGGAACGCTGGACGAAGCCGACCTCGCCCGCATCACCCGCAACGGGATACGGCCGCTGGCCACCGCCGAGGCCCTCGAACTCTTCGACCTGGCCCGCGCCGTCGACGCCCCGGTCCTCGCGCCGCTGCACCTCGACCGGGCCGCCTTCCGGTCCGGTGGGCCGGTCCCGGCGGTGCTGCGCGGCCTGGTCCGGGACACCGCCGCCCCGGCCGCCGCCGCAGCCCCGGCCCCCGGCGCCGCGCTGACCGGACCGGACCGGGAGAAGGCGCTGCTGGAGCTGGTGCGCGCCGAAGCGGCCGGGGTACTGGCCTACGACTCGGCGGCCGCCGTGGCCGAACACCGCACCTTCGCCGAACTCGGCGTCGACTCACTGGCCGCGCTGGAGCTGCGCAACCGGCTGTCCGCGGCCACCGGCGTACGGCTGCCCGCGGCGGTGGTGTTCGAGTACGCCACCCCGGCGGCGCTCGCCGCCCATCTGCACGCATCCATGCCCGCGGCGGACGGCGCGCCTTCCGCGCCGGTGCTCGCCGGGCTCGACCAGCTCGAAGCGGCCCTGGCCGACGCCGAACCCGGCGCCGTGGACCGGGCGAAGCTGCGCATGCGGCTCACCGCGCTGCTGGCCAAGTACGGCGGCGAGGAGCAGACCGCTACCGCCGCGGAGCACGACCTGTCGTCGGCCTCCGACGACGAACTGTTCGGCCTCGTCGACGACCTCGGCGCCAGCTAGGGGCAGGGAAGGAAGACCGCGTGGCAAACGAGGACAAGCTCCGGGAGTATCTCCGGCGCGCACTGGCCGAGGCGCAGAGCGCCCAGCGCAGGCTGGCCGAGATCGAACAGGCCCGGCGCGAGCCGATCGCGATCGTGGGCATGGCCTGCCGCTACCCCGGCAGGGTCAGCACCCCCGAGCAGCTGTGGGAGCTGCTGGACGCGGGCCGGGACGGGATCTCCGGGTTCCCCGCCGACCGCGGCTGGGACCTGACCGGACTGCCGGTCGGGCTCGGCGGGTTCGTCACCGGCGCCGGTGACTTCGACCCCGGCTTCTTCGGCATCTCGCCGCGCGAGGCGCTGGCGATGGACCCGCAGCAGCGGCTGCTGCTGGAGACCTCCTGGGAGGCGTTCGAACGCGCCGGGATCGACCCCACTTCGCTGCGCGGCAGCCGTACCGGTGTGTTCGCCGGGGTGATGTACCACGACTACGCGACCCTGATGGACAGCGTGCCCGAGGAGCTGCACGGCTTCATCGGCAACGGGAACGCCGCCAGCATCGCCACCGGCCGGGTCGCCTACACCTTCGGCCTCGAAGGCCCCGCGGTCACCGTGGACACCGCCTGCTCCTCCTCGCTGGTCACCCTGCATCTGGCGGTGCAGTCGCTGCGCTCCGGGGAGACGTCGCTGGCGCTGGCCGGCGGTGTGACGATCATGTCCACCCCGGGCACCTATGTGGAGTTCGACCGGCTCGGCGGCCTCGCCGCCGACGGCCGCTGCAAGGCGTTCTCCGCCGCCGCGGACGGCACCGGCTGGTCCGAGGGCGTCGGCATGCTGCTGCTGGAGCGGCTGTCCGACGCACAGGCCAACGGGCACCCGGTGCTCGCCGTCGTCCGCGGCTCCGCCGTCAACCAGGACGGCGCCTCCAACGGGCTGACCGCACCCAACGGGCAGGCACAGCGCCGGGTCATCGTCGAGGCGCTGACCAACGCGGCCCTGTCCCCCGAGGACGTCGACGCGGTGGAAGCGCACGGCACGGGCACCGCGCTGGGCGACCCCGTCGAGGCGCAGGCGCTGCTGGAGACGTACGGCGCCGACCGCGACCGGCCGCTGTGGCTCGGGTCGGTGAAGTCCAACATCGGGCACACCCAGGCGGCTGCCGGGGTCGCCGGTGTCATCAAGGTCGTGCAAGCGATGCGCCATGGGGTGCTGCCGCGCACCCTGCACGTGGACACCCCCTCCCCGCACGTCGACTGGGCCGCTGGCCCGCTGCGGCTGGTCACCGAGGCGACCGACTGGCCGGAGACGGAGATCCGCCGGGCGGCCGTGTCGGCGTTCGGGGTCAGCGGCACCAACGCCCACGTGATCATCGAGCAGGCCCCCGCCACCGAGCCCGTTGCCGAGCCGCCCGCGGTCGCGGGACCGGTGCCGGTGCTCGTGTCCGGTCGCAGCGCCGACGCCTTGCGCGCGCAGGCGGCGCGCTTGCGGGACCACCTGCTCGCCGAACCCGCCGCCACCGTCACCGAGGTGGCCCGCGCGGCGGCGCTGTCGCGGGCCGCTCTGGAGCACCGCGGTGCCGTGGTCGCCACCGACCGCGAGGAATTGCTGGCGGGGCTGGCTGCGCTGGCCGACGGCGCCTCCGGGGTGCTCAGCGGCGTCGCCGGGCGGGGCGGTGGTACCGGTTTCTTGTTCTCGGGTCAGGGGTCGCAGTGGTCGGGGATGGGCCGGGAGCTGGCCGAGCGGTATCCGGTGTTCGCGGACGTGTTCGGTGACGTCTGCGGGCGGTTGGAGGCGGTGCTGAAGCGCCCGGTCCGGGATGTGGTCCTGGACGGTGGGGAGCGGCTGGATCAGACCTTGTTCGCGCAGTGTGGTCTGTTCGCGTTCGAGGTGGCGTTGTTCCGGTTGCTGGAGTCGTTCGGTGTGGTGCCGGACTTTGTGGTCGGTCACTCGGTGGGTGAGGTGGCGGCTGCGCATGTGGCGGGGGTGTTGTCGCTGGATGACGCGGTGGTGTTGGTGTGTGCGCGGGCTGGGTTGATGCAGGAGCTGCCTCCGGGCGGGGCGATGCTCGCGGTGAACGCTCCCGAGGACGAAGTCGCCGGCCTCCTGTCGGGTGAGGTGGGGATTGCGGCCGTCAATGGGGTGCGGTCGGTGGTGGTGTCGGGTGCGGTGGCTGCGGTGGAGGCTGTTGCCGGGCGGGCGGGGGAGCGGGGGTGGCGGCACACCCGGCTTCGGGTGAGTCATGCCTTCCATTCGCCGTTGGTGGAGCCGGTGTTGGAGCGGTTCCGTGCCGCGATAGCCGGTGTGGAGTTTGCTGCGCCGCGTATTCCGTTCGTGTCGACCGTGGAGATCGATGCGGCGCCGACGGACGCCGACTACTGGGTGCGGAACGTCCGGGACACCGTCCGCTTCGCCGATGCGGTGGCTCATCTGCATGCGCAGGGTGTGACGCGGTTCGTGGAGGTCGGCCCGGACACCGCGCTCACCGCTGCCGGTCCGGACTGTGTGCCCGAGGACAGTACGGCGGTGTTCGTGCCGCTGCTGCGCCGTGAACAGCCCGAGGTGCGTGCGCTGGCGACAGGGCTGGCCCGGCTCCATGTGCATGGGGGTACGGTCGACTGGGCGTCGTATCTGCCCGCCGCGGCCCGTGTCGAGCTGCCCACCTACGCCTTCCAGCGCCGCCGTTACTGGCTGGAGTCTGCCTCCAGCGACAATGTCGGCGCCGTCGGGCTGCTTCCGGCGGGCACCCCGCTGCTCGGCGCGGCCACCGCGCTGGCCGGGTCCGACGCCTACCTGCTCACCGGCCGGCTGTCGGTGCCGTCCCAGCCCTGGCTGGCCGACCACCGGGTCTCCGACGCGATCGTGCTGCCCGGCGCGGCCTTCGTGGAACTCGCCCTGCAAGCCGCCGACCGGGTCGGCTGCGACCAGGTCGAGGAACTCGTCCTGCGGGCGCCGCTGTTGCTCACCGACACCGGCGCGGTCCGGCTGCAACTGGCCGTCCGCGAGGCACAGGATGACGGCCGTCGCGCCGTGGAGATCTACTCGCTGGCCGAGGACGCCTCCGAGGACGAGCCGTGGACGCTGCACGCCACCGGCACCCTGACCACCGACACCCGTACCGGCGCGGCGGCCACCCTGACGGCCTGGCCGCCGCAGGACGCCGTACCGCTGGCCGTGGACACGGTGTACGACGGTCTCGCCGCCCGCGGACTGGACTACGGCCCGGCGTTCCAGGGGCTGCGCGCGGCCTGGCGGTGCGGCGCGGACATCCTCGCCGAGGTCGCCCTGCCCGGCGAACACCGCGACCGTGCCGGTCGGTTCGGGCTGCACCCGGCACTGCTGGACGCCGCGCTGCACGCGCTCGCGCTGACCGACGACACCGGCACCGCGCGGCTGCCGTTCTCCTGGGCCGATGTCCGGCTGCACGCCGCCGGAGCGGCCGCGGCCCGGGTCCGGCTCACGCCCACCGGTGACGGCACCGTCGCGCTGGACCTGTTCGACGCCTCCGGTGCTCCCGTCGCCTCGGTCGGCTCGCTCACGCTGCGCGCCGCCACCGGCCCCGACACCAACGGACCGCTCCACGACGCGCTGTTCCGGCTGGACTGGGACGGCATCCAGGCCCCCGACCGGCCCGCCACCGGCCCCTGGTCGGTGCACGGGGAGCTGCCCGAGCCGCTGGCCGCCGAGCTGCGCGCCGCCGGGACCGACCTCACCGGGGACGGCGGTCCCGCCGACGTCACCGTGCTGGCCGTCGCGCCGGGGCAGCCCGTCGAGCAGGTCACCACGGCGGTGCTGGGCCAGGTGCAGGACTGGCTGGCCGGCAGCGCGGCGCCCGCCCGGCTGCTGGTCGTCACCACCGGCGCGGTCGCCACCGGACCCGCCGACGGTCCCGCCGATCCGGGCGGCGCGGCGGTGTGGGGACTGCTGCGGGCCGCGCAGGCCGAACAGCCCGACCGGATCCTGCTGGCCGACCTCGACGGCACCCCCGCGTCCCGGCGAGCAGTCGGCGCCGTACCGGCCGCCGGGCGGCCCGAGGTGGCGGTGCGTGACGGCGCGCTGCTCGCCCCCCGGCTGGTCCGGCCCCAGCTGGTGCCGCCCGCGGACCGGCACTGGCGGCTGGCCGTCACCCGGCCGGGCACCCTGGACCACCTCGCGCTGGTGCCCGCTCCGGCCGCGGCCGGACCGCTGGGACCGGGGCAGGTGCGCATCGCGGTGCGTGCGGCCGGGCTGAACTTCCGCGATGTGCTCATCGCCCTGGGCATGTACCCGGGCGAGGTGGCGCTGGGCGGCGAGGGCGCCGGTGTGGTCACCGAGGTGGCCGCCGATGTCACCGACCTCGCCCCGGGCACCCGGGTGCTGGGCCTGTTCGGTGACGCGTTCGCCCCGGTCGCGGTCGCCGACCGGGCCGCCGTGGCACCGATCCCGGACGGCTGGACGTTCGAGCAGGCCGCCGCCATGCCGATCGCCCATCTCACCGCCCACCTCGGGCTGGTCGGGCTCGCCGGGCTGCGGGCCGGCGAGTCGGTGCTGATCCACTCCGCGGCCGGCGGCGTCGGCATGGCCGCCGTACAGCTCGCCCGGCACCTGGGCGCCGAGGTCTACGGCACCGCCAGCCCCGGCAAGTGGCAGGTGCTGCGCGACCTCGGGCTGGACGACGCGCACATCGCCTCCTCCCGCGACACCTCCTTCGCCGAGAAGTTCGGCCCCGTCGACGTCGTACTCAACTCGCTGTCCGGTGAGTTCGTCGACGCCTCCGCGCAACTGCTGCGCCCCGGCGGCCGGTTCCTGGAGATGGGCAAGACCGATCTGCGCGACCCGGCCGCGTTCCCGGGCATCGGCTACCAGCCGTTCGACCTGATGCAGCTGGCGCCGGACGAGATGCGGCAGCTGCTGGCCGCGGTGCTGGAGCTGTTCGCCACCGGCGCGCTGACCCCGCCGGAGCCGTCGGTGTGGCCGGTCGCCCGGGCCGCGGACGCCTTCCGGTACCTCAGCCAGGCCCGGCACACCGGCAAACTGGTGCTCGCCCTGCCCCGCCCGCTCGACCCCGACGGCACCGCGCTGATCACCGGCGGCACCGGCACGCTCGGCGCGCTGGTCGCCCGGCACCTGGTGCGCGAGCACGGCGTACGGCATCTGCTGCTCACCGGCCGCCGCGGACCCGACGCTCCGGGCGCGCGTGAACTGACCGACGAGCTGGCTGCTTTGGGTGCCCGTGCCGAGGTGGTGGCCTGCGATGCCGCCGACCGGGAGGCGCTGGCCGCGCTGCTGGCCGGCATACCCGAGGAGCACCCGCTCACCGCCGTGGTGCACGCGGCCGGGGTCGCCGACGACGGGCTGTTCACCGCGCTGACCCCGGAGCGCCTGACCGCGGTGCTCCGGCCCAAGGTGGCCGCCGCACAGCACCTGGACGAGCTGACCCGCGGCCACGACCTCGCGGCCTTCGTGCTGTTCTCCTCGGCCACCGGCACCCTCGGCGGCCCCGGCCAGGCCAACTACGCCGCCGCCAACGCCTGCCTGGACGCGCTGGCCGGCCGGCGGCGCGCGGCCGGGCTGCCCGCCCAGTCGCTCGCCTGGGGTCTGTGGGCCCCGCCCAGCGGCATCACCGGTGAGCTGTCCGCGGCGGACCTGGCCCGGATGGCCCGCGCCGGAGTGCAGGCGCTGTCCGCCGAGGAGGCGCTGGCCCTGTTCGACACGGCGCTCGCCGTGGACGAGCCGGTGCTGCTGCCCGCCAAGGTCCGGGTGCGCACCGCCGACCCCGCGCTGCTGCCCCCGCTGCTGCGCGGCCTGGTCCGCGCCCCCCGCCGCCGGGCCGCCGCCGCGACCGGGTCCGAGGCGGCCGCCGGGCCGGCCGCCCGCACCGCCGAGGAACTGCTGGCGCTGGTGCGCGCCGAGGCCGCCGCCGTCCTCGGCCACACCGACGCCGACGCCATCGACCCGCAGGCGGAGTTCCGCGCGCTGGGCGTGGACTCGCTGTCCGCGGTGGAACTGCGCAACCGGCTCACCGCGGCCACCGGCACCACCCTGCCCGCCACCCTCGTCTTCGACTACCCGACCCCCGCCGCCCTCGCCGCCCATCTCGGCGCGGACGAGCCCGCGGAGGCCGCGCAGGCCGCGCCGGTCGCCGCCGGCGTCGTCACCGACGAGCCCATCGCGATCGTCGGCATGGCCTGCCGGTTCCCGCCCGAGCTGCGCTCCCCGGAGGAGCTGTGGCGGTTCCTGCTGGACGGCGGCGACGGCATCACCGAGTTCCCCACCGACCGCGGCTGGGACCTGGACGCCCTGTTCGACGCCGACCCCGACCGGCCCGGAACGTCGTACACCCGGCACGGCGGATTCCTGCGCGACGCCGCCGGGTTCGACGCCGAGTTCTTCGGCATCAACCCGCGCGAGGCGCTCGCCACCGACCCGCAGCAGCGGCTGCTGCTGGAGACCTCCTGGGAGACCTTCGAACGCGCCGGGATCGACCCGACCACCGTGCGCGGCAGCCGCACCGGCGTGTTCGTCGGCGTGATGCGCCAGGACTACGGCCCGATGCTGCACCGCGCCGCCGAGGGCGTGGAGGGCTACCGGCTCACCGGGAACGCGGCCAGCGTCGCCTCCGGCCGGCTCGCCTACGCCTTCGGACTCGAGGGCCCCACCCTGACCGTCGACACCGCCTGCTCGTCCTCGCTGGTGGCGCTGCACCTGGCCGCCCAGGCGCTGCGCCGCGGCGAGTGCGACCTGGCACTGACCGGCGGCGCCACCGTGATGGCCACCCCGGGGCTGTTCGTGGAGTTCTCCCGGCAGCGCGGCCTGGCCGCCGACGGCCGGGTGAAGGCGTTCTCCGCGGCCGCCGACGGCACCGCGTGGTCGGAGGGCGCCGGCATGCTGCTGGTGGAGCGGCTGTCCGACGCGCGCGCCGCCGGTCATCCGGTACTGGCCGTGGTGCGTGGCTCCGCCGTCAACTCCGACGGCGCCTCCAACGGCCTCACCGCGCCCAACGGCCCCTCCCAGCAGCGGGTGATCCGCACCGCGCTGGCCTCGGCCGGACTGACCCCGCAGGACGTCGACGCCGTCGAGGCGCACGGCACCGGCACCACCCTCGGCGACCCCATCGAGGCCCAGGCGCTGCTCGCCACCTACGGCCAGGACCGGGACGGCGAACCGCTCTGGCTCGGCTCGGTCAAGTCCAACATCGGGCACACCCAGGCCGCCTCCGGCGTCGCCGGGATCATCAAGACCGTCCTGGCCCTGCGGGCCGGGCTGCTGCCCCGCTCCCTGCACATCGCCGAACCCAGCCCGCACGTGGACTGGACCGCCGGCGCGGTGTCCCTGCTGACCGAACCGCGCCCCTGGCCGGAGACCGGCCGGGCCCGCCGCGCCGCCGTCTCCTCCTTCGGCGTCAGCGGCACCAACGCACACATCATCCTCGAACAGGCCCCGCCCGGGGAACCGGCGCCGGCCCCGGCCCGGCCGGCGCTGCCGCTGCCGGTCGTGGTCTCGGCCCGCACCGAACCGGCGCTGCGCGCGCAGGCCGCCGCCCTGCTGACCCACCTCACCGAGCACCCCGCCCTCGAACCGCACGTCGTCGCCCACTCGTTGCTGACCACCCGCGCCACACACCCGCACCGGGCCGCCGTCCTGGCCGACCCCCACCGCGGGCTGGCCGCCCTCGCCGCAGGCACCCCCGACCCCGACGTCGTCACCGGCCGCGCCGCCGACGCCGGGAAACTCGCCTTCCTCTTCCCCGGCCAGGGCTCCCAGCGGCTCGGCGCCGGCCGCGCACTGGCCGCGGAGTTCCCCGCCTACGCCGAAGCGCTCGACACGGTGTGCGCCGCGCTCGACCCGCATCTGCCCCGGCCGCTGCGCGAGGTGCTGTACGCCGCCGAAGGCAGCCCCGAGGCCGCACTCCTCGACCGCACCGACTTCACCCAGGCGGCGCTGTTCGCCGTGGAAGTCGCCCTGGTCCGGTGTGCGGAAAGCTGGGGCCTGCGCCCGGACCTGGTGGCCGGCCACTCGGTCGGCGAGATCGTCGCCGCGCATGTCGCCGGGGCGCTGACCCTGGCCGACGCCGCCACCCTGGTCACCGCCCGCGGCCGGCTGATGGCGCGGGCCACACAGGGCGGCGCGATGGTCGCCGTCGAGGCCACCGAGGACGAACTCGCCCCCCAGCTGGCCGAACACACCGGCCGGATCCGGCTGGCCGCCGTCAACGGCCCCCGCTCGGTGGTGGTGTCCGGCGACGCCGACACGGTCGCCGGGATCGGCGCCCACTGGCGTGCGCACGGCCGCCGTACCCGGCAGCTGCGGGTCACCATGGCCCCGCACTCCCCGCACGTGGACGGCATCCTCGCCGAGTACCGGGAGATCGTCGCCGGACTGCCGATCGGCGCGCCCCGGCTGCCGGTCGTGTCCACCGTGACCGGGGCGCCGCTGACCGAGCGGGAGATCACCGACCCCGAGCACTGGGTCGCCAACGTCCGCGACAGCGTGCGCTTCCTGCCCGCGGTACGCGCCCTGGCCGAGGCCGGAGCCACCGCGTTCGTCGAGATCGGCCCGGGCGCCGCGCTGACCGCGATGGCCCGCGACTGCCTGCCCACCGAGGCCGGGGAGGGGACCGGGCAGGGCGTGGAACGGGTGGTGCTGCCCACCCTGCGCGACGGCCGGGACGAGCTTCCGGCCCTGCTGGACACCCTGGCCCGGCTGCATGTGCACGGCATCTCCGCGGACTGGACCGCGCTCACCGAGGGCCGCGCCCCGGCGCCGGTCCCGCTGCCCACCTACCCGTTCCAGCACCGCCGGTTCTGGCTGACCGGCGAGAGCGCCGCCGATGCCGGGGCGATCGGCCTCGGCCCGGTCGGGCATCCGCTGCTCGGCGCGGCCGTGGCCCTCGCCGACGGCGCCGGAGTGCTCTTCACCGGACGGCTGTCCCTCGCCACCCAGCCCTGGCTCGCCGACCATGTGGTGGCCGGCCGGACCGTGCTGCCCGGCACCGCGTTCCTCGACCTCGTCGCCCGCGCCGGGGCGGAACTGGGCTGCGGCCGGATCACCGAACTCACCCTGGACACCCCGCTGGTGCTGGCCGAGCGGGGCGCCGCCGCCCTGCAACTGGTCCTCGGCGCGCCCGACGAACAGGGCCGCCGCGCGGTGAGCGTGTACTCCCGTACCGAGACGGGACTCGCCGAGGAACCGTGGACCCGGCACGCCACCGGCACGGTCGAACCGCCGGCCGGCACCGCACCGCAGCCGGCGGACTGGCCCCCGGCCGACGCCGACGGCACCGAGACGGTCGAGACCGAGCCGGCCGAGCTGTACGAGCTGCTGGCCGACCGCGGGCTCGCCTACGGCCCGGTGTTCCGCGGGCTGCGCGCCGTGCGGCGCCGGGACACCGCCACCGGCACCGAGCTGTTCGCCGAGGTGACCCTGCCCGCCCCGGCCGAACCCGGCGGCTTCGGGGTGCACCCGGCGCTGCTGGACGCCGCGTTGCACGCGCTGGCCATCGACCCCGGAGCGAGCCGGGCCGCGCTGCCCTTCGCCTGGTCCGGGGTGACCCTCTGGCAGCCCGCCGCCCCGACGACCCTGCGGGTACGGCTGACCCCGGCCGACGGCGCGGTCGCCATCACCGCGTACGACGGTCAGGGCGCCCCGGTGCTCACCGTGGACGGCCTGGCACTGCGCCCGGTCCCGGAGGGGCTGCACACCGCGGACCCCGCGACCGAGGCGCTGTACACGCTGGGCTGGACGCCGCTGCCCGGCGGACCCACGCCCGCCGACCTTCCCGAGCTCACCGACCTCGGTACCGGCCTCGACCTCGCCGCCGTCACCGACCCGCCCGGACCGTGGCTGCTGGCCGCGCTGCCGGCCACCGCGGACGACCCGGCCCGGATCGCCGCCGCCACCCACCGGGTCCTGGCTCTCACCCAGCGGTTCCTGGCGGACGAGCGGTTCACCGGCAGCACGCTGGTGCTGCGCACCTCCGGCTCCACCGACGGCACCGACCTGGGCGCCGCGGCCGTCTGGGGCCTGGCCCGCTCGGCCCAGTCGGAGCACCCGGGCCGCATCGTGCTGCTGGACAGCGACGGCAGCCTGCCCGACGCCGCCGCCCTCGCCACCGGCGAGCCCCAACTGGCCGTCCGAAACGGCGCGTTGCTCGTGCCGCGGCTGCTCCGAGGGGCAGCACACCGTGAGCCTGCCCCAGGGGACCGCGAGGCATGGGACCCGGAAGGCACCGTACTGATCACCGGCGGCGCCGGGGCACTCGGCTCGGTACTGGCCCGGCATCTGGCCGCCGAGCACGGCGTACGGCACCTGCTGCTCGCCGGGCGCCGCGGACCGGACACCCCGGGCGCGGCCGAACTGGTCGCCGAACTCACCGAGTTGGGTGCCGACGCCCAGGTGGTGGCCTGCGACGTGGCCGACCGCGAGGCGCTGGCCGCGCTGCTGGCCGGGATCCCGGCCGAGCGCCCGCTGCGGGGCGTGGTGCACGCCGCCGGAGTGCTGGACGACGGGATGCTCGCCGCCCAGACCCCCGACCGCATCGACCGGGTCCTCGGGCCCAAAGCGGCCGCCGCGCTGCACCTCGACGAGCTGACCCGCGGTCACCACCTCACCGCCTTCGTGCTGTTCTCCTCGGCCGCCGGGATCCTCGGCAGCCCCGGACAGAGCGGCTACGCCGCCGCCAACGCCGTACTCGACGGCCTGGCCGCCCGGCGGCGCACGGCCGGGCTGCCCGCCGTGTCCCTGGCCTGGGGCCTGTGGAGCGGCGCGGGCGGCATGGGCGACACCGCGGACGGCGCCGCACGGCAGCGCATCGAACGGCTCGGTGTGGTGCCGCTCGAACCCGCCGAGGGAATGCGGCTGTTCGACACCGCCGTCCCGGCCGGCACCGCACTGGCCGTCCCCGTCCGGCTGAACCTGCCCGCGCTGCGCGAGCAGGCCCGCACCGTGCCACCGGCCCCGGTGCTGCGCGGCCTGGTCCGCGTCCCCGCCCGCAGCGCCGCCGGCACCGGCGCCCTCCGGGCCGCACTGGCCGGCCGCGACGAGGCCGCCCGCCGCAGACTGGTCCGCGACACCGTGCGTACGGCGGTCGCCGCCACCCTCGGCCACGACAGCGCGGCCGGACCCGGCGACCGGCGCGCCTTCACCGACCTCGGCTTCGACTCGCTGACCTCGGTGGAACTGCGCAACCGGCTGGCGGCGAGCACCGGACTGACGCTGCCCGCCACGCTGGCCTTCGACCACCCGAGCATCGAGGCCACCGCCGAGTACCTGCTCGGCAGGCTCACCGAGGCCGCCACCCCGGCCCGCCCCACGCCCCGCCGCACCGGCCCGGCCGACGAGCCGATCGCCATCGTCGGCATGGCCTGCCGCTACCCGGGCGGAGTGCGCTCCCCGGAGGACCTCTGGCGGCTGGTGACCGGGGACGGCGACGGCATCTCCCCGTTCCCCACCGACCGCGGCTGGGACACCGACCGGCTCTACGACCCCGACCCCGACCGGGCCGGACACACCTACCTGACCAGGGGCGGCTTCCTGCACGACGCCGCCGAGTTCGACGCGGGCCTCTTCGGCATCTCACCGCGCGAGGCGCTGGCCATGGACCCGCAGCAGCGGCTGCTCCTGGAGACCTCCTGGGAGGCGCTGGAACGCACCGGCATCGACCCGCTGTCCCTGCGCGACACCGACACCGGTGTGTTCGTCGGCGTCATGTACCACGACTACGCCACCCGGCTGCCCAGCACACCGCAGGACGTCGAGGGCTACCTCGGCGCGGGCACCGCGGGCAGCGTCGCCTCCGGCCGCATCGCCTACACCTTCGGTCTCCAGGGACCCGCGGTGACCGTGGACACCGCCTGCTCCTCCTCCCTGGTCACCCTGCACCTGGCGGCCCAGGCGCTGCGCGCGGGGGAGTGCTCGCTGGCGCTGGCCGGCGGCGCCACCGTGATGGCCACGCCGGGCACCTTCATCGAGTTCTCCCGGCAGCGCGGCCTGGCCGCCGACGGCCGGGTGAAGGCGTTCTCCGCGGACGCGGACGGCACCGTCTGGTCCGAGGGCGTCGGCCTGCTGGTGGTCGAGCGGCTGTCCGACGCGCGCCGCAACGGACACCGGATCCTCGGCGTGCTGCGCGGCTCGGCCGTGAACCAGGACGGCGCCTCCAACGGGCTCACCGCCCCCAACGGCCCCTCCCAGGAACGGGTCATCCGCTCCGCGCTGGCCGCCGCCGGTCTGTCCCCGGCCGACGTCGACCTGGTGGAGGCGCACGGCACCGGCACCGCGCTCGGCGACCCGATCGAGGCGCAGGCCCTGCTCGCCACCTACGGCCAGGGCCGCGAGGACGACCCGCTGTGGCTCGGCTCGGTCAAGTCCAACCTCGGCCACACCCAGGCCGCCGCCGGCGTCGCCGGGGTGATCAAGGTCGTGGAGGCGCTGCGGCACGGGGTGCTGCCGCGCACCCTCCACCTCGGCGAACCCACCCCGCACGTGGACTGGTCGGCCGGCGGGGTACGGCTGCTCGACGAGGCCCGGCCCTGGCCGGAGCGCGACCGGCCACGCCGCGCCGCGGTGTCCTCCTTCGGCATCAGCGGCACCAACGCCCATGTCGTCATCGAACAGGCCCCGCAGCTGCCCGCCCGGCCGGCGGAGCCGCAGCGGGTCGTCCCGGTGCCGCTGTCCGGCGACACCCCGGCCGCGCTGCGCGCCCAGGCCGGCCGGCTGCGTAGCTGGCTGGCCGACCGGCCGGACACCGCACCGGCCGAACCGGCCGCCGCCCTGGCCGCCGGGCGCGCCGCACTCACCCATCGCGCCGTGATCGTCGCCTCCGGACGCGACGACCTCCTCACCGGGCTGACCGCGCTGGCCGCCGGCGAGCCCGCCCCGCACGTCGTCACCGGCACCGCCGGCGATGTCGGCCGTACGGTGTTCGTGTTTCCGGGGCAGGGGGCGCAGTGGGCGGGGATGGCGGTGGAGCTGCTGGACTCCTCGCCGGTGTTCGCGGCGCGGATGGCCGAGTGTGCCGAAGCTTTGAGGGAGTTCGCGGAGTGGTCGCTGCTGGGTGTGTTGCGGGGGGAGGTGGGTGAGCCGGGGCTGGAGCGGGTGGATGTGGTGCAGCCGGTGTCGTTCGCGGTGATGGTGTCGTTGGCGGCGTTGTGGCGGTCGTTCGGGGTGGAGCCGGATGCGGTGGTGGGGCATTCGCAGGGGGAGATCGCGGCGGCCTGTGTGGCGGGGGCGCTGTCCCTGCGCGACGCCGCCGCGGTGGTCTGCGTACGCAGCAGACTGATCGCCGAGGAACTCACCGGACATGGCGGGATGGTGTCCGTGGCGCTGCCCGCCGAGGAGGTGACCGGTCTGCTGCCCGCCGACGGCGCAGCGACCGTCGCCGCGGTCAACGGCGCCGCCTCCACGGTCGTGTCCGGTGCCCCCGAGGCGCTGGAGCGGCTGCTGGCCGACTGCGCCGAACGCGGCGTACGGGCCCGCCGGATCGTGGTCGACTACGCCTCGCACTCCGCCCAGGTCGAACGCATCGAAGCCCGGCTGGTCGAGGCGCTGTCCGGGATACGGCCCCGGCAGGCGACGGTGCCCATGTTCTCCACCGTCACCGCCGACTGGGCCGACCCGGCCGCGCTGGACGCCGGCTACTGGTACCGCAACCTGCGCCGGACCGTCCGCTTCGCCGACGCCGTGCGCGCCCTCGCCGAGCAGGGCCACCGCGCCTTCGTCGAGGTCAGCCCCCACCCGGTGCTGGTGCCCGGGATCGACGGCACGCTGGACGAGGTGACCGTCGTCGGCTCGCTGCGCCGCGACGAGGGCGGCCTCGACCGGTTCCTGCACTCCGTCGCCGAGGCCCAGGTCGCCGGGGTGCCGGTGCGGCTGGCTTCCGCCTTCGACACCTCGCGGCCCGTCCCGGCGGACCTGCCGACGTACGCCTTCCAGCGGCAGCGCTACTGGCTCGCCGCCCCGGAGTCCACCGGCACCGGTGCCGGCACGGTGGACGGCGCGTTCTGGACGGCGGTCGACGGCGCCGACCCCGACGACCCCAAGGCGCTGGCCGACCTGCTCGGCGTCCCGGCGCAGCCGCTCGCCGAGGTGCTGCCCGGACTGGCCGCCTGGCGCGCCGCGAGGGAGGCGTCCGCCACCGCCGACGGCCGGCGCTACACCGTGGGCTGGCGACCGGCCGACCCGCCCGAGCCCGTACTGACCGGCACCTGGCTCGTGGTCGCACCCGACGGCCTGCCCCTCGCCGAGGAATGCGCCGCCGCCCTCACCCGCGCCGGCGCCGAGGCCCACGTGATCGGCCCTGACGCGGTACGCGCGGTGATCACCGGCAACGGGGTAACCGCCGGTGCCGGGACGGAGGTTGCCCTGCTCGCCGAATCGGGCTCGGACGCCCTGCTCGGCGGACCGGGCTCGGACGCCGGTCCGGGCGGGCCGGGACCGGACGTCGTATCAGCCGATGCCGAATCGGTCGTCGACCACACCGGCACCGCACCCGGTCTCGTACCGCCCGGAAGCGGGCCGGTGCGGGGTGTCGTCTCGCTGCTGGGGTTGGTCGACGGGCCGCATCCGGAGGAGTCCGCCGTGCCCGCCGGGCTGGCCGCCACTCTGGAGCTGGTGCGGGACCTGGCCGGCACGGAGACCGCGCTGTGGCTGGTCACCAGTGGGGCGGTCGCCGCCACCCCGGCCGACCGGGTGCCGCACCCCGAACAGGCCATGCTCTGGGGCCTCGGCCGTACGCTCGCGCTGGAGCACCCGAAGCTCTTCGGCGGCATCGTCGACCTGCCCGAGGATCCGCGCCGCGGGCTGGACCGGCTGGCCGCGCTGCTGGCCGGCGCCGAGGACCAGGCCGCGGTGCGCGACACCGGGGTGCTGGTGCCGCGCCTGGCGCACGCACCGCTGGCCGGGCGCACCCCGGCCCGGCAGTGGCGGCCCACCGGCACCGTCCTGGTCACCGACGGCCTCGGCCCGATGGGGCTGCCGGTGGCCCGCTGGCTGGCCGAGAACGGCGCCCAGGCGCTCGTCCTGACCACCGACGACCCCGCCGCCACCGCACCCGAGGACCTCGGCGTCCCGGTCACCCTGAGCACCTGCGACCCGGCCGACGAGACCGCCCTGGCCGAACTCCTCGCCGGGATACCCGCGGAGCTGCCGCTGACCGCGGTGGTGCACACCGCGGGCACCCTGCGCTCCGGCCCGCTGACCGGCACCGGCCTCGCCGAGGTCGCCGCCACCCTCGCCACCAAGGCGCGCGGCGCGGCCAACCTGCACCGGCTCACCGCCGGCCTGGACGCGTTCGTGCTGTTCTCCTCCGTCGCGGCCACCTGGGGCGGCAGCGAACAGGGTGCGTTCGCCGCCGCCAACGCCTACCTCGACGCGCTGGCCCGGCACCGGCAGGCCCGCGGGCTGCCCGCCACCGCCATCGCCTGGGGCCCCTGGCAGGGCGCCGGGCTCGGCGCGGCGGACGCCGGCGTCGAGGCGCAGCGCCGCGAACAGCTGCGCCGGCGGGGCGTGCTGGCCCTGGACCCCGAGCAGGCGCTCGCCGCGCTGGCCGACGCCGTCCGGCACGCCGACACCACGGTGACCGTGGCCGACGTGGACTGGGCCGTCCTCGCCCCCGCGTTCACCGCCGCCCGGCCCAGCCCGCTGCTGAGCGAGCTGCCCGAGGTCCGCGACAGCCTCGCCACCGAACCGGGCGGCACCGGCGGCCTCGGCGACCCGGAGGAAGCCGCGGACGGCTCCGCCACGGCGGCCCGGCTCGCCGCGCTGCCCGAGGCCGACCAGCGCCGCGAACTCGTCGCGCTGGTACGCCGGGAGGCCGCCGTCGTCCTCGGCCACGACGACCCCGAGGCACTGCCCACCGGGCGGCCCTTCACCGACCTCGGCTTCGACTCGCTGGCCGCGGTCAACCTGCGCAACCGGCTGCGCGCGGCCACCGGCGTACGGCTGTCGGCCACGGCGGTGTTCGACCACCCCACCCCCGACGGGCTCGCCGACCATCTGCGCGGACAGCTGGCGGCCCCCGCCCCGGCGGCCGTCGGCTCGCTGGACGAGGAACTCGACCGGCTGGCCGGCGTACTGGCCGAGGTGTCCGACGAGGACGACCGGCGGCGCGCACTGACCCGGCTGCAAGCCCTGGTGGGCCGACTGGCCCCGGAGCCGGACACGGGCCACGCGTCGGCGGAGTCGGTCAGCGAGCAGCTCGCGGACGCCGACGACGAAGAGATCTTCCGGTTCATCGACTCGGAGTTGAGCTGATCATGAGTGATGCCGACCGTCTCCGCGACTACCTGCGCAAGGTCACCGTCGACCTGCACGAGACCCGGCAGCGGTTGCGCGCCTATGAGCAGCGCGACACCGAGCCGGTGGCCGTCGTCGGCATGGCCTGCCGCTTTCCCGGCGGCATCGGCTCGCCCGAGGACCTGTGGGAGGTGGTGGCCGACGGCCGCGATGTGATGGCGGCCTTCCCCACCGACCGCGGCTGGCCGCTGGACCGCCTCTTCGACCCCGACCCGGACCGGCCCGGCACCACCTACGTCAAGGAGGGCGGGTTCCTCTACGACGTGGCCGACTTCGACGCCCCCTTCTTCGGGATCTCGCCGCGCGAGGCGCTGGCGATGGACCCGCAGCAGCGGCTGCTCCTGGAGACCTCCTGGGAGGCGCTGGAGCGGGCCGGGATCGACCCGACCTCGCTGCGCGGCAGCCGCACCGGCGTGTTCGTGGGCAGCGGCGCGCAGGACTACGGGATGCTCGCCGCGCAGGCCGCCGAGGACCTGGAGGGCTATCTGCTGACCGGCAACGCGATCAGCGTGCTGTCCGGGCGGCTGTCCTACACCCTCGGCCTGGAGGGCCCCGCGCTGTCCGTGGACACCGCCTGCTCGGCCTCCTTGGTCGCCCTGCACCTGGCCCGCCAGTCCCTGCTCCGCGGCGAGTGCTCGCTGGCGCTGGCCGGGGGAGCCTCGGTGCTGTCCACCCCGGCCGGGTTCGTGGAGCTGTCCCGGCAGCGCGGCCTGGCGCCCGACGGCCGTGCCAAGGCCTTCGCCGCGGCCGCCGACGGCACCGCCTGGGGCGAGGGCGCCGGGATGCTGGTGCTGGAGCGGCTGTCCGACGCGCGCCGCAACGGACACCGGGTGCTGGCCGTGGTGCGCGGCTCGGCGGTCAACCAGGACGGCGCCTCCAACGGGCTCACCGCCCCCAACGGCCCCTCCCAGGAACGGGTCATCCGCGCCGCGCTCGCCGACGCGGGCCTGGCCGCCGCCGACATCGACGCGGTCGAGGCGCACGGCACCGGTACCGCGCTGGGCGACCCGATCGAGGCCAACGCGCTGCTGGCCACCTACGGCCGCAACCGGCCCGCCGACCGCCCGCTGTGGCTGGGCTCGCTGAAGTCCAACCTCGGTCACACCGGCGCGGCCGCCGGGGTCGGCGGTGTCATCAAGATGGTGATGGCGCTGCGCGGCGACCGGCTGCCGCGCACCCTGCACGTGGACGCGCCGACCCCCGAGGCGGACTTCGCCTCCGGCGGGGTGGCGCTGCTGACCGAGCCCCGCCCCTGGCCGGAGACCGGCCGCCCGCGCCGCGCCGGGGTGTCCGCGTTCGGCATCAGCGGCACCAACGCCCACGTACTCCTGGAAGAGTGCGAGGAGTTCGCGTCGGCCGAAGCCCCGGCGACCACCGAAACCCCGGCGACCACCGAAGCCCCCGCCACCTCCGAGGCCTCGGAGACCTCCGAGGCCGCCGCCCCCGCCGCCACCGCCGAGACCGATCGTCGTACGACCGTCCCCGCCGCCCCCGTCCCCCTCGCCCTCTCCGCCCGCACCCCCGAAGCGCTGCGGGCGCAGGCCGAGCGGTTGCTGCCGCTCGTGCAGGCCGGGACCCCGTTGCCGGATCTCGCCGGCGCCCTGCTGCGCTCCCGCGCCCTCTTCGACCACCGTGCCGTGGTCGTCGCCGACGCTCCGGACACCGCCGCCGAGGCACTGCGCGCCCTGGCCGAGGGCAGGCCGCACGACGCCGTGACCGGCGCGACCGCCGCGCCCGTCGACCGGGTCGTGTTCGTCTTCCCAGGCCAGGGCTCCCAGTGGGCCGGCATGGCCGCCAGACTGCTGGACTCCGCCCCGGTGTTCGCGGCCCGCATCGCCGAGTGCGACACCGCGGCCCGCGCCTTCGTGGACTGGTCGATCGTCGACGTGCTGCGCGGGGCGCCCGGCGCGCCCTCCATGGAGCGCATCGAGATCCTGCAACCGGTGCTGTTCGCGGTGATGGTGTCCCTCGCCGAACTGTGGCGCTCCTACGGCCTCACCCCGGCCGCGGTGGTGGGCAGCAGCCAGGGCGAGATCGCCGCCGCCTGCACGGCCGGCGCGCTGTCCCTGCACGACGCGCTGAAGATCGTCGTACTGCGCAGCCGGCTGTTCGCCGAGGAACTGCTCGGCCGTGGCGCGGTCGTGTCGGTGGCCGCGTCCGAGCAGCAGGTCCGCGCCCGGCTGGCCGCCCAGGGCGACGCGCTGCACATCGGCGGCGTCAACGGCCCGAACGCGGTGACCGTGGTCGGCGCGACGGACGCGCTGGAGCGGTTCGTCGCCGAGGCCACCGCCGACGGGCTGCGCGCCCGGCTGGTCGGCTCCACCGTCGCCTCGCACTGCGACCAGGTCGACCCGCTGCGCGAGCGCATCCTGGACCTGTTCGCCGACGTACGGCCCACCGCGGCAGAGGTGCCGTTCTGCTCCACCGTCACCGGCGACTTCACCGACACGGCCGGCCTGGGCGCCGAGTACTGGTTCGAGAACGCCCGCCGGCCGGTGGCCTTCGACCCGGCCGTGCGCACCCTGCTGGCCGCCGGCTACCGCTTCTTCGTCGAGGTCAGCCCGCACCCGGTGCTGGTCACCGCGGTGCAGGACATCGCCGAGGACGCCGGGGCCGACGCCGCCGCCGTCGGCTCGCTGCGCCGCGACGAGGGCGGCCTCGACCGCTTCCTGCGCTCGGTGGCCGACGCGCACACCCGTGGCGCCCCGGTCGACCTGGGCGCCGCCCTGGCCGGCCGGGACCCCGCCTGGGTGGATCTGCCCACCTACCCCTTCCAGCGGCAGCGCTACTGGCCCGAGCCCGACCCGGACGCCGTGCCCGACACGGCGGACCCGGTGGAGTCCGCCTTCTGGACCGCGGTGGAGAACGCTGACCTGCCCGGCCTCACCGACGCGCTCGACCTGGCCGCCCCGGAGGCCGAACCCCTGGCCGCCGTGCTGCCCGCGCTGTCGGCCTGGCGGCGGCGGCGCCGCGAGCGGTCCGTCGTGGACTCCTGGCGCCACACGCTGGAGTGGCGGCCGGTGCCCGACCCGGGGAGCGCGCGGCTGACCGGCGACTGGCTGGTCGCCGTACCCCCCGGGCACACCGGACCGGAACCCGGCGCGCTGGCCCGGCACGGCGCCCGGGTGATCCGGGTCGAAGTCACGGCGGAGTCGGCGGACTTGGCGGAGCTGCGGGCCGCGCTGGCCGGCGTCCGGCCCGCCGGGGTGCTCGCCCTGCTGGGCTGGCCGGCCGCCGTGACCCTGGTCCGCGCCCTGGCCGAACTGGGCGTGGCGGCCCCCCTGTGGTTCACCACGACGGAGGCGGTGGCGCTGGACGCGGCGCCGGGCGGCGACCCGGACCGGGCCGCGCTGTGGGGCCTGGCCCCGACGGTGTCCCTGGAACACCCCGACCTCGCCGGCGGCATCGTCGACCTGCCCGCCCGGCCCGACGAACGGGCGCTGACCCGCTGGTGCGCGGCGCTGTCCGGGCGCACCGGCGAGGAACAGCTCGCCGTCCGCCCGGCCGGACTGTTCGCCCGTCGCCTGGTGCGCAGCCCGCTGACCGAACTGACCGGCGACACCTGGCGGCCCACCGGCACCACCCTGGTCACCGGCGCGGACACCGCGACGGGCGCGGCCGTGGCCCGCTGGCTGGCCGCCGCGGGCGCCCCCGCGCTGCTGCTCACCGCCGCTCCCGGCGGCGCGGTGCCCGAGGAGACGGTCGCCGCGCTGCGCGCCGAGGGCACCGAGGTGCACACCGCCGTCTGCGACCTGACCGACCCCGCGGCGGTGGCCGCGCTGCCGGCGTCGCTGCCCGCCGGGCAGCCGCTCAGCGCCGTGGTGCACACCGCCGTACCGCTCACCGAGGCCCCGCTGACCAGCCTCGACGGCGCCGCCGCCGCGGCCGCCATGGACCCCGGCGTCACCGCCGCCTGGCAGCTGCACCACCTCACCCGGGAGCTGCCGCTCACCGCGTTCGTGCTGTTCTCCTCGGTCTCCGGCACCTTCGGCGGCGTCGGCCAGGCCGGTTACGCCGCGGCCACCGCCGCGCTGGACGCGCTCGCCGAGCACCGCGCCGCGGCCGGGCTGCCCGCCCTCTCGGTGGCCTGGGCGCCCTGGGCCGACCCCGACGACACCGGCGGCGTGGCGGCCACCCGCCGGGACCGGCTGGCGAGCCGGGGCATCGCCGTACTGGACGAGCAGCGCGCCCTCGCCGCGCTCGGCACCGCGCTCACCGCGGGGGACACCCGCCTGCTGGTGGCCGAGGTGGACTGGCCGCGGTTCCACGCCGCGTACACCCTCACCGGCCCGCGCCCGCTGATCGCCGAGTTCGCCCCCGACCGCGGCCGCCGCGAGACCGGCGGCCCGGCCGTGCCGGGCGTCGGCGCGCTGGCCGGGCTGCCCGCCGCCGAGCGGTACGGCGCGCTGCTCACCGCGGTCACCGGCCAGGCCGCGGCCGTCCTCGGCTTCCCGGACGGCTCCGCGCTCGACCCGGCCCGCCGCTTCCTGGAACACGGCTTCGACTCGCTGACCACCCTGGAGCTGCGCAACCGGCTGTCCGCGGCCACCGGGGTACGGCTGACCGCGGCCACCCTGTTCGAGCACGACACCCCGCAGGCGCTGGCCCGTTACCTGAACGGCGAACTCGGCCCCGACCCGGCCGCCACCGCCGCCCCCGGCGTGTTCGCGGGCCTGTACCGGCAGGCGGCCGAGGCCGGGAAGACCGGCGAGTTCGTGGAGCTGCTCGGCGCCGCCGCCCGGCTGCGTCCCTGCTTCGCCGAGGGGGCCGGCGGCCCGCTGCCCGAACCGGTGCCGCTGACCGCGCACGAGGACGGCCCGCTGCTGGTCTGCCTGCCCACCGTGCTGGCCACCTCCGGCCCGCACCAGTACGCCCGGTTCGCCGCCGCGCTGCGCGACCGGCGCGCCGTCACCGCCCTCGCCCTGCCCGGCTACCTCGACGGCGAACCGCTGCCCGCCGACCGGGCCGCCGCGCTGGAGGCCGTCACCCGCCAGGTGCGGCAGGCGGCGGGAGAGCGGCCGGTGGTGCTGGTCGGCTACTCCTCGGGCGGCCTGCTGGCCGACGGCGTCGCCGCCCGGCTGGCCGCCGAGGGCCGCCCGGCCGCCGCACTGGTGCTCGTCGACACCTTCCTGTTCGGGCCCGAACTGACCGCCACCGGAACCGCCTTGTTCGAGCAGATGTTCGCCAGGCTGGCGGAGGGCGGCGCGGTCACCGACGCCCGGCTCACCGCGATGGGCGGCTATCTGCCGCTGCTCACCGACTGGCGGCCCGCCGACTCCACGACCCCGCTGCTGGTGGCCCGCACCACCGAACCCCTCGCCGGGTTCGACCGTCCCCCGGCCGACTGGCCCCGCCCGCACGATGAGGTGGAGCTGACCGGCGACCACTTCACCGTCCTCGAGGAACACGCCGAGCGCACCGCCCAGGCGGTGCACGAGTGGTTGGAGAAGCGATGACACGGCGTACGACGGTCCTGGTCGTCGGCGCGGGCCCGTGCGGCCTCGCCATGGCCGCACAGCTGAGCCGGCTCGGTGTGCAGGTCACCGTGGTGGACGCGGCGGACCAGCCGCACACCGGCTCCCGGGCGATCCTGCTGTGGCCGCCGGTGCGGGAGGTGCTCGGCGAACTCGGCCTCGCCGAGCGCGCCGCCCGCGAGGCCATCCAGCCCGTCGCCCTCCACTACCACCTGGGCTCCGGTGGCAGCGTGCGGGTGCCGCTCACCGACGTCAACGCCCCGCTGGTGCTGCCCCAGGAGCGCACCGGCCGGCTGCTGGCCGAGGCGCTGGCCGACCGCGGCGTCGGCGTCGAGTGGGGCACCCGGGTCACCAAGGTCGTCCCGGACGAGCACGCGGTCACCGTCACCGCGACCCGGGCGGACGGCAGCACCACCGAGTTCGAGGCCGACTGGCTGGTGGGCGCGGACGGGCTGCACAGCCGGGTCCGCGCCGAGCTGGGCATCGACTTCACCGGCGCCCGCTTCCCGGCCACCTTCCTGCTCGCCGAGGGACGCATCACCGGCGAGCCGGGCACCGGCTGGAGCGCGGACGAGGTGCACTACTTCCTCGGCGACACCGGCACCGCGGTGCTCGCCCCGCTGCCGGGCGGCGAGTTCCGCATCTCCGGCGCCGTACCGGAGGGCACCCCGGCCACCGCCGAGCAGGCCCAGGCGCTGCTGGACGAGCGAGGCCCCGGCGGGCTCCGCTTCACCGAGGTGCGCACCGTCACCCTGTTCTCCAGCGACGAGCGGGTGGCCGGCGCGCTGCGCTCCGGCCGCTGCTTCCTCGTCGGCGACGCCGCGCATGTGCACAGCCCGATCGGCGGCCAGGGCCTCAGCCTCGGCATCCCGGACACCCGCAACCTGGCCTGGAAGCTCGCGGGCGTGGTGCACGGCCGGCTGAACCCGTCGATCCTGGACAGTTACGACCCCGAGCGGCGGGCCGCGATCGCCCAGACCCTCCAGGCCACCGGCCGGATGGCCCGGCAGGCCGTGGCCGGCCCGGCGGCCCGTCGGGTCCGCGACCTCACCTGGCGCCTGCTGGGCGCCTCCGGCGCGCTGGCCCGCGGCTACGCGCCGCTGCTCGCCGGCTGGCGCAGCCGCTACCCCGACGTGCTGTTCGGCACCGGCCCGGACGCCCGCCCGCAGCGCTCCCGGCCGCGCCCCGGCACCCGCGACCCCCGCTGGCTCACGCACCCCTCCGACGAGCTGGCCGGCCGCTTCCAGCTCCTCACCTACGGCGGCCCCCACAGCCGACTCGCGCAGGACGCCGCTGAGTTGGCCGGCAGCCTGCCCGGCCTGGTCGCGCACTTCCCGCTGGCCGGCCCGCGGCAGCGGTTCGTGCTGCTGCGCCCGGACGGCCATGTGGCCGCCTCCGGCGACCCCGGCCGGTTCCCCGCCGTCGCCGCGCGGCTCGCCGCACTGGCCGCCACCCCGCCGTCCCCGTCGTCGGGCACCCCCTGACGACGGAGCACCGACCCCGCACCAAGGAAAGGAAACACACGTCATGCCGAACCCCGACGGAGACGTGGCCACCGGCTGCCCCGCGCACGCCGGCGCCACGGCGGGCCCCCGCCCCTGGGCGCCCGGGCTGCCCGAACCGGGCCCGGTCGAACAGCTGCTGCTGCCCGACGGCAACCCGGTGTGGATGGTCACCCGGTACGAGGACGCGCTCGCCGCGCTGAACAACCGCAAGCTGAGCAAGAACCTCGACAACGCGCTGCCCGAACTGTGGCCCTCCCTCGGCTACGACGGCCGCAAGTCCATCCTCAACCAGCACATGAACCTCGCCGACCCGCCCGAGCACACCCGGCTGCGCCGACTGGTGTCCAAGGCGTTCACCCCGCGCCGGGTCGCCGACCTCGGCACCCGGATCCAGCAGATCAGCGACGAACTGCTCGACGCCGTCGCGGAGAAGGGCACCGCCGACCTGAAGGACGCGTTCATCTCACCGCTGATCTCCACGGTGCTCTACGAGATGCTCGGCGTCCCGCTGGCCGACATCGAGGAGTTCGAGCGCAACACCTACATCTTCGTCGGCCTGGGCAACTCCTCCACCCCGGAGGAGGTCGTCGCCTCGGTCGGCTGGTTCGAGACGTACCTGACCGACCTCACCGCGCAGCGCCGGGCCCACCCCGGCGACGACCTCATATCCGGTCTGGTGCAGGCCAACGAGGACGGCGACGCCCTCGCCGACCTGGAGATCCGCTCCACGGTCATGCTGCTGCTCCTGGCCGGCGCGGAGACCACCATCAACCTGCTGTCCAACGGCATCCTCGCGCTGCTGCGCCACCCCGAGCAGCTCGCCGAGGTCAAGGCCGACCGCGAGCTGCTCGGCCCGGCCGTCGAGGAACTGCTCCGGCTGACCAGCCCGGTCTTCACCGTGGTCTACCGCTTCGCCACGGAGGACATGGAGCTGGGCGGCGCGAAGGTCAGGGCGGGCGAGCACGTGATGATCTCGCTGGCCGCGGCCAACCACGACGCCGCCCAGTTCAGCGACCCGGAGACGCTGGACATCCACCGCGACGCCTCCCGGCACCTGGCGCTCGGCCACGGCACGCACTTCTGCATCGGCGCCCCGCTGGCCCGGCTCAAGGCCCGGATCGCGCTGCGCACCCTGTTCGACCGCTTCGACGACCTCCGGCTGGCCGTTCCCGAGGAGCAGCTGACCTGGACGCCGAGCCTGGTGGCCAACAGCCTGGACCAGCTGCCGGTGACCTTCACCCCCGTCGCCGTGGGCTGACTCCCGGCACGGCCCCCGACACCCCCCACACCCCCCATCGAACCGAGACGAGAGACGTCCCGCGCGGCGACCGTGTCCCGCGCGGAGTTGGGAACCGCCCGCCATGACCGAAGCACCCCAGCTCGACCCGGCCTTCATTGCCCAGCTGCTGCCCTTCGACCCCTTCGACCCGGCCTTCCTGGCCGACCCCTACCCGGTCTACGCGCAGATCCGGGAGAAGGGTCCGGTGACCCGCACCCCGCTGGGCCTGTGGGCGGTGACCGGGCACGAGGCGTGCTCGGCCGTGCTGCGCGACCAGCGGTTCGGCTGGGGCGACGGCGCCACCGTCGCCGACCACTTCCGTCACGAGGCCGACGGCTCGGTGGTCCGGCCGTTCATCTTCGCCGACCCGCCGGAGCACACCCGGATCCGCGCCCTGGTGAGCAAGGCGTTCGCGGCCCGCCAGGTGGACCGGATGCGCGTCACCGCCGAGCGGATCGTCCGCGAGCTGATCGAGACCGCCCGCGCCGAGGCCGGCGACGGCCCCGTGGACCTGATGCGCGCGGTGGCCCACCCGCTGCCCGGCCGGATGCAGAACGCGCTGCTGGACGTCCCCGCCGAACACGCCGCCCGCTTCGACGAGTTGTCCGCCGACATCGCCCGCGGCCTGGACCCCAGCTTCCTGCTCGGTCCGGAGGAGGTCGCCCGGCGGGACGCCGCCCGTGCCGAGCTGTACCAGTACATCGGCGAGCTGGCCGAGCAGCGCCGCGCGGCGCCGGGCACCGACCTGATCAGCGAGCTGGTCGCCGCCGAGGAGGGCGGGGACACGCTGACCCCGCACGAGCTGGAGGTCACCTGCACCCTGCTGCTGTCGGCCGGCTACGCCACCACCGTCAACCTGATCGGCAACGGCATGTTCGCCCTGCTGAGCCGCCCCGACCAGCGGGACTGGCTGCGCGCCCACCCGGAGCAGGTGCCGGGCGCGGTGGAGGAGATGCTGCGCTTCGACGCGCCCGTGCAGATGATCTCCCGGGTCGCCCTGGCCGAGGCCGAGATCGCCGGGCAGACGGTCCAGCCGGGCGAGCAGGTCATGCTGTTGATCGGTGCGGCCAGCCACGACCCGGCGGTCCACGAGGACCCCGACGAGCTGAGGCTGGACCGGCCGGCCGGCCGCAATCTCGGCTTCGGCCTGGGCATCCACTTCTGCGTCGGCGCGCCGCTGGCCCGGCTCACCGCCCAGGCCGCGGTCTCCGCCCTGACCGCCCTGGACATGGAGCTGCTGACCGAGGCACCGCCCCGGGTGCCCAACATCGTCATGCGCGGCCTGTCCGAACTGCCCGTCCGGATCACCGGCTGAGGCACCCGCCGCAGCACTGCGCCCCGCCGGACGGCCGGCGGGGCGCAGCGGACACGGTGGTGTCAGGGGTTACTTGGTGAAGGCGGCGACACCGTTGGGGGTGCCGAGACCCGTCGGGCCGTCGTAGCCCTTGCCTGCCTTGCACAGGTAGGAGTCGCAGGACCCGTTGGCGCCGTCACCGACGTCGTTCAGCTGGTCCGGGTGGGCGTAGGGGTAGGAGGCCGGCGTGTCACCGGAACCCGGGGTGCCCGCGAGGGCGTAGACACCGGCGATGAACGGCGCGGAGGCGGAGGTGCCGCCGTACACGTTCCAGCCGCCCGACTGGTAGGTGTCGTAGACGGCGAGACCGGTGGCCGGGTCGGCCACGGCCGCGACATCGGCGACGCTGCGCTTGCCGCAGCCGGTGTCCTTCTGCCAGGACGGCTTCGCCTCGTAACTCGAGCAGCCGGAGCCCGCGCCGTCACCGCCGGCGGAGGTGCCCCAGACGGACTCGGACCAGCCGCGGGTGCTGCTGTCCTTCTTGAGCGAGGTGCCGCCGACGGCGGTCACGTACGGGGACGCGGCCGGGTACTCGACGCCGTAGCCGCTGTCGCCGGAGCTGACCGTGATGGCGACACCGGGGTGCTTGAAGTACGAGTCGTCGGCGGTGGCGTCGTCGGACGCCTCGCTGCCGCCGTAGCTGTTGGACACGTACTTGGCGCCCTGCTTGACCGCCTGGTTCACGGCCGCGCCGAGGTCCTCCATGTTGGCGGACTTGGCCTCGACGAGCAGGATGTGGCACTGCGGGCAGGCCGCGCTGACCATGTCCACATCGAGCGATATCTCACCGGCCCAACCGGCGTCCGGCGCTGGGTAGTTGGTGCCGCCGTCCTGGTCGATCTTCTTGAAGCAGCCGTTGCCCGTCGTGCACTCCGGAAGGCCGTACTGGGAGCGGTAGGCCGCGAGGTCCTTCTCGGCGTTCGGGTCGTCGTTGGCGTCGACGATCGCGACGGTGGCGCCCTTGCCACCGTCCTTGGGCAGGTGGTAGGCGGACTGGAGGTCGGCCGGGCCGAAGCCCTTGGGGGTGTCGTGGCGGCCGAGGGTCCTGTTGGCCTTCAGGTCGGTGCGCACCACCGCCTCGCACGCCATGTAGCCCGGCTTGCTCGGCTCGGAGCAGAGCCGGTGGGTGTGCGCGGTGGCGACCGCGGCGGTCGTGGTCGACGCGGTGCTCGTGGTCGCGAAGGCCGACGACTGGGCGGCGACGGCGAGGCCGCCGGTGATCAGGGCCGCCGCGGACAGCAGCGCGGGCGCGCTGCGGTGGATCGGCTTCCTTCTGCGCTGAGAACGCAATGAACTGCCCTCCGTGGGGGGATGGGTGACTCCGCACCGACGGCCGGATCGCAGTGTCATGCGCATGACAACCGCTTTCCGTTGGGGGTGGCCGGGCGGAGTCGGATTCGGGCTTGGTGCTTGCTGCCACCCCGGTCAGTGGTGGCTATGAGGAGCCTATGGACACTTCGCCGGTGAGAACAGGGCCAGTTGGTAAAACCTTGGCCTGGACGCCACCGCGCCGACGGGTACCTTGTGCAGCCATGGAGCTGGAGGACACCACCGTCAACGACCTGATGTCGCTGGGCCTGCCCCGGTACGAGGCACGGGTCTACCTCACACTTATCAGGCGCGGCACCTACACCGCCGCCGAGGTGGCACGCGAGGCCGACGTGCCACGCCAACGCGTCTACGACGTACTGGACGCGCTGGTACGCAGACAACTGGCCACCGCCCACCCCGGGCGTGTGGCCACCTACTCGGCCGTCACACCGGAGCTGGCGCTGTCCCGGCTGATGACCGTTCAGCGGGAGTCGGTTGAGCGGCTGGAACGGGTCTCGCAGGGGCTCGCCGGCCTGCTGCAACCCCTGTGGTCGCAGGGGCGGGCGCACACCGATCCGCTGGACTACATCGAGATCCTGCGCGACCCGAAGGCGATCGCCGAACGCTTCGCCGACATCCAGCGGCAGGCCCGGCACGAACTGCTCACCTTCTGCAAACCGCCGTTCGTCGCCCCCGCCGAGAACACCGAGGGCATCGCGGTGGTCCGCCGGCTGCACCGGGCGGGCGGCACGGTCCGGGCGATCTACCTGGACGAGGCGCTGACCGACCCCGGCACGCGGGAGCACGTGAGCCGCTTCGCCGCCGCGGGGGAGGAGGCCCGCTTCGCCCCCGACCTGCCGCTGAAGCTCGTCATCGCCGACGCCTCCCTGGTGCTGTGCGACATGCCGGACCCGGTGGCCGGCGCCGGCACCACCACCACGCTCTTCATCGAGCACCCGGCCCTCGCGACCTGCCTGCGCCTGGCCTTCCACACGGTGTGGCAGGAGGCCACGCCCGCCCCGGAGCCCGCCGACTGATCCGGGCGGAGCGGTTCGCAGGTGCGTCGGCATCGCTCAGCGAACCCGGGCCGCGCCGATGTCCTCCCGACCGCCTGTGATCATGAGCGTGGACGTGCGCCCCGCGGGCCACGGCCTTCCATGAACTCCCTGTGCCGGCAGGACCGTACGACGAGGAGAGCGCCCGCATGACAAGCCGAGTGGTGTTGATCTCACCCGCCATGAACGCGGACCTGCGCGAGGCGCGTTTCGACGACTCCGGACCGCTCGACCCGGCCGCGGCGGACCGTGCCCGCGCGGCGGCGGCCGGCCTTCCGCGCGCCGAGCGGGCCCTGGTGTCCCCCTCCGAGCGCTGCCGGCACACGGCGGCCGCACTCGGCCTGAACGCCACCGAGACCGCCGAACTGGCCGGTGCCGGCATGGGCCGCTGGCGCGGCCGGACCCTTCAGGAGGTGACGGCCGCCGAACCGGACGCGGTGGCCCGGTGGCTGACCGACCCGGCGTCCGCCCCGCACGGCGGGGAGTCGGTGCACGAGCTGTGCGCACGGGTCGCCGCCTGGCTGGACCGGGCCGCGGACTTCACCGGCCGGACCCTCGCGGTGGTCGAACCGGACGTCGTACGCGCCGCGACCGTCCGGCTGCTGGCAGCCCCCGAGTCCGCCTTCTGGCGGATCGACGTACGCCCCCTGCACACGGTCGAGTTCACCGGCCGAGCCCACCGCTGGAACCTCACCCTGGGCCGCCCGCTCACCTGACCCCCGGGGCGGCCGGGGGTGATCGCAGGGCAGGCAGAATGCCCGCATGACCATCCACTGTGCCGTGCTGGACGACTACCAGGGTGCCGCCCTGAACCTGGCCGACTGGAGTCCGCTCGCCGACCGGGTCGAGGTGCGCACGCTCCGCGAGCACATCACCGACCGGGACGAACTCGTCGCCGCGCTCGCCGACTGCGAGATCGTCGTGGCCATGCGGGAACGCACCCCCTTCGAGGCGGACCTGCTGGACAGGCTGCCCCGGCTGCGCCTGCTGGTGACCACGGGCATGCGCAACGCCTCCATCGACCTGGCCGCGGCCGCGGCCAAGGGAGTGACGGTCTGCGGCACCGCCAGCAGCCCCACCCCGCCCGTCGAGCTGACCTGGGCGCTCCTCCTCGGCCTCGCCCGGCACCTCACCGCCGAACACCGGGCCCTGCGCGAGGGCGGCCCCTGGCAGTCCACCGTCGGCCAGGACCTGCACGGCCGCACCCTCGGCCTGCTCGGACTCGGCAAGATCGGCTCCCGGGTCGCCCGCGTCGCCACCGCCTTCGGCATGGACGTCCTCGCCTGGAGCGAACACCTCACCGCCGAGCGCGCCGCCGACGCCGGGGCCCGGCTCGCCGACAGCAAGGAGGACCTGCTGGGCCGCAGCGACTTCGTCTCCGTCCACCTCGTGCTGTCCGACCGCACCCGCGGCCTGATCGGCGAGCCGGAACTGCGCGCCATGCGCCCGCACGCCTACCTCGTCAACACCTCCCGCGCCGCCATCGTCGACCGGCAGGCCCTGCTGCGCGCCCTGCGCGAGGGCTGGATCGCCGGAGCCGGTCTCGACGTCTTCGACACCGAGCCGCTGCCCGCCGACGCCCCCCTGCGCTCCCTGCCCAACGTGCTCGCCACCCCGCACCTCGGATACGTCACCGAGCGCAACTACCGCACCTTCTACACGCAGGCGGTGGAGGACATCGCCGCCTTCCTCGCCGGTACACCGGTGCGGTCGCTGACACACGACTGATCATCAAACCCCTTCCGCTGGCAGGAAGTTGACAGGACGCGCCGCCCGACGCGACGGCGGGGTGCCGCCGCAGAAGATCCGTTACGATGCCGAAGGCGCCCCGCCGGCCACCTCGCACCGTCCACCGACCCCGGTCGCCCGGCGCCCCGCACCTGCCCGCTCCGAGACCCCGCGCGACGCCCCGCCACCCACGGGCGGTGTCGAGGCCCAGCCGCCATGCCCCCAGCGCGTCGCCGCCCCTGCCCATGGCCGCGGCAGCGGCCCGACACATCTGGAGGACAGGACCATGACCGCTCCCGACCCGCAGCAGCCGCTCGTCTGGGACACCCCCGACGCGGCAGCCGCCTACCGCGACCGCGACATGCGCCTGGCCCGGCAGCTCATCTTCCCCACCGTGCTGGACCGCGTCGGCCCCTGTCCGGGACCCGGCGCCACGGTGCTGGACATCGGCTGCGGCACCGGCGCGCTCTCCCTCGAACTGGCGCAGGCCGGCGACTGGTCGGTGCAGGGCGTCGACCCCTCGAGGCACATGCTGGACATCGCCCGCGCCGACCGCCCCCACCCGCGCGTCGACTACCGCCTCTTCGACGGCCGTTCCCTGGACTGGATCCCGGACGCCAGCATCGACGCGGCCGTGTGCTGCCTGGTCTACTGCACCGACGCCGACTCCGCCCGGCTCGCCGCACTGACCGCCGAGATCCACCGCGTGCTCCGCCCGGGCGCGCCCTACGTCCTCGCCGACCTCAACCCCGCCGCGGTGGGGGAGGAGTTCTCCACCCTCCGGTACGGCGACGCCGGCGTCTCCTACGCCGAGGGCGACCCCGTGCCCACCGTCCTGCGCCAGCTCGACGGCACCCCCGTCACCACCGGCTGCTACTACCGTCCGCTGTCCGCCTACACCGAGCTGTACACCAAGGCCGGTTTCCCCGAGCCCGTCACGGATACCCCGGCCGCCCCGGAGGCCGAGCGGGTCAGCGCGTCCGCCCTCGCCCCGTACATGATCCTCAGCTCCGCCCGCCGGGCCTGAGCCTTCCGACACCCCCGCGGACGCCGCCCGGCACGGAAAACCGGTACGCGGCGTCCGCTCCTTTTTCCTAGACTCGGCGAAGTACCGCGCACCGCCGGCCCGTTCACACCCCGGCGTCGCGCATCAGACCAGTCGAGGACCGAGGGGAGCCGGACGTGCGTGACCGTACCGTCGTCGTCGTTCCCCCTTCGCGGTCCGAGGTGATCCTGGTGTCCTCGGCCCTCCGGTGCCCGCTGCGCGGCCGGCACCGGATTCCCGTGCCGCCGCACTGACCTTCCGGCGACCTTTCGGCGACCTTACGGCGTTCGCCGTACCGTCACCGTCCGCCACCCGGCCCACGGGACATCGCGCTGCCCCTTTCCAGCACCACCCTTTCGAAAGGCACCGCGCCGTGCGTACGCACACCAGCACCCTCGCCACCGTCCGCAACCTCGGCATCCTCGCCCACGTCGACGCCGGCAAGACCACCGTCACCGAGCGGATCCTGTACGCGACGGGCACCACCCACAAGCGGGGCGAGGTGCACGACGGCACCACCGTCACCGACTTCGACCCGCAGGAACGCGACCGCGGCATCACCATCTTCGCCGCCGCGGTGAGCTGCGCCTGGGACGGCCACCGCATCACCCTCATCGACACCCCCGGACATGTCGACTTCGCCGACGAGGTCGAGCGCTCGCTGCGGGTCCTGGACGGGGCGATCGCCGTCTTCGACGCCGTCGCCGGGGTCGAGCCGCAGAGCGAGTCGGTGTGGCGGCAGGCCGAGCGGCACGGCGTACCGAGAATCGCCTTCGTCAACAAGCTGGATCGCGCGGGCGCCGACCTCGACCGGGCCGTCGCCTCGATCCGCGACCGGCTGCACCCCGCCCCGCTCGTCGTCCAGCTGCCGATCGGCGCGGAGGACGGCTTCACCGGCGTGGTGGACCTGGTCCGGATGCGCTCCGTGGTCTGGCCCGCGGGCGAGGGTACGGCGGTGCGCGGTCCGGTGCCCGAGGAACTGCGGGAGGAGGCGGTACGACGGCGCCGGGCGCTGGAGGAGGCGGTCGCCGAACGGCACCCGGCCGCGCTGGAGGAGTTCTGCGACCGCGAGACCCTCTCCGCCGCCACCCTCACCACCGCCCTGCGCGACCTCACCCGCAGCGGCGACGGCGTGGTCGTCCTGTGCGGCTCCGCCTACCGCAACCGTGGCATCGAACCGCTGCTGGACGCGGTCGTGGACTATCTGCCCTCCCCGCTGGACGTGCCCGCCGTACGCGGTGAACATCAGGGCACCGAGCAGCGGCGGGCCGCCGACCCGCGAGCGCCGTTCGCGGGGCTGGTGTTCAAGGTGAACGCGCACACCACCGGGCGCCTGGCCCATGTGCGCGTCTACTCGGGCACGATCGAACAGGGGGACACCGTGTGGGACCCGGGCACCGGCCGCACCGAGCGCGTGGCGCGGATCCTGCGCGTCATGGCCGACCGGCACGACCGGCTCGAACGGGCCGTCGCCGGGGACATCGTCGCGCTCGCCGGGGTGAAGACGGCCCGGGCCGGTGCCACGCTCTGCGACCCCGGCGCGCCGCTGCTGCTGGAACCGCCGGCGGCCGCCGAGCCCGTGGTGTCCGTGGCGGTCGAGGCACGCCGCAGCACCGACACCGGCCGGCTCACGGCGGCGCTCGCGCGGCTGGCGGAGGAGGACCCCTCGCTGGTGGTGCGCATCGATGCCGAGACCGGGCAGACCGTGCTGTCCGGCCGGGGGGAACTCCATCTGGAGGTCGCGGTGGAGAAGATCCGCCGCGACGGCGGCCCGGACGCCGTCGTCGGCCGGCCGCGGGTCGCCTTCCGCGAGACCGTCGTGCGCGGGGTGCGAGGGTTCGTGTACCGGCACGTCAAACAGGACGGCGGAGCAGGGCAGTTCGCGCATGTCGTCCTCGACGTGGAGCCGCTCGGCCCGGAGGCCGGCGCCACCGGGTTCGCGTTCCGGTCGGCGGTGGTCGGCGGCCGGGTGCCGCAGGAGTACATCCGCGCGGTGGAGGCCGGATGCCGGGACGCGCTCGCCGAGGGACCCCTCGGCGGGCACCCGGTGACCGGGCTGCGGGTCACCCTGACCGACGGCTCCACCCATGTGAAGGACTCCTCCGACACGGCCTTCCGCACCGCCGGCCGGCTCGGGCTCCGCGCGGCGCTGCGCGACTGCGCGGCGGTCCTGCTGGAACCGGTCGCGGACGTCACCGTCAGCGTGCCGGAGGACGCGGTCGGCGGGGTCCTCGGCGACCTGGCCGCCCGCCGCGGCCGGGTCACCGGCTCCACGACCCGCGCCGGTACGGCCGTCCTGACGGCGCGCGTCCCCCTGGCCGAGCTGTTCGGCTACGCCACCCGCCTACGCAGCCGCACCCAGGGCCGAGGCACCTTCACCACCCGCCCCGCGGGCTACACCCCGGCGCCGGTCCGGTAGGCGGGAGCGGTTCCCTGCCGGCTGCCGTTCCGCTGCCGCCGGCCGGGCTGGAGGCAGCGGCCGGCCACCCGCCGGTCGGTGCCGGCGCTGGCGCTGGTGGGCTCTGACGGGTGGCCGCGGGCGGTCGTCGCCGGGCGAGCCGGCGGGCTACGCCCGGGCACCAAGACGGGTGCCGGTCCGGTGGGCGGGTTGGTCCGGCGGTTCGTGTCGGGTGCCGTTGCGCTGTGGCCCGCCGGGCCCGAGGTGGCGGTCGGTCACGTCGGCGGGTGAGCCGGCGGGCTACGCCCGAGCACTGGGACCGGTGCCGGTCCGGTAGGCGGGGGCGTTTCCTGTCGGGTGCCGCTCCGCTGCCGACGGCCGGGCCTGGGGCGGCGGTCGGCCACCCGGCGGTCCGTGTCGGCGCCGGCTCCCCCGTGCTCTGGCGGGTGGCTGTTGGCGAGCCGGCGGGGTGCGTTCCGGTGCCAGGAGCGGTGCGGGTCGGGTCGGGTGCCGTTCCGCTGTCGCCCGCCGGGCCTGGCCGAGGCGGCGGTTGGCCACCTCGGTGAGCCGTGTCGGTGTCGGTGGCGCCGGGGTTTGGGGTAGCCGCTCGCGGACGGCGGCAGGGTGAGTCGGCCGGGGCGTGGCGGTGTGCTGAGGAACACGGATCGCCGCCGTTCGGTCGGCCGTGGTGAACGGTCGGGGGCTGGCCTGCGTATCAGGCGACCGTGGGAGGATGCCTCGTCATGAGCGCGTCGCCGGCGGTGAGAGCCCTGCGCGCCGTGGTGTTCGCCGCGGTGTGCGTGCTGCTCGCTGCCGCCGGGCACGGCCTCGCCATGGGCGACCTGCCGCCGCTCGGTGCCGACGCGGCCGCCTTCGGCGCGGTGTTCGGGCTCGGCTGGACGCTCGGTGGACGGGAGCGGTCCCTGCCCGGCATCGGTGCGGCCATGCTGCTCACCCAGGCGGGGCTCCACCTCGGCTTCGACGCCGCCCACCGGGGCAGGGGCGCCGCCCCCATGGCAGCCATGCACGCCCACGGCGTGGCCGCCCCGCACGCCCACACCGTCGCCCCGGCCACCGCCGCCCATCTGCTCGCCGCGCTGGCCGCCTCCTGGTGGCTGTGGCGGGGCGAGGCCGCGCTGTGGTCGCTGCTGCGCCGGGCCGGCACGCTCCTTCCCGGCCTCGTCGCCTGGTGGCGGGACGCCCCGCTGCCGGCCGCCCGCGGGCCCGTGCCGCGCGCGTTCACCGGTCCCGGGCCCGTGCGCCGCCTCCGGCTGCGGCACACCGTGCACCGCCGCGGACCGCCGGCCCCGATCCCGTACCCGGTCTGACCAGACACCTCACCCGACACTCGTACGGAGATCGATCCCCCATGTCCGCAAGCCGTATCACCCTCCGCCGGGCCGGCACCGTGACCGCCCTGGCCGCCGGCGCGGTCCTGTGCGCCGCCGGTGCCGCCGCCGCGCATGTCACCGTGCACCCCGAGAGCTACGCCAAGGGAGCCACCGACGGGCTGCTCACCCTGCGCGTGCCCAACGAGGAGGACACCGCCGCCACCACCAAGGTCCAGGTGTTCCTGCCCACCGACCACCCCGTCCTCGGTGTCCTGGTGCACCCGCAGGACGGCTGGACCGCCAAGGTCACCACCAGCAAGCTCAAGAAGCCGGTCAAGACGGACGACGGCACCATCACCGAGGCCGCCTCCGCGATCACCTTCACGGGCGGCAGGATCGGCCCCGGCCAGTACGAGGACTTCGACGTCGCCTTCGGCCAGCTCCCGGACGACACCGACACGCTGGTCTTCAAGACGCTGCAAACCTACTCCGACGGCAAGGTCGTCCGCTGGATCGAGCAGCCGTCCGGCGGCGACGAGCCGGAGAACCCGGCGCCGGTGCTGAAACTGACGGCCGGTGACCCGAGCGCCGCCCCCGCCCCCGCCAGGACCGCTGCCGCCCGGGCCACGGCGTCCGGCAGCAGTGACTCCACCGCCCGCGGGCTGGGCATCGCCGGTCTGATCGCCGGTGTGCTGGGCCTCGCCGGCGCGGTCTTCGCGATCGTACGGACCCGGTCCGCGCGGCCGTGACACCGGCTGCCGGACGGTAGCAGGCGGCCGGGCCCGTCCCCTCGCAGGAGGGAACGGGCCCGGCCGTCGCCGTAGGACTCAACGCGCCGCCGGCACCAGCGGCTCCAGGCGCGGCTCCGGGGCCGACGCTCGGACCGCTGCCCGGGAGGTCCGCCACAGCCAGCGCACATCCCGGCCGAAGGACCACACCAACGAGCCCAGCGCCAGCAGTACGACCGTGAGGTTCACCGCCCGCGGCAGCAGCTCCGCGCCCGCCAGCAGCAGGCAGACACCCTGGACGGCCGCGACGGTCTTGCGGGCGAAGGACGGCGGCAGCGGGGCGTTCAGCCAGGGCGCCACCCGGGCCGCGGCGACGAACGCGTACCGCATCCCGCCGATCAGCAGCACCCACGGGCCGAGCTGCATGGCGACGTACACGCTCAGCACCAGGATCAGGAACGCGTCGACCTCCATGTCGAAGCGCGCGCCGAGCGCGGTCGCGGTGCCCGTGCGCCGGGCCACCTTGCCGTCCACGCCGTCGAGCAGCAGGGCCACGGCGGTCAGGGCGACCAGCAGCGTCACCGGCGGTGCGCTCTCGAAGGAGTCCGCGACCAGCGCGGTCACCCCGCCGACCAGCGTGGCCCGGCCGAGTGTGACCCGGTTCGCGGCGCCGAAGGAGCTGAGCCGGGACCGGTGCAGCGCACGGGAGAGCACCGCCCAGGTGGCGAACGCGAACGCCAGCCCCGTCAGCCAGCCGGCCGGCCCCATGCCGATCGCCGTGCCGAGCAGGGCCAGCAGCAGGATCTGGACGCCCGCTCCCACCGCGGTCTCCTGCTGCGACCTCGCGTCATATGTGTTGTTCAGGGCCACCGCACACCCTCCGGCCGAGTGACAGAGTCGATCAACGCCGCGTACTGTGCGCGGCCTGTGCACTTCTCGGTACGTGAACCACTTCCCGATCGTTCAGGAGACACCGATGAACCGTTGCGGAGAACGCCGGTGAACCGTACGGCCCGCGCCTTCTGGCTCCGCTCGCCGGGCCACGGCGAGCTGCGCGACCTCACCCTCGAAGCGCCCGCCGCGGACGAGGTCCTGGTCCGCACCCTGTACTCCGGTGTCAGCCGCGGCACCGAGACGCTCGTCTTCCGCGGCCAGGTGCCGCAGAGTCAGCACGCGGCGATGCGCGCCCCGTTCCAGGAGGGCGACTTCCCCGGCCCGGTGAAGTACGGCTATCTCAGCGTCGGCGTGGTCGAGGAGGGCCCGGCCGCGCTGCTCGGCCGTACCGTCTTCTGCCTGTACCCGCACCAGAGCCGGTACGTCGTCCCCGCGAGCGCCGTCACCGTCGTACCCGACGCCGTGCCCGCCGAACGGGCCGTGCTCGCCGGGACCGTGGAGACCGCCGTGAACGCCCTGTGGGACGCCGCGCCCCTGATCGGCGACCGGATCGCGGTGGTCGGCGGCGGCATGGTGGGCTGCTCGGTGGCCGCGCTGCTGGCCCGCTTCCCCGGCGTACGGCTGCAACTCGTCGACGCCGACCCGGCCCGCGCCGCGACCGCCGCGGCGCTCGGCGTCGACTTCGCCACCCCCGCCGACGCCCTCGGCGACTGCGACCTCGTCGTCCACGCCAGCGCCACCGAGGCCGGCCTCGACCGCGCCCTGCAACTCCTCGCCCCCGAGGGCACAGTGGTGGAACTGAGCTGGTACGGCGACCGGCGGGTGGCCCTGCCGCTCGGCGAGGCCTTCCACTCCCGCCGGCTCACCGTGCGCAGCAGCCAGGTCGGCACGGTCTCCCCGGCCGCCCGGCCCGGCCGCGGCTACGCCGAGCGGATGGCCCTCGCCCTCGACCTGCTCGCCGACCCGGCACTGGACGCGCTCATCACCGGCGAGAGCGGCTTCGAACAGCTCCCGGAGGTGCTGCCGCGGCTGGCCGCCGGCGAGATCCCCGCCCTGTGCCACCGCATCCGCTATCCGCAAGCGGGCTGACCGGGCCGAAGAGCAGCGCCTGACCTGAGGAAAAAGGGTGAGAGAGGCTGAACACGGGGAAGCGAAGAGCCGTACTACACGGCATCCCCCGGCGGGCAAGGGCAGGGGGACCAGACGCGCCGCACCTGGAGGGTCGTCCGTTGTTCAGCATCACCGTCCGCGATCACCTGATGATCGCCCACAGCTTCCGCGGCGAGGTGTTCGGGCCCGCGCAGCGACTGCACGGCGCCACGTTCCTCGTCGACGCGACCTTTCGCCGCGCCCAGCTGGACGAGGACGGCATCGTGGTCGACATCGGCCTGGCCACGAAGGAACTGGGCGCGGTCGTCGCCGAGTTGAACTACCGCAACCTGGACGAGGAGCCCGCGTTCGCCGGGGTCAACACCTCCACCGAGTTCCTCGCCAAGGTCATCGCCGACCGGCTCGCCGAACGCGTCCACAAGGGCGCCCTCGGCGAGGGCGCCCGGGGCATCGCCGGTCTCACCGTCACCCTGCACGAGTCGCACATCGCCTGGGCGAGTTACGAGCGTGCCCTGTGACCGACCTGACCGTACGGCGGCCGGCACCGCCCCGCCCGCACGCGCGGCCCCCCGCCGCCCAGGACCCCGGGATCATCCCGATGTCCCTGCGCACCGTGCACTTCGTGCTGCCCGGCGGCGTGGACGACCCGGCCGCCCCCAGCGGCGGCAACGTCTACGACCGCCGGGTCTGCCTGGACCTGCCCGGCTTCGGCTGGCAGGTCACCCGGCACCCGCTCCCCGGCGGCTGGCCGCGCCCGGACGGCGCCGCCCGCGACCGGCTCGCCCGCACCCTGCGGGAGCTGCCGGACGACTCGGTCGTGCTGCTCGACGGGCTGGTCGCCTGCGGCGTCCCCGAGCTCGTCGTGCCCGCGGCCGAACGCCTGCGCCTCGCGGTCCTCGTGCACCTCCCGCTCGGCGACGAGACCGGCCTGGACCCGGCTGTCGCCGCCGAACTCGACACCCGCGAGCGGGCCGTGCTGCGCGCGGTCCCCGCCGTCGTCGCCACCAGCGACTGGGCGGTCCGCCGCCTCGTCGCCCACCACGGGCTCGCCCCCGACCGGGTGCACCTGGCCGCGCCCGGCGCCGACATCGCCCCCGTCGCCCCCGGCACCGACGGCGTCTCCCGGCTGCTGTGCGTGGCCTCCGTGACCCCGCGCAAGGGCCAGCACCTGCTGATCGAGGCGCTGGCGGCGGTACGGGACCTGCCGTGGACCTGTGAGTGCGTCGGCGGCCTCGGCCACGACCCCGAGTACGTCGCCCGGCTGCGGACCCTCATCGACCGGTACGGCCTCGCCGGCCGGCTGCGCCTCACCGGCCCGCGCGCCGGCGCCGACCTCGACGCCCACTACGCCGCAGCCGACCTGATGGTGCTCCCCTCGCACGCCGAGACCTACGGCATGGCGGTCACCGAGGCGCTCGCCCGCGGCATCCCGGTGCTCGCCACCGACGTCGGCGGACTGCCCGAGGCGGTCGGCCGCGCCCCCGACGGCGGTGTGCCCGGCATCCTCGTCCCCCCGGCGGACCCCGCCGCGCTCGCCGCGGAACTGCGCGGCTGGTTCGGCGAGCCCGACGTACGCCGCCGGCTGAAGCAGGCCGCCCGCGGCCGTCGTTCGGCCCTCGGCGGCTGGGCCGCCACCGCGCGCAGCCTGGCCGGAGTGCTCGGCCACCTCCCCACCAGCCCGAGGAGGGCGGCATGAACACCCCGAAGACCGAGGTCGTACCTCTGGAGCTGCCGGTCGTCGCGGGCGCCGGGCCGGTGCCCCGCACCGGCGAGCGGGAGACCGTACGACTGCGGGACAGCGCCCCCGACGAGCCGCCGCGGTACGCCCCCGAGTGGCTGCGGCTGCGCGAACCGGCCGACGCCGCCGCCCGGGCGCCGGAACTGCTCGACCTGCTCCGGGACCGGCCGGCCGCCGGGCCCGGCGGGAGCGGCGGAGCGGCCGTGCACGACCTGGGCTGCGGCACCGGCTCGATGGGCCGCTGGCTCGCCCCCCGGCTCGCCGGCGCCCAGCACTGGATCCTGCACGACCGCGACCCCTACCTGCTGCACTTCGCGGCCGTGGCCACTCCGACCGCGGCGGCCGACGGCAGCCGGGTCACCGTCGAGACCCGGCTCGCCGACGTGGCCCGGCTCACCCCGGAAGCGCTGGCCGGTGCCTCGCTGGTGACCGCCTCCGCGCTGCTCGACGTCCTCACCCGCGACGAGCTGGACACCCTCGCCGACGCCTGTACGGCGGCCGGCTGCCCGGCGCTGCTCACCCTGTCCGTCGTCGGACGCGTCGAACTCACCCCCGCCGACCCGCTGGACACGGAGATCACCGAGGCGTTCAACGCCCACCAGCGGCGCACCGGGATGCTCGGCCCGGACGCGGTGACCGCGGCCTGCGAGGCGTTCGCCGCACGCGGCGCGACGGTCCATCTGCGGCCCAGCCCCTGGCGACTCGGCCCCGAACACGCCGCGCTGACCGAGCAGTGGCTGCGCGGCTGGGTGGGCGCGGCGGTGGAGCAGCGCCCCGAGCTGCGGCAGCGGGCGGAACGTTACCTCCAGGCGCGCCTGGCGGCGTGTGCGGCCGGCGAGCTGCGGGCCGTGGTCCACCACAGCGACCTGCTGGCCCTGCCCCGCCCGACGGACGGCACGCCATGAGCACGCGGACGGCGGTGGCGAGCCACCGCACCGTGGCAGCGGCACCGCACGGCGAGCGGCGCCCCGAACCGGCCGCAACCCGCCGGCCTCTGAACAGCCGTACGCTGCGCCGGCACCTCGGCACCACCGCCGGCCTGGCCCTCGTCACGCTGCTGCTGTGGCGGCTCGGCACCGGACCGCTCCTCGACGGCCTGCGCCGCATCGACCTCGCCACCGTGCTGGCCGCCCTCGGCATCGGCGCGCTCACCACCGTGTGCAGCGCCTGGCGCTGGCAGCTGGTCGCCCGTGCCCTGGACATCCGGCTGCCCCTGGGATCCGCCGTGGCCGACTACTACCGCGCGCTGTTCCTGAACGCGGCCCTGCCCGGCGGCATCCTGGGCGATGTGCACCGGGCGGTACGGCACGGACAGAGCGCCGGCGACCTGCGGCGCGGTGTGAAGGCGGTGGTACTGGAACGGGTCGCCGGACAGCTCGCGCTCACCGTGGTCGGCGCGACGGTACTGCTGACCCTGCCGTCCCCGGTCCGCGCCACCGCCCGCGGCCTGGCCCCGCTGCTGGCCCTGGCCGCCGCAGGCGCCCTCGCCATCGCCCTCGCGGTACGGATGAACCGCGCCCCCGGCCGCGGCGGAGCCCTGCGCAGCGCGCTGAGCGAGGTCCGCCAGGGGCTGCTGTCCCGGCCCGGCGGACCCTGGGTGGCCCTGTCATCCGCGGTCGTCCTGGCCGGACATCTGGCGGTGTTCGTCGTCGCCGCCCGGGTCGCCGGCTGTCCCGCTCCGGTCGCGGTGCTGATGCCGCTCGCCGTCCTCGCCCTGGCCGCCATGGGCCTGCCGCTGAACGTCGGCGGGTTCGGCCCCCGCGAGGGCGTCACCGCCTGGGCGTTCGGCGCCGCCGGGCTCGGCGCGAGCACCGGCGTCGCCGTGGCCGTCGTCTACGGCGTCCTCAGCCTGGTGGCGAGCCTGCCCGGCGCCGGTGTCCTCCTCGCGCGCTGGTACGGCGGACTGCGCCGCTATTCCACCGCCCCGTCCGAGCCGGCGGCCGACGGCGCGGTGAGCAATGCGAAATACGGCGCGAACGATTCGGCGAGGCTCGCCAGCAGTTCCTTCCCCTTTTCCGCGGACCCCAGCGAAGGACGGCCGATGACACCCGACGCGGTATAGCCGGACATTCCCACGGTGAGCAGATGACGCCGGTCGTCGGCGGTGAAATCGGCGGACTCGTAACCAGGACGGACGAATTCGGGATGAGCGTGCAGCAGAATGGACGTCTCGATTTCCCCGGCATGCATGTCGGTGAGCAGCGAGGTGACCACCCCGGCCCGCTCCCGTGCCGTCTCCCAGTCCTCCGCCGCCGGGAACAGCGCCGCCTTCTCGCCCCGCGCGGAGGCCTCCTGGACGACGTTGCCGAGCACGTAGTTCCCGCCGTGCCCGTTGACCACGACGAGCGCCTCGACGCCCGAGCGGCGCAGCGAGTCCGCGATGTCCCGCACCACCGCGTGCAGGGTCACCGCCGAGATGCTGACCGTTCCCGGCCAGCCGGCGTGCTCGTGCGAGCAGCCGACGGTCACCGGAGGAAGGAGGTGCACCGGGTACGCGGCCGCGATCTCCCGCGCCACGGCACACGCGACCAGCGTGTCCGTCGCCAGCGGAAGGTAGGGGCCGTGCTGTTCGTAAGCGCCGACGGGAAGGACGGCGACCTGTGCTGAGCCGCCCGCCCCCCGCGCCCGTACGTCCTCGGTGGTGTCCGACGGCAGCACCCCGTACGCCGCCCCGTCTGCCGCCCGCGCGCCCGAACCACTCATCTTCTTCACGGCCTTTCGTCTCTGCTTAGGAATCAGATCATGACAGAAAACACCGGTGTCACCCTCGGCGTCCTCAACACGAAGTCCCCGCGGCGTTCCGGAGCGGAACGCGTCGTGAATGCGCCCCTGCCCACGGCGTACGGGAAATTCCAGGCGATCGGCTACCTGGACCACGACCGCGGCGACGAACAAGTCGCCCTCGTGTACGGCGAGATCGGCACCGAGAACGTCCTGACCCGGCTGCACTCGGAGTGCCTGACCGGGGACGCGTTCGGCTCCCGGCACTGCGAGTGCGGGGACCAGCTGGAGGCGGCGCTGCGCGCGGTGGTGGCCGAGGGCAGCGGCGTCGTCGTCTACCTGCGGGGCCACGAGGGCCGCGGTATCGGACTGCTGGCCAAGCTGCGCGCCATGGCGCTCCAGGCGGAGGGCCTGGACACGGTGGAGGCGAACCTCGCCCTCGGCCTGCCCGTCGACGCCCGCGACTACGGCGTGGCGGCACAGATCCTGCACGACCTCGGGGTGCGCTCGGTGCGGCTGATGTCCAACAACCCGCGCAAGCGGGAGGCGTTGGTCCGGCACGGCGTCCAGGTCGCCGAGCAGGTGCCGCTGCTGATCGAGCCGTGCGAGAGCAACATCACCTATCTGCGGACCAAGCGGGAGCGGATGGACCACCATCTGCCGCACCTGGACGCGGTCGGCCACGGTTCCTGACCCGGTGCGCCGGTTCGGGGCGCGGCCGGCGGGACAGGATCCCTGGGCGACAGCGATCCGCGCGGTGAAGGAGGCGGCGTGAAGCCCAGAGCCCGGGTGGTCATCGTCGGCGGCGGGGTGATGGGCACGAGCATCGCCTACCACCTCGCCCGCGCCGGAGTGCCGGACGTCGTCCTCGTGGAGCGGGACGACCTCGCGGCCGGCTCCACCTCCAAGGCCGCGGGCGGGGTGCGGGCGCAGTTCTCCGACGAGCTGAACATCCGGCTCGGCGCCCGCAGCCTGGCCGCCTTCGCCCGGTTCGAGCGGGAGACCGGGCACGACATCGGACTGCACCGGGTCGGCTATCTCTTCCTGCTGTCCACCCCCGAACAGGTGGCGTCGTTCGAGGCGGGCGTGCGGTTGCAGAACTCCCTCGGGGTGCCGAGCCGGCTGATCACCCCCGAGGAGGCCCGCCGGCTGTCCCCGCTGATCCGCACCGACGGGCTGCTCGCCGCCGCCTACTCACCCGACGACGGCCACTGCACCCCGGAGGCCGTCGTCCGCGGGTACGCCACCGCCGCCCGCGCCCGCGGCGCCCGCATCCTGCGCCGCACCGAGGTCACCGGCATCGAACTGCGCGGCACCACGATCACCGCCGTCGCCACCACCCGCGGCCGCATCGAGACCGGCACGGTGATCTGCGCCGCCGGCGCCTGGTCGCGGGCGCTCGGCGCACTGGTGGGGGTCGAGCTGCCGGTACGGCCGCTGCGCCGGCAGATCGCCGTCACCGAGCCGGTGCGGGACCTGCCGCCGACGCTGCCGATGACCATCGACTTCACCACCAGCCTCTACTTCCACCGGGAGGGCCCGGGCCTGCTGCTCGGCATGTCCGACCCGGACGAGACACCGGGCTTCGCCACCGGCACCCACGACCGCTGGATCCCCGGGCTGTGCGCGGCGATGGAGCAGCGCGCCCCCGCCCTGCTGGAGCTGCGCCGCACCGGCGGCTGGGCGGGCCTGTACGAGGTGACGCCCGACCACAACGCCCTGATCGGCGAGGCGGGTTCGGTCTCCCGCTTCCTGTACGCCACCGGCTTCTCCGGCCATGGCTTCCTCCAGGGCCCGGCCGTGGGCGAGCTGGTCCGCGACCTCTACCTGGGCCGCACCCCGTTCCTGGACGTCCGCCCGCTGAGCGCCGACCGGTTCGCGGCCGGCGCCGCACGCCCGGAGACCAACGTGGTCTGACGGCCGGCCGGGCTCAGCCCCGTACCGCCGCGTGCACCAGCCGCCGCAGCTCCGGGAAGACCTTGAGGCCCTTCGGCCGCAGCTGGGTCATGAACTGCACGGTGAGATCCTGGCGGGGCGCGACCCAGAACGCGGTGGTGGCCGCGCCGGTCCAGCCGTAGGTGCCGGCACTGGACGGGGCCAGGGTGCGGGCCGGGTCGGTCACGACGGAGACGTTGAAGCCGAAGCCGAGCCCGTCGTTGCCGGGTTCCCGGTGCGTGGGGGCGCCGAACTCGCGCAGGACGGCGTTGCCGGGCAGCCGGTTGCTCGTCATGAGGGCGAGCGTGTCCGCGGACAGCAGCCGCACACCGTCCAGTTCGCCGCCCCGGCGCAGCATCTCCATGAACCGGTGGAAGTCGTACGCCGAGGAGACCAGACCGCCGCTGCCGGACAGGAACCGCGGCCGGCCGTGCACCGGCAGCCCCGCCACCGGGGTGATCCCGCCCTCGTCGGTCTCCCGGTACAACTCGGCCAGCCTGTCCGCCTGTTCCGGCACGATGTGGAAGCCGGTGTCGGTCATGCCGAGCGGGCCGAGGATCCGCTCGGCGAAGAACACGTCCAGCGGCTGCCCGGCGACCACCTCGATCACCCGGCCCAGCACATTGGAGGCCACCGAGTAGTTCCACTGCGTCCCCGGGTCGAACTGCAACGGCATCCGCGCGTACACCTCGACGGTCTCGGCGAGGTCCGCGCCCGGCGGCACCGAGTACTCCAGCCCCGACTCCCGGTACAGGGCGTCCACCGGGTGCTTGTGGTAGAAGCCGAAGGTCAGGCCCGCGGTGTGGGTGAGCAGATGCCGGATCAGGATCGGGCCGGCGGCCGGCCGGGTGCGCATCCCCGCGCCCTCCCCGCCGTCGTACACCCGCGGGGCGGCGAAGGCGGGCAGATGCTTCTCCAGCGGGTCGTCCAGGCCGAGTCTGCCCTCCTCCACCAGCAGCAGCACCGCCACGGCGGTGACCGGCTTGGTCATCGAGTAGATCCGCCACAGCGTGTCCGCCCGCACCGGCAGCCCCGCCGCGACATCGCGCTTCCCGTACGTGGTGAGGTGGGCGACCCGGCCGCCGCGGGCCAGGGCCAGCAGATAGCCGGGCAGCCGCCCCTCGTCGACGTGGCGGGCCAGGTGCTGGTCCAGGCGGTCCAGCGCCTGCGGGTCCAGCCCCGCCTCACCCGGGTCGACTTCCTGCCGCAGCTGTGCCATCGCTCTCCTCCGCTCACGTCGTCCGCGCTGCGCCCCGGCGTGACCGGCGGAACGCACACGGTGCTCATCGTCGCGCAGGAACCCCGTCCAAGGCCCGCTCATCAGCGGTGTGTGTGATCGACACGACGCCGTCGCGGCCCGCCAGCGGCACCCCGAGCGCGGCCACGGCCGCCAGCACCCCCAGCGCCGTCCCGCTGCCCGCGCCGGTCAGCGCGGTCGCCGTGGCCACCCCCACGGCCGGCCCGGCATTGAGCGCCGTCTGCTGCAAACCGCCCGCCACCCCGGCCACCGCCACCCCCGCGAGCACCAGCACGCCGAGCGCTAGGCGAGACCCCCGCGCGCCGGGTGATGGGTCAGCGCCTGCGCGCCCTCGGTGGCCAGTAACTCCACCCCGGCGTCGATCAGCCGGGCCCGCAGCCCTGTGTCGTCCTCATGCGTAGACAGTGTCTACCAGCATTAGTAGACACTGTCTACTCGGACGAGGTGCGGGGAATGCGCGGGCGGCGCGGCGCCGTTGACGCCGTTATGACTCAGGACACCTCGCAGGACGCCCTTCTCCCGCTCCTCTCCGCCGGACACGCCGGCATCCTGGTGACCCTCAAACGCGACGGCCGGCCCCAGCTGTCCAACGTCAGCCACGCCTACGACCCCGACGAGCGGACCATCCGGATCTCCGTCACCGACGACCGCGCCAAGACCCGCAACCTGCGCCGCGACCCCCGCGCCTCCTACCACGTCACCAGCGCCGACCGCTGGGCGTACACCGTCGCCGAGGGCACGGCCGAGCTGACCCCGGTCGCCCGCGACCCGCACGACGACACCGTCGAGGAACTGGTCCGCCTCTACCGGGACGTCCAGGGCGAACACCCCGACTGGGACGACTTCCGGGCCGCGATGGTCCGCGACCGCCGGCTGGTGGTACGGCTGCGCGTGGAACGCGTCTATGGCGTTCCGCTGCGCCCTTAGAGTGGAGGCGGCGAGAAAGCGGAGGTCGGCCATGGGGGAGACGCGACGGGGACCGCGGGAGCGGATGGTCTCCAGCGCGGCCCAGCTCATCCGGCGCGACGGCGTCGCCGCCACCGGGATGCGCGAGGTCGCGGCGCACGCCGCCGCCCCGCGCGGCTCCCTCCAGCACTACTTCCCGGGCGGCAAGCAGCAGCTCGTCAACGAGGCCGTCGGCTTCGCCGGGCGGTACGCCGGCCAGCGGATCGGGCGCCTTCTCGAAGGGCTCGCGGAGCCGACCCCGAGCGCGCTGTTCGCGGCGATGGCCGACCAGTGGACCGACGAGTACACGGCCGACGGCTTCGTCGCGTGCTGCCCGCTGGCCGCCGCCGTGGTCGAGTGCGCGGCGTCCGACGGGTCGGCCCGTGAGGCGGTGGCCGCCGCGTTCGCGGCCTGGCGGACTCCGTTGGCCGAGGCGCTCGCCGGTATGGGCGTTCCGGCCGGCCGGGCGGACGCGCTGGCCGCGCTGATGATCAGCACCCTGGAGGGCGCCCTCATCCTGGCCCGGGCCGAGGCGGACGTCCGGCCACTGACCACGGCGGCCCGCGAACTGGGCCCGCTCCTGGACGCCGCGGCGACCGGCGGCTGAGACGCGGGGTGCGGGTCAGGAGCCGAGTGCGGCGGCCTGGTCGCGGAGCGCGTCCAGCACCATTTGCAGCAGCGGATGGCCCTCGCTGCCGCTGCGTACGGCCGCGAACACCCGCCGGGTCGGGCGGACGCCGCTGAGCGGGCGGATGGCGGCGCCCTTGAAGGTGATGCCGTGCAGCGCGGAGCGGGGCACCAGCGCCACCCCGGCACCGGCGGCCACCAGGGCGCACACCGCCCGGGAGTCGTCGGCCAGGCACTCGGATCGCGGATGGAATCCGGCCTCCTCGCAGGCCCGCAGCACGACGTCGTGCACCGGGTTGCCCGGCCAGGGCGTGACCCACGGATCCTCGCTCAGCTCGGCCAGGGCCAGCTCGGGTGCGGCCGCCTGCGGATGCCCCGAGGGCAGTACGACGTCGAAGGGCTCGGCGTAGAGGGGTTCGAGCAGCAGCTGCTCCCCGCTCTGGCCGACGAGGTCCCGGTGTTCCACGGCGAGGGCGATGTCCACCGCGCCGTCGACGAGCAGCCGGCGGCTCGCGTGCCCCTCGGCGTCCTTCACATGGATGCGCACCTGCGGGGCGCGGTCCCGCAGCCGGGCCATCGACGGCGCCACCACCTCGGTGATCGCACTCGCGAACGCGGCGATGGCCACCTCGCCGGCCAGGCCGGTCGAGCAGGCGGCCATGTCGGCCTCCGCCTGCTCCAGCTGTGCGGCGATGCGGCCGGCGTGCGTGGCCAGCACCACGCCCGTGGGGGTCAGCCGGACCGTCCGGCCCCGCCGCTCCAGGAGCATGTGCCCGACCTCCGACTCCAGGGCGGCCAGCTGCTGCGAAGCCGCCGACGGGGACATGTAGAGGGCCTCGGCCGCGGCGGTGACGGTGCCGTGTTCGGCCAGCGCCCGCAGCACCCGGAGTCTGCGCGGATCAATCACAGGAGAAGTACACCAGGCGCCCGCCCTCGCTGTGAAGCGGAGCTTCACAGCGCATCCCGCAAAACCCCGATGGATTTAAAAGTCCCGGTCGTACAGAGTGGTCTCCCGTGACCGCGGCGGCCCCGGCCGGCGCTGCCTCACCCCACGGTGCGCCACCGCGTCCCGCGCGGCTTTCCGGTGTTCTCGGCTTCCGAGCATTCCCACAAGGATTTGTTGTGTCCATGACTGTCCGCACCCGCAGCGAGCACGACCTGCTCGGCGACCGGGACGTACCCGCCGACGCGTACTGGGGCATCCACACCCTGCGCGCCACGGAGAACTTCCCCATCACCGGCACCCCCATCTCGGCGTACCCGCACCTCATCGACGCCCTGGCCGCCGTCAAGGAGGCCGCCGCGCTCGCCAACGAGGAACTGGGGCTGCTGGCCCCCGAGAAGGCGGCCGCGATCGTCGCCGCCTGCCGCGAGATTCGCTCCGGGAAGCTGCACGAGCAGTTCGTCGTGGACGTCATCCAGGGCGGCGCCGGCACGTCGACCAACATGAACGCCAACGAGGTCGTCGCCAACCGCGCGCTGGAACTGCTCGGCCACGCCAAGGGCGACTACCGGCACCTGCACCCCAACGAGGACGTCAACCTCAGCCAGTCCACCAACGACGTCTACCCGACCGCAGTGAAGATCGCCACGGTGTTCGCGGTGCGCGGGCTGCTCCGCGCGATGGCCGTCCTCCAGGACGCCTTCGCCGGCAAGGCCGTGGAGTTCCGGGACGTCCTCAAGATGGGCCGCACCCAGCTCCAGGACGCGGTCCCGATGACGCTGGGCCAGGAGTTCTCCGCGTTCGCGGTGATGATCGAGGAGGACCGCAGCCGGCTCGCCGAGGCGGTCGAGCTGATCCACGAGATCAACCTGGGCGCCACCGCCATCGGCACCGGCCTGAACGCCCCGGCCGGATACACCGAGGCCGCCCGCCGGCACCTCGCGGCGATCACCGGCCTGCCGCTGGTCACCGCGGCCAACCTGGTCGAGGCCACCCAGGACTGCGGGGCGTTCGTGCAGATGTCCGGAGTGCTCAAGCGGATCGCGGTCAAGCTCTCCAAGAGCTGCAACGACCTTCGGCTGCTGTCCTCCGGACCGCGCGCCGGTCTGGGCGAGATCAACCTGCCGCCGGTGCAGGCAGGCTCCTCGATCATGCCGGGCAAGGTCAACCCGGTCATCCCCGAGGTCGTCAACCAGGTCGCCTTCGAGGTGATCGGCAACGACGTCGCCATCACCATGGCCGCCGAGGCCGGCCAGCTCCAGCTGAACGCCTTCGAGCCGATCATCCTGCACTCCCTGTCGGAGTCCCTCACCCACCTCGAGCGCGCCTGCCACACCCTGGCCGACCGGTGCGTGTCCGGCATCACCGCCAACACCGAGCGGCTGCGCGCGACCGTGGAGAACTCCATCGGCCTGGTCACCGCCCTCAACCCGCACATCGGCTACACCGCCGCCACCGACATCGCCAAGGAGGCCCTCGTCACCGGCCGCGGCGTCGCCGAACTCGTGCTGGAGAAGGGCCTGTTGCCGGCCGAGAAGCTGGCCGACCTGCTGCGCCCGGAGAACGTCGCGGGGACCGCCGCCTGATGGCGGGCGGCCGGCGGGCCGCGGGCAACGACACGATATGAAGCACCGAAGGAGTAACCCGTCCATGGCTACGGCGCCCAGCGTCTCCTACTCGATGACCATCCGGCTGGAGGTGCCCGCGAGCGGAACGGCCGTCTCGCAGCTCACCACCGCGGTGGAGTCCTC